>NZ_JBIBVJ010000001.1:546923-639812 GCF_043080305.1 Kitasatospora sp. NPDC015120 | reverse complement strand
TCGAGGAAGCCGTCGCCATCCGCCGCACCCTCGCCGAGGCCAACCCCGACGCCTACCTGCCCGACCTCGCCAGCGCCCTCAACAACCTCTCCGTCCGGCTGGGTGAGGTGGGCCGGCGGGCGGAAGGGCTGGCCGCCGTCGAGGAAGCCGTCGACCGCTACCGCACCCTGGCCGAGGCCAACCCGGACGCCTACCTGCCCGACCTCGCCATGTCCCTCAACAACCTCTCCGTCGACCTGGGTGAGGTGGGCCGGCGGGCGGGGGGCCTGGCCGCCGTCGAGGAAGCCGTCGCCATCCGCCGCACCCTCGCCGAGGCCAACCCCGACGCCTACCTGCCCGACCTCGCCAGCGCCCTCAACAACCTCTCCGTCGACCTGGGTGAGGTGGGCCGGCGGGCGGAAGGGCTGACCGCCGTCGAGGAAGCCGTCGCCATCCGCCGCACCCTCGCCGAGGCCAACCCCGACGCCTACCTGCCCGGCCTCGCCAGCGCCCTCAACAACCTCTCCAACCGGCTGGGTGAGGTGGGCCGGCGGGCGGAGGGCCTGGCCGCCGTCGAGGAAGCCGTCGCCATCCGCCGCACCCTCGCCCAGGCCAACCCCGACGCCTACCTGCCCGACCTCGCCAGCGCCCTCAACAACCTCTCCGTCCGGCTGGGTGAGGTGGGCCGGCGGGCGGAAGGCCTGGCCGCCGTCGAGGAAGCCGTCGACCGCTACCGCACCCTCGCCCAGGCCAACCCCGACCTCTTCGGACCAGATCTACAGCAGTCCCTGGCCGTGGCCGACTGGCTTGAGGGGCTCGATCCGTAGGCGAGCGTGGCGGCTACCGCCGCGCGCCCCGGCACGAGGAATATGGCACGTTCGGAATGACGCTCCCTGCCAGTCGGTGGATATGCCTGGAATGCCGGGCGCCGTGAGGCCTACGCCAACGACCAGGGCAGCCCGCTGACGCTCGTCGCGGTCACCGCGAAGTCGAACAGGTCGAAAGCGGACAAGGACCCGTTCGAATGGCTCCCGCCGCTCGCCGCTGTCCACTGCCGCTACGCCGCCGAGTGGGTCTCCACGAAGCTCCGCTGGAGCCTGGCCGCCGATCCGGCCGAGGCCGGCGCGCTCGCCGGCATCGCCCAGCAGTGCCCGACCACGACCGTGGAGTACGAACCCGCCGCGTAGTCGGCGGTGCGGCGGTGGGCGGAGCAGTTGGGCGGCCGGTCGAAGCGACCGATACGCCCGCCGCACCCGCCCGCTGCCGCCTCGGCCTGTCCTTGGGGCGCCGCGTCGGCCATCTGCGGTGACCGCCGCCCGAGAACCCGGGCCGGACACGACGGTGCCCGCCGGTGATGGCCCTCAAGATTGTGCGTCTCGCGGTACCGGCGGGCACCGCGCCAAGGCTACCCGGAGTCATCGGCCGAGGTAGCACCGGCCCAGTCGCGAAGGAAAGGCGAACCAGCCGCTCGACACCGAGGCCGATCGCACCCACGTCCCCCCGACAGAGCAACCCACCGTGCCCCGGGCGAGGCACCTTCGTTGAGCGGGCCGAGTGCCTGCTTCCCCAAGGCACTCACCACAGGCTCCTCACACCCGGTCGGCGGTCCGGCCGGGCGGAGCACCGACCCGCCCAGGGGCGGGCGGCCCGCGCACCCACCGGCCGGGCCGCTCCTCCTGGGTGCCGTTGGGTTGGTCTGGTCAGGCGTCCCGGTGGGCGACTCCGGCGAGGGCGACCTCCTCGCCGTCCGTGAGAGCAAGCCCGCAGAACAGGCAGGAGAACGACTCGGCGACACCAACATCGAGTTGGTGGCCCGGGTGCTCGCAGTCCGTGTCGTAGCACTCGCAGGGCACGGCGGTGAGGTTCCCTCCCGCCGTGCCGCTGTATCCGCACGCCGGACATCTTCTCCACCCGAGGTAGCCGTCGTCAGGACCTTGGCGGCCACGCAGCCAACCTGAGCGGTCGATCGTGTCGACGATCTTGAGAATCGGCAGGTCAGGATGTTCGGTGCGCGAAATGTCGACCAGCCCGGCGATGACGCTCGACGAGATGAGTACCTTGACCGCCATGGCGGTCTTCGCCCGCTGGTTGATACCCGGGGAAGCGTGGGTGGAGTCCGGCCGGGCCGGGAACGGCAGCACGCCGTACTCCGTGAGCAGATCGGTCGCGGACTGGCGCGCCCGCGAGCCGGCGACACGGAGGCCCGTCACCAGGGCGGTGAGAGCGGTGTCGTGCTCGTGGTTGTCGGCGCGATCCGTGAACCCCCCGGGCGCGAGTTCGACGGCCGCTGAGACAGCGGCGCTGAGCACCAGCCGGGCGGCGGCGCGTTCGACGAGCGCCTGCTCCTCGGCGGCGACTTCCAGCGACGGCCGGTTGGCCCACGCCGGCTGGCCCGGGCTCGCCGCCACCTTGTCCAGGTCGGTGAACACGGTTCGGAACTCACCCCAGAAAGCGGCCGGGTCAAGGCCGAGTTCGGCGCGCACGGCCTCTACGACCCGAAGGCCGCTCTCCAGGACCGTTCTGGCGGTCTGCTCGTCGTGGTAGGCGTAGTGGGCGACGCTGTTCCGGGCGTCAGCAACCGGCCGGAACGCCTTCTCGTCGATGGGCATTCGGCCCCGCATGGTGGTCGACGCGACCTTGAACGCCTCGACCATGCCGATGGTCTTCGCCTCGCTGAGAGGCTTCACTCCGGGTGCATCGCCGAAGCCGAGCGCGTGGAAGCGGTGGGACCAGTCGGCCTTGTCGGAGATGAGCAGCGGGTCGTAGCGGCAGAGCAGGGCCTTGAGGAGGTGCTCGCACCCGATTCCCGCGTGGAGGACGGCGAATGCCTGGCCCTGCGGGCGTCGCCACGAATCGAGGCTCGAACGCATGAACTGGCCTGCCATGCTTGCGAACTGCCGCTCGTCCACCCTTCCCGTCCTCCCTTCGTCCGGCCGGCGCGCGCAGGGCGGACTTCCGTACGGTACGGCCGCCCCGAGCGATTCCGCGAGTGAGTTGCCGGGCCGGAGACTTCCGTTGCCCTTGATCGTGGACGTACGCCCCATGGGGGATCATGGGGGTGGCGCGGGGGCGCACCCGAAGGACCTGCGCCCATGCCCCGCCCCAACCGGGCCCAGCGCGCCGCCATCGCACGGCGGCGGGCCGACGCCGTAGAACTGCGCCTCGCCGGCGCCGACCCGCTGACCGTCGGCCGGAAGCTCGCCGCCGACCCCACCGTCAACTCCGACCGGATCGCGTACCCGCTCGGGTACGGCCACGAGCTGTACACCAAGGGCCGCCCCGCCCCGGACGACGAGACGCTGATCCGCTCCGTCAACCGGGACGTGACGCAGGCTCTCGAACACCGGATCGCCGGGTCGCAGGCCGCGGTGGAGGAGTTGCGGGCGGTGGAGGACGCCCGCCTGGACCGGATGTTCCTCGTCGCCTACCGCAAGGCGGTGAAGGACGGGGACCTTCCGGCGATCGACCGGGCGCTGAGGATCATGGAGCGGCGGGCGCGGCTGCTGGGCCTCGACCAGCCGGCGAAGACGGAGGTCACCGGGCAGGACGGCGGCCCGATCGAGCTGGCAGCGGACGCCACCGGTCACGAGCTGGCGGCGCTGATTGCTCTGACCGACCCGGCCGTGGTCCGGTACGGCGAGTGAGCGCGACCGACGGCCTGGTCGAGCAGTACCGGCGGCTGCCTGCGGAGCGGCGCAGGGCGATCGCCGCCCAGGCGTCCCCGGCGCTGCGCACCCGCCTGGCCAAGGTCGAGCGGGAGATGGCGCTGCGGCACTCGCCTGGGTCGCTCGCCGCGGTGCTCACCGAGGGCCGGGAGATGCAGGCCGCCCACCTGGACCTCGTTGACGATGCCTTCAGGCGGATCGCTGCGGGGGAGTCGGTGCGGCTGCTGCTGACGATGCCGCCCCGGCACGGCAAGTCCCGCCGCGCGGCCCGGTGGGCGCCGCTGTGGTACCTCCTCCAGCAGCCTGACCACCGGGTGATGATCGCCTCGTATTCGTCCGACTTGGCGGACGACCACGGCCGGTGGATCAGGGATGCGATCACCGAGTGGGGCGAGCAGTTGGGCATTCGGCTCCACCCCGGGTCGAAGGCGGCGAACCGGTTCGACATCGCGGGCCGGGAGGGCGGCCTGTTCGCGGCCGGTGTTGGCGGCGGCCTCACCGGCAAGGGCGCGAACCTCGCCATCGTCGATGACCCGATCAAGGACGACGCGGAAGCTCAATCTCCAACGATGCGGCGGCGGTTGTGGGAGTGGTGGCAGGCCGTCCTGTTGACGCGGGTGGAGCCCGGCGGGTCGGTCATCGTCATCCAGACGAGGTGGCACGAAGACGATCTCGCTGGGCGGATCCTCGCGGGCGAGACCGCCGACGACTGGACGATCATCGACCTGCCTGCCATCGCGGACAGCCCGGACGACGCGCTCGGCCGGAAGGTCGGCCAGCCGCTGTGGCCTGCCCGGTACGGGCACAAGGCGCTCGCGGGGATCAGGCGTGCGGTCGGCGAGCGGGTGTGGTGGAGCCTGTTCATGCAGAAGCCCCGGCCGGTCGAGGGCGGGGTGTGGCAGCGGGCCTGGATCGATCGGGCCCGGGTGACGCCGGTGGAGTTCGCCGGCGCGGAGATGGCCCGGGTCGTCGTCGCGGTCGACCCGTCCGGCGGGGACTCCGCCGTCAACGACGAGACCGGCATCATCGGGCTCGCCTGCGACTACCAGGAGCAGCTGTACGTCGTCGCGGACGAGTCCGGCACGCTCGGGGCGAACGACTGGGGCCTCACCGCGTGCCGGCTGGCGCTCAGCCTGCGGGCGGACGCCATCGTGGTGGAGGCGAACTACGGCGGGAACATGGCCAAGCAGGTCCTCGCGCAGGCGTGGGACCAGCTCGCCCGAGACGGTGAGGCCCGAGGCCAGCTGATGCCGATGATCGTGGAGGTCAACGCGAAGGTCGGCAAGAGGTTGAGGGCCGAGCCGGTGGCACAGCTATATGAGCAGGGCCGTGTCCACCACGTCGGTCACTATCCGGAGCTGGAGGGCCAGATGGCGACGTGGGTTCCGGGGATGGACTCCCCGGACCGGATGGACGCCGCGGTCCATGGCCTGACGGAACTCGCCGGCGCCGGGCTCGATGCTCTGTCGCAGGGCCTGGACGACGGCCGACTTCGCGGCAGGCGTTGAGGTGCGGTGCGGGTGACTTCCGATGGTGGATCGGCGGCCACCCGCACCGGAGGGCTGAGACCGGATTCGATCTTGGACGGGCGGTCTCGAACAACTTCGGTCAACGCCCCGTGCACAGGTCTCAGGCTCGCTACGGTCGGGCCATGACGCTCCTGCCTGCCGACCGGCACGCCCTGGACGGGCACCCGCTCGCCGACCTCACCGTGCGGGTGAAGGCCGACCTCGCCAAGATCGGCATCCCGATGTACCTGGACTCGAAGAGCGGGGACGGCCGCGACACACACCCCGGCGGGATGGGCGCCGATCTCGGCGACAAGCACCTGCTGCTTTGCTGGGACCGGCCCGAGCAGAAGCGCGTGGGGACTGCCGCCGTCGACCCCTACGAGGACGACGAGCTTGCCGTGATTCAGCATGCCGCGCACGCCCTGACCGCCGCCGTCGTGAGTGCCCTGGTCGGCTTCGGGTACACCGTCCGCGTGGAGGGCTGGTCGAACCCCTTCGCCCCGATGGTCTTCGTGTCCTGAACCGGATTCGCCGATCCGGAAAGGCGGCCAGGCGCCTACTCGGCCATCGCGGTGGCGAAGTCCCCGCTGACCTTGTGCACCGGTGTCCACAAGAGCTGCCCGTGAAGGGCGTCCGGCCAGTGCCCCGTGGGGTTCGTCGCGAGCTGTTGCGGCCGGTTGCTTCCGGCGACGAAGAACCCGAGTGCGGCAACGGTCCGCAGGTCGACCACCGAGCCCCGGGCCCGTGCGGCGTCGTGGACGAGCCGGGACATCGCCTGCCGGCTGACCGTCTCGATCGCCCGCATCGTCGCCCTCGCGGTGATCGCCTGGGCGTTCCCGCGGCGGGGCAGACCGCCGAGCACCGTGCCTATGCTGGGGCCTTCCGCAGTGTGGGCCTGCCCGTCGGGCGCGGTGGCGGCCATCACCGCGAACACTGCGAGGGTGACCGCGAGCGCGTTGTCCTGCGCGATGGCCTGGTAGCGGGACGCCGGACCGTAGCCCAGAGGGAGCGGCAGCCTGGCGTCACCGGCGACCTCGTAGAGGGCCTGCCGGTTGGCGGCGACCTTGAGGGCTGCTCCCGGGTGCCCGCTGCCGGGCGGGGACGCCCAGGCGCGGGCGCGCGTCACCCAGTCGCCGCCAGCGGGTGGCGTGCTGCGTAGGTGGTCGCAGAGAGTGTTGAGGTACCTCTCGTCGAGGATGCCGCGCATCAGTGCTGGTCCTTCCGCAGGTTCGTGAAGTGGGCTTGCCCCGGCTCGGGGCGCTGGCTTCGGGTGGGCGGAGAGGCGGCCGGGCGGCACCGTTCCCGCGTCGGGGCTCGCGGCCCGGGGTGGATTGTCAGGCGTTGCTCCGGCCCGGCCGCCCGTCCACCCGCCCGAGGCGTCAGGCAGGGCCGGGGGGTCGTGGCCACGCTGCCTCGGGGGCGAACAGTTCGTCGTGGAGGAGGCAGTGGTGGAGTGAGGCGAGGAGCTTGCCGAACAGGCGGCGCAGTGCGGCGTTGTGCCGGTCGCCGGCGGCCCGCCGCTTGTCGTAGTGGGCCCGGCACTGCGGGGACTTCGTCAGCGAGGCGAATGCCCAGCGGTGCCCGTAGCCGGCCAGGCGCTTGTTCGCCGCGACCCTGCGGTGCAGGACGGTGTGGGACGTGCCGCTCGCCCAGGTGAACGGCCTGGCCCCGGCGTAGGCGGCGAGGCCCTTCGCGGTGGCGAACCGTGCTGGGTCGTCTCCGAGTTCGCCGAGCAGGCGGGCGCCGGTGAGCAGTCCGACACCGGGGAAGGACAGGTAGATGTGGCTCTGTGGGTGCTGGCTGAACAACTCGCCGGCTGCGGCGGTGAGTTCGTCAACGCTCAGGGATGCCTCGCCGAGGAACCGCAGAGTGGTGAGGACTTCTTGGCCGAGAGCTTCTTCCACGGCCGGGGGGTTGTGCAGGACCGGCTCGCGGAACAGGGCGAACAGGCGGTCCGTCTCGGAGTCGAGGAGCCGGGTCCGGCCGGAGCGTTCGAGTGCGGCGCGGATCTGCCTGCGGGTGAGACGGGCGGCTTGGCCGCTGGTCGGGGCGAGGGCGATCAACTCCCGCGCCTCGGGGCGGATGAGTCGGCCGCCCAGGTGCGCCCAGGCGGTCACGGCGGCTGGGTGCACCGCCCGCAGCTGTGAACGCAGTTGGAGGTAGTGGTACTGGCGGGTCCGGGAGGCTCGGAGCTGGGCGCGGGTCAGGGCGCCGACCGCGTCGGCGTCCTCGGAGTTGGTGTGCAGCGCGCGGTGGGCGTGGCCGTCGGTGCGCAGGATGTTGGCGAGGAGCGTGGCGTCCCCGGCGTCGGACTTCTTCCGGTTGCCGGGGTTGAGGCGGCCCCGGTAGCGGGCGACGGTGGAAGGGTGGATCGGGATCACGGTCTGGCCGTGGCGGCGCAGCGCGGTGACAAGCAGGCCGCGGCTGGCCTCGATTGCGACCGGCACCGACCGGCGGGAGAACGTGTGGCTGGTCCGGAGCCCGGCCAGAACCGCGAGGACGCTGCGGATGCCGCCCGGTGTCGCCTCGAAGCGGAGGCTGGCGACGGCCTCCCCGGACCGGTCCACCACGACGAGGTCGTTCAGGTTCTCGGACCAGTCGATGCCGGCGAAGAAGGCGGGTGCCACGCTCTCCTCCTCCAGCGGGTGACCGCCGCGGACGCCCGCCGACAACACCGGTGAAGCCCGCTGGCCGTAACACAGCTCGGGCTCGTCGGCGGGGCGTTCCGCACGGGTGACGCGGCGCGCCACAGGTGGACCATAAATGGTCCACCTGTGGCAATGCAAGGAAGATCCTCGGAACCGGGCAGGATGGGGTGGTCAGCGCCGCCAGCAGTACCGGGAGGACGAGGGGTGCCGCGCAATCAACTGCCACCGGCCGATTTCACGGCCGGGAAGTGGCCGGACGCCGAACTCGTGCCGGATGCACCACCGGAAGCCGTGATTGGGCGCGCCCTCGTGCTGAAGCTTCAGGGCCGGATGAAGGCCCTGAAGTGGTCGGCGCGGGAGGTCGCCCGCAGGGCGGGCGTCTCCCACGGCACCGTCAACCGGGTGCTGGCCGGCGAAGTGCTCGCCGACACGGCCACCATCGTCCGCTTGGAACTCGCACTGCAGGTCGACCTTTACCCGGCCGGCCTGTGGGCGCAGATCGCGGAGAGGGCGGCCCCGGTGGCCGACGGCGGAGCGGCATAGCCCCTGACCTGCGGCCGGAACTGTTCGTGGACCCTGCTACCGTCTGCCCTCATGAACACGGGGGCGCGGCTTGTTGCCGCAGCAGCACTGATCACGACCGTCTCGGGCCTGTCCGCCTGCACTTCGAGCAGCACCGCCCCGGCGCCTGGGGCGGGACAGGCAGTGGCCCCGTCGGCCTCGCCAACCGAGGGCAGCCCGGAGTGGGCGGCGAAGTGGCTCGGCGACCCCGAGCGCAACCGCGACGCCTCCAAGGTCGTCGGCCGCTACGCCCAGCTCGCCATCGTCCAGTCCGGCGGACGGCAGGGCGACACGGCCCTGTGCGACGCCGAGTGGGCGAAGATAACCCCCGCCCAGAAGGTGATGGTCGACCGGCAGGGCTTCGACGAGGGTTGCCGCATCGCGGTCTGATCAGTGGCGCCGCGTCGTGGAGGACCCCCGGTTGCGGCTCCTACCTGGTGGGCTGCTGCCGATTGCGGCGACGGCTAGCGGCTAGGGTTTCGACCATGGCCGACTACCACGACGACCTCCGACTCGCCCACGTCCTCGCCGACTCGGCGGACTCGGTCACCCTGGAGCGTTTCAAGGCGCTCGACCTCAAGATCGAGACCAAGCCCGACCTGACCCCCGTCAGCGACGCCGACAAGGCCGCCGAGGAGCTGGTGCGCAGCGTCCTGCAGCGGGCCCGCCCGCGCGACGCCGTGCTCGGCGAGGAGTTCGGCCTGCAGGGCTCGGGTCCGCGCCGCTGGGTGATCGACCCGATCGACGGCACCAAGAACTACATCCGCGGCGTCCCGGTCTGGGCCACCCTGATCGCCCTGCTGGAGGACGGCCCGGACGGCGTGGAGCGCCCCGTCGTCGGCATCGTCTCCGCCCCCGCGCTGAACCGCCGCTGGTGGGCCGCCAAGGACCTCGGCGCCTACGCCGGCCGCAGCCTCGCCAAGGCCTCCCGGATCCAGGTCTCCGGCGTCTCCCGGATGGAGGACGCCTCCTTCTCCTACTCCTCGCTGTCCGGCTGGGAGGAGCGCGGCCGCCTCGACCCGTTCCTCGACCTCACCCGGGCCTGCTGGCGCACCCGCGCCTACGGCGACTTCTGGTCCTACATGATGGTCGCCGAGGGCGCGGTCGACATCGCCGCCGAGCCGGAGCTGTCGCTGTGGGATATGGCGGCGAACTGCATCATCGTCGAGGAGGCTGGCGGCCGCTTCACCGGCCTGGACGGCGTCCCCGGCCCGGGTGGCGCCGACGCCGTCGCCTCCAACGGCCTGCTCCACGAGGAGACCCTGCGTCGTCTGGGCCTGTAACTTCCCCGGCGGCTTCCGGTTGCCCACCCCGTAGGGTGGCCACTGGCGTGGGGCCTGGTTGCCTGGGAGGGCAGCATCGTGGGCCTGCGCGAGTTGATTATCGACGGCTGGTCATGGCTGAACTACAAGCCGATCATGGCCACCGCGCCCCGGCGGGGCATCGGCCCGTTCGGGGACCTCGCCGCGGGCTGGGTGCCGCCGGAGGACCTGCGGCGCCTCCAGGCGTACAAGATCCTCGCCGCCTACGACCAGAATCAGGCCGGGCAGCTCGCCTACGCGGCCGGCGACGAATCCGGGGTGGACCGGCGGGAGCTGGGCGACCCGGCGAAGCTCAACGCGGCGGCGCTGAACTACCTCCTCGGCGCGTCGCAGAGCATCGTCGTGCCCGGGGCCGAGGGCGACGGCGGGGAGCCGACCCCGGAAGCCGCCCTCGCCCGGGACGTCCAGGACCGGCTCCGGGCGTGGGCCCGCCGCGAGCTGCTGCCGATGCGGATGCAGCAGGCCGAGCGGTCCGCGGTGCGCTACGGCGACGGCCTATTCACCCTCGCCTGGGACGCCCAGGCCGGGAGGCCGGTCCTGCGGACGATGGACCCCGGTTTCTTCTACCCCGAGTGGACCGAGGACGAAGTCGACTCGGCGCAGTTCCCCGCCCGGGTGCACTTCGCGTGGGAGCTGCCGGAGGACCCCGCCACCGGGCAGAAGGCCAGGTTGCGCCGCATCACCTACGAGCTGGGTCCGATCAGCGGGGCGACCGTGCCGGTGATCCCGGAGAAGGGCAGCGCCTACCGGGAGTGGGCGACCGGGCCGGACGGGGAACGGGTCCTGCTGCCCGGGGACCGGGCAGACCCGGCGACGGGCCAGGTCACCCGAACCTACCCGTGGGCACCGGACCGCCCGGCCGGCGTCACCTGCTACCTCACCGACGCCGAGTGGCTGCTCGAAGACCTCAGGGCCGGGCACACCGTGTACACGCTGCCCGCCGACAAGGCGACCTACCGGGTCCGGCGGGACGGGCAGGTCCTCCAGGGACTGGACCTGCAGATCGACTTCCTCCCAGTCGTGCACCTCACCAACACCATCCCGGACGTGGGCGAGCACTGGGGACAGCCGGTGATCTCCCGGGTGATGCAGATCCTCGACGAGGTCGCCGCAACCGACACGGACTCCTCGGCCGCGTCCGGCACGACCGGCACGCCGATCGTCGCCCTGTCCGGAGTGCGGCTCCCGAAGGACCGCACGACCGGCGCGGCGGTGCCACTGCGGGTCGAGGCCGGCACGGTGTGGTCCCTGAACGAGGGCGGCTCGATGTCCACCCTGGACACCTCCCCTCAGCTGCGGGAGCTGCGCGAACGCACCGACCACCTCCTCGACCGGCTCGCGGGCAACAGCCGGCTGACCGCGTCCGGGCTCGGTACCGTCCAGCCGTCCGAGGTGCCGTCCGGGTACGCGCTCGCCCTCGCCCTCGGGCCGCTGGATGCCCTGGTGGGGGAGATGCGGCTCGCCCGCGCCCACAAGTACGAGATCCTGCTGCGCATGGTCGGCCGCCTCTTCCAGGCCGGGCAGGTCGGCTGGCCGAGCGGGGAACTGCCCGCCGGTCAGCTCGTCTGGGGCCCGCACGTACCCACCGACAAGGCGGAGGCCCTGGAGCAGGCCGCGAAGGGCTACCAGGCCGGGCTGTTCTCCCTGGAGACGTGCGTGCGGATGCTCGCCGACGCCGGGTACCCGATCGCGGACATCCCGCAGGAGGTGCAGCGTATCCAGTCCAGGGCGTTCGACGCCGCTGCCCGCCTCGCCGATGCCACCGACGACATCGCCGCAGTCCGGGCCTTCCTCGGGCTGCCCGTCGGAGGCCCTGTGATCCCCCCTGCGCCGCTCCGGAAGGCCGATAGGCAGAAGATCACTCCGGAGGGCCCGAGCAGCCCGTAGAGGGCCCTTTGGGCCCCTGCGGGGGCTGGGATGCCCGGACCCCTTCGCTGTGCCCGGGCTCTCCTGGCCCCCTGCGGCGACAGCCGTGGGGGGTTGGGGGGAAAGGTAGGAAGTAAGCAGGAACAAAGGAAAGAAAGGGGTTACCCAGGGGGAACCAGTGGGTTCCCGTCGCGTAACCCATGGGTTCCCCCGGGGGAACCCATGGGCAGCCACACTATGGGTTCCCCCGGGGGAACCCATACAGGCCAGAGACCACACGACCGCAATCACGCCCGCCGACCGGACGAGGGAGTAGCTACACTGATCACTGGCGCGGGGGCGCTGTTGCGGAGGAATCCGATGACTGCCCCCCTGCCCCAGGCCGCCCCGCCCGCCGGAGACCCGGCCGCACCGCAGAACCCGGCCGCCACCGACCCCGGCAGCACCCTCATCACCCAGGACACCCTTGCGCGGCTCCTCGCCCGCGAGAAAGACCAGGGCTCCCGCGCCGGCGTCCGCAAGCTCGTCACCGACCTCGGCTTCCAGGACGCGGCGGCCCTCTCCACCTGGATCGAGGCGCAGCGAACCGCCGAGCAGGCCGCCCTCACCGAAGTCGAACGCCGGGAGCAGGCCGCCGCCCAGCGCGAGCAGGCCGCCGTCCAGCGTGAGCAGCAAGCCCTCCAGCGTCTCAACCAGGCCATCCGGCACTCCGCGCTGACCCGCCTCGGCGCGGCCGGTGCCAACCTGGACGACGCGGTCCGTCTCCTCGACGTACCCGACGACGCCGACCAGCAGGCTGTGGCCGACGCGGCGAAGGCCCTCGCCGACCGCCGACCGGAGCTGTTCGGCCCGGCCGCCCCGCCCGCCACCCCGCCCGCGCCGAGCGGTTCCCCCGCCGGCGGCCCGCCGCTGCGGGGCCAGGCCCCCGTCACCAGCTCGGTCGGCACCGAGATGGCCAAGCGGCGCGGCTACCTCACCACCTGACCGCACACCCCGAACCGTCTGACCCGGCAGTGAACCGGGACCAGGGGACCACGCCCCAACACGCCTTCGTGGACGGCACCACCAGCAGGTGAGTGCGTGACCGCCAGCTCCTGAAGGCGATCACACCCCTTGACCGTCCAGCCGATCACCACCACGGCGAACTACGCCCACGGCCGACCGTGGCTCGCCAGCCTCCACGGCACCGACCAGACCGAGACCGTCACCATCGACGCCTCGAAGCTCGTCGCCGGCACCCACTACGTCGCGTCCGCCGACCCCGCGCAGCCGTACAGCCGCGTCCTGTCCGGCGTCCCCCTCGGCAAGATCACCGCGTCCGGCCTGTACGGGCCGTACGACCCGGCCGCCGCCGACGGCCGCCAGGTCCTCGCGGGCCTGGTCTTCGACGAGTGCGTGTTCTCGCCCGGCCAGCCGAAGATCCCGTGCGCGCTGCTGTGGCACGGCTCCGCCCGCGCCTCCAAGATCCCGGGCGGGATCGACGTCACCAAGATCACCGCTTCGCCCACCGGCGCCCTGATCCGCTGGGGGGCCTGACGTGTCCCTCCAGGACCTCATCAAGGGCGTCTCGGCGGCCGACCTGACCACCTTCGCCCGCGCCATCCCCACCCCGGCGGACTTCCTCCTCACCAGCACCGTCTTCCCGACCCTCGTCGTCCCCGAGGTGAAGTGGCGGATCAAGAGCAACGGGCGCCGGGTCAACACCGCGAAGTACCGCGCGTACGACGCCTCCGTGGCGTTCGCCGAGCGGACCGCGTGGGAGACCACCCGCGAAGGGCTGCTGCCCGCGCTGGGCCAGAAGTTGATCGTCGGTGAGCAGCAGCAGATCCTGCTGGAGCAGTCGCACGGCGCCGACCAGGACCGGCTGCTGGAGCTGCTGTTCGACGACGCCGAGCGGCACATCGAAGCGATCCGCTCCCGCCTCGAACTCGCCGCCGGCGACGTGCTGGTGGACGGCCGCTTCACCCTCGACGCCGCGACCGAGAACGGCCTGAGCATCGAGGTGGACTTCGGCGTCCCGGCCGGCAACATGCCCATCGCGCCGAAGCCGTGGAGTGACCCGACGTCGGACCCGCTTGCCGACGAACTCGGCTGGCTCCAGTACCTGGACGACCTCGGCGCACCCGAACCCGAGCTCGTCGTCACCAGCAAGAAGGCGTTCTCCCACCTCGCCCGGAACAACGCCTACCGGGCCGCCTACTACCGGAGCGTCAACCCCTCCAACACCCCGACCCGCACCCTCACCGTCGCCGAGGTCAACGCGGTCCGCAACGACTACGGCCTGCCGCCGGTGACCCTGTACAAGGCGCAGGTCAACGTCGACGGCACCGCCACCAAGGTCCTCCCCGAGGACCGGTGGATCATGCTGCCGCCGGACCGCGCCAAGTGGGGCCAGACCCTCTACGGCGTCACCGCCGAAGCCCTGGTCCTCGCGCGCGGCACCAACCCCGAGATCCTCAAGGAGGACGCCCCCGGCATCGTCCTCACCCGCGGTGTCCAGGACGACCCGGTGCAGATCTGGACCAAGGGCGCCGCCGTCGCCATGCCGGTCCTTCACACCCCGGACTGCCACATCGTGGCCAAGGTCCTGTGATGGCACGCCGACTCGCCTTCGCCGTCCACCTGGAGGACCCCGCCACCGGGGACCGTCTCGTGCTGCTGCCCGACGAGATCCCCGCCCGGGAACTCGCCGAGCTGATCACCCACCCCGGCGCCTGGCACCCCGACGACGACCCGGCCGACGACGGTCCGGGCGACGGCGACGGCCCGGCCGGTTCCGCAGGCGCCACCCTGCCGACCGGCCAGGCAGACGCCGACGACGCCAGCGCCAGTACCGAGGAGCAGCCGGCGGCCAAGGCCGCCCGGACCCGCAAGACCCGAACCGACTGACCCCCACCGCGGCAGGACCGGCACCCAACCTCTCCCAAGGGTGCCGGTCCTGCCGCGCACGACGATCGGAACCGCCCGTGGACCCCACCGTCCTCGCCTGGCTGCTCGCCCAGCTAGGCCCCACCACCAGCACCGACGACCTCACCGCCCGGCACACCCGCCTGGGCACCGCCCGCGCCGTCGCCCTCGAAGTCCTCGCCGAACGCCGCGCCGCGCTGCTCGCCGACCCCCTGCGCCTCGTCGTCGACGGGGTCGTCACCATGGACCGCAGCGCCAACCTTGGCGGCCTGGAACGCCAACTCGCAGGCCTCCACGACACGCTGGGGCCCGACGAGACCGCACCCGGCGGCGACACCGCCCCCCAGTTCGACGTGAGCGTCCTGACCCCGGCCCGCCGCACCCGATGACCGACACACCCGAAGCCGACGCCGAGCGGGCCGCCGACGACCTCGGCGCGGCCTGGCAGCCCCTCGCCGCCGCGCAAGCGGCCGTGCTCACCGCCCTTGCAGCGGGCCGCCGCACCGCCCGCCTCGCGTCCGCCCTCGCCGCGTTCGCCGACGCGATCCGCACCTTTCACCACGCGGTGGAAGCGGTGATCGGCGACTTCGCGCACCGGGAGGTCGCCCGGCTCTACGAGGAAGCCGCCCGCGCCGCCACCGCCGGCATCGGCCGCACCTTCGAGTGGACACCCATCCACCAGGACGCCCTGCGGGCCCTCACCGCCGACACCTACAGCGACCTCCTGCGGCGCGCCCAGGAGACCGTCCGCGCTTCCGGGGCGTTCTACCGCGCCGCCCGCGCAGCGGCCCGCCACGACCTGCCGCTCCTCACTGCCGACCCCGCCGGCACCCCGGCCGCAGCCCGTGCGCTCGCCGACCGCCTCGCCGCGACCTACCGCCTCGACCGCGTCGTCTACCGCAACGGCACCCGCATGCCCGTCCTGGCCTGGGCCGAAGCCGCACTCCACACCCGTGCCGCAGTCGCCACCAACACCGGAACTCTCGCTGCCGCCCGCGAACACGGCATCAACCAGGTCGAAGTCTTCGACGGCTACGACTGCGGATGGACCAGCCATCCCGACCCCGACAAAGCGGTCCGGACCCTCCGTACCGTCGAGGACGCCGCCGAGTGGCCGATCTCCCATCCCCGCTGCACACGCCGCTTCGAGCCGTGGCCGGGAGGTACGCCCGCCGAGGACGACGGCCGCTGACCGACGAGCGGATTCCTTCCGATCAGCGGTCGTCCTGGAGCTTCAGCAAGTCGTGGAACAGGCCCGGGACAGTGGAGAGTTCATCCCAGGTTCCGTCCTGTGCGACGCGGCCGTGCTGGAGGACGATGATGCGGTCGGCAAGCCGGGCACTGACCAAGCGGTGGGTGACGAACAGGGTGGTGCGGCCGGCGGCCAGGGCACGGAGGCGGGTGAGGACGTGGTGTTCGGCTCGGGCGTCCATCGCGGAGGTCGGTTCGTCCAGGACCAGGACGGGGGCGTCGCGCAGGAAGCCGCGGGCGACGGCGATGCGTTGCCACTGGCCGCCAGAGAGGTCGTGCCCGCCCCACCAGGATCGGGCGAGTGAGGTGTCCAGGCCGTGGGGGAGCCGGGCCAGGACCTCGTCCGCGCCGGCGGCCTCGGCGGCTGCCAGCACCTTCGCGTCCGGTGCGGGGAGGCCGAGGGTGATGTTCTCGCGGGCGGCGAGCGGCCAACGGGTGTAGTCCTGCGGGACGACGGCGACCCGCTCGAACACGCTGACGGGGTCGGTGTCGGCGAGGTCCTGACTGTCCCAGGCGACGGCGCCGGCCGTCGGCAGGTACAGGCCGGTGAGGAGCTTCGCCAGCGTGCTCTTCCCGGAGCCGTTCTCCCCGATCAGCGCGACCACCTCGCCCCGGCGCAGGGTCAGGGTGATGCCGTCCAGGGCAGGGCGCTCGGTGCCGGGGTAGGTGAAGGTGAGGCCGGTGGCGGTGATGACGGCCGGTGCGCCCGTGATCGGGGTGGTCCCGCGCTGGTTCGCCCACCGGTCGGCGATCCCCAGGAAGCTGGTCCAGTCGTCCAGGGACAAGCAGGTACGGAACAGCCCGGCCCCGGCGGCGAGGGTGGCGGCGGTGGCGGCGGATGCGGTGCGCAGGGCGAGGGCGGCGGCGCCGGCGGCGCCCGGGTTCGTGCGGCCGGTGGTGGCCAGCCACAGCAGCACCAGCCAGATGCCGAGGGTGACCGCCGCGGTGAGGGCGTCGCCGGTGCCGGTGGCGATCATGGCGCGGCGGGCCCCGGTGAGCTGTTCGGCCTCCAGACGGGCGGAGACCGTGCGGTACTGCTCGGTGAGGAAGCCCGCCATGCCGCCGGTGCGGATCTCGTCGGCGGTGGCGCGTTCGGTGGTGTAGCCGCGCAGGACGCGGCGCAGCCGGGAGTCGGCGAGGGTGCGGTGGTGGGCGGCGTGGCGGATGCGGGCTGCCCGCACGGCGCCCCAGCCGGCGGGCAGGGCGGCGGCGAGCAGGAGCGGCAGCAGTGCGGGGTACAGGTAGGCGAGGAAGAAGGCGGCGGCGGCCAGGCGGGCGGCGGCGGAGGTGATCCGCTGGGCGTCCTCGATGAGGTCGCGGGTGCGGTCGGTGCCGTCGGCGGCGGCCTCGTAGGCGGTGGAGAACGCGGGGTCCTCGTAGGCGATGGCCTCGGCGCGGGTGGCGGAGGCGATCACCAGCAGGTCGGCCTCGCGCACGACCTTCGGGGCAAGTCGTGCGGCGGCGCCCTGGGCGGCGGCCTCGGCAAGGTAGCGGCCGGCGACGGCCGCGCCGAGCAGCGCCAGCGGCCCGGTGTGCGCGGCCAACGCCCTGCCGAGGTCGGCGGCGGTGAACATCGCGTTCAGCAGGCGGGTGGTGCTCGCCAGGGCGGTGACGGTCAGAGCGGCCGTCACCGCCTGCGCGGCGAGGAGCAGGACGACGGCCGGGCGGTCGGTGCGCCATCCGAGGGCGAGGGCCCGGTGCAGCGCCGCCGGAAGGCGGCGCAGGACGGTGACAGTGCCGACGGTGAGCGTCGCGTCGTCGTGGCGGTCGGCCTCCAGCACCATGTGCGGGATCTGTCCGGCGGCGGCCGGTGGGAGAGGCAGGGCGGTCACCCGACCATCAGGCGCCCGCGCCCGCCTCCCGGGCAACCGGATTCCCCAACACTGATCGGGAAAAGTCGAGTTCAGCCCGCCAGGGCGTCAACTCTGCTATACGGGATTCACCCGTTCGGGGAAGCGTGCGACGGGCGTCCACGGGCGGTCGCACGCGTCCCCGACGTCCCGCCCGACCGCCGCCCCGGGCACCTCCACCCAGGCGTGCGCCGCGTCCGGCAGGACGCGGGCGCCGTAGACCAGGTCCGCCCGGCGGCCAGCCAGCGCGCACGCCAGCACGGTCGCCACGGCGATCTCCGTGCACGCGATCCGGCCCGGCCACCAGCGCGGCACCACCGCGAGGACGGCCTCGTACCGCGCGCCGAGCCGGTCCGGGGCCGCGTAGCGGGCCCGTCCCAGCGGGCGCAGCACCGCCACGCGGTGCCGGAGCGGGAGGCGGTGCAGCAGCAGCGAGCCGGCCAGGGCGAGCAGGGCGGCGGGCCGGGACCGGAGGGGGACGCGGGGCCGGGCGGGCGGGGCCATCACGGTCATCGGGCACCTCCGGTGCGGCGCCACCACGGCCGGCGGCGGGCTGGTGGCCTGGTCGTGTCGGCGAGCAGGCCGCGGGCGAGAAGAGCGGCGACGGTGCGGTCGATGGCGGGTGCGAGGGCGGCCGGGTCGGCGCCGCGCGGCGCAGCGATCTCCTCGGCCAGCCCGTCGGTACCGCCCCGCAGCACGAGGGCCTGCCAGATCAGCGAGGCGGCGGGGTCGAGCATCACCCAGCGCCCGGCCCGCAGGTCGAGGATCGCGGTCCGCCCGTCAACGCCGGCGTGGCGCACGTACGCCGGGACGGTCAGCATCCCGCCACCGCCCGCTCGGGGGCGGCCACCGGGCCGCGCAGCCACCGGCAGGTCACCACGAGGTGGTGCAGGTCCGCGATCGGCTCGGCGCTGCGGCCGGTCGCGGCGTCGGCGAGCGCCGCCCGCACCCGGGCGGCGTCCACCAGCCCTTCGGTGACCAGCGCGCTGCCGGCCACCAGCTCCTCCAGGGCGCGGCGGTGACGGGCCAGGCCCTGGATGCGCTGCGCCGTGAACGACCCCTTGGAGCGGCGCCCGATCAGCCAGTCCGGCAGGTCCACCGCCGCGGCGAGCACCGGCTTGTAGGTGTAGGTGCCGCGGCGGGCGGAGGGCTCGATCGCGAACGCGGCGCGGACCACCTCGTTGTCGAGGAACGGGTGCACCGGGCGGATGCCGATTGCCTCGTACAGCGGGGCGCAGGCGCGGGCGTCGTCCCCGGCTGCGCGTAGCGCCGCCCACTGGTCCACCTCGTCCGCGAAGGTGCCGTACAGCGGATCGAACCACGCGCCGTCCAGCAGATCGGCGACCGCGTGCCGTCCCTGCTCGGTGAGCCACCCGGCGCCGGGGCCCGGCCGGCACCACGCCCACCCGATGCCCCTCGACGCGGGGGTGCCGGCCCGCAGCCGGGCCGTGACCTCGGCCGCCGCCCGCTCCGGCGTCGTCCCGGCGGCCCGCCTGAGCGAACGCCAGTACGGGCCCGGCCCAAGATTCCGCAGCCGGGCGAAGTCCACCGCCGCCCTTCGCGCCTCGCGTACGGCACCGCGCTGGACCTGCCCGACCCAACACGCCGCCGAGGAGTCCAGCACCACATCGCCGCCGTGCCCGGTCAAGTGCAGTGGCAGACCCGCCACCGGCTCCAGGTAGCAGCGGTCCAGCGCCAGGTTGATCACCGCAGGTGCGGGTTCGACGGTGGGCGGCGCCCCGTCGAGGCCGAACGGCAACTCACCCGGCCCGCCGCGCGCGATCGTGTGCTCGATCCCGGCGTGCTGGGCCACCCGGACCGCGTAAAAAGTGTCCTCGGCGCTGGTCCAGGCGTCGGTGTAGGTGACCGCCCGCACCGGGCCCACCTGCGCGGCGAGCAGCACGGCCGCCGCCGAGTCCAGCCCGCCGGACAGATCCGCGCCGACCGACCCGCCCGCCGCCCTCACCCTTCGCTGGACCGCCGTGGTCAGGGCCTCGCCGAGCCGGGAGGCCCCGGCGACCGGGTCGGCGGCGGGTTCGATGCCGCGGACATCGACCAGGCGCGCCGTTCCGCCGGTGAGGAGCAGGCCCCACCCAGGTGGCACCCGCCGAACCCCGGCCCACTGGCTGCGGCTCGGCCAGTGGTGCTCACCGACCGCCAGGTGCGCGGCCAGCACCTCCAGGTCCACCGACGCGCCCACCCGGGCGGCCAGGGCGCCGGGGTCGCTCGACCACACCACCCCCTCCCGCCGGTCCCGTCCGTGCCAGATCCCGCGCACCCCGGCCAGGTCCCCGCACACGAACCGGTCCCCGCCCGCCTGTTCGGCGAGCACCCAGTAGGAGCCCGGCCACCTCGTGAGATCCGACCAGCGCCCCTCCGCCGCCGCGCCCAGCCCAGCCCGCAACTGCGCCGTGTCGGCGCCGCAGTCCCCGGCCACCGTCAGCCGACCGCGCCCGTCGCCCACCCCGCGCACCGCGACACCGGCCCCGAACCGTCCACGCCCGTCCCCGTCCATCACGCCTCCATCCCGCCGACAGCCCTGCACGTCACCGGGGGCCCGGTACGGCAGCACGCCGCACCGGACCCCCGACCTCGCCCATTCGCCCGGGGCCCCGCGGGGGCCCGGCGGTTCTGCTACTCGAAGTAGTTGTCCTTGTCGCTGTCGTTGCTGCGCTGGCGGCCGTTGGTCAGCGCGTCGGCCTCGTGCTCGCTGATCTCGGGCTCGAAGTCGGTGATCAGGTCCATCGGGTCTCCTCCGGGTCAGGTCACTCCGGCACTCGCCGGACGACCACCACGACACCGCACCACCCCGCTGCGCGAACAGGTGCGTACCCGGTGCACCTGCGTGCGGATGCGCGAGACACCGAGCGGTGCGTGCTGCTGCGTTTTGCTGCGAACACCCGTTCAACCGGGCGATGTTGGGGCGCTGCCGCGTACGCTGATGAGCCTGACCTGCACGGCACGGCGCCACCGAGCAGAGGGGGAGCACCCGGTGCAACCCGGACGACGCCTGAACACGACCCTGGCCTACTGGGTCACCCGCAGCGGGGCGAGCCACGGCCGACTGGTCAAGGAGATCGCCAAGGTGGCAGCCGAGCACGGCAGACGCGACATCCAGCCCGACCGCTCCCGCGTCCCCCGATGGATCGCCGGCCAGGAACCCCGCGAACCCCTGCCCGCCTACCTCGCCGAGGCACTGGGACGGCTGTGCACCCCACCGCTGCGCCTCGCGCCCGCCGACATCGGCATGACCGGCCGCCCCACAGCCGGCGCCACCTCCGCCTGGTCGGGCGCGGCGGTCGTCGCGGCGATCCTCGACACCACCCGGAGCGATGCCATGACCGACGACACCACCCCCACCGCCGCCCGACTTCTGGCCGGCGCCGACCTGCACGCCGCCGTGCAGCCCTGGCTTCACCTGCCCGACACGATCGAACTCCCCGCCCCCACCCGCCCCGGCCGCCTCGGTCTGTCCGACGTCCAGCGCATCCGCGACACCACCGAGGCGTTCCGCCGACTCGACAACGCGCACGGCGGCGGCCTCTCCCGCCGCGCCGTCGTCGGCCAGCTCCACGACATCACCGAGATGGTCAAGCACGGCCGGACCAGCGACAAGGTCGGCAGCGAGCTGTTCGTCGCCGTCGCCGACCTCGCCAGCGTCGCCGGATGGATGACCCACGACGTCGGCCGGCACGCCGAGGCCCAGCACTACATGCTGCTCGGCCTCCGGGCCGCCAAGGCCGCAGGCCCCGCAGGCGCCGGCATCGCCGGCCACCTCCTCAACTGCCTCGCCCGCCAGGCCAACCACCTCGACCGGCCGGCCGACGCCCTCGACCTCGTCCAGGCCGGCCTGTACGGCACTCGCAAGCGCCGACCCGACCGGCTGCGCGCTGTCCTAGCCACCCTGGAGGCCCGGTGCCACGCCACCCTCGGCGACCTCCCCGCAGTCGAGCGGTCCATCGCGGTCGCCGAACACGCCCTCGAAGCAGACGCTGAGGTCCCACCGTGGGTCGGCTGGTTCGACACGGCCGAGTACACCGTCACCGTCGGCGTCTGCCAGCTCATCGCCGGCGAGCACGACCCGGCGCAGGCCCGGCGCGCGATCACCACCATCCAGGACGGCACAGCACTTCGCCCCGAGCAACGCACCCGCAGCCGCGCCTTCGACCAGGTCGCCCTCGCCAGAGCCTACGTACGGGCCGGTGACCTCGACGGGGCCGCCGCGGCCACCGCGAGGGCCGTCGACCTGTTCGGGCACGTCACCTCCACCCGCATCACCGATCGTCTCCTCGAACTCGACGCCGAACTTGCTGGTTCGCCCGCAGGGGCAGCCCGGACCGCGCGGGAACGAATCCATGCCGTCGCCGGGGCCTGAGCGCCCCGCTGTGCCGACGACCGGCACCGCCGCCGACCGCCGGAGCGCACAGCAGACCCTCCACCTGCGGCCCGAGTACCACGCTCTGGTGGCCGCCGGCGTGAAAACGATCGAGGTACGCACCGCGAGCCCCGCAAAGGCTGCGATCCGCCCCGGCGACACGATCACCTTCCACACCGAGGAGGCCGCCCCGGCTACCTGCCGCGTCGTCCGCATCACCCGCTACCCGGACTTCGTCGCGCTGCTCGATCACGAGCAAGCCGCTGCCATCAACCCGGGGACGACCCCGCACGGCATCCTCACCGCCCTACGGGCCATCTACCCGCCGGAGAAGGAGACCCGGGGCGCGCTGGCCATCGAGATCCAGCTCCTTCCCCCAATCGGGAGACCCTGGTGAACCCTATCCGCAGCACACACCGCCCCTCTGAACCGGCAGAGGGCACCGCGCCGCGTGGAAGGCGGGATACTGGCGGGTGCCCGCCCCGAAGCGGCCCCGCCCGTGACTACCCTCGCACCGGAGACCTGCAGTGCCTGACGAACCGACTCGGCCTCGGCCATCGAAGCCCCACGACCTCGACCTCACCGACGCGCAGTGGCTGGCCGCCCCGGATTCGCCGCCCGACGGTCCGCAGATCGCCTTCGTCGGTGAGTACATCGTCATGCGGCATGGTGCCGACGCCGAGGCGCCGGTGCTTGTCTTCGACAAGGCCGAGTGGGAGGCGTTCAAAGCCGGTGCCGCTGCCGGAGAATTCGGTGGGCTCTAGCAGTGGAACGCATACGGAGGCTGTCGCCAAGTCTGGTCAGACCGGCAACAGCCTCCGTACGATCAACTCGCCTGCTACGGCACGTACGGCCCGACACACTTCGGGAGTGTCGGGCCGTACAGGCGAACATGGATCGTTAGGCGGTGGCTGGCACCAGAGCGTCGGTGGCAACAGCGTTCACGAACGCGGTGAATGCGGCTGCGTCATAACGCAGGGCTGGCCCGGTGGGATTCTTGCTGTCGCGAACTACGACCTCCCCGGAAGCGACCGCGCACTCCACGCAGTTGACGTTGTTGCCGCTGAAGCTGGACTTCTTGAAGGTCAGTCCAGACGCGGCAGCGTTGGGCAGATACTTACTCATGGCTGAGCCTGTCTTTCTGCTCGGAGATGAAACGAAGCGAGGCTTCGACAGGCATGGCCTCGGCCGTGATCTGCCGAAACTTCGTCCGAAAGAACTCCACCTTGGAAGGCTCCTCGACCCACAGCCCGTCGAGAAGCCCCTCGATCATGACGACGTCGAGGTCCCTCTGATGTGGAAACCCGATGATGGTGAAGCTGCCGGCCATGCCAGGGTGGACGGCGGCGTTGGCGGGCATAATCTGAATATTGACGTTGGGTAGCTTGGCCCTGTCCAGAAGCCGTTGAAGCTGGTCGGCCATGACCGCGTCGCCGCCGACGTTGCTGCGCAGAGCGGACTCGTGGATCACCGCCCACAGCTCCAGCGGCTTGTCCTTCCGAGTGAGAACGACTTGCCTCGCCATTCGGATCTCGACAGCAGCCTCGACGTTGACGTCCGGGTCGGCGGACAGCGCCTCAATGATCGCGTGCGCGTAGTCGGCAGTCTGGAGGAGTCCCGGAACGAACGCCTGCTCGTACTCGGAGAACGAAGCAGCGTCCGCTTCGAGCGTGATGAAGTCGGTGGCGAGATCATCGAGTGCTTCGTTGTAGCTCTGCCACCAGCCACGCTTCCTGCCGTTACGTGCCAGGTCCAATAGGATGGCGGTCAGCTCCTCGCTGGCGTTGTAGAACTTGAGGAGTCGGGCGAGTTCGTCCGGCTTGACCGCCACCTTGGCGTTCTCCGCCCGGCTGAGCTTGGTTCCGCTCCAGCCCTCGACCTGCGCGGCTACCTGCTCGCCGTTGAGGCCGCTCGCATCACGCAGGCGCACGAGCTCTGCGCCGAGCCGTCGCCGGCGGACGGTCTGCTGCACTGCCACGTGAACCCTCCCGAGATGCCTGCGGACAGTTTGCCTGCCCGATCTGTGCGCGCGCTACAGCTCCTGGAGACTCTAGAACGCGCACGCACCCCACGAATCGCAAATCTGCGAGTTTCGTCGAACAGCTTGCAAACTGGTTGCGCACTTCGGCATGCTTCCTGTGACGGGTTGCGAGCCGAGCGTCACGCGCGGCGGATGACTCGCCCAACTTGGCTCGCTGTACCAGTGATTGAGTGATCGTCAGACCCAGGGGCTCGCCGTGTCGGCTGCCCTGTCGCTTGATGGCGATCGCGTGCGACCGATTGAGGCCGCCCCTCGGAATCATCCCCTGCTGTCCGCTGCACGGCCCGGAGGATCTGTGATGCGCCCAGTTCTGAAGATCGAGGTCCCCCTCAGAGACGCCGCGGTGGGGACCGCAAGGAACGAACTCCTTCACCAGGTAACCGAGTTGGCCGGTATCCGGCTCGATGACGACCGCCGCTACGCGCTGAGGGTCTGCGCATCGGAGCTGATCGCCAACGGCATCCAGCACGGCCCTGACCAGGCGGACACCGCACTTCCGCTGCTGGTCGAAGGGCACCTGACCGGGCAGCGTCTGCGGATCACAGTGACCGACGGCGGCCTCGCCGTCCCCGCCATGAACGGGACGAACGAGGACATGTCGGCGACGGGCGGGCGCGGCCTGGCCGTGGTCGACGGTTACGCGGACGATCACGGCTACCACCAGCGCACGGACGACACGGGAGCGCCGGTGGGCTTCTCCGTCTGGTTCGAGCTCGATGTCCTGCCGCCGGAGGCCGGAGTGGCCTTCGGGGAAGTGGGGGAGCAGCAGGCCGTCCTCTTCCCGCAGCACATCGTCTCCCGGCCGACGGTTGTCCGCGCCGGTTCGGCCGCGCGCCGCCGCGCCGTGGCGCTCAGGGCCCGCTTCGGCGGCAGGGACCGGCTCGCCGCCTGAACCATCCCCGAACTTCCGGATAGCAGAGGCGAGTCCTCTCCCGTCCGGCCCCGCTCCACCCCGAACGGCAGCCGCGCGGCTCGCGGCCCGCACCGCAGGAGCCGCGCACGAGGGCCGATCAACGGCGCTCGGCCCGCTGCCACCTGCCCGGCCGCCGTATCACCGCCGTGTGCGGCGGCCGGGTAGCCCCCTCCTCTTCCTCCTCCCGACGGAAGGACACCTCGTGATCTCCGGCCGCTTATCGCTGGCCGCTCCGGCCGGGTGGCGCTGGCTGGCCGGCGTCGACACCGACCCTCGGTTCGCCCTTGGACAGTGGGAGAGGGGCCGGGCCGCGCTGGTCCGGCTGGGCTGCCGCTTCGACGCCGTGCGCGTGGCCGACGGGGGCGAGACCGCCGCCATCGTCGCGGACCTGCACGCAGCGGGCCGTCCGGTCGGTCCACTGCTCGTCGACCGGCAGACGCGGACGAGTACCTGGCTGGTGCCGGTACGTCGCTTGCCGAGCTGGGACCTGCGCGGCACCGAACTGCTGACCGGCGACGACGAAGCCCCCGCCATCCTGATGCCGCCGCCCACACCGGGGGAGACCAACGGGATGTACTGGGCCGTCCGGCCGGACGGCAGCGGACGGCTGACCTCCCACCTGGACCTGGCGGTCGCACTGCGGCGGGTCCGCCCCCGGCTGAGGGGGCCGATCGGCTCCACGCGCTCCGGCGGCGGAAGGAAGGCGTCATGACCGTGTCCCCCACGACCGCCGGGGAGCGGGCGGCCCGCTCGGTGGGCCTGGTCGAGGGCATGCGGTGGCTCGCCGGGTTGACCCGCCGCCCCGACGCCGCGTGGAGCGCCTGGCAGGCCGGAAGGCTGGTGTCGGTCCCCGCAGGTGAGGGGTTCGTCGCCGTCCGGGTGTCGCGACAGCTCGGCCTGGCCGCTCACCGCATCCTCCAAGAGGAACACCAGGCGTTCGCCGGGCCGGTCCTGAGGAACCACGAACTCGACTCGATCGAGTTCTTCGTGGCACCCAGCCCCGCCGTGTGGCTGGGGTCCGAGGTGCTGCGCCTGGACGGCGGTCGCCGTTCGACAACCACCGTGGCGTGCCCGCCGCTGGGCCAGCGGATCGACGGCAGGCTCTGGCTCATCCCCCCGTACGCGGCGCCGGGCGCCGCGGCGCAGTGCACCGACCCGCACCGTCTCGCCCGCGCGCTCACGCTCGCCCGGCAGCGGCTGCACGCGGCCGGTTACCCGGCCTCTTGAACCTCCCGCTGCCTGCCGCTGCCAAAGGGCGTGGCTGGCAGCGGGGACGAGGAGCCCGCCCAGGGTGAGGGCGGGCGGCGGCTCCACCGATCCGCGGAGCCGCCGGTGGACCTGCTCGGCTCGCACTCCGAGCGCGTCCACCGCCGCCGCCTCGAACGGGTGGAAGAGGCAGCGGCGCAACAGGCTCGCGGCACGGGTGCTGCCCGCAGAGCCGGCTGTCGGCCCGCCACTGGGGTGCCGGGCCGACAGCCACCACCCGCACCAGAACGGCCCGGCCGGACGCCGGGCCCCTACGGACTCCAGGAGGTCTCCGATGACGTTGGTCGCCAGCCACGGTCGCCCGGGTGCCGGGAAGTCGACGTTCACCAGCATGCTCGCCGAGGCGATCGCCGCGCAGGACTGCTCCGTCACCGTCGTCAAGCTCGGCGCGCCCCTGTACGAACTCCAGGCCCACGTCTACCGGGCCGCCGGACTGCCCGCGCCGCAGCCCGGCCAGCAGGACGGCGCGCTGCTCAACGCCCTCGGCCAGCACCTGCGCCGCATCAACCCCGACGCCCTCACCAGCGCCTTCGCCACGACGGTCACCGACTTGCGACACGACCGGCCGGACCTGGTGATCCTCTGCGACGACATGCGGCCCGCCGACACCGCCGCGATGCGCGCGCTCGGCGCGGTCTTCGTCCACGTCTGGGCCCCGGATGACATCCGGCACCAGCGCAAGGACCGTCGGGGCGACCTATCCGCCGGAAGCGACACCCACCCGACTGAGGGCGACATCGTGGACGCCGACCACCGCGTGGAGAACACTGGATCGCTGGCTCAACTGCGCGACATGGCGCGGGTTGTGGCGCGCGAGGTGCTGTCGTGATCCTCACCGGCCCCGCGATCGCCGCCGAGCGGCTGGCCGGTCGGCTCACCATCGAGCCGTACGACCCCGCCCAGCTCAACCCCAACTCGTACAACTACCGGCTCGGCCCGGTGCTGCGGGTTCACCGCAGCCACGAGCTGGACAGCCGCTCCACTGCCAGGCCGCTGGACGAGTTCACCATCCCTCCGACCGGGGCGCTGCTCTTGCCCGGCCGGATCTACCTCGGCACCACTGTCGAGGCCGTCGGCAGCACGCACTACGTGCCGTCGCTCATCGGCCGCTCCAGCCTTGGCCGTCTCGGAGTCTTTCTCCAGTACAGCGCCGACATGGGGAACCTGGGCGCGGAACACTGCTGGACGCTGGAGATCGAGGTCGTGCAGCCGACCCTCGTCTACGCCGGCGACCGCATGGGCCAGTTCACCTTCACCGCCGCTGATGGTGAAGTCCGGCTCTACGACGGGCACTTCGGCCGGATCAGTGAGGCCACTGCCCCGGCCCGGCCCGAACTCCTCGCTGCTTCCCGCTGACTCCGATCGGAGACACATCCCATGATCCTCACCGGCCCGGAGATCGAACGGGAGCGTGCGGCCGGCCGGCTCACCATCGAGCCGTTCGACCCCGCCCAGGTCAACCCGAACTCCTACAACCTCACCCTCGGCCCGACGCTCGTCGTCTACACCAGCACGGTGCTCGACACCCGGCGCCCCAACGACTTCGAGACGCTGGAGATCCCGGAGCAGGGCATCGTCCTCGACCCGGGCCGGATCTACCTCGGCTCCTCGGTCGAGGTGATCGGCTCCGACCACTACGTGCCGGTCATGCACTCCCGCTCCGGCTCCGCCCGGCTTGGCGTGTTCTCGCACGTCACTGCCGACCTGATCGACCAGGGCTCGCACGGCCAGCTCACCCACCAGTTGAGAGTCGTGCAGCCGGTCCGGGTCTACGCCGGCCTCTCCCTCGCGCAGGTCGACTTCCGTCGCACCCAGGGCGAACCGCTTCTCTACCAGGGCAAGTACCAGGGCAGCCGCGGGCCGCAGCCGTCGCAGATCCACCTCGACACCCTCGGCGCGGCCCTCGGAGTCGCGGCATGAACCTCGTCGAGCCCGTCTTCGACCCGAACCCGACCGGGGCCTGTGAGGCGAACGCCCAGTGCGTCGTCGCCGCCGCGTACGACGCGATCCGCTGCCATTACGTCGAGGGTCGCCACCAGATCGCCGCCGCGATCCTGGCCGACGACGGTCGGATCTACGTGGGCCTGCACATGGAGGCCATGGTCGGCTGCTACTCGCTGTGCGCCGAGCGCGCCGCGCTCGCGCAGGCCGCCCTGTACGGCGCCAGCGGGCTGGTGGCGGTGGCGGCCGTGCGCTTCCCGAAGTCCTCGGAGGGCGGACCGGCCCGCATCGTCTCCCCGTGCGGTGGCTGCCGCGAGCTGGTGTCGGACTACGCCCCGGGTATCCAGGTGGTCGTCTCCCGCGCCGGGCGCGGCCTGTTGGTTCCGATGGCCGAGCTATTGCCGGACAAGTACGTCGGCACCAAGTGGGCCACCCCACCCACCGACCACCCCCAGTGATCACCAGGTAACCGCTGGTACCGTCCGGACGCCGTGCCGACCGGCACGGCGAAGGACGCGCACAGGAAGAGCACCCCATGTCCACCACCATCCGCCGGGCCGTCATCCCCGCCGCCGGCCTCGGCTCCCGCCTGCTGCCCCTCACCAAGGCCACCCCGAAGGAGATGCTGCCCGTCGGCGACCGGCCGGTCATCGAGCACACCGTCCGCGAGCTGATCGACTCCGGCATCACCGACATCACCATCGTCGTCTCGGGCGACAAGTCGGCGATCCAGGAGCACTTCCGGCCCAACCCGGCGCTCGTCGACCAGTTGCGCGCCGACGGCAAGACCGCCTACGCCGACGCGGTCGAGGAGGTCGCCGACCTGGCCCGCCGCGGCCACATCACCTACCTCTACCAGCACGGCCCCTACGGCAACGGCACCCCGGTCCTCAACGCCGCCCGCAACTTCGGCGACGAAGCCTTCCTCGTCCTCTGGCCGGACGACGTGTTCGTGGCCCGCGTGCCCCGGGCCCGCCAGCTGATCACCGCCTACGAGAAGACCAACGCCCCGGTGCTGGCCCTGATGCCGATGGACCCGGCTGACTCCGGCCGCTACGGCGTCCCCGTCGTCAAGGAGGATCTGGGCGACGGCTCGCTGCGGATCACCGGCCTGGTGGAGAAGCCCAAGCCCGAGGACGCGCCGTCCCATTTCGCGGCGATCGGCGGCTACGTCCTCACCCCCGGCGTCGTGGACGAACTGCGCGAGCAGTACCGCCGCTTCGAGGAGAACCCCGTCGGCGAGCTCTACCTGACCGACGCCCTCAACGCCTACGCCGCCCGCCGCGCCCTGTACGGGCAGGTGATCGAAGGCGACTGGTACGACACCGGCGGCCCCCTCGCCTACCTGACCGCCCAGTTCGCGCACGCCCTCACCCACCCCGAGTACGGGCCCGCGCTGCGCCGCATGGTCCAGGCCCTCGACGGCGGCCCGACCGCCACCACCGACTGACAGTCCACCGGGGTGGGGGGGCCGCGCCGGCCCCCCCCCCCCCGGGCGCCCCCCCCCCCCCCCCCCCCCCCCCGCCCCGGGGGGGGGGGGCCCCCCCCCCCCCCCCCACCCCGGCGGGGAACCCGGAAGGACAGATGATCACCACCTCCCCGAAGCCTCCGAAGTCGTTCGAACCGGTCATCGACACGCACGACACCTGGGGCGTGATGAACGGCGTGCAGGGCTGCCCCGCAGGCTGCGAGTACTGCTACCTGCGCCAGCTCGGCCTCCTCCTCGTCAAGCCCGAAGAGCTGGCCACCCCGCAGGAGACCGTCCGCCAACTCCTCGCCCACCCGCACTACCACCCGCGCAAGCCCTACGCGCTGTACACGTACACCGACGCCCTCGCCACCCCGCCCAACCGCGCGCACCTGGTCGGCCTGCTGCGCGCCCTCGTCGCCGCCGGCGTGCGCAACCCGGTGTGCGTGATCACGAAGTTCCACATCCCCGACGACGTGATCGCCGAGTTCGTCGCCGCCCGCGCCGCCGGCCTGCCCGTCGTCGTGTACCTCTCGTACTCCGGCCTGGGGCCCGACATCGAGAAGGGCATCCGCCACGAACAGCTGCGCGACAACTTCCCCCGCCTGAACGCCGCGCAGATCCCGATCGTCCACTACTGGCGGCCCGCGCTCCCGGAGAACTCGACCCCCGAGACCATGGAACGGGTCCTCGGCTGGGCAGCACGATGGGCCGAGTGCTCGGTGACGGTCGGTCTCAAGGTGAAGGCCAGTGCCGTCCAGCAGGCCGTCGACCTGTGGCCGGCCCTGGCCGGCCTCGCCCCGGACCTTGCCAACGCCGAGGTCTGGCCCGAGGAGGCCCGGAACTTCCTCGGCGACCTGCCCGAGCGGTACGCGCGCCACCCCATCTACGAGACGAACTCGTGCGCCCTCGCGCTGGTCCTCGGCCGCACCGACCGCGCCAACATCTTCGGCTCCCAGGTCTGCACGGAGGCGAACCGGTGCCCCGTCGGCCAGCGCGGACGCTGCACCGTCGCCCAGGCCCTGCGCCGCCCGGTCACCGAGGAACGCATCGCCGCCGAGTTCCAGCGGATCGGCCTCGCAGACACCACCTTCCGATGGGAACCCGCCACCGCGACGCTGACCCTCGGCAGCCCGGCCGCGATGCGCGACCAGCACCACCTGGCCCAGACCCTTGCCGTCACCGTCCGGGCACCGCGCGCCGACGGTGACCTGATGTGGTCCGGCAAGACCGCCGGGGTCCTCCCGCTGATCATCCCGACCCGCCCCGCGACGGAGGCCCCGTGCCGGACCAGCTGAGGATCGACACCGCCTGCCTGTTCTTCCCCCGGGGCGGCTCCGCCTACGTGATCAACTACCTCAACCGGGAGCTGGACACCCGCGGGCACAGCACCCGTCAGTTCGTCGGCTCCCTCGGCCAGCCCGGCGACCTCGGCCACGCCCGTACCTTCTACCGTGGCCTCACCCCCTACCCCTACGACTACAACGCCGCGTACGCGCTGTGGAAGAACGGGGAGAACCCCCAAGGCCAGGAGACGGACCGGCCGTTCCACCCCTCCTTCGAGGACCGGTCGACACCTGATCTCGGCTGCCCCGACCCGATGTTCTCCGCCGTGCCGGACATCGCCGCCGAACACCTGACCGGCGCCTGGGAGAAGCACCTCACCCAGCCGCGACCCAACGGGCCGGCGCACCTCCTCCACCTGCACCACCTGTCGCACCTCCAGGTGGCCGCCGCCCGCGTCCACCCGCACCTGCCCCGCGTCACCACCCTCCACGGCACGGAACTCAAGATCATCACGGGCATGCGCGACCGCCTGGACCTTGCGATGTGCCTCGGCCGCAAGCCCTCCGACCTGGCGGCCGAACTCCCGACCAGCAGGCCCGACCGGGCCGCCGCCGTCGACGCCCTCGCCCTGGAATGGAACCTCGACGACGACGAACACCAGCTCCTCGCCGCCACCGACTGGACGCTGTGGGAGCACTCCCTGCCCTGGCTCCTCAGGCTGCGGCACGCCTCGACGCTCGCCGGCTCGATCGTCACCGTCTCCGAGCACGACCGCGACCTCGCCCGCCAACTCCTGCCCAACCTGGCCGACCGGGACATCCCCGTCATCGCCAACGGCGTCGCCACCGACCGGTTCACCCCCGGCACCCGCACCGACGAACAGCGCCTCGACAACCTGCGGCACTGGCTCGTCACCGACCCGCGAGGCTGGGACCGCAGCGGCGAACCGGGCAGCATCCGCTACACCGAACACGACCTCGCCCGCTTCACCGACCCCACCACCGGCACGCTCCGCCCCATCGTCCTGTGGACCGGCCGCTTCCTCACGTTCAAGAGGGTGCCGATCATGCTGGAGGCGTTCGCAAGAGCCCTGCCCCGGCTCAACCCCGAACCGGTGCTCCTCATGTGGGGAGGCGTTCCCGGGGAGTGCGAAGGCACCCACCCTGCAGAACTGGTCCGGGACCTCGGCATCGCCGACTCGGTGTTCTTCGCCGGCTACCGCGGCCACGACGACCTCCCTGAAGGGCTGCGCACCGCCACCCTGATGGCAGCCCCGGCCGTGAATGAGCCGTTCGGCATGGTCTACGTCGAAGCGATGGCAGCGGGCTGTCCGCCGATCGCCACCTCCACCGGCGGCCCGGCCCGCATCATCACCCCCGCAGGGGACCGCGCGAACGGCTGGCTCGTCCAGCCCGACAGCGCCGACGCCCTCGCCGCCGCCCTCGTCCACGCTCTCACCCAGCCCGAGGAACGGGCCCGCCGCGCCGCCAACGCCGCCATGCACGCGCGCCTGCGCTACGGCTGGGAGCACGTCGCCGACCGCTACACCGAGACTTACCAGCGGGCCGTCACGGCCGGGGGCCCTTCGTGACCGCGACCGCCGAGCCGCACCCCAGCGGATCGCACTTCCTCGCCCCGCCCGGCCGCCCCCGCCCCACCCGCGACCCGATACCCGCCCGGCAGCGCCCCTGGCGCGCCCAACAGGAAGGACCCACCGGCATGACGATCCGCGCCCTGCTGTTCGACGTCAACGGAGTGCTCCGGCACTTCGACAACTCCGGCGCCGCCCAGGGGGAGAAGGCCGCGGGCCTCGAACCCGGCACGATCGCCCGCTACGCCTACGACCACCCCTCCTACACCGAGGCCAAGGTCGGCCTCATGACCGACCGGGAATGGGCCGACGGCGTCGAACTGCGCCTCGCCAAGGACTTCGGCGCCACGGCGGCCGCCGCCGCGGTCGCCCCGTGGCGCGCCGACCGGGGCCGCCCCGACGAGGTCATGATCGACCTGCTCGGCCGGATCCGTGCCACCGGCATGCCCTGCGCGGTCCTCTCCAACTTCACCAACGCCCTGCACTCCGACCTCGAAGTCCACGGCATCACCGTCGACCACGCCTTCGCCTCCGCCGACCTGCGGGTCACCAAGCCGTCCCCGCTCGCCTTCGAGGCCGCCGCCGACCGCCTCGGACTCCACCCCGGTGAGGTGTACTTCTTCGACGACCAGCCCGGCTTCATCGCCGGTGCCCGCGCCGCCGGCATGCCCGCCGAACTCTTCATCAACCCGCAGGCCCTGACTCAACGGCTTGCGACCCTCGGAATCCCCGTCCAGGTCCCCGCCAGCCTCTGACAGCCGACATGGCCTCGCTGCGCGAACTCGACCCCGTCGACCGGGTGATCATTGCCGACATCACCTCGCTCTCCCGTGCGGAGCGCCCGCACACACCGGTCCCCGACGACAGGAACCCGTGGGAGACCGGCCGATGCTGGCTGTACTGCGGGCGCGACGAGGTCGCGGTGCTGTGGATCGGCCCGGTCACGGTCGCCGCAGCCACCGCCCCGATGTTCGCGTGCGCCCGGTGCATCACGAGGCTCAACAGCCTCGTCTGGGACCACCTGTCGCGCAAGGACCTCGGCCCCGACACGGCCAACCCGGCCGCCGCCGACCCGCAGGTCATTCACGCCGTCGCGTACAGCCGAACGCCCGCGATCGCCGGCACCCGGAGCCATCGGCGAAAGCCCACGCGCGCCGCGCTGCTCGGAGAGGCGGTCGGCGACCGGCTGTCCCGGCTGCGGCTCCGCCGGAACAGTTGAGCGGTGCACCCCTCGGCTCCGCCGTCCCGGTGACAGATCCCCGAGCAGCCGTTCGGCACCGCCACCCGCCCGACCCTCGAAGCGAGACTGGAGTATGACGAGCAACACCAAGGCCCACGCCGTCCCCTACTTCTCCCAGTACCAGACCCCCGCGCTGGCCGCCGGCATCGCCACCGGCGAGCGCACCGCCGCCGACGACCCCCGCTGGGCCACCTCCGGCGCCGACACCCGCGAGGAGTACGCCTGGTGGGCGGGCCGGCTGTGCGGCGTCGCCTGCCTGCGGATGGCCCTGGCCCACTGGCGCATCGACCCGCCGCAGCCCGTGCCCCTCGCCCGCGACCTCGTCGACGCGGGCGCCTACACCGTCGACGGCGACACCGTCGGCGGCCTGTTCCACGAGCCGTTCGCCCGCCACGTCACCGGCCGGTGGCAGCTGGCCGCCCGCCCGGACAGCTCCCTCACCCGCGAAACCGTCCACCGCGAGATCACCGGCGGCGCGCTCGTGATCCTCTCCGTCCACCAGTCCATCCGCACTCTCGACCCCGCGCCGCCGCAGCGCGGCGGGCACCTGGTCCTCGCCCACACCGCCGACGAGCGCACCGTCACCATCCACAACCCCAGCGGCTGGCCCGGCGTCTCGCAGAAGAACCACCGCATCGAATGGCGTGCCCTGGACCGGTTCTTCGCCGGACGCGGCATCATCCTCGGCCCCCACCCCAACTGACCCGCCCCTCGCCCCCGGAGCGCCCTCACCATGCTGCCCACCAGCCTCGCACAGGTCGCCGTCCTCACCGGCGGCACGCTCGCCGCGGTCCCCGACCCCGACAGCACCGTCACCGGCCCGGTCGCCTTCGACTCGCGCCGAGTCGCCCCGGGCGGCCTGTTCGCAGCCCTGCCCGGCGAGCACACCGACGGTCACGACCACGCCCAGCAGGCCGTCCTCGCCGGAGCCCTCGCCGCCCTCACCACCCGGCCCGTCGCCGGCGCGCCGTGCATCGTCGTCCCCGACGTCCTCGCCGCCCTCGCCGACCTCGCCCGCGCCATCGCCGGCGACTTCACGGGCATCACCATCGGTATCACCGGCTCGGCCGGGAAGACCAGCACCAAGGACCTCCTCAAGCACGTCCTCGCCACCGCCGGACCCACCGTCGCCACCGAGGGCTCGTTCAACAACGAACTCGGCCACCCCGTCGCGGTGCTGCGCACCGAGGAGGACACCGCCTTCCTCGTACTGGAGATGGGTGCCCGCGGCAAGGGCCACATCGCGCACCTGACCGCCATCGCCCCGCCCGACATCGCGTGCTGTCTGCCGATCGGCCGTGCACACCTCGGGGAGTTCGGCAGCCGCCGCGCCATCGCCCAGGCCAAGCAGGAGATCGTCGAGAACCTGCCCCCGACCGGCACCGCCGTCCTGTGCGCCGACGACCCGCTCGTCCTCGCCATGGCCCAGCACACCGAAGCCGCCGTCCTCACCTTCGGCACCGATCCGGGCGCCGACGTGCGCGCCACCGACATCAAGCTCGACGACCGCGGCCGCCCGCACTTCACCCTCACCCACGACGGCGCATCCGAGGCCGTCCAGCTCGCCGTGCACGGCGAGCACCACGTCACCAACGCGCTGGCCGCCGCCGCCATCGCCCTCGCCGCAGGCCTCGACCTTGCCGCCATCGCCCGCGTGCTCGCCACCGCCACCATCGACTCCGGCGGCCGGATGCAGCCCCTGGACCGCCCCGACGGCACGACCATCGTCAACGACGCCTTCAACGCCAGCCCCGAATCCGTCACCGCCGCCCTCAACGCCCTCCCCGCCCTCGCTGCGGGCCGCCCCCTGCTCGCCGTCCTCGGAGAGATGGCCGAACTCGGCGACGACAGCGAGGCCCTGCACGCCACCACCGGCGTCGCCGTCACCCGCAGCGGCATCACCCACCTGGTGACCATCGGCGAAGGCGCCCGCCTCCTCGGCGAGATGGCCGCCCAAGGCGGCACCACCACCGCCCACGCCGACAACCGCGACCACGCCCACACCCTGATCACCGGCTTCCTCACCGACATCGGAACGCCCGCCGTCGTCCTGATCAAGGGCGCGCACGGCCTCAACCTCGAACACCTCGCCCGTACCCTCGCCACCGCCCCGGCGCTCTGAGCGGCACCCGACCACACACTCCCCGGGGGACCAACCCGTGCTCGTCACCACGCCCACACCCGTCCAGCTCCGAGCCGCGGCAGACCACTTCACGCTGGCGCGGGCGCCGCGGACCACAGCCCGCGCCGCCGTGCTGCGCCGCCTGCTCGTCACCGAGCCCCGGGGCGTCCTGCCCCACTGGACCGGCCGCATCGCCTACCGCGACGCGGACCTCGAACGGGTATGGACCAGCGCCGCGCAGCTGAGGCCGCTGATCGTGTGGGCTGGAACGCTCACGTCGGGGGAGCGCCTGCCGCTGCTGCTCGCCGCGTTCGCCGCGGCGAGCAGCACCCTGCCCGCCGAGCAGCGGCCGGTCCTGCTCGTCTGCGGCGGCCCCGACCTCACCGGCCCCGACAGCGAACACCCCGTCGACCTCGCCCACGCCCTCGGCATCCCAGGGGACGTGTTCGTGGCCGGGCACCGCCACCACACGGAGATGCCCGCCGTCTACGGGGCCGCCGACGCCTTCCTCACCACCGCGACCACGACCGGCGCGTCCCTGTGGGAGGCGATGGTGAGCGGCTGCCCGCCCATCGCCGTGACCGGCACCGGAGCCGAGCACGCGATCACCAACGGCGGCCACGACGCCAACGGCTGGCTCGCCGACCCCGACCCCGCCTACCTGGCCGCTGCGATCGCCCAGGTCTGCATCGCGCCCGCCGAACGCCGCCGGCGCGGCACCGCAGCCGCCACCTGGGCCCGCCAGCACCAGAACTGACCGCACACACGTCCCGGCCGCCGCCGAGCAGGCCGCGCCGACGGCACCGCCATGCCCGAACCCCGAACCGAGGGACCAGTGAAGCCCCCCATCCCGCCGCCGACCACTCCAGTGCGACGCCCGCCCGACCCGGGCCGATGGCTGCCGTCCACCACCGGCGGCGTCTTCCTCGTCGTCCGCCGCCCCACCCCGAACCCGGCCCCCTACCGCCCCGGAGCACGCCCGATGACCACCCCCGCGACGTCCGCGCCCCGGGCCGTCGGCGACATCGCCGCCCGCGTCGTCGCCCGCACCGGCCTCCCCGTCCTGCTGCTCGCGGCCCACCCCGACGAGCCCACCATCACCGCCGGCACCGACGGCGATGCACGCCGCTACGCCTCCACCGCCGCCGCCTACCCGGACGGGCTGCGTGCCGAAGTCCACGCCCCCGGCGGACCCGACCCCGAACAGCTCGTACGGCAGGCCCTGCCTGGCGCGGCCCGCACCAGCACCGCCTACCTCGCCACCCCCGGAAGCCTGACCTGCGGCGTCGAAGCCCGACACGACGGCCTCCTCGCCCGCGCCGGAACCTGGAGGGGCTGGCACCTGCTCACCGTCACCGAGGACCTCGACTACCACGGACCGCTTCCCGCACTGCGCCTCGTCGGCGCGGACTCCCTTCCCGACGGCAGGCCCGGCCGCCCCTGCCCCCCGCAGGACCAGCCGTGACCGGCACCGAAGCGCCCACTCGCACAGGCGCCCCGTGGGTCATGGCCAGAGAAGGGGAACGGCTGCTCGACTCGCGGCTTCTCGTCGGCTCCACCGGCCTGCGCTACCTGGATGAAGGACCGTACGACCGCGACGGGCACGGCGCACTGTGGGCCCGGTGGGGCGGCCGCCCGACGGGCAGAGTCCGGCTCGCCGACGCCCACGGACCCCGCCAGCGCCGCGCCCTGCGCCAACTGCTCTGCCAAGGCTGCAAGAGGCCCGCCGATCGCACCGCCGACGGCACCCTGTGGCTCATCGAGGACGACCCCGACGGCGGGCACGACTGGCCGGAGCAACTGCTGACCATGCACCCGCCGACCTGCGCGCCCTGCGCGACCATCGCCGACCGGGCCTGCCCCCACCTCGGAGACACAGGAAGCGTTCTGCTGTACGTCAAGAACCCCCAACCCGCAGGCATACGCGGCTACCTCTACGCACCCACCGTCGGCGGTCCGACCACGCGGACCTACACCCCCTTCGTCGACTACCGCGACCCGCGACTTCCCTTCGCCCTCGCCGTCCACCAGATCGTCGCCCTGTCCGGCTGCACCATCGTCCGCCGAACCCCGCCCCGTGTCCCCGACAACGCCGAACGGACACCGTGAGCGGCGACACGAACGACATGCGGGTGAACGGCGGCACAGTCCACGGCAGTGTCGTACAAGCCGGAAGCATCACCGGCGGGGTCCACATCCACGCGCCAGCACCAGGGGCGCCCGCACCGCCGGTTCCCCGCCAGCTCCGCCCTGTGCCGGCCACGTGGACCGACCGGGAGGAGTCGCTCACCGCGCTCGCCCGGGTCCTCAGCGCCGTACCGGACTTCGCGTCCCCGCTGGCCGTGATCGACGGACCCGGAGGAGCAGGCAAACGCGCCCTGGCGCACCGCTGGGCCCACACCCTTGCCCCCTCCTACCCGGACGGCCAAGTGGTCACGGACCTGCGCGCGACCGCGCCCGGCGGCCCCACACCCACCACCGAGACGCTCCGCTCGCTCCTGCGCGCCCTCGGACACCCAACCGACGCCCAACTCCCCTGGCCGCAAGACGAACTGGAGGCGATGCTGCGCTCCGCGACAGCCGGACGGCGACTGCTGCTGGTCCTGGAGGACGCCGCGAACGCCGAGCAGGTCACCCCCCTGCTGCCCGCAGGACCCAGCTGCCTGGTGGTCGTGACCAGCCGCAACGCACTGCCCGGCCTCACCGCCCACGGAGCCGTCCACCACCACCTCCTCCCGTTCGCACCCGACGCCTCCCGCGCGCTCCTCACCCGCGTCCTCGGCGCCGAGCGGGCCGCCGAAGACCCCGCCGCACTCGAACGGATCGCCGCCATCTGCGGACACCTGCCCCGCCCGCTGTCCCTGATGGCCGCCGACCTCGCCCACGCCCCGCACCGCCGTCTCCACGCCGCAGCGGCCCCCGCCCAACCCCCAGCCGACCAAACGGACAACAGCACCGTGACCGCCGCCGACGCCGCATACCGCGGCCTCCCGGACGACTCCGCCCGCGTCTACCGCCTGCTCGCGGCCGTCCCGGCGCCCGACCTCGACGCGTCCGCAACAGCGGCAGCCACCCGCCTCCGAACCGACGAAGCCCGAGCACACCTTCGCCTCCTCACGGACCGCGCCCTGCTGGAAGCCGTCGGCGAAGCGCCGGGCCGGGGCGACGTGTACCGGATGCCCCCCGAGATCCGCCAGCACGCGCAACAGCGCATCGCCGACCACGACGGCCCCGCCGGCGCGGCCACTGCCACGCTCTCCTACCTCGACTACCTCCTGCGCACCGCCACCCGCGCCGAACGCCTCCTCGCCCCGCACCATCGCGAACTGCCGCGCACCTACCACCACCCGGCCGGCGAGGAAACAGAGTTCACCGACCCCGACGCCGCACGCACCTGGCTGCGCGCCCACCTGGCCGCCCTCCAACCCGCCAAGGACGCCGCCCGACGACTCCGCAAGCACACCTTCCGCTGGCAGATCACCCACGCCCTCTGGCCCCTGTGGCAGCTCGACCGGCCCATCGACGCCTGGATCCTCCACCACGAGGACGGCCTCGAAGCCGCACAGCGGTGCGCCGATCCCCAGGCCCAGCGGGAGATGTCCAGCGCCCTCGCACTCGGCCTGACCTACGCCCAGCGGTACGACGACGCACTGGAGCAGTACCGCCTCGCCCTCACTCTCGCCCAGGCCGCCGACGACGCCGAAGGCATCGCCCAGTACACCGCCGGGCTCGGAGCCGTCCTGCACGACGCCGGCCGGCTCGTCCTCGCCGCGCCCTACCTCGAAGCGGCGATCGACCTCTACGACACCCTCGGCCGACCCCGGGGCGCCGCCCTCGCCCGCACCATGGCCGGCTCGATCGCCGCCACCCGGCGCGACTTCACCACAGCACACCAACTCCTCGACCGCGCCCGCACCGACCTGCTCGCCCTGCCCACCCCGGACCGCCGCAACGCCGCCCGCGCCCTGGCCCGCAGCGGCGAAGCCCACTCCCTGCAAGGCCACCACGACCAGGCCCAGCACCTGCTGCTCCAGGCCCGCGACGAGTTCACCGCCGTCCCCGACGCCCACTGGGCCGCCAGGGTCACCGAGTACCTCGGGCAGGACGACGACCGTGCCGGCCGCCACGACCAGGCCACCGCCCAGTATCGGGACAGCCTCGCCAGGTACGAGGCGTTGAGCAGCAGCCGCGATATCGACCGTCTCCAACACCACCTCCAGGCAAGGCCGTGAACCCCCTCCCGGCCGTCACCCGGGTGCGCGGACCGCCCGCAGTCAAGGAGCCAGTGCCTCCCAGCCCGGCTCCACAGCACCCAGTACCGACCAACCGACGACCCGAAGAAGGAACCATGCGCTTCATCACCATCGCGGCTGCTACGGCCCTCGCCGCCCTCATAGCCGCCCCGGCCGCCGTCGCCGCGCCCACCGACATCCCGATCTGGGCGGCCCCGCACACACCGGAGATCCCGATCTGGGCGGCCCCCGACGCAGCGGAGATCCCGATCTGGACCACGCCCGCCGACGGCGCGGGCCTGCCGCAGCAGGCGTAGCCCGATCCCCCCAGGCGGAGGCGTGCTCGCATGCCGCCGTCTGGGGGCTCTCACGTTCGACAGGACACCCCTCCGGGTATGCAGCAGAAGCCGCACACGCCCTCCTGCGGCCCACCGCCCTGCCCAGGAGACCTGCCCCGTGCCCTTCGCCATGAGCATCGCCGCCCGAGAGACCTTCCTGGCCGCCCCCCACGTCGGGGTGCTCGCCGTTGGAGGCGATGGCGCCGAACCGAGCAGAGGACTGCTGGCCGTCCCGATCTGGTACTCCTACCACCCGGGCGGCCTGCTGACCGTGCTCACCGGGCGCGCCTCGGCGAAGGCCCGGCTGATCCGGGCCGCCGGCCGATTCACGCTCTGCGCGCAGCAGGAGGAGCCGCCGTGCCAGTACGTGAGCGTGGAGGGCCCAGTCGTCTCGATCGAAGACCGCGTCGACCCCGCCGAACGCGCCGCGATGGCCCGCCGCTACATGCAGCCCTCCGTCGCTGACGCGTACTTGGAGGCGACCGCAGAACAGCTGGCCGAGGACATCACCATCCGTATGCGCCCCGAGCGGTGGCACAGCGCCGACTTCGCCGCAGTCGCCGCTTGCTTCTCGAACGGCCACACCGACGAAGCCGCGCAGATCACCGGGGCGACTGCGCAGGTCCAGCAGTAGAACCCGGTGGTAGTTCGTGCCCCGAGCCGCTAGCGACCCTGCCGCCTCGGCCGCGCTGCGAGATGGCGAGCGAAGTCCTCGAACATGTCGTTGCGGCCCCGGCCTCGCACACCCCGCAGGGCCACGAGGAAGCCGGCCAGCAGGGCGAGCTGCCGAAGGTGGACGGCGACAGCGGCGAGGAGGCCGACGTAGGGAGCGGCTTCGGTGCCGCTCAAGAGACTGTGGATCACGAGGGCTTGGTCCTTCCGGTGATCGACTGGTGCTCCTTCATGACCTCACGCCGGGAATTCGTTGCCAGCGGCCACTTCGCGGGGTTGTAATGCGGCATGCCTCGAACACCGCCCTCGGGCGCCGACGCAGAACTGATCAACGCGCTCGCTGCCCGCGGTGTGACCGTGTCGGTCTACCAACTGGAGCGGTGGCGGAAAGCCGGTCTGCTTCCCCGCAACCCCCGGCGCGGCCTCGGCCAGGGCCGGGGCACCGGCGCGGTTCTCCTGCCCGAAACGGTGGCGCAGGCCGAGATCCTGGCCCGAGGGGTCCGGCAGGGCCGTGCCACGGCCAAGACGCTGGTCGGCGGAGGGATCGGTCAGGCCTTCCGCAGCGGCTCGCCGGCCGACCTGCGCGCGACGATCACCGGACACCTTCGTCGGATGACAGAGGAAGGCCGAGTGGCCTCGGTCACCGGGGCGGACTACACGAGCGAGGAGAACGACGAACGAGCGGACGAAGACCTGGCCGCCGCTCGCCGCCACTCCCGGCGCTCACCCCCGGAACTACACAACGGGCTTCTCGACATGGCCAACGAGCTGGGCTTCGACGTGGCTGGCATCCCGCGGATGCCGCCCTGGTCGAAGCAGCGGCTTCTGATGCCGATCGCCTTCAGGTTGGCGACCGGCGGCACCAGCGGAGTGGGCGCCGACGAGTTCGCGGAGGCCGTCGGGGCTGGGCTCGGCCTCCCGGCCGAAGCGGTCGAGGACTTCAAAGACTCCCTGGCCGCCCGAGAGATCGAGATCCTGCGAGACGGCGGCGACCTGTGGAGTGAACTGGCGCCCACCTACCAGGACTACGCGGACCTGCTCACGGTGGTCGAAGCGGCAACGGACGAAGCCCTCGTGCACGCGACCGCGATCGTGATGAGCACGGCGTCGCTCCAAGTCGTCGCCGTGCTCGGCAGCGCCGTCGGACTGCACCAGCCGGACACCGAGATGGTGTGCGTGCTCCGACCCGACGGTGTTCTGGCGATGCTGCGACACCCGGTCTGGCAATGGTGGGGGCAATACCAGACGCCCGCCGGCGTGAACAAGGAAGACGATATGGCGCTCTGGACCGCCATGGCCCTCGGTACCCACCCCGTCAACGTCGACGTGCTCACGCTCTACGCGGACTTCCTGCGCCGTGAACTCCGTATCCCGAGCGGCGAGTGACTGCGAAGGGGGCGGCCGTGCGGGAGTCGGTCTGGTGCTGGCCCCCGAGCACCGGTGTGGTCCGGTGGCGATTCTTCCCGGATGCGGTGGACACCGGGCTCGATCTCATCCGGTTCGGCGGGTACCCGATCGGCGACCGCGCCGCGAGTGAGGGGGCGGGCTCGGCTGCCTTCGGCGTCCTGACCGGCTGGCAGTGGTGCTGGCGCGAAGGATGATCAGTGGGGCTTCTACTGTCCTCATAGGAAACTGTCCGAAACGCCGGGTTCGGACAGCTCGCCCGGTCGCTGGAAGGTCAGGTCAGGGGGCTGCCGTCGGAGTCGAGCCCGAGGGTGGTCCACCACGGCTGCTCGGGCTGCTCCTCCCACTCGTGCAACCGGTCGCGGTGAAGGACCGGGCCGGTTCCGTCCGCCCGCTCGCGGTGGCCGCGCGGGCGCAGGCAGCGGCCAAGGCCGGGGTCGGTGCGCGGGGTGTCGGCCGGGCTTTCGTGGCCGCACGCCGGCCAGCCGCCGGAGATCACAGGGGTCGCGTCGCTGCTCATGCGGCAGATGCTAGTGGCGGCGCAGTGCCGCGCAGGAGCCCGATCTCGTACTCGAGGTCCGGTCGCGGGCTCCTGCCGGGTGCAGCGGGCCGCTCGGATAGTCTGACCTGCAGAAACTGCTTGTTGTAGCCGTCGGGGGAGACCTGTGCACCGCCGCTCGATCACGCCGCTGCTCCTGGGTGCTGTCCTCGTCGGCAGTCTCACCGCCTGCGCGGCCACCCCCACGGACCCAGCCCCGGCTTCTGCCGCTGCAACGCCGAGCAGCAGCCCGTCCGTCGATGCCCGATCGGTGCCCTGCCCGAAGCAGGCATGGCCGCAACCCATACCGGCGCAGGCCATCGGCAACTTCCTCAACTACGCGATGGTCGGGGAACTGGACTGCTTCAATGTCACGAAGGCGCTGGCGCCGGACGGGCACGACGTGCTGGACGACGACCTGTCGGTGAGCCGGACGTTCGTCATCGTCAAGATCACGCCTGACGCCGGCACGATGGTCGGGATCGACGACGAGGTGGTGCTCACCGTGGACACCCACATGCCCGGGACCGGCACCAAGTAGAAGACGGCATCCTGAGCAGGGCAGGATGTCGTTCGCGGTTCCTACGCTCGGATCATGACCACCCCCACCACCGACCCCAGCTCCGCCATGCCCGCGTTCGGCGGCACCATCGCCCTCATCGAGCGCACCCTCCTGACCGAGGAAGTCAAGATCGGCAAGCCCGGCCAACCGGTCTTCGACCCCGAAACCGGCCAGTACGTACCCGGACCCGACGAGATCGCCTACCAGGGGCCCGGCCTCCACCGGGCGTCCGGCGGACCCGGCGTCGTGCTGCGTCTGGAAGGCCAGCCGTACCGCGACGACGGCGACGGCCGCTACCTCCTCTTCACGCCGATGTCGGCGCCCGTCGCGGCTGAGGGCAACACGGTGACGATCGCGAAGAGCACCGACCCGGCCGCTGTCGGCCGAACCTTCAAGATCCTCGACCCGGGGGAGACGGGCGCCCTGTCGGTTGTCCGGCAGACGTGGATGCGGATCGAGAAGACCAGCGGCGGTGCGGCGTGAGCACCCCCACGGCACCGGTTGACCTCGACGCCGTCCGGCAGGTCCTGGAGACGACCGTGATGGTGGACGAGGTGCGGATCAGCAGGCCGACCGGCACCCCCGTGCTGGACGTTGTCACCGGGCTGGTGGGGCCCGCGCCGACGACCACGGTGTGGCAGGGGGCCGGTGCGGTGCTCTCCGCTCATGGCCTCGCAGCGGTCGAGCACCTGGTTGGCGGCCGGTGGCTGGAGGACACCGCCTCCTGGTACGGGCTCGTCACCCCGCTGTCCGCGCCGCTCCCGCAGCGCGGTGACCTGGTGACCGTCGTGACCGCGAAATCTCCGACCGCCGGCACGGTCGGGCGGACCTGGCAGGCTCTCGATCCGGGCGAGGCGAGCACCGTGGCGGTCGCCCGGGTCACGCGAATCGACGAGGTTGTGGCCGCGTAGATCCGGTGTGAGGGCTGGCGTTTAGCGAGCGCCAGTCCTCAGGGGGCGGCCGTCTCCATTGCTCCGAAAGAGTGAAGCGATAATGTATCGCCGCAGGTCACGGTTTTGCCCTTTGGGAGGGGAAAGCGTGCCGATCGCTGTTGTTTCCAGTGCTCTTTCGGGTCGGGAAGCCTGGGGGATCATGGCCCTAAACCACATGGATTGGCTCCATTGTTTTGCATTGAAACGCGTTAGAAGTCTCCAGGAGTGGTAGCCTTCTAACGGCCCTTCGGGGCTGAGTCCACGCAATAGGGAGGGGCACCCCGCAGTAGGCGTGCAACCTTGACGCGGGATGCCCCGGGACAGGCGCGGACAAGGGGGCGGCCCGGCGTAAGCGGGCGCCTGGTCGTCCCCGCAGCTCTCGGCGCTAGCCGTTGAGAATATGGAAAAATCTGACCATAATCTCAATGCAACAGACGGTCACCGCCGATGCGTCGGCAGTTCGCCGGAGCCACGTCCACACCAGCGGAGATTCGTTCGAATCCATGCCGGTGCTCAATCCCGTATTACCTCCCTCCTGTGGAGAGGGCGCCGTCTCGGTGAGTCGGCTGCGTGCAGGAGAATATCAGAGGAAAACCCCCAGGCGGGGCGCTCGCGAGCCAATCGGGCGCGCGGATGATGGCGGCGGTAGATTTAGTTCGTTGAATGCCGGTCGGGGATTCGGGTGCTGATCTGGTCTTATGCTTCGAATATCAGCTACTGTCGGTTTCCCCGTCTGCGTCGCCGACCTGTACGGCACGCGTGGCGTGGGGCTCGACCACGCGAAGGCGCCCCTCCGCCCGGGTGCGCGCGCGGTCCTGCTGCTTCCACTCGTGGAACCGCACCTGATCCTCCGTGAGGCTCAGCCTCACATCGAAGTAGGCTGCCAAATCGCAGATGCTCTCGAAGTCTGTACCCGGATACTCCTCCCGCCGGTAGCTCGTCCGATGACTGATCCGCAGGAGCTTGTGCATGCCCGTCTCCACGCGACCTGCGTCGAGGAACGCGTTCGAGATCCATGCGTCGACGAGTCCGTGCCCGTTGCAGTGGTACTCGTTCAAGTGAGTGACGATGCGGCTCCGGACGCAGGCCGTCATGCCGACCTTGACCCGCGGGTGCGTCCCCGCCACGGAAAGCACATAGATTCGGCTTCCCACTGCTTCGGACAGGTAGCTGGTCCGGGCCCATGCACGCGCGAGGACGGCTTCCTCCACGACGGATGCCACGGCTGGGAGGGAGTACGGGGAGAGTTGCCCGGCGCGTAGAAGCTGCACGTACTCCTCGCGCTGCTTCTCCAGTTCGGCTGACAGCGGTTGGAGTTGAGCCATGTCCTGATTCTCTCCAGGACAGGTGCTCCGCGTCCGGGGAACCGCGTACAGCACAGCAGGATGTGCCCGCGCCCGGTTCCCCCGAAGGATGTCCGTTGCCACGCCTAGGCTCGGCCTCATGACCCCCACAACCCCTTCCGAGCTGCGGCATGTCCGCATCCAGGCCGCCGGACCGGTCGTCCGCCTGGAGATCGACGGCCACGACATCGCCGATCACGTCGCCTCCTACCAGCTCCAGCACACCGCCGGGCAGCCGCCGGAGGTTCTGTTGCTGCTGCGCCCCACCGCCGACCCGGTGTGGGAGGGCACGGCCCGGGTCGTTGTCGGTGCCGACCCGGACCCGGGGCCGGCTGCCGCCGCGTTCCTCGCCGCCCTCGACCCGGCGGAGACCGAGCGGGCCGTCCTCGACCGGCACGACCTTCAGGACGGCGGCCCGCACGAGTTCGTGCGGGCGCTGCTCCTCCAGCTCACGGAGTGGGCGTTGGGCAAGCGGCAGCGCGCCGAGCTGGAGAAGGTGGAGGGCTGATGGCCGGCGTGACGAGCAACGCGTCCGTCGTCGCCGCGCAGCTGGAGGCTCGCGCCGCGGTTGCGGGCCCGGCGGCGACGGTAGTAGTTCGGCATCACGCGATGCTGCTGGAGACCGCGATTCGCGCCGCCGCGTCCGGCCGCCCCGGGCCCGGCGTGCAGACCGGCGACTACCGGCGGTCGTGGACCACCGAGGTCCGCACGTCCGCGACCGGGGTGGAGGCGATCGTCGGGACGAGCCGCCCGCAGGGTCCGCGCCTGGAGTACGGCTTCGTCGGGCCGGACAGCCTCGGCCGCGTCTACCACCAGCCGCCGTTCCCGCACGTCGGGCCGTCCGTGGAACGCGTCGAGCCGCTGTTCCTCGCGGCGATGGGCCGCGTCGCCGAACAGGTGGTGACCGGATGAGCCAGCTGACGGACGACATCCACCAGGCCGTCGCGGGGGCGCTGCGGGCGCACGGCGCCGGGCTGCTGTCGCGGATGGTCCTCGTGCTGGAGGTCGTGGACGAGGACACCGGCGAGCTGGGCCTGTACACGGAGGCGTCGCCGGCGGACATGCCCGCCTGGGACCGGGCCGGGCTGATTCGCTACGCGGATCTTGACCTGGCCGGGCAGATCACCGCGAGCCGGGTCGCCGACGCGGAGGCGGGCAACAACGACGAGGAGGGCGAGTAGATGCCTGTTCAGGGAAGGGTCGTCTCGCTGGCCCTGCGGGACGCGCTCGCGGCCGGCACGGGCCGCAGCTGCGGGTACGGTGCGCCGCCGGTCGCCGCAGACAAGCCGACCGGGAACACGATCCCGTACCAGGTGCTGTACCCGCTCGGCGGCACCTCGTCCGGGCCGCCGTTCGGCGACCAGGCCGGTGACGGCCGCATGCTCTACCAGCTCACGTCGGTCGGGTCGACGGCGGAGCAGGCCGAGTGGATGGCGGACAAGGGCCGCGCGGCGGTGCTCGGCACCACGGCGAAGGGCGGCTTCGCGACGCCGATCCTCCCGGCCGGGCACACGGTGATCGGCCGGGAGATCGACAAGGAGGACGGGGTGACCGTCGCGAACGGCGTATACAGTTGGATCGCGCGGATCATCCTGCACGTCACGACACCTGACAGCTGACCGTGCCGCCGACCCTTCGGGGTTGAGCACCCTCACCGTGGAGACCCAGCACGGACGCCCGGCCGCCGGCACGGGCTGACTCCCCGACCACCCCCTTCTCGTGGGTGGCCGTCAGGGGAGAGCGGGTCTCCGGTGGTCACCATCTCCGGGTTCCTGGCTCCCCGGAAATGCGAGTCGAGCGTGGCATCCACGCAGCAGCGGTTCATGCGCCGCGGTATCACGAAGATCCTCTTCCTCAAGACGATCTCCGCTCCCACCAACATCCCGACGCGGGCCGAGCTGACCGGCCCGGGCGCAACGGACCTGTCGAAGCAGGTCAGCGACATCGAGGGCTGGAGCCTTGAGAATTCGCCGATCGAGACCCCGGACCTCGGCAACAAGTTCGCCACGTCGATCCCCGGCGAGGACAAGGCCGCGTCGTCGTCGCTGACGTTCTACGAGGACCTGGGGTCCGAGGTTGTCGAGGCGCTGCTCGCCAAGGACACCGCGGGCTACGTCTGCATCCTCCGCAAGGGCGACATCCCGCAGTCCAAGAGCCTGGACATCTTCCCGGTTCGGGTCGGCTCTCGCGCGCCGAGCTACAGCACCGGCACCGAGCCCGCGAAGTACAAGGTCTCGTTCTCCATCTCCGACCTGCCGACTCTCGACGCGCCGGTTCCGGCCGCCGCCGCAGGCTGAGGGGGCGGGCGATGACGACCAACATCATCGAGCCTCCCGTCGAGGCCGTCGCGCGGGATGCGCACTGGCGCGCGAAGATGGCCCGGCTCCGGGCCCGTTCGCTGCCGGAGCGGACGGTGCGGATCTGCGACGACGACGCGGCGAAGGCCGCCGTCGCCGACGCGCAGCTGAAGCTGGCGCAGGCCCGCGCCGCCGCGCGGACGGCGGCCGCCGGCCACGGCGTCGAGGACGGCCAGGTGGATGCCTTCGTGGCGGCTCACCCGCAGGTCGTCATCGCCCACTCGGTCCTCGCGACGGCCGAACAGGCCCTCGCCGACGCCACGATCGAGCTGACGTTCCGCGCGCTGCCCCGGCCGGTGTGGGAGGCGCTGCTCGCCGAGCATGCCCCGACGGAGGAACAGGCCGACCGCGGCATGGAGTACAACGTCGCGACGTTCCCGGCGGCCCTGATCGCTGCCAGCCACGTGGAGCGGGACGAGTCGGGTGCCGAGGTGGACGGCATGACCGTCGCCGACGCCCAAACCCTGCTGGACGAGTGGGCGGACGGCGACGCGAAGGTGCTGTTCACCGGCGCGCTGATGGTCAACCAGAAGCTCAGGGCTGACCTGGGAAAAGGCTGACCTCGGACCCTGAGTTCGTCGCGCAGATGGAGCTGTGCGCGGCGTACCGCATTCCGCACTCGCAGCTGATGGGGGCTGCGGGCGGCCGGTGGACGGCGCTGGACCGGGAGAAGGCCCTCGCCTTCGCGGCGTACCGGCGGGATGTGTGTGAGGGCTGCGGGACGAGGCCGCAGGAGTGGGACCCCGCTCAGGGCGGCGACCGGTACGCGTACGTCTCGCAGACGCACCGCTGTCCGGGCTGCGAGCTGATCGACATGGAGAACGAGCAGGTCCCGGAAGGGGCCGAGGGGCGTGGGGTGAAGATCGGGCTGCTCGCGCGGCCCAGATAAGGAGTGCCCGGTGGCGGGCGCCTACACCCTGTACGTCCAGCTCCAGGCGGGGCTGGCCGGTCTGACGACCGGACTGCGCGGCGGAGGTCAGCAGCTCCGTGCCTTCGACGGGCAACTGTCCAGTACCCGCACCGAGCTGGAGCGGGTCGAGGCTGCCGCCGACCGGCTCGGCAGGGCGCAGGTCGCCGCCGCGCAGGCCGCCGCAGTCGCGCAGCAGGAAGTTCGAGCCGCGGTGGAGCGGTCGGCGGCAGCCCAGCAGGCCGCCGCCACGGCTGCCGAGCGGTCCGGCCGTGCTGAGACGGTCGCCGCGCAGTCCGCCGCCCGCGCGGAGGCCGAGCGGGCAGCGGCGATCGAGGCGACGACCCGGGCGACCCGCGCGCAGGAGGTCGCCCAGACGATGGCCGCCCGCGCGCAGGCTACGACCGGTGCCGGCGCGGAGGCGGCGCAGCGCACCGCGCAGGCGGCCGCCGAGTCCGCGACCCGCGCCGGCGAGGCGCAGGCCGCCCAGGCCGCGCGGGCCGCGGCCGCGCAGGAGACCGCGGCCCGGGCGTCGGCGCTCGCCGAGCGCACCAGCGCCGGAGCGGCGCAGGCCGCCGTGGCGGCGAGTTCCGCGCGCAGCGCCCTCGCTGAGACGGAGGAGCAGGCCGCTCGGCGGGCCGCGACCGCCGCCGCCGAGGTCGGCCGCGCGCAGAACGAGGCCGCCGCCGCGGCCCAGGCGGCTACCGCTGCCCGGGTTTCCGGGTTCGTCACGGGTGGACTCGTGCTCGGCGCGATCCTCGCCGCCGGCGTCGCCGGAGCCATCTCCCTGGAGAAGGAGATGGCGAACGTCCTGACGATCTCTGAGCAGATCACCGGGGACAACGTCAGGGCGTTCACGGACGAGATCGTCCGGCTCTCCACGGAGCTGCCGCAGACCGCGACGCAGCTGGCCGAGGGCCTGTATCAGATCGTCTCCACCGGCTTCGACGGCGCGGAGGCGATGGAGATCCTGGAGGTCTCCGCGAAGGGCGCCTCGGCTGGTCTGACGACGACGGAGACGGCGGCGACCGCGCTGCTGGGCGTCCTGAAGGCGTACGGCATGCCTGCCTCGGCGGCAGCAGACGTCATGGACATCATGTTCATGACGGTCAATAAGGGCGTGATCTCCTTCGAGGAGCTTGCTGCCCAGTTGGGCGATGTCGTCCCGATGGCGGCCGCCGCGGGCATCAGCTTCGACGACCTGAGTGCTGCCTTGGCTGCCATCACTCTCGCCGGCATACCCGCGGCTGAGTCCGCCACCAGCCTCAACATGTTGATGTCGAGATTGATGAAGCCGACGAAGGATCTGGCCGGTCTCATCCACGGCCTCGGCTACGAGTCCGCGGCTTCCGCCGTCGAGCAGGACGGCCTGTACGTCGTCCTCGGCAAGATCAACGCCGCGACCGGGGGCGCCGCCGAGGCCACCGTCAACTACTTCAAGGACATCCGGGCTGTCCGGGCGATGCTGGCTTTGGCCGCCGCCGACGGCAAGAACTACGCGGACACCTACTCGGCCATCACCTCTGCCGTCGAGCGGGCCGACGCGACGCAGCGCGCGTACTCGATCCAGATGGACACCGTGTCCGGCCAGTTCTCGCTGTTCAAGAACGAGGCCGCCGCCGCAGGCATCGACATCGGGCGGATCCTGCTGCCCGTCCTCCAGGAACTCGCTCAGGACGCGTCGATCGTCGCCGGCGCGGTCAACGACCTGCCGGGGCCGGTGAAGTCGGCGATCGGCGTCCTCATGGCGCTCGGCGCCATCGCCCTCGTCGCCCGCGCCGGCATCGCCCAGCTCTCCTCCCAGCTCGTGGCATTCCGCACGGCCGCCGCCGAAGCGCAGGCAGGGGCGTCGATCCTCCCCGCGCTGCTGCGCGGCACGACCCTCGCCGTGTCCGGGCTGACCGGCATCCTCGCCGTCGGCGTCCTCGGCTACGCCGCCTACTCCGCCAGCAAGCAGAAGGCGAAGGCCGTCACCGACGACCTCACTGCGGCGCTGCGCGCCGAGCGTGAGCAGCACGACGTCGGCGCCGGCATGCGGGCGCTGGCCGAATCCCTCGCCAACTCCGCGGACATGGCCAAGCTCAAGGCTGCTGGCCTGGAGATGACCGAGGTCATCGACGGTCTCATGTCCGGCGGCGAGAAGCTCGCGAAGCTGAACGAGAAGCTGGACCTGGCGAAGGCCGCGTCGTGGGACGCCGCCGTCGGCGGCTTCGACGCCTCGTACGACAAGGCCAAGAGCATCCTGGCGGAGCGCCGCAAGACGTGGGACGACGCCATCAAGAAGGACGCCGAGCAGGCTGCGGCGATGGATGTCGTCAACGCCAAGATCAAGCAGACCGTCCAGACCAACATGGACGTGTGGTCGCCGTCGATGCAGTTGCCGACCGACAAGAACGGCAACGTCAAGTACTCGGACGAGATGAAGGCCCTGGGCAAGGCCATGGAGGCGATCGTCGCCCCGGCCGACGCGTGGAAGGCCGCCCAGGAACGCGTCGCGGAGAGCAACCGCGCCGGAGCCGTGCAGGTCGACCTCGCCAAGACGTCCCTGTCCGGGTACATCACCAAGCTGTCCGAGCAGGCCCAGGCCCACAAGTCCTTCCAGGCCGACCTGGACGAACTCACCTCCCGCGGCTACGCCCCACTCGCCCAGCACTTCGCGAAGCTCGGCGACGCCTCCGCCGGCATGGCCCACGACCTCGTGGAGAACCTGAAGCAGGGCAAGACGGGCGCCGCCGACCAGCTCGCCGACCTCACCGCCGTCACCAAGGCGGGCCTCGACGCCTACATGGGCGAGATGCGCCGCCAGCTGCAGAACCAGCGCGACTTCCAGAAGAACCTGTCCGAGCTGGCCGTGTCCGGGCACACCGGCCTCGTCGACCACTTCGCGCAGCTCGGCGTGTCCAGCGCCGGGATGCTCGACGAGCTCGTCACCAAGCTGAAGAACGGGCAGGGGCAGGTCGCCGACGAGCTGGAGAAGATCGTCGAGGAAGGCACCGCCCGCTCCAACTACGCCTACCGGGCCGGGCTGGAGCAGGTCCCGCTGATCGCCGAGAAGTACGGCCAGGACACCGCCCGTGCCTGGGCGAAGGCCGCCGAGACGGACGACGTCGCCGTGTTCGGCAAGCTCATGCAGCAGATGGCGATCACCGACATGTCGGCGGCCGTCGGAGCGGCGACGACGGTCGCGCAGGCAGACCTCGGGTCCGGCCTCGACCTGATCAACCAGATGGCGAAGGCCCGGGGCCTGGACGCCGCCAACGCCCTCGCGCAGGCCCTGCTCGCCGGCGACGTCGACAAGGCGATGGCGCAGCTCAAGGCCCTATGGGGAACGTCACCGCCGATGAGCCCGCCGGACCTGAACAACATCGTCGCCGCGTTCAAGGGCGCCGGGATGACGTCCAAGGAGGAGTGGACGGCGATGCTCAGCCTCATCGCGCAGGTGTCGCAGTCCAAGGGCTCCGAAGCGGCGAGCAACCTCACCAAGGCCCTCATGTCGGGTGACATGAAGGCCGTCCAGGCGCAGCTGGACGCCATCGGCGGCTCCGTGAAGTCCATCCCCGGGCAGAAGACGATCAACGTCAACGTCAACTCGCCGTCCCGGATCGACATCCCGGTGGTGCTGACTCCGCAGGGCGCCGCCGGATACAACAACGGCGCTTGGGACAGCCCGTTCGCGGCTCGCAAGGCGAACGGCGGCATCGTCGAGTTCTACGCCAACGGCGGCATCCGCGCCCCGCGCGGCCCGGAGAACCACATCGCCGAGATCGTGCCCGCCGGCACCTGGCGCGTGTTCGCGGAGCCCGAGACCCTGGGGGAGTCCTACATCCCCCTCAGCCCGGCCAAGAGGACGCGCAGCAAGGCGATCCTGGAGGAGACCGCCCGCCGGTTCGGCGGCACGGTCCTCTACGGGCCCGCCAGCGGCAAGGTCCACGCCTTCGCCGACGGCGCAGTCGTCGCCCCCCGCCCGGCTTCCGCCGTGCCCGCGCGCGCCGCCGTGAAGCTCGTCCCGGCCCGCCAGGCCCCGGCCACCACCGTGGTCTTGCGCGACCGCGCGAGCGCGCCGCTCGTCGGAGAGATGCCGATCAGCGTGACCGGCACGTCGGTCACCGGCGAGCAGGTCGCCGACGCCGTGATGCGAAGGCTGCGCCACCTCCAGAGGGGAGGCCGCGCCTGATGGACACCTTCCCGGACCTCCAGGACTGGCAGGTCGACCTGGCTGGCGTCGTCATCGGCCACGGCACCCGCGTCCTCATCGAGGACATCGACGGCCCCGGCACCCCCGTCAAGCGCAGCACCGCCCAGCCGATCCCCGGCGAAGACGGCTCCTACCCGGGCCGCGACCTCCTCGGCGCGCGGACCCTGCGCATCCAGGCGGGCATCCGCACCCCCGGCGACCCGGCCGCCGCCTTCGACCTGCTCGCCCGGCTGGAGGCCACCGCGGACAGCCCGGTGCGGCTGGAGCCGGGCGCCGTGGACGTGCTGCGGATCAGCCGCCCCGGCCAGGACCCGCGCTGCCAGTTCGGGCGGGTCGACAGTGTCCAGCCCGTCAGCATGGCCCGCGCCGTCCACGGCTGGATCCCCGTCCACATCACCTACGAAGGCCTCGATCCGGCCTGGTACGCCTCCGAGGTGTCCGGCGTCACCATGCCGCTCGACACGTCCAAGCAGGACAAGCAGGGCTTCACCGCCCCGCTCCGCGCCCCGATGGCCGCCGGCACCGCCGACCCCGAGTCGAGGCCGGGCCGGGCGGTCAACCACGGCAACCGGCCCAGCTGGCCGACGATCCGCATCACCGGGCCCGTCGTCAACCCGAAGGTCTGGATCGAGGACCACCCCGACGCGGTCCTCGAATTCCAGCCGCTCGCCCTCGGCGACGGCGAGTGGATCGACATCGAGACCCGGCCCGGCACCCGCTGGGTGACCCGCAACGGGCAGGGCAGCGTCGCAGGGCTCCTCACCCGCCGCTCCCGCCTCGACGCGTTCGCGATCCCCCCGGGCCGCTCCGACATCCGCTGGTCCGCCCAGGACGCCACCAACACCGCCCGCCTCGCCGTCACCTGGCGATCCGCCTACACCTCCCTGTAAGGACGCACCACCGCAATGACGCTCATACAGCCGCCCCTCATGGTCACCGGCGGCATCCACCCTGCCCGTGCGCTGCGCATGATGATCCGCGACCTCTCCAGCGGCAGCCAGGGCATCACCGAGGGCGGCGACCTCAAGGTCCGAGCCACCCCGACGCCCGGGCCCGGCGTGCGCGTCGGCAACGGGTCCGCGATCATCCGCGGCAACGTCTTCGGGCAGGGCAGCTACACCCAGTACAACTCGGGCGACCACCCGGTGCCGATCGCGCCGACCGGCGCCACCGGCCGCAGCGACCTGCTGTGCCTGCGCGTCGAGGACCCGGAGTACGAGGGCAACCGCAACCCGGCGGCGGACGACATCGGCTACTTCCACGTCATCCCCGGAGTGAGCGCGACCACCACCACCGTGCCGCCGGGCATGACCGCGATCCCGCTCGCCCGCATCACCCAGCCGCCGAACTGCCAGACGATCACCGACGCGATGATCACCGACCTGCGGCGGATCGCCAACCCGAGGTCGGAGCACCGCGTCTGCACCATCGGCGGCTTCGGCTACGCGCCGATCGGCGACGAGGTCGGCGTCTGGCAGGAGAACTGGCCGTCCGGCGCGAGGGTGTCCTTCGACGTGCCGTACTGGGCGACCCAGGCGTCCGTCATCACCAGCCTCCACGGCCTGCGTGTCTCCGGCAGCGTCTTCATCGGCTTCCGGCAGACCATCGCCGGTGTCATCGGCAACGAAGCGCAGATGGACACCGACTCGGTCAGCTACGTCTCCCGCAACGACATCACCATGGTCGACCAGTTCTGGTGGCGCCCGGAGCAGCGCGGCACCACCCAGACCCTGACCGTGCAGGCCGGCCGCTACGACCACTCCAAGGGCAGCATCGACGTCAACGGCAACACCACGATGGTCACGACCGTCAACTTCACCGAAGGCATCTACTGATGCCGCCGGTCTACCGGTACTTCATCACCGACGCCCTCAGCGGCCAGGTCCTCGCCCGGGACCTGCCGCTGTCCGGCGTCGCCTTCGGACCCGAACTCAACGGGCCCGGTTCGATGCGCGCCACCCTCGCCCCCAAGTTCGCGCACCTCGCACCCCGCGACGCGAAGGCCGGAACGACGAAGCTGTGGGCCGAGCGCGACCGCCGACTGATGTGGGGCGGCCTGCTGTGGACCACCGCCCCCGAGGACCACGTCCTGCCGCTCGACGCCAGCGGATTCAGCTCCTACCTGACCCGGCGCCGCGATCTCCACGGCAACCTCGGCGGCCGCGGCCCCTACACCGGCACCGACCCGTGCCGCGTGATCGCCGACGTGTGGGCGTACTGCCAAGAGCAGGCAGACGGAGACCTCGGCGTCCGCGTCGACCTGCCGCCCGGAGGAAGTCCGCTGCTCCTCGGCGACAGCGAACACCCCTACGCGACGAAGGAGTGGGAGGCCCCCGCCCTGTCGTCGGTGCTCCGGGACGCGACCGGCCTCGACCGGGGACCCGAATGGACGGAGAACGTCTCCTGGAACGGCGAGCAGCCGGAGCAGCGCGTCACGGTCGGCTGGCCCCGCCTGGGGACCCGCCGCGACGACATCTACTTCGCCAGCGGCGTCAACATCGTCAGGCCCACCCCGATCCGTGACGACGCCGACGACTTCGCGCAGGTCGTCATTGGCCTCGGTGCCGGCGACGGCTCCGCGAAGGTCCGGGTCGTCGACGCCGTCCGTGACGGCCGCCTGCGCATGGAGACCGTCCTCGACCGGCCCAGCATCACCGACCCGACCACGCTCGCCCAACTCGCCCGCGCCGAACGCGACCGCCGCCAACGGACCTCGGTGGTCCAGGAGATCACCGTCGTCGACCACCCCGCCGCGCCGATCGGCTCCTGGTCGATCGGCGATGACGTCCGGGTGTCCATCCGCGACCAGTGGGCCAGCTTCGACGGCTGGTGCCGCGTGGTCGCCTGGACGCTGCGCCCTGCCGAGGGCGACAGCCCCGAGACCGTCAACCTCCGCCTCGCCCCCGCCTTCACCCTCGGAGCCTAAACCCGTGCCCAACGCCCTTGACGACCTCGCCCAGCGCATCGCCGCGCTCGAAGCAGCCCTCCCGGAGCTGTCCCGTTCCTCCCACCTCGCCTACTCGAGCATCGACGACGGCGCACTCAAGGTCACCGCCGACGGCCAACTGCGGGCCGTCATCGGCCAGCAGCCCGACGGCACGACCGCGCTGAACATCGTCAACGGCCCCGTCCCGCCCGTGCCCGCCACACCGACCGCAACACCGGTCCTCGGCGGTGTCCGGGTCGGCTGGAACGGCCGGTTCGCCGACGGCGCGCCGAGCCCCCTCGACTTCTCCCGCGTCGAAGTCCACGCCGCGACCGCCGCATCCTTCACCCCGTCGCCCGCCACCCTCATCACCACCATCGAGACCCCGCAGGGCGGCACCGCCACCGTGCCGACCAGCACGCCGGTGTGGGTCGCCCTCCTCACGCGCACCACCTCCGGGAAGGCGTCCGGCCCGACCGTGACCGCGTTCGCAGGTCCCGCGCCGGTCGTCGCCCAGGAGGTCCTGGCCGGCATCGTCGGTGAACTCCAGCTTGCCGACGACGCCGTGACCTCAGCCAAGGTCGCCGTCGGCGCGATCGACGCGCCCGCGATCGCCGACGCCGCGGTGACGGCCACCAAGCTCGGCGAGGCCGCCGTCATCGCGGGGAAGCTCGCTGCTGACGCGGTCACCCCGGGCACCGTCGCCGCCGACGCCATCACCGCACGCGAGATCACCACCGGTGCGATCAGCACCGCCAAACTCGCCGCCGGGGCCGTGAACACCGCGGTCCTCGCCGCGGGCGCGGTCACCGCCGGGCAGCTCGCCGCCAGCGCGGTCACCACCGACAAACTCGCGGCAAACGCCGTCACCGCCGGAAAGATCGCCGCGGACGCGGTCGCCGCCGGCACCATCGCCGCCGGAGCGATCACCGGCCGCGAGATCAAGGCCCTGAGCGTCACCGCCGACAAGCTCGCCGTGAACGCGGTCACCGCAGACAAGGTCGCCGCCGGGGCGATCACCGCGACCGCGCTGTCCGCCGACGCGATCGACGGCCGCCTGATCAAGGGAGCCACGATCGAGGGCGGCACCATCACCGGCGGCACCCTCCAGACCGCCGGGTCCGGCCGACGGGTGCTCCTGTCCCCGGTCGACCCGGGCAGCGGAGCAGCAGCACCGTCCGTCCTCCTCTACTCCGGAGCCGCCGCCGAGCGCCGCCCGGCCGGGCTCACCGCAGCCGTCGCCACCACCCCCGACGGCTCCGCCCCTTTCACCGGCCTCAGCGGCCCGCAGGTCGGCGCCGACGGCGCGCACACCCCGACCCTGTCGCTCCTGGCCGGCGGCCCCTCCGCCGGCTACGCGCCGAAGGGCCGGTACGAACTCGCCGTCGCCGCCACCGGGCTCAGCGGCCTCGCGTCCATCCGGGGGACCGCTGGCACCAGCACACAGCAGGCCGACGAAGCTACCGTCGAGCTGACCGCACGGCGCACCGACGGCAGCTTCAAGGCTGCGATCACCTCTATCAGCCCAAGCGCGTGGACGGCCCAGCTCGCCGACCAGATCGCCTCGCTCTCCCTCACGAAGGGCGGCCTGGTCATCCGGGCACTGCTCGGCGAAGTGCTCCTCCAGACCGACACCGGCCTGCGCCTCCAGGGCGGCGACATCGTCCTCGGCAGCGGCCTGGTGAAGAACAACAGCACCTGGTCGCCGGTCACCTTCAAACAGGGCTGCACCCAGCTCGCCGGCTGGCAGAGCGTCACCGCGAAGCGCCGCCCGGACGGCATGGTCGCGCTGCGCGGCATCCTGTCCGTTCCGGCGGGCGTGACCAGCGGCGTGATCGGCACCATTGACGATCCGAACCTGCGGCCCAAGGTCGGCGAGGTCTTCCCCGTCGCCACCCCCAACAACGTCGGCGCCAACCTGTACGTCCAGCCCAACGGCAACCTGGAAGTCTGGAACGCGTCCGGCGCGTTCGGCGGCTGGCTGTCCTTCGGCAACGTCGAGTGGAACAGCATCGACTGACCGACCCGCCAGCCCACACGGCAGGGCCCGGCACCCGCGAGGACGCCGGGCCCTGCCGTGTCGCTACGCCCGACGCCCGCCCGGGCGCCGCCGGTTAACGACGCGCGGGCGAAGGGGCCGACGCGACCGCTCCGCCACGCGGGCCTCCAGCGTGGTACTGGCCGGCAGCCGACGCGTGGCGCGGTGCCGCTCCGCCACCCGGTGGAGGTGAGCAACCCGACGAGACGGGTGACGGCGGGTAGGAGCAGGCAGCTCGTGCGTGGCCGAGTGGCCGAGCAGGAACCGGTGGCCGATAGCGTCGATAGCGACGCGGCCGACCAGGTTGATCGAGACGTCGAGGAACAGCGCGACGATGAAGTCCAACACGGGGTTCTCCAAAGTGGGTGAAGACTCGGGCGGCTTGGAGACCCGTGCGCAGGGAGCTAGACGCCGTCTAGGCGGCGAGCCGGAATCCGGTGACCCCGTGCGCACGGGGGCCCAGATGGAGTGTCCGGGGGACGATCGGGATGGTTCTCCGCCTGATCCCGCACGCCATCGTCAGAGGGGGAAGGTCCGGGCCGCAACGAGGCCCGGGAGGCGGTTCCTCCGCCGCCGCGGCAACGACGGACCAGCACAGGTGAGCGGCGAGGGCGAGAGTCAAGAGGAGCCGGTAGAGCAGCCGGTCGAACTCACTGCGCCATGAGGTGTGCCCGACCTCCGGCAGATCGGTGGCGATCGCCGCGATGAGCATGCGTCGCATCTGGTCGTCAAGGTCCGACAGGGCGTCGGCCAGGGGCGCGCCGGAGGCCAGCGCGTCGGCGATGATGTCGATCAAGCGCGGGTGCAGCTGCGCAGCCCATTCAGCGAGCCGCACAAGGGATGTGACGGTCTCCAGGAGACGGAACTCCGGCAGATTGCTGATCAGTTCGTAGCCTATCGTCCTCTTGACCTGGAGGATGGTGGTGCGGTCGGTGAACGTGAGCACGGAGATCCCGGTGTCGGCGTTCACGAAGGAGACGAGGCGCCGCGCGCAGGGCAGCGCCAGGGGCGGGGTGCCGAGTCCGGCCAGACGGTAGCCCCGGGCGGTGATGCCCGGGAGTGTCGCAGAGAGGCCGGTGGTCGTCACGGCGACGACCGTACTGCCTTGTGCGCGCCGCCGGCGGGCATCGGCCCCGGTCTCACCCGATTGGGTGATGTCGCCTGGAGTGCTGCGCCAGTTCGGGGCTGTCGCGACCAGCCCGTACGATGGTTCTCGGCGCGGGGAACGCCCTTTCGGAGTTTCAGTGAGCGTCCCGCCGACCGCAGAGCCCACGCTGTGGGAGCTCCAGCGCGCCATCCTCCAGATCCGTGAGGACCAGCGTGACGGCATCGCCGGGCTCCGCGAGAACCTGCGCGCTGACCTCCAGGTCCTGGCTGGCCGGATCGAGCAGGCCGTGACCAAGGACGTTTACCTTGCCGATCAGCGCCTGACCGAGCAGCGACTTGCGGTCCTTGAACGCGATCTTGCAGCGGAGGCCCGGGCCCGGGCGGCGGCTGAGGATTCGGCGGCGGCCGCGAGACGGTGGCTGATCGGTGCGTTCGTGGCCCCGCTGGTCGTCGCGGCGTTGCAGCTGTGGCTGCTGTCGAAGGGCGGTCACCCGTAGGGCAGCGGTCCGGCCGTTGGCTTGGGCGGGCTGCTGAGAATGACCCATCACCTGGTGCGCGGGGGAGAAACGCGAACCATCCTGTGGCTACACCACTGAGCGCGGACGGTTTCCTCAACTCCCTTCGGGGCGAGGGGCTTTCCGTCAATGAGATCGGCAACTGGCGCAACCACAACCGCAATGCGAAGGGTGCGTGGGGGCCGGTCCACGGCATCGTGATCCACCACACCGCCACGACCGGCACCGGCGCGTCCGTGGAGATCTGCCGTGACGGCTACGCCGGGCTTCCGGGCCCGCTGTGCCACGGCGTCATCGACCGCGACGGCGGCGTGCACCTCGTCGGCTACGGCCGCACTAACCACGCCGGCGCCGGGGACGGCGACGTGCTCGCCGCGGTCATCGCCGAGCGGAACCTGCCCTCGGCCGACCAGGCCAACACCGACGGCAACTCCCGCTTCTACGGCTTCGAGTGCATCAACAGCGGAACCGGGTCGGAGGCGTGGCCGGACGCCCAGGTCGAGGCGATGGTGCGGGCCGCCGCCGCGGTGTGCCGGGCGCACGGCTGGAGCGAGCGGTCCGTGATCGGCCACAAGGAGTGGCAGCCGGGCAAGCCCGACCCCCGTGGCATCGACATGGGAGAGTTCCGGGCCCGCGTCGCCGCCCGCCTCGGCAACCGGCCCACCCCGCCGCAGCCGTCCGGCCCGCCGCCCTTCCCCGGCCGGGACACCTTCGGGCCGGGCCGGGAGAACGACTCGATCCTCCAGCTCGGCCAGCAGCTCGTCCGCAAGGGCTTCGGCGGCGCCTACAAGGTCGGGCCGTCCCGCTCGTGGGGCGAGGCCGACCGGCTCAACACCGCCGCGTTCCAGCGCGCCCAGGGCTGGGGCGGCACGGACGCGGACGGCCTGCCGGGCCCGGCCACCTGGAGCCGACTGTGGTCCTGACCAGCATCCCTTCCAGCAGCAGGAGTTCCGTGAACCTCTACGCCTCGCTCGTGCGCACCGGCGTGCCCGCCCTGGTGGGCTGGCTCGTCGCCGTCGCTGCCCGCTACGGCCTCGACCTCGACCCGGCCGCCCTCGCCGGCGTGCTGGTGCCGGTCGTCTCCTTCGCGTACTACGCGCTGTTCCGGCTCGCGGAGCACTTCGTGTCCCCTCGCTGGGGCTGGCTGCTCGGCTACGCGAAGCCGCCGGCGTACCCGGGCGTGAAGGCCGTACTGCCGCAGTGACCCGCGCCGCCGGGCCGACCTCCTCTGCGGCCGTCTGCCTGGCCGCGCGCACCGGGCATGCCGCCCACGAGTAACCCGCCTCCCGCAGCCGGAGGGCGAGCCGAAAGGGGTCGCAAGACCGCACCGCCCCGGATACAAGTTGGGCCCCCGTTCCGCATGGAATGGGGGCCCGACCTCTTGGATCTTCGACTGTAGCACCCGAAATTCCGGCGCCTGGAATCTGAATCCCTGCGGCGTAGACTTAATACTCAATCGTCGGAGATGGTAGGGAGCGGTGCAGTGGCTGGCACAGTACAGAAGCCGGTGATTGTGGGCGGGCAGGAGCTCGCGGCGATCTACGGCGGGCCGCCGCGAGCCACGGCGCAGTGGATCCAGCGCGGCTCGCTGGACTACTCGGACGCGAAGATCATCAGCGGCCGGGCCTACTGGACGCTCCAGTTCGCGGTCGGGCTCGGCGAGCGGTTTGCTCGCCCGAAGGAGCCGAACATGGCGGTCGTCGAGGAACTGCTGCAGGAGCAGTCTCCGGGGCGGAGTCTGGTGTCGGCGCTCGCCGTGCACGTGGCGGACCTGCCGCCGATCGTCGGCAAGCAGGAGTTCGTCGCCATGATCGTCGGCGAGGACGCGATGCACGGCCTGCCGAGGTTGGACCACGCGCTCAAGACGGGGACGTTCCCCGCGCCGGACTGGAAGGTGTCCAGCTCCCCGCTGTGGCTGCTGGACAGCGCCCTTGAGGGAGCCGCGCGGATGAACGAGGTGCCGAAGGGCAAGCCGGTGGTCATCGATGAGCAGGTGGAGAAGAGCCTGCGTGAGGGGACCTACGCCGGTCCGGGCTCGGTGATCTTGACCCGTGGCGCCTCGAAGAAGAGTTGACCACCCCCATTTGAGAGTATAGAATCTAGACATAAGGGGGGCGGTGGGCCCTCCGGTCGAGATTGGGGGTGTTTATGACGGTGCGACCTCCGCCCTGCTGAGGCGCGTCGAGCGCGACACCATGTCGGCTTCCCGTGGCGGGATGTCGGCAGGGGATTCGACTTGTATGGGGAATCTTCGTAGTATCCCCATCACGTCGAGGGGAGAGAGCACGTGCTTGCCGTCACACAGGACCACCTGCCCGGCCTGGAAGCCGTCCGCCGCGTCGTCCTGCCCAGCCCGCAAGAGCCCCGCTGCGGCACGATCCAGACGATCCAGGAGCGGTTCGAGCAGTTCCACGACCTCAACCCGTGGGTCCTCACCGAACTGGAGCGGCTGACCGCCGAGTGCATCGAAGCGCGCTTCTCGAAGATCAGCCTCGGCATGCTCTTCGAGCTCGTCCGCTACAGCTACGGCCGCGCCACCCTCAGCGCCGACGACTTCCGGCTCAACAACGACTTCCGCAGTCGATACGCCCGCTTGCTCATCGAACGCCACCCCGAATGGGGCTCGCACATCGAAGTCCGCGCCCTGCGCACGGACTGAGCACCATGACCTCTTGGAGAACGAACCGTGCCACCGAAGCTCAAGTCCCGTAAGCCCACCGGCGTCGTGCCATGGCCCTTCATCCTCGCCGAGGGCGAGGAGGGCGCCGGGAAGTCCTACCAGGCCATCGAGTTCAGCAAGTCCGAGCATGTCGGCCAGATGTACGTGATGGACCTGGCCGAGGGCTCCGCCGACGAGTACGCCGGAATCCCCGGCGCCCGCTTCGAGGTGATCGTCCACGACGGGTCCTACCAATCGATCGCCGAGCAGGTCGAAGCGGTGTGGTGGGAGGCCCGCCGGGCCGCTGCCAACCGCGAGAAGCCGATCGTGTTCGTCATGGACTCCGGCTCGGCGCTGTGGCGGATGCTGTCCAACTGGACTTACGAGCGGGCCAAGCGCAGCGACCGCAACCGCGCCAAGCTCGCCGAGAACCCCGACGCGATCATCGACATCGGCCGCCACCACTGGAACGACACCACCGAACGGTGGGCGAAGATCATCTACATGCTCCAGACCATGCCGGGCATCGCCATCATGCTGGCCCGGGGCAAGGAGATATCGGCGACCGACGGCAACGGCCAGCCGCTCGTCGTCCGGGGCAAGTCCGTGAAGGAGTGGCGGGTCAGCACGCAGAAGGACACCGGCTTCGACTCCACGGTGTGGGTGCGGATGCGGCGCGACAAGCCCGCCGAACTCATCAAGGCCCGCACGCTGAAGTTCCGCGTCGAGGCCGGCAAGCCGATGCCGCTGCCGAACTTCTCCTACGAGAACCTGATCTTCGGCATGCTCGGCTGCTCCATCGACTCCCAGCCCCGCGACATGCCCGAGCTGACGGGCGACCGCACCGGCCCGTGGATGAAGCGCATCGCCGAGGCTGTCGACCGCGACGCCTGCCTGGCCCTGTGGAACGAGCTCGACGCTTGGGAGGCGACGGGCCTGACCGAGCCGGAGTGGAAGACCGTGCGCAGCGCGGTCAGGGCGCGTGCCGCTGAACTGGCGGCCCCCAAGCCGGGCATGGACGATGTGCCCGAGACCGATGCGGCCCGGCTGCGGGCCGCTGCCGAGGCGCAGCAGGCCGAAGCCGACGCCGAGGTCCTCGGCGACCCGCCGGCGCACGCCGCCGCCGCGTAGCGGTGCCAGGCCGGGCCACCCCGAACAGGGCGGCCCGGACCTCCCCGTGCCTGCGATGATCAGCAACTTCCGCCCGGCACCCCTGTGCCACGGCGCGGCTTGCCATGCCCGCTGCGACTGCTGCACCGAATGCGGCTGGCCGCCCGAGGACTGGTGCCCCGGCTGCGCGGGCTGCGCCTGCGTAGGCGGCTGCGACTGCCCGCCACCCGCCTTGGGCGCGCCGTAGAGCCGTCCTCTCTCGGGGGCGGGGCCCCGACGGCACGGCGCCCCGCCCCCGCCCCTCGACCTCTTGGAGCAGTACACCCATGTCCACCCCCGTTCTGGAACGGCCCGAGTCGCCGTCCATCTGGGTTGCGGCCGACGCCGCCGACCAGGCCCGGCCCCGGTCCCGGCAGCGCCAGCTCGGCGCGTCCGACCTCGTCTGCGAGCGTCGGGCCGCGTACATCTACCACGGCTGGGAGAGGACCGACCACGTTGTCAGCCCCGCCGCGATGCTCGGCACCTACATCCACGAGGGCCTGACGACCGCCGCCCGGCGGGAGTTCGGCTGGCTGGTGGAGAAGAAGGTCGCCGAGGCGGCGATCCGCGGCAGCATCGACGTGGTCCAGCTCGACCGGATCACCGCCCGGCAGCTGCCGCGCCGCCTGCGCCCCAGAGTGCCCGCCGACGTGATCACCGTCGAGGACATCAAGACCCGCACCGTCTACCGCTGGGACGAGGTCCTGCGGTACGGGGCGACCGCCGGTGAGCTGCGCCAGGTCATGACGTACGCCCGGCTCCTGACCACCGGAGGGTTCTCCGACGACGACGGCCAGCGGGTCCTGGCCCGCCTCGGCCCTCTGCGCGTCGAGCGGATCCGGCTGCGGTTCATCTGCCGCGACAACGGCGAGGAGCACATCCAGGAGATCCCGTACGACCCGGAGATCGCCGAAGAGGCCGTGTGGTGGCTGGAGCGGATAGCCGACACGACCCACCCCGACGAAGCGCCCCGCACGTTCCTCGGGCCCGGCATCGACGCGCAGTGCGACTTCTGCCCGTTCGCCACGGCCTGCTGGGGCGAGTCGGTCGGCGGGCGGCCGGTGCAGGCCAACATCGTCCACGACGACGCCGACGTGGCCATGCACCTGGCCGACTACGTCAACGCCCACCGCGAGTGGGCGGACGCCGACCGGATCAAGAAGTTCGTGCGCAAGGCCGTCGACGGCGTCAAGGCAGGCCCGTACGGGAGCAACGTCCTGCACTGGCAGGGCGAGGACAAGCGCATGGAGGAGCCCGACATCCGGGCCATGATCGAGATATTCGACAGCCTCGACGCGCCGATCCCCACCGTCCCCGACACGGACCGGATGGTGAAGGCCCTCGTCGCCGCCGGCATCGCGGTGCCGCTGCGCACGGTCACCAAGAAGGCGTCCCGCCGGATCGACGTCCGGGCGGCCAAGAGGTGAGCGCGGCACGCTACTGCACCGCACCACGCCGCCGAGGGGGAGGGCCCGCATGTCGATTCACCTGATGCTCGTTGCGGCTTACCTGCCGCCGGACGTGGTCACGCCGACGGAGAAGCTCGCGCTGATGAAGATCTGCGACTCCGCCGACGACGAGACCCGGCTGTCGCGGCCGGGCGCGCACCGGCTGTCGGCCTGGACGGGCGTCGGCGAGAAGCGCGCGATCACGCTGGTCACCAACCTGGTGAAGAAGGGCCTCGTGGAGCGCATCGAGGTCGGCAAGCCCGGCCGGACCGCGACGTACCGGGTGTTTCCGCTGGTGCTGCCGACGCTGCCGCAGGCGGAGGAACTGCACGAGCGGCGGAGGGCGGCCTCCACCGCGCCGCGCAACCCCCGGCTCGCCCGGCCGGGTGTCGCCCGCGCCAAGCCGGCGGCTCCCGCGCGCACGTACAGGGATGTCGAGAAGCGGGAGGCGCGGGCCGCCGAGCGCGATGGGTTCCCCCAGGGTGACCCATCGCCGCCCCAGTCCAGGGTTCCCCCGGGGGAACCCAGTGAGTTCCCGCAGGGGAACCCTGATGGTTCCCCCGAGGGAACCCCTTCTTTTCCTTCTCCTACCTCTGTCCTTCCTGCCCCCCTACCCCCCACGGCTGACGCCGCAGGGGAAGAGTCTGCGCGTCAGGGGAAGGCGGGGCGTGCGTGCCCGCGCCACAAGCGGGTGGCGAAGAACTGCCGGGCGTGCGGGACCAGCGCCCGGGCGGCCCGGGAGGCGGAGGAGAAGCGCCGGCAGGAGGAAGCGCGCCGTGCCGAGCAGGAGCGGTTCGCGGACTACCTGCGGGACGGCGCGGCGCAGCGGCAGCAGGCCATGGAGCGGCCGGACGATGTCCGGAGCGCGCGGGAGAAGGCGATGGAGGTGGCGCGTGGAGCGCGCCAACGACATCGATATAACGAGTAGATAACGAGAAGTCAGGTGTTGTGCCACCCCCGCGAATGAGTATAGAATAAAGACATGAAGGGGAGAGGCCCCCTCGATCGGAAAGGAAAGAACGGGATGCTGCCCACGCTCGTCACCACCAAGGACTCCAAGGGGCGCTGGACCTACGCCCTCGACTACACGAGCATCCTCGACCCGCTCGTCCGCGCCATCGCCGTCGAACGCGCCGAGGACGAGAGCGTGGACCGCGACCTCGATGAGATCGCCGACCTGCACGGCCGCGTGAGCGGCGCGGTCGACGAGGACGCCGCGGACAGCCCCGCCGCCGAACTGTCCTGGAGGGTCGACCAGCTCGTCGCCTCCCTCGGGCTCGGCCGCTACGACTTCCCGGCCGAGCCGAACCGGTTCGACATCGGCCACGCCCGGATCGTCGCCCACAACATGCGCTCCATGTCCGGCGCCCTCACCGCCTGGGCCGACCGCCACGCCGCCGATCAGGCCGCCTGACACCCCCGTGGCCGGGGGGAGTGCATCCCCCCGGCCCCAACTTGTATGGGGACTCATCTGTCAGTCCCCATCTACTGGAGATCCGCCGTGACGCTGCCCGACACCCCCGTCCTCGCCCCCTGGTACAGCCCGATCACCGAACTCGCCCGCCACCGCGGCGTCACCTTCCACATCGCCAGCCGCCGGCAGCACGCCAGCCTCCACCTCCACCTCCCCGACGGCTCCCTCCTCGACATCACCGACGACGGAATCGGCGGAGCCACCGCCCGCAAGCCGAGCGGCGCCACCGGCTGGAAGGTCACCCGAACCCTGCCCACCGGCCACCACGCCCCCCTCTACGACTCCACCCTCCTCGGCCACTACCACCACCTCGGAACCGCACCGGACCCCCTGCTCGCCGTCCTCGCCCGGTACCTCCCGCCCCCGCCCTCCATGCCCGCCGCCCGCACCGGCCGCAGCCACCTACTGCGCCGCCTGCTGCGCCTCACCTGACCAGCACACCCAGCAACCCCAACGCCCGACGACCTCTTGGAGAACCCCGTGCCACTCGCACCCCTGCCCGGCCGAAGCCACGTCAACGACCCCGCCTGGCAGGCCGCCTACGCCACCTACGAACCCCTGATCACCCCGCTGCGCCGCCGAGGTCTCGTCACCGACATCGACTGCTGCGGAGGCAGCGAACTGATCATCGCGGCGCTGCCCGACGGCACCCACCTGGCGATCGGCCCCAGTGCCTACGCCGGCGGCCTCCCCGCCCACCTCGACAGCGTCACCGAGTGGCTGGTCGTTCGGAACAGCGACGACAACCCGACCGTCCACCACGTCGTCTACGACTCCACGCCCACCGGTCCCGACGCGCCGCACGGGGCGTTCCTCGCCCCGCTCCTCGTCGCCATCGACAGCTTCCTCGTCGGCCGCGGCATGCTCCCCGAGCCGGTTCCCCACTCGGCGGTCGTCTCCCTGACCACCGTCCACGAGTACGGGCCCGCCGCCTACGCCCCGACCCCGCCCCTAGGCTCCGTGACGGAAGCGGCGCAGCGGGCCGCCGAGATCGCGGAGAGCTTCCCCGGCGAGATCATCCAGCACCACGCCAGCCGCGACTGGCCGCGCTACGTCCTGGCCGACGGAGACCGCCTCGTCGTCGTACAGGTCACCCTCGCCGAGCTGATCCCCGGCGACCACAGCCTCGGCGTCCCCTGCTACTGCCCCCTCGCCCACCCCCAGACGCCGGAGGAGGACAAGGACCTGCGCACCGCCATCGAGTACTGCAACCGAATAGGCGACACGAACGGCCTGTACCTGTCCATGGTCCGCTTCTACACCGCCCGCGACTGCCCGGCCCGGAAGGCCAGCCGGCATGCCTGACAGCACGCCCGGCCCGCCGCCCGCCGACTCCCATGCCGCCCTCCGGCGCCTCTCAGGCCTCTTCTGGGCCTCCCCGGAGCCTCCGCCACTGCTGTCCCCGGCCGGAGGCCGCAAGTGGGCGGCCAGGCGGCTCGGCCACGCCGACCTGGACGCCACGACCGCCACCTACACCACGACCCCGGAAGAGACCGAATGAACGCCGTGGAAGCAGCCGCCCTCACGCTCGCCGTGGCCGCGCTCCTGGGCGCCGTGTACGCCCTCCGGTCCGCCGTCCGCATCCGCAGGTCCGTCCGGCAGACCCGCACCAAGTTCTGAACCCGGCGAACAGCCGCCACGCCCCGGCCCGCGAACACGGGCCGGGGCCCCTGCAGACCCCCACTACGGACACGAAAGGCGCCACCTGATGGGCAGGGCCTACCACCTCGACGGCGAGTACTCCGCCACCTTCTTTTTCGACCACTTCACGCACGCGACGGTCCTGCGGGCCATGGACGGCTTCGGCATGATCCACGACCTGGACATGCTGCGCCTCGCCGAAACTGCCTTCGACAGGGCCATCCGCGGGGGCCGGTCCGTGGACGACTCCGCCACCAAGGCCGTCGTCGAAGCCCTCCGCGAAGCGGGGGCCGCCGAGCCCGCCGGCATCCCCCGGCACAAGCTCGCCACCGGCGACGGCTGGCTGATCACCCCGCCCGAGATCACCGCCGCCCTCGACGCCTACCAGCGGGCCCCGTACGACGACCGCGCCGCGACCAGCGCCCGCATCGACGACTGGGACGGATGGATCGGCTTCCTCCGCCTGGCGGGCGACTTCGCCGGCATCCGCAGCCACTGACCACCACGACCAGCCAGGCGGGCCGCAACGGCGGCCCGCCCCCGAACGGAGACGAACCTGATGGGCTTCCAGCTCAACATCGAGAAGGCCGACGGCACCGACGACCGCACCTGCTGGCACCTCTTCAGCAACGGGGGAATGGCGACGATCCGAACCGTCATGAGGGACTTCGGGATGCTCACCGACCCGCCGGTCCCCGACCACGTGCTCCTCAGCACCTTCGGCCTCACCCGTGACGACTTCACCGGACCGGATCAGGTCCTGCCGGGCAAGGAAGCCAACCTCGCCGCCATCCAGGCCGCCTACGCCGCGAGGATGAGCGCCACCGAAGCGGAGATCCGAGGCATCCCGCACTACAAGGTCGCCGGCAACGACGGCTGGGTGATCGCACCGGCCGAGGTCGCGGCGGCGCTCGCCGCCTACGACGCGGCCCCGGCCGACCGGCGGGCCGACATCGAGGCCACCTACAGGGACTGGGCTCCCTGGCTCGCCTTCCTCCGCCGGTCCGTGGACCACACCGGCATCCGCGTCTACTGACCCACACCCCAAACCTGCATGGGGACACTTCAAGTGTCCGACCTGACCTCTTGGACTCACGATGACAGACCACCACAACACCGACCCCGCGCCGTCCGACGGCGACCTCCCGACCCGCCTCGGCTTCCACGCCATGCCCGACATACGGCCCACAACCTCGTCCCACGACAACCTCCTCGCCCGACTCGCCCACGAGACACTCCACGGAGTCCGGCCCGCCGTCACCGACCTGAGCAAGACCCGCATCGTCCCGGGCTCCAGCCACTGGGCACCGGCGATGAGGCCCCACCGCGACGGGCCGCACGACACGGCCGACAGCCAGGACTACACCAGCTGCGCCACGCCCGCCGCCGCCCGAACCCAGCTCCCGCCGGCGGACGACGCCAAGCTCCTGCGCGAGCGCATCCGGGACGCCGTGGTCTCGCTGGAGAACATCCACGACCGGCTGATCTTCGACAATCCGGACGCCGCCGAGGCCATCGCGGCCGTCACCTTCCGCCTCATGCCCTCCGCCGAGGAGGACTTGGAGCACCCGAAGCAGGGCGAAGCCCCCGGCGACCCGGCAACCCCGCCCTCCCGCCCCCTGTCCGGCCACAACGAGCACCGAGGCGGGGCGTCGTGACCGTCAAGTTCATCGACTTCCTCTGCGGCGCCGGCGGCTCCAGCACCGGCCTGGGTGAAGCCGGGCTCGAACTCGTCCTCGGCGTCAACCACTGGGCGCTCGCCCTGGAGACCCACGCCGCCAACCACCCCAAGGCCGACCACCTTCGCATCGACGTCAGCGCCCTGCCGATGCGCTACCTCCCGAAGGCGGACGTGCTGTGGGCCAGCGTCATCTGCACCGAGATCAGCCCCGCCGGAGGACGTCCCCGCGAGAACCAGACCTTCGAGCTGCCTGATGGCGACGACGAGTTCAAGGCCCTGCCCGACGCGGCCTTCGAGAAGACCCGCGTCACCGCCTGGTGTGTCGTGCGGGCCGCCGAGGTGCACAAGTACCGGGCGATCGTCGTGGAAAACGTCGTCGAGTTCGCCACCGACTGGATCTTGTTCCCGACGTGGATCGCCGCCATGCAGGCCCTCGGCTACAACTACCAGGTCACCAGCGTCAGCTCGGCCCACATCGGCGACGCTGACAACCTCCACGCCCCGCAGTGGCGGGACCGGATCTACGTGACGTTCACCCGCCGCGGCATGCGCAAGCCCAACCTCACCCCCTCGCCGGCGGCCTGGTGCTTCGAGTGTGGCGAGCACGTCAACGCCGTGCAGACGTGGCGGGACCCGGCGGTGACCATCGGCAAGTACGGCGTCAAGTACGACTACCGGTGCCCCAACTCCCGCTGCAACCGGGCGCTCGTCGAGCCGTTCGTCCGTCCCGCCTCTGCCGCGATCGACTGGACCGACCTCGGCACGCGCATCGGGTCACGCCGTAAGCCGCTGGCCAGCACCACCATGGACCGCATCCGCGCCGGCATGGCCCTGTTCCCGCATGTCCCGTACTCCGTGACCCTCACCCACGGCAAGGACGGCGGAGACCGCTCCTACGCCCTGACCCAGCGGCCGATGCCCACCCGCTCCACCAAGCAGGGCGAGGCGCTGCTCGTCCCGACCGGCGGCTCGTGGAACACCACCCCGTACCCGGTCGGCCAGCCGCTTCGGACCCGCACCACCCGCGAGTCCGAAGCACTCCTCACCCCGCCGTCGCCGTTCGTCGTGGAGTACCGCAACCACTCCACGGCCTCCAGCGTGCACAGCCCGCTGGCCGCCGTCACCGCGCAGGGCAACCACCACGGCCTGGTCCTGCCCGGCGGGCACATCGACCCGCGCGACCGCAACACCCTGGTCGTCCCGTACCGCAAGGCCGCGCCCAAGCACGCCGGAATGCCCTTCCACACCCTGTCCACCAAGCAGTCGGCGGCGATCGTCGTCACCGAAGAGTCCATCGCCGACTGCTGGTTCAGGATGTTGAAGCCGAAGGAGCAGCTCGCCGGGCAACGGTTCCCGGACAGCTACATCGTGCTCGGCAACGCCGCAGAGCAGACCATGCAGGCAGGCAACGCCGTCAGCGTGAACGTCGCCCGCTGGATCGGCCGCCAACTGTTGGAAGTCCTGTGACCGGAGAGTCGGCCCCCGCGAGGCCGCGCCCTGCCGCCCAACCCTGTCCGGGCCGGCACCTCAACCCCTGACCCCGTCTCCCGCCGCCCGCGCCCAACCCGGGGTGCGGGCGGCCACCACCGAGAAAGCCCCCGACCTGTGTTCACCGCCCTGCCCGACACCGACCGCTTCATGCCCGCCTGCTTCCGCGACCCCCGCTACAGCCCCCCTGAGGGGAAGTGGAAGACGAAGGGCGGCCTCACGGAGCTCTGCGCACCGGTCCTGCCGAACTGCGTACCCTGCCCCCACCGGGCGCAGTGCATCACCCAAGTCGCCCCCCATCCACGGCGGTTCGACGGCGTTTGCGGAGGCCGGATCTGGCTCGACGGCGAGGTCATCGCCACCGCGGATGGCGTCGACGAGTCGGACCTGCCGTTGCCCGGGAAGGCCCGCGACATCTGCGGCACCACCGCCGGGGTCGACAAGCACCACGCCGTCGGCGAGCAGAAGTGCGAGGCGTGCCAGGCAGCCGCTGACGCCGACACGGAGGAGCAGCCCGCCGGCGAGGAGAAGCAGCTGTCCCTCGATATCGCCGCCTGACCGGCCTGTGCCCACCGCCCGCGCCCCGCCCCGGGCGCGCCTCCGCGCACGTCGGCCAGCGCAATCACGTCCACGGCCTCGCCGAACTCGGCTCGCTCATGGAAGAGCTGAACGGCAACTGACCGTCCGGCGCGGGCCCGCACCGTGCTGGCACCCGGCGGCCCGCCGGGGACGGCGCGGGCCCGCGCACCCAACCGCGAACCACCACGACAAGCACCCGCAGCCCGGATGGGGCCGGCGGCGGGAAGCCACGAGAAGGAACCCGATGAGCACCACCGTCACGACGGCCAAGGGCCCTGTCCCCCTGGTCATCGGCCTCGACCTGTCTCTCACCTCCACCGGCGTGGCCGGGCCGGACTGGGCGGACGCCCTGCGGCCCAAGGCCGGGATGCGCGGTCACGCCCGCCTCGACTGGCACCTCCAGGCGATCACTGACCGGGTCCGCCTCGCCGACCTGGTCGTGGTGGAAGGCGCGGCGTACGGGCACGGTGCGCAGGCCGGGCACCACGAACTCGCCGGACTGTGGTGGATGGTCACCCAGGAGCTGTGGCGCCGGCGCATCCCCTACGCGCAGGTCCCGCCTGTGCAGCGGACGATCTACGCCTGCGGCGTCGCCAACCCCGCCAAGGAGCACCCGAAGACGGTGCGCGCCCGCGTCGCCAAGGGGTTGGTTCGTGACGCCGTCGCCGAGCGGTACGGCCTGGAGTGCGACGGCGCTGGACGCTACGACAAGGCCGACGCCTGCATCCTCGCGCACATGGGCCGGGACTGGCTCGGCCACCCGGTGGTCGACCTGCCGGAGCAGTATCGCCGCGCGCTCGCCGGTGTCAGCTGGCCCGCATCCATGGAGGCGGCGGAGTGAAAGCCAACCCTGCTGAAACAAACGGCAGTTCAATCACCCCGAAGTGGACTCACCCACTGCTATGAGTATAGAATCTTGATGTAGGGAATCAGGGAAACCAGAAGTAAGGAAGATCGTGACCATCACCACCGCCGACGCCACCCAGGCCATCCCGCAGCTCCACGCCCATCTGCTCGACGGCACCCTCGCGGCCTGGATCGGTCGGCACTACGACCTCGCCGACGACGAGACCGCCACCGCAGCGGCCATCGCCGAGTCCGCAGTCCGCGACACCTGGAGCCAGATCGCCCACGCCCAGTCCTTCACGGAATGGCTGTCCGACGTGAGCCCCGCCCTGCTCCTCATGCTCGCCGACAGCGCAGCCCGGAGCGTCGGTGACGCCTGGGCCGGCGCCAACCAGCTGCGCATCGCCCGCCTCGCTCTCGGACTGCTTGCGACCGACCCCCGCCTCGACTCGTACTGACCACTCCGGGCGGCCCCTCGCCGGGGCCGCCCGCCCGGGAGAACCATGACCATCGCCACTGCTCCAGTCGACCTCCGGGTGCTCCTCGGCGCCCCCGACCTCACCCCTCTCGCCGCCCACCTCGCCCTCACGCACGGTCTCGCCGACCTGTCCGCCGCCTACGCCGCCGCGGTTGCCGAATGTGCCGTCCACGCCGCGTGGGAGGGTGTCGGGGCACCGCGTCCGTATGCCCGGTGGCTGGCGGGCATGTCCGAGCCAGTGATCGCCACCGCCGTCGACCTCGCCGTGATCGCGGCCCGGGACGGGGATGCGGCGGCACTGCGGCACCTCGCGTGTGCCGCGGCCGTCCTCGACGCCGTCGCCACCCAGCTCGGCCACTGAGCACGCCCGCCCCCGCGCGGGGGCGGGCCCAACGAGCTTTCGGGCAAAGGGAGTTGTCCGGAGAGGGAGTGGACACCACTCCTGAATGAGTATAAAATAGAGACGTAAAGCAGGGGGGGGAGAGACCCCCCGGCCGAGAGAGGAAAACCCCATGTACGCCAGCATCGCCGTCGCCGTGGCCGCCCGGATCAACAACCCGGGCATGCAGGCCCGCGCCATCCTCGACTCCGTCTTCGTGGAGGTCACCCCGGAGGACGACCGCACCGTCAAGATCAGCTTCAGCGAAGGCCCCAAGCAGGGACGCGTCCGCGTCGACCTCACCCTCCTCGACGCCCGCAAGGCCCACCTCGACACGATCACCGGAACGTTCCCCTCCAACGAGGCCGGGGGCGGCTCCTACCACGCGTTCTTCGAGGCGGTCGACGCCTGGTACCCGCCGGTCTCCTGAACCTCGCCCGGCCCGGGGGCCGCCGTCCGGCGGCCCCCGGGCCACCCACCCGCCATCACCCAGCCCCAGCAGAGGAACACCGACATGCCCACCACCGGAGCACCCGCAGGCCACCGAATCCGGATCACGGCCGGGAAGTACAAGGACCACCTCGCCACCGTTCTCATCACCCGCCCGGCAGGGGCCTGCACCGTGCGCGTCGACGACGACCCCTCGGGCAAGCCCAGGCTCTACCAGCAGCACGAGTTCACCGACGCCCAGCCCAACGCCCTGCTCATCACCCCCGCAGGAGCCGCCAAGCCGGTGAACATCCCCGCCGGCAAGCCTCAGCGCAGGGCCGTCGCCGCTCAGCTCCTTGAAGGCGATATCGAGTACACCCGGCTGGCCTCCTGTGCCCACGGAGTGCACGTCCTCAGCCTCGCGAGCCGGCAGCACAGCGAGGGCCAGCCGGTGAACGAATACGCCACACTGATCATCTCGGTCCTCCCCGGCAGTGGCCCGCGGTTCGAGGCCCGAGGGCCGGTCCTGTTCTTCGGCCCGATCGGCGACGGCGGCTGGCCCACCGACCTCGAGGTCGACACGAGCCAGATCATCCAGCGAATGATCGGGGCGATGCACACCGCCTTCTCCAGCCTGGTCCGGCCGTGATGATCCGCATCGACATGTGGGTACGCCTGCACGCGGACCTGTGGTCAGAGGCGGCGGGCAGCGACCCCGGCGATGCCGCCCGCGATGCCTGCTGGTACCTGAGCGACGCCCGCGACAGCATCCCGCACATCGGCGAGGACGGCTGCCCGGCCGACCTCCGGACGCTTCCCGGCTGGAGCGAGGAGCAGGACATCCTCGGCGGCGTGGAGATCCGCGCACTGTGGCGGGTCGACTGCCCGGCGGCGGACTGGATCACCTGGCGCGCGGACCCCGCCTGCTGCACCGCCGCGCACACGGTCCCTCCGGGCAAGGCTCGCCAGGACCTCGCCCGGACCGTGATCGACGGAATGGCCGGCATGGCGCTCTTCGTGGACTCCCACGCCGTCGTCACGCTCAGAAGCCCCTGGAGACAGGTCTACGACCACCGCCAGTGGGCCGCGCGGCCGTCGACCTGATCGGAGCAGCCGAGTCGTGCTCCGCGCCCTGCGGGAGATCACCTGCGCCCGCTGCGAGTTCACCGTCGAGCCCGGCGACTTCGTCGGCTGGGTCTTCGGCGAGCTGTGCTGCGAGGACTGTGTCTACGCCCACGAGGCACTGATCGCCATGCTCTGAATATCCCCGAATGACAAGAGAGTTGAACGACATGATCAAGACCTTTGCCCTCGTCCTTGACCCGGACGGAATCCAGGACGAGCTGGGCCGCCCGGTGGGCCGCCCGGTGGTCGTCCACACGTCGGCCGAACAGTCCGTGCTGAAGTCGAACCTCGGCCCCGGATACTCCTCGCTGCCCATCGGCCCGTACATCCTGCACCACGGCAACGGGCCGTTCGAGGAGGAGGCCAACCGCTACGCGCAGCAGCTGTGGGCGGGCCTCGCCGGTGGCGGGCGGGCCCCGTTCTTCCGGGGCTCCGTGTTCGTCACCGGCCGGCGGCGCGCTGACGGCACCTACCAGGACCTCGGCCGGGACGAGATCACCCGGCTGTCCGACCTCGCCGACTCAACGAAGTGGATCCACCCGGTCGGCCCGGTCGTCTCCGCGGCGCAGTCGCGCGGCCTTCGCAGGGAGCAGTGCGACGCCCTCGCCGTCCACCGGGACCGGGCCAGCGGGGTCTGGGCGTTCGTGGTGTGCGACGGCATCGGGGACGATGAAGAGGTCGCCGGGTTCGTCCGGCACTTCGCGCCCCTCCTGGCCCGCAGCGCGGCGTCCACCGGCTCGCCCGGCGACGCGATCAGGCTCGGACGGGACGCGGTGCCGGGCTGGATGGCGAGCACCGACAGCTGGGTAGCGGGCACGACGGCGGTCGTCGTGACCTGGCACCCCACGTGGACGGGCCTGCGCGTCGGCTGGGCTGGCGACTCCCGCGCCTACGCGATCAGCCCGACCGGCCTGGGTGAGCTGCTGACCACCGACCACAACCTGGCGCAGAGGAAGAGGTCCCGGAACCAGCCCGTGGGCCCCAACGACCACCACAACCTGTTGGCGGACCTGCGTTACGGGGAGATCGGCGAGCGGACGGTCAGCCGGGGCCGCGTGGACCGGATCCTGCTGTGCAGCGACGGCGCCTATCAGCCGCTGGAGGAAGCCGGCGGGCGGCTGGCCGGAGGGTTCGGCGCCTACCCGGCGACGGTCCTCGATCTGTACCCGGCGAAGTCCGCAGCGGGGGCGCTGGTCAGCGACGCGGTCGAGCGGGCCCGGGTGGCCAGCCTGCGAGTGTACGGAGAGGAGCACGCCGACAACGCGACCGCCCTCGTCGTGGCACTTCCGAAGCCCTGACCTGCGGAAATACCCGACGTCCACCGGCTGAGAATTTCCTGCGGGAGTGGACCCCCATTCGCAATGAGTATAGAATCTAAATCAAGAGGGAAGGGGGGAGGCCCCAACCCGAAGAGGGAGGAACGACCGTGAACGCCCTGACCGCCGCTGCCGCCGCCGAAGCCCGCCACTACGCCAGCCTCGCCCGCTCCCGAGCGGCCCGCGCCGAACAGGACATCCACCACCTCACCCTCTCCGCCGCCGCCCTCGCCCTCGACTCCGTCGCCCGGCTCATGGCCCGACCCGACCGAGAGGCCGCCGTCCTCGACGCCCTCGACATCGCCGAGAACTACGCGACCAGCACCGACGCCGGGCCCGGCGCACTGCCCCGAGGCTTCTCCCTCGCCGTCCTCGACTACCTCACCGCCTGACCCGCCCCGCCGGCGCCCCGGCCACCCGGCCGGGGCGCCCCATCCAGAAGGAAGAACTCCGTGACCGACCTCGCCGTCGACCCGCTCAACACCGCGATCATCGGAGCCCGCTGCCCCGAGAACCACGTCGCCACCGTCGCCGAAATCCTCGACGACGCCGGGCCCGTCTCCGCCGCGCTCGTCAACCACGCCTTCGCCATGATCACCAGCGCCACCACCACTGCCTGGCTGCTGCGCTCCCACAGCAACCAGCCCCTCACCCACGACCAGTTCCACGACCTCGTCCGCAACCGCCACTTCGGCCAGGTGTTCCGCCGCGTCATCGAGGTCCGGGCGGACTACGACTGGATCGGCGACATCGTCGAGAACATCACCGCCGCACTGGCCGAGGACCCGCAGCTCAACCCCTGACCCTCCCCGGCTCCCGGACCACCCCCTCCCGCGCGAACACCCCGATCAACACGCAGACCGGCCGGCGCGCTTCACCCCCACCGACCCGTCGTCCCGACGCGTACACCGACAGGAACACACCATGAGCATCGAAATCGGCCCCGGCCTCTCCGTTGGCATCGCCGAGATCCGCGGCCCCGAGCACCACCTCTTCGCGATCCTCGACGCCATCAACTCCGCCGACTGCATCGGCGCGGGCATCGTCGCCAACGGCTTCGGCATGGTCGAGCACGCCATCTCCGTGGGCTGGGGCATCCGCCCCGACGCCTTCGCCTCGTTGACGTTCGTCCAGTTCCACGAACTCGTCCGCGACCGCTACTACGCGGACCTGTACGAGCACGCCCTGGCGATCCGGGCGGACTACGGCCGGATCGGCGAGGTCGTCGCGGACATCGCGGTCGCGCTCCTCAACGACCCGCAGCTCAACTCCTGAACCTCCCTCATCCCGGCCCGGCCGCCCCCGCGGCCGGGCCCACCCGAAGGACCCGCCATGACTCACACCCCCAGCCCCGACCTGTCCGCCCCGCTCCGCGAACAACTCGCCTACGTCCCCGAGCACCACCTGCCCGCCGTCGTCTCCCAGATCGTCGGCCACAACCTTCCCCCCGCCCAAGTCCACGCCGCCGGCGCCCTGGTCGAGCACGGCATCACCCTCGCCTGGGCCAATCGACTGCCCGGATTCAATGTCATCGACCTCGGCCAGTACCGGCAGCTGGCACGCCACTTCCACTACCCCGAGCTGTTCCACAAGGCGATCCACCAGGGCGGCGACCTGCGCAACGTCACCGTTCTGGCCACCGTCACCGGGATCTGCATCCTCAACAACGGCCACCTGCACCCCCGAGCAACGGACCGGAGCTCATGAACGCCCCCGCGCCGAACGTGCCCCAAGCGGTCCACGCCACCCTGACTGCGGTCACCAACCTCGCCGCCATGTCCTCGATCCTGCTCGGTACCCCGGGCCGGGTCGACCTCGTCATCGACCGGGACTCCCTGACCGGCGCCACCCACGTCCTCGGCTACGCCGACGGGCGGCTCCTCGCCCGGGAGCGAGTCCCGTTCAACCCCGCCGAGCTCCGCCTCCACCTGCACGACCTGGAGTCCGGGCCGGTCAGCGCGGAACGCAGCCACACGTGGTTCACCGCGGCCATGGAGGCCGCAGCCGACGCGCCGGAGGCCGTCACCGAGATGCTCACCGAGAGGGCCAACGCCTACCACCGCCCCCACCGGTGCGAGGACTGCACACCAGCAGAGCCCCGGACGGACGCACCCCGCTGGTCGGTCGTCCTCGACAAGGACTGGGAGATCACGGCCATCACCGCGGGGGACCTGGCGGAGGGCGCGAAGCGAGCCGTCCTCGACGCCGGCGGGTTCGCCTTCGTTCTCAACGCCAACTCCATCCCCTCGGCCTACGACCGGGCCCTCGCCGTGCTGGACGCCCACCTGAACGGCGACCCGTACATCGACGACCACTACTGGGTGCTGTCCCTGACGACCCCCCGAGGGGAGGGCCGGTGAACGGGTCGTTCCCCGCCGCCCTGCGTGAAGTGAGCGCCCGCCTCGGACTCCAGCCGCACATCGAGCGGACCGCCCGCGAGATGGTGGACGCCGCGATCACCGGGGCCTACGGGCACCGCCCCCGCGAACTGCGAGGACTGACCCCGCAGCAGCACCGCGAACGCCTCACCGCGACAGCGGGCCCGGCCTTCTTCGCCTACACCGCGCTCCACCTGAGCGGCGAGTACGTGCGGGCCGCCGCCCACCTGCTGCACAGCCTCGACACCCAGGTAGGCGGAGAGGCCGCCCCACCCGGCCCGTCCGGGGAGCCGGCGCGTCGGCAGGGGAGTGCCCGCGCACCGCGCCGACCGCGTCGGGGCGTCTTCCAGGACGGCCCCGGCCTGGCCGACACCCTGATCGGCCTCCAGGCGGAGGTCACCGCAGCCGCCGAGTACCTGAACAGCCTGGACCACGAGGGCGCCGACGCCGCCACGCTCGCCATCGCCGCCCGCCTCGCCGACGCGGGCACGATCAGCGGCCGGTACGCCACGGCCATCGCCCGCCACCTCGTCGAGACCGAGGCGCAGCGGCTGGCCGAGGCGCCGCCCTCCGGCTGACTTCTCCCTCTCCTGCCCTTCCTGCGGCCCGGCCGGTCGCCTCCCTGACCGGCCGGGCTTTTCCATGCCCAGAATCAGAGGACAAACCGCCATGAAGCGGACCCAGCAGCTCAACCTGTTCGCCCCGGCCGTCGTGGACGACGAGGACGACGAGGTCGACTACTTCCGCCCGAGGGACGAGTCCCGTCCGCGCGCCGTGCGGACGGCCCCGGTCGCCCCCGTGGTCGTGAACACGCCCGAACCCGTCACGAGGCCCGCCCCGAAGCGCAAGGCCCGCCGCTTCCCCGTGCCCCGCGGCACCAGCCCGCACGAGGCGGCGCGCCGTACGGCCGAAGCCGTCGCCGGCGCGTGGCACCGCAACCACGGCGGCAGCCGGATGGAGATACCCGTCGGCGTGGTCGCCGCCCTGTCCCTGTGGCCGATCAAGGGCGAAGACGCACACCTGCAGACCGACTGGATGCTCGACCTGGACGCCAAGGACCTCCTCCAGCTGATGCGCGAGTGCTGGGCCTACTGGTGGCTGCGCCGCCCCGACCTCGCCAACCGGGCCCGGCCGATCTACTCGTGGATGGAGGAGTCGCTGAACGACCACGAGCTGTCGTGCGTCAAGGCCGTTGCGCACGCCGCGATCACCAACAGCCTGCTGGAGCTCACCGGCTCCATCGACCCCTACGACCTCGCCGAGTGCGACCTGATGTCGTGGACGATCACCGGGCTGCGCAGCCACGGAGCCCGCGAGGGGCTGGGGGAGTACCACACCCCGCCGGAGGTCTGCGAGCTGATGGCGAGGATGGAGCTCGGGGACTGCTCCCAGGTCGAGCCCGGGTTCAGCATCTGCGACCCGGCCGCCGGCACCGGGGGGATGGTGCGCGCCGCCGCCCAGCTGATGCGCGAGCACCAGATCGACCCGCGGACCTGCCGCTGGCACCTGGCCGACATCGACCCCATCGCCGCAGCCGGCGCGGCAACGAACCTGATCCTCTGGGACCTCGGCCCGCACACCACGGTCTGGTGCGGGGACACCCTGCGCGAAGCGATCACCGAACAGCTGGCTCTGGAGGAGAAGGCCGCGATCTTTAAGCACCGGGACGGCATCGTGCGCGACATGACGATGATGGCGGCGATCGGCGGGGCCGAGCGGATGGTGGCCGCAGCGGTGTCGGCGCAGGCCGCCTGACCTGGGAAGGAGACTGGACACCCACCCCAAAATGAGTATAGAATCTAAACACAAGCCAGGGGGGAGCGGGGAAACAAGCCCCCTCTTTGATCAAAACGAGTATTGAATCTAAATGATTGGGGGTGGGGCGGCACCGCGCCGACCCACCCCCGGAGGAGCCAACCATGATCATCACCGCCTCCACCCTCGCCATCGCGTTCAACGACCTCGCCGAGATGCTCAACGACTACCGCCCGACCGCCCACGCCGACGACGACCTGAACGTCCAGCGCCTCACCAACGCTGACGGCCGAACCCTCGGCGGCCGGGCCCGCACCGAGGGAACGACCCTCCAGCTCTGGATCACCGCCCCCCGCACCCCCGCCGCGGCACCGAGCCCCGGCCACCCCCGCCCGCTTCGCCCCGGCCGCAGCTACCACAAGGTCCTGAACCTCCACGACCTCGACGGTGACCCCGCCCTGGCCATCCACGACATCTTCACCCACGACCTGCTCCCCGCCTTCGACGCCAAGCCCTACTACGTCGGCCACCGCCCCTGGGAGGCCGACGCGGCCGCCCACCACCCCAACCAGGAGGCGACCAACGACGAGGACGGCCCGGACCCGAGCGACACCGGCAACCTCCCGGAGCCTGACGCGGACACCGCCAAGTCCGCCGAGGTCGAGGCAGACACCGGAGCCACGGAGCCCGGCGACGCCGAGCAGCCGACCCCGCCGGTGCAGTCCGAGCCGACCACCTCCGCCCAGAGCGGCGCCGACCCGGCCGAGCTGCCCACCGCCGACACCACCCGGCCCGCCAGCAAGCGCGCCCCCGAGCCGGCAGCGGCCCCGGCGAAGAACGCGGTCCCCGCGAAGAAGACCACCCCGGCGAGGAAGACGGCCCCCGCGAAGAAGACCACCCCGGCGAAGAAGACCACCCCGGCGAAGAAGACCACCCCGGCGAAGAACGCGGTCCCCGCGAAGAAGACGGCCCCCGCGAAGAAGACGGCCCCCGCGAAGAAGACCACCCCGGCCAAGCCGTCGACCCGGGCCGCCAAGACAGCCGCCCCCGCCTCCAACACCCGCCCCCGCAAGCCCACGGCCAACACCACCAACCCGAACTGACCACGACGCAGCCCCAAGGAGCCACCCGTGGCCCGCCTCCTCGCCAACACCAACCCCGGCTACCGCCGCAAGTGCCGATACGCCCAACGCGGCTGCACCTGCTACCGCTACGCCGGCACCGGCACCGCCGCGAAGGCCGCCCGCCGCCGAGCACAGCGGCACGCCGAGAACCAGCAGTTCGCCCGCGATGTGCAGCACCTCACCACAGCCTCCCGCAACCGCCGAACCCCCACTTCCTGAACCACCAGCCCTCCCGCGACGCCGGGGGCGCACCCGCGCCCCCGGCCCCCGCCCCGCCAGAAGGGACAACCCGTGATCGACACCACCGTCGGCCAGCTCGCCAGCCTCGCCCTCCACCGCAGAAGGATCACCACCAGCAACGGCGGCCGAGCCCCATACCTCGTGGTCACCCTGCCCGGCGGCACCGAGATACGGATCTCCGACCACCGCGCCGACATCACCACCACCCCGGACGAGCTCACCGGCCTCACCGCCACCCACCACCTCGGCGACCCCGCCACCAACCCCAGCCACGCCGTCACCATCCACCACCGCGCCCTCGGCGACACCAGCCCGGCCGACGCCATCAACGCCCTCGCCGAAGACATCGCCGCCTACATCACCCGCTGGAACTCCACCCCGGCAGCCCGCCACCCCGAACGCCCCGTCAACGAGTTCGGCGTCATGACCCTCCCCAGCCGCTGGCTACGCCCCGGCGACATCATCGTGCACACCGCCAGCGGCCACGAATCCGTCGTCACCAACGTCCGGCACCTCGGGCGCAGCGAGTACCGCCGGACCACCCGCACCGTCACCCCGCCCACCCGGGGCGGCATGAAGGCCCTCCCCGACACCTGGTGGCAGTTCCCCACCACCATGCGCCCGACCGGCAACACGCCCGTCACCCTCGTCGCCCACCGCCAGATCGACCCCGCCAGTCTTCCCCCGATCCCGTACCCGCCCGTGCCGGCGCACCTCGCAGACGGGGACCACATCGTCCACGACGGCGAGATATGGGAGCGCACCGGCGGCTTCTGGTTCAACCAGAACCGCCGCCGCTACACCCAGCCCGCCACCGACGAAGCCGCCCGGCGCTGGTTCACCGAGCACGCCTCGCTCCGCAACGGCATACCGGTCCACCAGCCCGCCCACCCGGCCACCACCGTCCGGACGGCGAGCGCGTGAGCGACATCCACCACCTCACCAACGACATCCGAGCCGTCGGCGACTGGCTCACCACCTACACCAAGGACTAACCCGATGCCCCTCAACCTGACCTCCCGCCGCAACGCCGAGTCCGCGACGAAGGCCCTGGACCGTCTCGACGACCTCGAGCTGCACTCCCCCCGGCCCTACCCCGGATCCGACGTCCTGTGGGAGGACCTGGCCTGCGGCCGAACCGGATGCGACTGGACCGGAGCCCTCTTCTACTCCCACCTTCGCGCCAGCCGCGGCCACAACCGCCGCCACGTCGGCTGCACCGGAACCCCCGGCACCTACCGCGTCGAACGCCCCGACACCGAGATCACCCAGCGCCTCGCCGACGCCTTCCCCGACATCGACTTCACGCTCACCACCGGCCCCAACGGCCGCACCATCACCTGGACCGGCGGCCCCGAACCCCTCCACGTCACCGCCCGGATCGGAACCCACCAGGGCACCTGCAACCGCCTGCCGTAGCCGCCACCCGGCCGGGCGGCGCTGGCCGCCCGGCCCCGACACCAGGACTCCTCCCGTGGAGATCGACATCAGCGACGTGCCCCTCGACCTCGTCCCCGTGGTCGTCGCCCGAACCCGCCGAGAACTCGAACAAGCAGCCCCCACGATCCCCGACGCCCGCACCCGCGATGCCACCCGCACCCACAGCCGCTTCGCCGGCCCCGGCTGGGCGTTCGTCCGCTGGGCCCCCCTGCGCGACGGCTACGCGATCCTCAACGCCCGCCACATCCTCACCACCGACCCCGAACACCGCTGGTGGTCCATACCCGTCCACCCCCGATCCCCGTACTACCTCTTCAACCCCGCCAACGGACGCCCCGCCGACGGCTCCGCCCGCCCCTACCCCCACCCCGTGACCCCCGACGGCACCGACCCCCTCGGCCTGTGCCCCCACTGCGGATCACGTGGATGGCGCCCCGTCCGCTGCACCCCCGACGACCCCGACCGCCACCACGAGCACTACGGCCGCCCCTGGAAGCGCACCCGCTGCCCCGCCGAATGCGAGCCAGTCACCAACACCCGCCACCTCTTCACCCCGGAGCACCACCCGTGACCCGCCACACCAACACCCCACCCACCGCCCACTCCCGGACCGACACCCGACCCGCCGACATACCCGCCCGCGTCCCGCAGCTCTGCCTCCTCAACGCCCGAATACTCCGAACGAGCCCCACCGATGCTGTACCTCGCTAACCCGTCCACCCCTGAGATCCGCCACGCCATGACCGCCGGCGACCTCGGCTGCATCACCACCCCGCGCCAGGGCAACAAGATCCCGCCCGGCGCGTGGTGGGCAGCCGACAACGGCCGCTTCGGCAGCGGCTGGCCAGGCCCCGAACGGTGGTGGACCTGGCTCACCCACCAGGTCCACCGCCACGGCCCCCAGAACTGCCTGTTCGCCGTCGCCCCCGACCGCCCATTCGACGCCGCCGGAACGTTCACGGACTCCACCCCGTGGCTCCCACGCATCCAATCCCTCGGCATCCCCGCCGCCTACGCGGCCCAAGACGGCTGCGACGCCAACGACCTGCTCCCGTGGACGGACTTCGACGTCCTCTTCCTCGCCGGCACCACCGCCTGGAAGACCGGCGCCGTCGCCGAACGCCTCGCCCGCCAAGCCCACCAGCTCGGCAAGCCCGTCCACATGGGCCGCGTCAACTCCCGCAAGCGCCTCGGCCTCGCCGACTGGTTCGGCTGCACCTCGGCGGACGGCACCTACCTCACCTACGGCCCCGACCAGAACCTTCCCCGCCTACTCAACTGGCTCAACGACCTCCACCACCAGCCCACCCTGCTCACACCTGAGAGGACCCATGATCAGCATCCGCAGTCGCCACCTCGGCACCGTCCGCATCACCCGCTTCCCCGGCGTCACCCACTACAAGCTCGGGGGCCACCACGACACCACCACCTGCGCCGACTGCGGCGCCACCACCCGAAGCGCCTTCCGCCCGTGGGAGCGAACCGACCGGCTCTGCCCGCCCTGCACCGGCCGACACCTCCACCAGAACGCCACCACCTCCACCCCGACCCAGCCCGGCCGAACCCTCCAGCGCGGCGAACGCCTCCGCAACCCCCACTGCTTCTGGACCGTCACCGCCGTCCTCCGGATCGAACTCCCGATCTGCGGGCCCGGCAGCCAGTACACCGCCTACGACCTCCGATGCGACGGCGGCCACTACCAGCTGCGACGCGGCGCCCTCCTCGCCGCCGAGGGCTTCCACCTCCTCCCGCCCGCCCAGCAGCCCAGCCTGACTGAACCGACAAGGACCACACCGTGACCACCACCCCGTGGCGCACCGCCAACACCCCGGGCCCCTGCGGCGAGCAGTGCACCGACTTCCCGCACTGGCCGGACGATCCGCTGTTCTCCGTCTTCCGCGACGGCCACCGCCTGGTGATGGAGCAGCTCGGCCCCGGCCTGTTCACCGGAACATGCGTCTGCGGCGACCTCCAGACCACACCCTGGAACGCCTCAGCCGTACACGAGGCGTACGACCAGCACCTGGCCGTCGTCCAGCACGAGCTACGCCACCCCGGCGCCCCCGGCCTCGACGGGTGGGGAACCGACGAGATCCACGCCACGCTCGCCGAAACCGCCAACCGCCTCCCGGCCGACCACCCGCTGCGCATCCTGTGGACCTTCCTCGACACCGTGCTGACCGCAGGTGGGAAGGAATGCCTGCCCGGACCCTGGGACCACCCCGACGACGACACCTTGCGCTGACACCCGCCCCGCCGGGGCCCGCCCACCCGGGCCCCGGCCCCACCCGTCCACCTGGAGAACCCGTGACCACCCTCGCCGACCTCCGCGAGCTGATCGCCGCTCGCACCGACCACAAATCCGACCCGGACCGCCCCGCCGCCGGATACCTCCTCTGGGACACCCTCATCGCCGCCGGCATCACCCCCTCGATCAACCTGAGCAGCGCAGGCCGGGCCATCAGCATCGACCTCCCCGACGGCACCTCCATCTGGGTCACCGAACAGGCCGACGTCTCCCACCACCCCGACGACCACGAAGCCTGGACGGCCCTTCACCACTACGACCCCGCCGACCCCCTCGGCCCCTACCACCTGATCTACGAGGGGCCCCGCAACCTCGGCCACACGGCCGACACCGCCGCCTGCGTCGATGCGATCAGCGCCTGGATCACCGCGCACACCGCCGTCGGCGCCCTCGCCCGCCACAACGCCTACGTCGCCCTCCCCAAGGGCGTCCCCCGCGACGCCCGACGCGCGAGCTGGATGATCGGCTACGCGAAGCCCGGCTTCAACGGCCGCCACCCCACGACCCCGACCACCCGCCACACCCCCACCCACCTCGACCGGCACCTCAACACCCACACCGAACGCCGAGGCGCCTGCCTCGCCTGCAACTGGGAGGGCCCGGCCCGCCGGCACCAGAACGCGGCGATCGAAGACGCACTCGACCACACCCACCCCGGCTGGCGAGACCTCCCCACCCTGCCCCAGAGCGTCGGCGGCCGGAACGCCACCCTGCTCCGCGCCTACCGCGACGCCACCTTCCCACCCGGCTGGTTCGACACCGGCGGCCCCCTCAAGGTGTGGACCACCACCGCCAACGACTGGCACGAGCACAGCAAGGCCCCCGGCGGCGGCTACCTCATCAAGGTCCACCGCCCCGCCCCCGCCCCCGCCGCCCACCAGCAGCAGACCCTCCTCTGACCCACCCACCCGGAAGGATCACCGCATGACCGGCCAGCCCTTCACCCTCACCGTCACCGCCACCATCCCCTTCACCGCAGCCACCATCTGGCCCGGCGGCGAAGACCCCGCCCCGCCAGCGAACGCCGTCGCCGCCACCGTCGCCGCCGCCCTCCCCACCCAAGCGGAGCTGACCGGTGCCCTCCTGCTCAACCTCCTCGACCACATCACGACGGTCACCATCACCGACGCCGACGGCAACACCGCCGACATCGCCTTCAAGGACCTTCCCCGCCGCTGACCACGGATATGAACCGCCCCTCCACCGTCCGGGGCGGAGGGGCGTACGTCCGGCCCGCAGCCACCTCGACGACAAGGACGGCAGCTACACCAAGTAACTGCCCAAGGTCGAGTAGGAGAAGGATTCCGCGCGGAATTTGGGTGCGCTATTGTCGCTGAGCCAACTATCCGGTGGGGCTCCCCGTGCCGCCGGATATCGGGAGTGGAACCGCTTTGCTGCGGTAAGGCGATCCCCTGGTCCGCTTTCCGGCGAGCCGATCGGCCGAGGTCAAGTGGCCTGGCGCCGGCACGGAAGTGCTCCGGGCAGGCCGCTTGGGGAACCAGCGGGGAATGCGCGGGGGAGAAGCCCGACGAAAGCCGAAGAAGGACAGAGAAGGCGATTGGGCTCGAAGGGCCTCTGACCTGGCAAAACAGGGAAGAGGGAAGGCAGGCAGTGAAGCCCGACTGAATCGTTGATGGGTCTCATAATCCCTTGGTCGTGGGTTCGAGTCCCACCCGCCCCACCCTCCGTACCCGTGCGAGCGCCCCCCGGCTGGGAAAACCCTAGGGGATCGGGCCTGCCGCCACGCCGCGACGCGCCAGGGTTTCACCCGGACGACGGCGCCCCGGCCGACGGGGAGGGGCGGCGGCGAGGGGCCGGGTGCTCCGTATTCTGGGCGGGTGCTTGAAGCCCCGCGTGTGCCGACTCCGCTGGTCGAGTGTGCCGACGAGGCGTTCGAACGGGCCGGGGTGGAGCTGCGGCTGAAGCGGGACGATCTGGTGCACCCGCTGGTGCCGGGGAACAAGTGGCGCAAGCTGGGGCCCAATCTGGAGCTGGCGGTGCGTGCGGGGCACCGGCGGCTGGTGACCTTCGGCGGGGCGTACTCGACGCATCTGCGGGCGGTGGCGCTGGCGGCGGGGGCGCTGGGGCTGTCGAGCGTCGGGCTGGTGCGGGGCGAGGAGCTGGCCCGGGCGCCGCGGAACTGGTCGCTGCGGGCCGCCGAGGAGGCCGGGATGGAGCTGGTGTTCCTCTCCCGGGCCGAGTACCGGGAGGCGGCCGGGCGGGTGGCCGGGGGCGCGGCCGGGGCCGGGGAGGCGGAGCTGCGACGGCGCTGGGGGCCGTGCCTGGTGCTGCCCGAGGGAGGCTCCAACGCGCTCGCCGCGCGCGGTGCGCAGGCGGTGGTGGCGGAGCTGGCGGGGCTCGGGGAGCGGGACGTGGTGTGCTGCCCGGTCGGCACCGGCGGCACGCTGGCCGGGATCGCGGCCGGGCTGCCGCCGGGGGCGCGGGCGCTGGGCGTGGCGGTGCTGCGCGGCGGTGAGGGCTACCTGGAGGGCGAGGTGACCCGGTTGCACCGGGAGGCCTACGGGCGGGAGTTCGGCGGCTGGCGGATCGACCACGGGCACCACGGCGGCGGCTACGGACGGGTGCCGGCCGCGCTGGAGGAGTTCGCGGCCGGCTTCGAGCGACGGCACGGCGTCGCCCTGGAACGCCGTTACGTGGCGAAGACGCTGGCGGCCCTGCACGGTCTCACCGCGGCCGGGGCCTTCCCTCCCGGCACCCGGCTCACCGCCGTCGTCACCGGACTGCCCGACCCGCGGTGAGCCGGCCCGCGGTGAGCCGGGCCGCTCCGGGCCGTCCGGGCCGGGCCTGGTCCAGGGCTCAGCCGAAGGTGAGGTCGCTGCAGGGGTCGGTGTCCGCGGTGCGGCTGTTCTCGGCTATGCCGCTGGGCACGCCGGTGGGCAGCGGCCCGGTGGGCTCGGCGGACGCGGTGGCGGGGGCCCCGGGTGCTCCGGGGGCCCCGGTGGCGGGCCCGGCGCCGGCGGTGGGGCGGTAGTCGCGTCCGAGGGTGACGGTGATGCCCTCGGAGCCCGGCTCCTCGGTCATCCGGGAGCCCGGGAACAGCGGGGCGAGCTGGTCGGCGACGGCCTTGAACGGCGGGTCGTAGGCGATCTCGGTGCGCAGCCGCCCGCCCGTGGTCTGGCCGAGCGCGACGTTCTGGAAGCCCTGGGCGCGGATCGCCGCCGAACCGCGGCCGGCGAGTCCGTCGGTGCCGACGCCGTTGACCACGGTGACCGGGGTGGCGAGCTGGTCGGCGGTGAGCGGGGAGGCGGCGGGGGAGGGCTCGGAGGTGGCGGGGGCGGTGCTCGCGCTCGCCGCGGCGGGGACCTCGCCGGTGGCCTGGCCGTCCAGGGTGCGGTCCTCGCGCAGCAGCTGCCACAGGGTGTCCACGTCGGGGTGGACGAGGTCGATCCGGCCCTTCTGCACGGTGGAGAACCGCCAGGGGGCGGTGACGAAGGTGATGTCGGAGAGCTTGATCTGCTGCAGCGACTGGGCGAAGTCGACCAGCTTCATCGCGGTGCCCAGGCCCTCGTCGACGGTGAGCGAGCGGGTCGCGGCATCGGCGAGCGGGAGCAGGGTCGGCAGCGAGAAGCCCTGGGACTGGATCTTGCGGATCATGGAGGAGAGGAAGGCCTGCTGACGCTTCATCCGGCCGATGTCGGAGTTGTCGCCGAAGCCGTAGCGGGCGCGCAGGTAGTCGACGGCGGGCTGGCCGGATATCTTCTGCTGGCCCTTCTTGAGCTTGATGTTGTGCGAGTTGACGTCGTTGGGGACGCAGACGTCCACGCCGTTGATCGCCTCGGTCATCGCCGCGACGCCCTTGAAGTCGACCACGATGGTGTGGTCGATGCGCAGGCCGGTGAGGGCCTCGACGGTGTTCTGGGTGCAGGCCGGGTTGCCCTGGGCGGATTCGCCGACGGTGAAGGCCTCGTTGAACATCTGGTTGGTCCGCGGCTTGGTCCAGTCGCCGTTGGGCAGCCGGCAGGACGGGACGGTGACCAGGCTGTCGCGGGGGATGGAGACGCCGACGGCGTGCTTGTGGTCGGCGTAGATGTGCAACAGGATCGCGGTGTCGGAGTGGCCGACGCCCTCGTCGCCGCCGCCGAGGTCGGCGTTGCCGTCGTTGCGGGTGTCCGAGCCGAGCAGCAGGACGTTGACCGGCACCGAGGCGCCCGGCGTGGCCGGCACGGGCGCGGGCGGGCGTTCGGTGGCGACGCCGCCGGCGTCGAAGGTGGTGATGTTGGTGTCGAGCCGGTGGTAGAACCACGCCCCGGCCCCGGCCACGGACAGCACCAGGACGGCGGCGAGTCCTATGACGGTCCGTATGACACGCCGACGGCGCGAGCTGCTGCTCATCCTTCCCGTCCCCCCGTTGTCCGCTCTCTTGCCCCACCCGTACCGCCTGGTCGCGGGCGGGTGCCGGTTGTCCGAACGTTAGACGTTTCGGGGGAGTGTTCGGTTACCTCCGATCGGCGGCCAATTCGGCGGCCGGTGCTGTGATGCTCCTCACGCCCCCGGTCCGGAGGCGCCGGCGAGCATCCGCCGGAGCAGGTCGCGCAGCTGGGTCCGCTCCTGCGGGCCGAGTGCGGCGAGCGGCTCGCGGGCGAAGTTCAGCGACTCGCGCAGTTCCTCGGAGGCGGTGCTGCCGGTGTCGGTGGCGGCGACCAGCTTGACCCGGCGGTCCTGGCGGTCGGGCTGGCGGGTGACGAAGCCGCGGGTCTCCAGCCGGTCGACGATGCCGGTGATGTTGGAGGGCTCGCAGCTGAGCGTCTGGGCGATCTGGCGCATGGGCATCGGGCCGCGCCGCAGCAGGGCGAGGACCTTGGCCTGCGCTCCGGTGAGCGAGCGGGCGGCGGCGGCCTCCTCGTACTCGCGGTGGAAGAGCGCGACCAGGTTGGCCATGAGATCGACGACCTCGCGGGTGATCTCGTCGGCCTGTGGCACGGTGTCCCGGGGCGGCTGGGCGTTCATGGTCACCAGTCTACCTGAACATTTGACAACGTGAACTATTCACGCCCATTGTTACTTCACCGACTCAACCTTTCACGTGGGGAGATCACCATGGCCGCCGAGCCGACCGCGCCGGAAGCACCCGCCACCTCCCGCGAGTGGCACCTCACCGCCCGCCCCCAGGGGTGGCCGGTCCCGGCCGACTTCGCCCTCGTCGAGGCGCCGGTCCGCACCCCGGGCCCGGGCGAGGTCCTGGTCCGCAACACCCACCTGTCGGTCGACCCCTACATGCGCGGCCGGATGTCGACGCGCAAGTCCTACGCGGAGCCGTACGAACTGGGCAAGCCCATGCTGGGCGGCGCGGTCGGCCGGGTCGTCGCCTCGCGGGCCGAGGGCTTCGCCGAGGGCGACCACGTCCTGCACTTCCACGGGTGGCGCGAGTACGCGACCCTCGACGCCCGGGCGGCCGTCAAGGTGGACCCGGACGCCGCGCCGCTGCCGGCCTACCTGGGCGTGCTGGGCATGCCGGGCCTGACCGCGTACGCGGGACTGACCCGGATCGCCGGGATCAAGCCCGGTGACGTGGTGTTCGTGTCCGGTGCGGCGGGCGCCGTGGGCGGCGTCGTCGGCCAGATCGCCAAGCTGAAGGGCGCGGCGCGGGTGATCGGGTCCGCCGGCTCGGACGAGAAGGTCGAGCTCCTCGTGAAGGAGTACGGATTCGACGCCGCGTTCAACTACCGGAACGGCCCGGTCGTCGAGCAGCTCCTGGCCGCGGCCCCCGACGGCATCGACGTGTACTTCGACAACGTGGGCGGCGAGCACCTGGAAGCCGCCATCGAGGCGATGAACCTGCACGGCCGTATCGTCGTGTGCGGCATGATCTCGCAGTACAACGCGACCGAGCCCACCCCGGCTCCGCGCAACCTCGCACAGATCATCGCCAAGCGCTTCCGCATGGAGGGCCTGCTCGTCAACGACCACCAGGACCTCCGGCCGAGGTTCGTCGAGGAGGTCTCGGCGTGGGTGCGCTCGGGCGAGCTCAAGTACCGCGAGACGGAGACCCGGGGCATCGACAGCGCGCTGGACGCCTTCCTCGGCATGCTGCGCGGCGCCAACACCGGCAAGATGGTGGTCCGCCTGGACGGCTGACGCCCGGTCACGCCCGACCGCCCCGCACCGGCCCGGCCGGCGCGGGGCGGTTTGCGTACCCGGCGGAGGGGCGTCGGGCGCACTACCGCATTCCGCCCCAATCCGAAAGTGCGTCATCCGTGCTGCGGGGCGGCGCGGTACGGTGGTCACGCCCGGCGATGGGGCCGTTCGGGGGAGAGATCCGACCGAGGGGTGGACCTCGTTGCGGATTCGACTAGCATTGAGCGAAAGCCTGTCCGTTTTGCTCAATTTAGTGGCTTAATGTCGGCTAACGTGGGTAACTGCGGATCAACTACGGGCACGAACACGAGGCAGCTGGGGAAGGCGACCCTCGTCCACAGCCTGGAGGTCCCGGTGACGACACGTGGAGTCCTGTACATCCACTCCGCGCCCCGCGCGCTGTGCCCGCACGTCGAGTGGGCCGTCGCGGGGGTGCTCGGCGTGCGGGTGAGCCTGGACTGGATCCGCCAGCCGGCCGCGCCCGGGCACTGGCGTGCCGAGCTCTCCTGGCAGGGCGAGCCCGGTACGGCCTCGAAGCTCGCCTCCGCGCTGCGCGGCTGGCAGCTGATGCGCTACGAGGTCACCAGCGAGCCCTGCGCCGCCGCCGAGGGCGAGCGGTACAGCAGCACGCCCGCGCTCGGCATCTTCCACGCCGTCACCGGCATCCACGGGGACATCCTGATCCCCGAGGACCGCCTGCGGGCCGTCCTGCGCCGGGCCCGCAGCGAGGGGGCGGACCTGGAGGCGGAGATCGCCATGCTGCTCGGCAAGCCCTGGGACGACGAGCTGGAGCCCTTCCGGTACGCCGGGGAGGGCGCCCCGGTGCGCTGGCTGCACCAGGTGGTCTGACCGCACGGGGACACGGGAGAGGGGTGGGGGGGGGCCCCCGCCCCCCCCCCCCCCCCCGCCCGGGGGGGGGGGGGGGGGGGGGGGGGGCGGCCCGGGGGGCGGGGGGGGGAGGGCCCCCCCCCCCCGATGGGCCCCCC
>NZ_JBIBVJ010000001.1:82927-546913 GCF_043080305.1 Kitasatospora sp. NPDC015120 | reverse complement strand
GCCTGCGTACGCCGTGGGTGAGACGTTCGGGTAGGCGGGGTCGGGCCCCCGGGTGCGCGGGCTGCCCCTGGTGGCCCCCCCCCGCGGGCACGGGGGGGGGGGGGGGGGGGGGCGGGGGCCCCCCCCCACCCCTCTCCCGTGGCGTGCGGTGCGTGCGGCGGGCGCCGCCCGGGGTCAGCGGGTGCGGAAGGCCAGCACCACGTTGTGGCCGCCGAAGCCGAACGAGTTGTTCAGCGCGGCGATCCGGCCCTCGGGCAGCTTGCGGGCCTCGTCGCGGACGATGTCCGCGTCGACGTCCTCGTCCAGCTCCTCGACGTTGATGGTCGGCGGGGCGATCCGGTGGTACAGCGCCAGCACGGTGGCGACCGTCTCGATGCCGCCGGCGCCGCCCAGCAGGTGACCGGTCATCGACTTGGTGGCCGAGACGGCGATGTGGTCGAGGTCGTCGCCCAGTTCCTTGCGCAGCGCCTTCAGCTCGGCGGTGTCGCCCTGGGGGGTCGAGGTGGCGTGCGCGTTGACGTGCACGATCTCGGCCTTGTCCAGCTCGTTGCGGTCGAACAGGTCGGCCAGCGCGCGGGCCACGCCGGCGCCGGTCGGCTCGGGCTGGGCGATGTGGTGGGCGTCCGAGGACAGGCCCTGGCCCACCGCCTCGCAGTAGATCCGGGCACCGCGGGCCTCGGCGTGCTCCACCGACTCCAGCACGACCACGCCGGCGCCCTCGCCCAGCACGAAGCCGTCCCGGGCCTTGTCGTACGGGCGCGAGGCGCGCTGCGGCTCGTCGTTGTTCTTGGACATCGCCATCATGTTGGCGAACGCGGCGATGGGCAGCGGGTGGACCGCCGCCTCGGTGCCGCCCGCCACCACGACGTCGGCGCGGCCGCTGCGGATCATCTCGATCGCGTAGCCGATCGCCTCGGCGCCGGAGGCGCAGGCGGAGACGGGGGTGTGCACGCCCGCGCGGGCGCCGACCTCCAGGCCGACGTTGGCCGCCGGGGAGTTGGGCATCAGCATCGGGACGGTGTGCGGGGAGACCTTGCGGGCGCCCTTCTCCTTCAGCACGTCGTACTGGTCGAGCAGGGTGGTCACGCCGCCGATGCCGGAGGCGATCACGGCGCCCAGGCGCTCCGGGGCCAGCTTGGACGACTCGTCGGTGGCCGGGGTCTCGTAGCCGGCGTCGGCCCAGGCCTCGCGGGCGGCGATCAGCGCGAACTGCGCCGAGCGGTCCAGCTTGCGGGCCAGCGGCCGGGGCAGGATCTCGCCCGGCTCGACGGCGGTGCGTGCGGCGATCCGCACGGGCAGCTCCGCGGCCCACTCATCGGTCAGGGCAGCCACCCCGGAGCGCCCGGCGACCAGGTTCTCCCAGGTGGTGGCGGCGTCGCCGCCCAGCGGCGTGAAGGCGCCGATACCCGTGACGACCACGGTACGGTTCTCAACAGTCACTGGATCTTCTTCTCTCACGTTGTGCGGGGTCGGCGACGGCCGAAGGTGAGCCCGGCCGGGCGCCCGGTGGGGCGTCCCGGCCGGCGGGTCGGCCGACTCGCACGAGCCGGCCGATGTCAGGCGTCGAACGCGTGGAACGCGCCGACCGCTCAGCTGTGGCTGAGGATGTAGTCCACGGCGTCGCCGACGGTCTTCAGGTTCTTGACCTCGTCGTCCGGGATCTTGACGTCGAAGCGCTCCTCGGCGGCCACGACGACCTCGACCATGGACAGCGAGTCGACGTCCAGGTCGTCGGTGAAGGACTTGTCGAGCTCGACGTCCTCGGTCGGGATGCCGGCGATCTCGTTGACGATCTCGGCGAGACCTTCCAGAACCTCGTCCTTGGTAGCCATACTGGCTGCTCCTCTTCGGTGTTGAATGCGGCCGCCCGGCGGACGGACGCAGGCTTGCGGGTGGATCGGGCCAAAACGCCTAGGGGAGCGTAACGACTGCCGCGGCGTACACGAGACCCGCCCCGAACCCGATGATCAGGGCGAGGTCGCCGCTGCGGGCCTCACCGCTCTCCAGCATGCGTTCCATCGCCAGCGGGATGGAGGCCGCGGAGGTGTTCCCGGTCTCCGTGATGTCACGGGCGACCGGCACCGACGCGGGCAGCTTGAGCGCCTTGATCATGGCGTCGGTGATCCGCATGTTGGCCTGGTGCGGAATGAACGCGCCGAGCTGGTCGGCGGTGATCCCGGCGGCGTCCAGCGCCTGCTGGGCCACCTTGGCCATCTCCCAGACCGCCCAGCGGAAGACCGTCTGGCCCTCCATGCGCAGCGCGGGCCACTTGAGCTCCTCGCCGGCGCCGTTGACGGCGTCCTCCTTGGCGAAGGCGGTGTCCCAGGCCTGGGTCTGCGAGATGACGTCCTTCTGCGAGCCGTCCGAGCCCCAGACGACCTTGCCGATGCCGGGGGTGTCGGACGGGCCGACGATCGCGGCGCCGGCGCCGTCGCCGAAGATGAACGCGGTCGAGCGGTCCGAGGTGTCGGTCAGGTCGCTGAGCCGCTCCACGCCGATGACCAGCACGTACTCGGCGCTGCCGCCGCGGATCATGCCGTCGGCCAGGCCCAGGCCGTAGCCGAAGCCGGCGCAGGCGGCCGAGATGTCGAAGGCCGGGGCGGTGCCGCAGCCGAGCCGCTCGGCGATCTCGGTGGCGATGGCCGGGGTCTGCTTGAGGTGCGAGACGGTGGCGACGATCACACCGCCGATCCGCGCCGGGTCGATCCCGGCCTGGGCGATCGCCTTGCCGGCGGCCTGCACCGACATCTCGGCGACCGATTCCTCGGGGCCGGCCCAGCGGCGCTCGGCGATCCCGCTGCGGGTGCGGATCCACTCGTCCGAGGAGTCGATCCAGGTCAGCACCTCGGCGTTCGGGACCACCCGGACCGGGCGGTAGCCGCCCACACCGTGGATGCGCGAGAACTGCGCACCGGTCACCGGGCGGATCTGGGGAGTGTCGCTCATGCCTTCTGCTCCTGCTGCTGACCGCCGTGCTCCGCGACGAGCTCGCGGGCCTTGTCGAGGTCGGCGGGGGTCTTGAGGGCAAGCGTCGCCACGCCCTTGAGGTTGCGCTTGACCAGTCCGGTGAGGGTACCCGCCGGGGCGAGCTCGATGACGGCGGTCGCACCCAGCTCGCGCAGGGTCTCCATGCAGAGGTCCCAGCGGACCGGGTTGGAGACCTGCGACACCAGACGGTTCAGCACCTCGGTGCCGGAGGTGACCACTTCGCCGTCCTGGTTGGAGACGTACGTGACCCGGGGGTCGGCGACCGGCAGGGTCGGGGCCAGCTTGGCCAGCCGCTCGACGCCGGGAGCCATGTGGACGGTGTGGAACGCGCCCGCGACCTTCAGCGAGACCAGCCGGGCACCGGCCGGCGGGTCCTCGCGCAGCGCGTCCAGCTGCGGCAGGGTGCCGGCCGCGACGATCTGGCCGCCGCCGTTGTTGTTGGCCGCGGTCAGGCCGTGCTCGGCGAGCTTCGCCGCGACGACCTCCTGGTCGCCGCCGAGCACGGCGAGCATGCCGGTCTCGGTGGCGGCGGCGGCCTCGGCCATGGCGAGGCTGCGCTCGCGCACGAAGGTCAGCGCGTCGCGGGCGCTCAGCACGCCGGCGCCGGCGGCCGCGGTGATCTCGCCGACGCTGTGGCCGGCGACCGCGCCGACCAGCGCACGGGCGGCGGCCTCGTCCGGGAACAGCGCCCGCGCGGTCACCAGACCGGCCGCCACCAGCAGTGGCTGGGCGACGGCGGTGTCCTTGATCTCCTCGGCGTCCGCCTCCGTTCCGGCGCGCACGAGGTCGAGCCCGGCGACCTCCGACCAGCCCTGCAGGCGGTCGGCGACACCGTCGAGCTCCAGCCAAGGGCTGAGGAAACCGGGGGTCTGGGCACCCTGTCCAGGGGCGACGATTACGAGCACGGTTCAACCCTCTCTCGCCAGGCGCCCGCGGGCGGGTAGGCGACGGTAACGAAGAAAAGCATCCGGGATTGTAAGGTCCCTACAGAGTGGTCAGCTTGACTCTCCGGCGGCCGTGAGGCGCCCCAGCGCCAGTGCGATACGCAGGGTGAACGCCGAACGTACGTCGGACGGCGCGTAGCCCGTGACGTCGGTCACACGTCGGAGCCGGTAGCGCACCGTGTTGGGGTGGACGAAGAGCATCCGGGCGGCCCCCTCCAGGGAGGATGCCTGTTCCAGATAGACACTCAAGGTCTCCAGGAGTGCCGAGCCCGCCTCGTCCAGCGGTGTGTAGATCTCCTCCACCAGCTGGCGCCGGGCGGCCTGGTCCCCGGCCAGCGCGCGCTCCGGCAGCAGGTCGTCGGCCAGCACCGGGCGCGGCGCGTCCGGCCAGGCCGCGCAGGCCCGCAGGCCGGCCGCCGCGGCATGCGCCGAGCGGGTCGCCGAGAGCAGGTCCGGGACGGTCGGGCCGACCACCACCGGGCCCGGCGCGAACTGGCCGATCAGCGCCCGGGCCGCGTGCACCGGCTCCTTGTCGCCGCCCACCACGACCACCAGGCGCTTGCCGAGCACCCCGGTCAGCACGTGCAGCTTGGCGTACCGGGCGGCCCGGCGGATCGCCTCGACCACCAGCTCGCTGTCACCGTCCGGAGCCGAGCCCATCACCACCCGGACCTGGCTCGGCTGGCCCCAGCCGAGCGCGGCGGCCCGGGACAGCACGCCCTCGTCGGCGTCGCCGGAGAGCAGCGAGTTGACCACCAGCGCCTCCAGCCGGGCGTCCCAGGCGCCCCGGGCCTCGGCGGCCTGGGCGTACACCTGGGCGGTGGCGAAGGCGATCTCCCGGGCGTAGACCAGCACGGATTCGCGCATGTCGGCCTCGTCGCCGGGAGCGGCCACCTCCTCGATGGCCTCCTCCATCACCTCGATGGTGGTGCGGATCAGCTCGACCGTCTGGCGCAGGGTGATCGCCCGGGTCAGCTCGCGCGGCGCGGTGCCGAAGACGTCGGTGGAGATCGCCTGCGGGGTGTCCGGCTTGCGGTACCACTCGGTGAAGGCGGCGATACCGGCCTGGGCGACCAGGCCGATCCAGGACCGGTGCTCCGGCGGCATCCGCCGGTACCAGCCGAGCTGGTCGTCCATCCGGGCGATCGCGGCGGAGGCGAGCTTGCCCGAGGACTTCTCCAGCCGCTTGAGCGTCGCGGCCCGGCGTTCGGCGCGCTCGGCGGCGAGCCGGCGCTCCTGCGCGGTCAGGCGCGGTGCCGCGCGGCCGGGCCGGTCTCTCCCGGCGCCCGGCGTCGGGCTCTTCCCGTTCTTGTCGGGACTGGCGGTCGGATCGCTCTTGGAGTTCGCGGAAGCGGCTGGCACAGGGACAAGACTGCCTCACCGGAGTGACTGCTCGTGCACAGCCCCCGTCGGACGGCGCCGGTGGTGGCACGTCACACCCGTCACCGCTGCCACTACGGTGGGTCCGTGACCGATGCCCCCGCCCGCCCCCGCGCCGACCTGCGCCGCACCGCCGAGCGCTACCGCTCGACGCCCGCCGAGGGCGTCGAGACCAGGCACGCGTTCTCCTTCTCGGGGCACTACGACCCGAAGAACACCCACTTCGGCGCGCTGCTCGCGTGCAACGAGGAGCTCCTCGCCCCCGGCGCCGGGTTCGACGAGCACAAGCACCGGGACACCGAGATCCTCACCTGGGTGCTGGAGGGCGCGCTCGCCCACCGGGATTCCTGCGGGCACGACGGGGTGGTGCGGCCCGGCATGGTCCAGCACCTGAGCGCGGGCTCCGGCGTCACCCACACCGAGCGCAACGTCGGCGGCGCCGGCGTCCCGGTCCGGTTCGTCCAGATGTGGCTCCAGCCCGACGTCTTCGACGCGCCCCCCGTGTACGGGCTGCGCCGGGTGGAACCCGCGGCCGACGGGTTGACGCTGCTCGCCTCCGGGCTGGAGCGGGACGCCGATACCCCGGCGCTGCGGCTGCGGCGCCGGGACGCCGCGCTGTGGCTGGTGACCGCCGGGCCGTGGCAGCCGCTGCCCGCCCTGCCGGCCGCCGCCTACCGGTACGCGCACCTGACCACCGGCTCGCTCGGCTACCGGACGGTGCCCGGACCGCAGGGCGGGGGCCGCTCGATGGTGCCCGGCGACAGCGTGCGGATCACCGGGGACGCCTTCGCGGCGCCGACGGCCGGCGAGTGCGGCGCGGAACTCCTCCTGTGGGAGATGCACACGCCGCTCTCGTACGGCTGACGGCCGGCGGCCGGGAGGCTAGGCGAGCTCGGCGAGCTCGGCGAGGACGGCGTCGCTCAGCACCGGCCAGACCTCGGCGGCCCAGGGGCCGAAGTCCCGGTCGGTGAGCGCGATGCAGGCCGCGCCGGCCTGCGGGTCCACCCAGAAGAAGGTGCCGGACTGGCCGAAGTGGCCATAGGTGGCCGGGGAGTTGGCGGTGCCGGTCCAGTGCGGCGCCTTGCCGTCGCGGATCTCGAAGCCGAGGCCCCAGTCGTTCGGCCGGCGGTGGCCGAAGCCGGGCAGCACACCGCTGGTGCCCGGGAAGGCGACCTCGCGGGTGGCGGTGCGCAGGGTGCCCGCGTCGAGCAGCTTGGGCGACTGCAGCTCGGCGGCGAACCGGGTGAGGTCGGCGAGGGTGGACAGGCCGCCGGCGCCGGCCGGGGAGCGGTGGGCGGTGTTGATCAGGGTGGCGTGCATGCCGAGCGGCTGGAACACGGCCTCGGCGGCGTACCGGCCGAACTCGATGCCCGCGGCCCGCTCCAGGGTCTGCGCCAGCACGTCGAAGCCGGCGTTGGAGTAGAGCCGGCGGTTGCCGGGCGCGGCCATCACCCGGTGCTCGTCGAAGGCCAGGCCCGAGGTGTGGGCGAGCAGGTGCCGGACGGTCGAACCCTCGGGGCCGGCCGGGTCGTCCAGCTCGAAGACGCCCTCCTCGACGGCGACCAGCACGGCGTAGGAGGTGAGCAGCTTGGTCACCGACGCCAGCGGGAACAGGTGCTCCTGCGGCCCGTGCGCGCCCAGCACCGCACCGTCCGCGCCCCGGACGACGGCCGCCGCCGCGTGCGGCACCGGCCAGGTCTCGATCTTCCGCAAGCTCTCCATGGGCCCGACTCTAACCGGGCCGGCGCGCCGGGAGGGACGGCAGGCCGCCCGGGCGCACTTGCCTGGAGTGCACTCCAAGGCGCTAGCGTCGTGGGCGACGCTCACCACCGGGGGACCGACCATGACCGCACTCGCATCGATCGAGGCCGGACTGCGCACCTGCTGCGAGGTGTTCCGGGATCCGGCCGGCGAGCCCGACCGCACGCCGCGGCACACCATCGGCGAGGTGTCGGCGGCCAGCGGGCTGACCGCGCACACCCTGCGCTGGTACGAACGGATCGGCCTGCTCGACCCGGTGGACCGCTCGGCCTCGGGCCAGCGCCGCTACAGCGACGCCGATCTGCACCGGCTGGCCTTCCTGGGGCGGCTGCGGCTGACCGGGATGCCGGTGGCGGACATGCTGCGGTACGTCGAGCTGGCCCGGGAGGGCGAGCGGACCTCCGTGGACCGCCGCGACCTGCTGCTCGCCCACCGCGAGGCGGTGCGGCAGCAGATCGCGGACCTGCACGCGACCCTGGCCGTGCTCGACCACAAGATCGACGTCTACAACGGGCGGCTCGCCCGGTGCGCGGCGAGCCACTGACGGGCGGGTCACTGAAACGGGCGGGTCACTGAAGCGGGCGGGTCAGACGGCGCGGCCGCAGTACGCGGCCAGCCTGGTGCAGGCGTCGGCGCCGGCCGGGGCGGGCCGGACCGGGGCGAACGGGAAGCCGCCGCCGCGCGGTTCGGCCGGCAGCACGGCCAGCGCGATCGCCAGCGCCGCCTCGCCCAGCCGCTCGTCCAGCGGACGGTCGGTGCCGAGCGCCCGGGCGATGTCCCAGGCGTGGACGACGGTCTCCAGGACGTAGCCGCCCACCGCCTCGCGGCCGGACACCTCGCCCCACGGCACGGAGGCCGGGCGCTCCAGCTTGGCGTCCTGGGCCCAGGCGGCGGTCACCCGGGCACGGGCCCGGCCGAGGGCGGCCGGCCAGCCGTCGTTCGGTACGCCTCCGGTCGCGGCCGCGACGTCCTCGGCGCGCCCGCCCTCGCCGGTGTAGGCGAGCCGGTGGACGCCGCCGACCACGTGGTCCAGCAGGGCCCGAAGGTCGTACTCGGTGCACGGGGTGGGCCGGTCCAGGCTCTCCGGACCGGCCTCGGCGATCAGCTTCTCCAGCTGGTCGAGGGCGAGCAGGTACAGCGGGCGCGGGTCCTGGGCGGTGTCCATGGGGCGGCTCAACTCCATTGGTACGGAAGGTTTTCCTGACGGGAGGCAATCTCCCGGTAAAACCTGACAACCGCCGTCATGATTTCTGGGATCCTCGTGTCATGAAGGCCGACCGCCTGCTCTCGATCCTGCTGCTGCTCCAGACCCGCGGCCGGGTGCCCGCCACCGAACTGGCCGAACGGCTGGAGGTGTCGGTCCGCACCATCTACCGCGACGTCGAGGCGCTCTCGGCGGCCGGCGTGCCCGTCTACACCGAACGCGGCCGACACGGCGGCATCAGTCTGCTGCCCGGCTACCGCACCGACGTCAGCGGGCTGACCGCCGACGAGGCGCGGGCCCTGTTCGTGCTCTCCGCCCAGGGCGCCCACAGCGACCTCGGGCTGGACGGCGCGCTCGGCTCGGCGCTGCGCAAGGTGATGGCCGCGCTGCCCGCCCCGCACCGGCCGGGCGCCGAGCGGATCAGCGAGCGCGTCCTGGTGGACCCGGCGCGCTGGATGCAGGCCGGGCCGCCCCAGGGGGCCGACCTCGGCGAGCTGCAGTACGCGGTGTTCGCCGACCGCCGGCTGCGGCTGCGCTACCGGCACAGCGGTGCGCCCGCGCCGGCGGAGTACACCGTGGACCCGTACGGCCTGGTCAGCAAGGCCGCGGTCTGGTACCTGGTGGCCGATCTGCACGGCGAGCCGCGGCTGTTCCGGGCCGACCGGGTGCTGGGCGCGGAGACCGCGGAGGAGGCGGTTCGCCGCCGGCCCGGGGTCGGGCTGGCCGAGGTCTGGACGGTGCTGCGCGAGCAGGTGGAGCGGCTGCCCAAGGAGCTGACGGTGAAGGTGCGGGTGCGGCGCGGGCGGCTGGACATGTTCCTGCGGATCCACGGCGCCCGGCTCACCGCCCCGCCGCCGGAGACCGGGGGCGGGGCGCCCGACGACTGGGTCGAACTCACCCTCGGCCTCCAGTCGTTGCCGGCCGTCCGGTCACTGCTGGCGTTCGGCGCGGACGCCGAGGTGCTCTCGCCGCCGGCCGCCCGCCGGGAGATGGGGCGGGTCGCGGCGGACGCCGTCCGGCTGTACCAGGACGCCCGCTAGGACGCGCGGCTGACGGGCCGTCAGGCCTCCGGGGCGGGGCGCAGCACGTCCTGGTAGGCGCCGAGGGCGACGGCCGCGAAGTTGTGCAGGCTGTCGGTGCCGGTGGCGAAGTAGCCGTTGTGGCCGGAGGAACGGGCCGAGGAGATCCGCTCGGAACCGAAGTCCAGCGAGGTCGGGTCGGCGCCGTGGCCGAGCCCGCCGACCTCCAGGTAGGGCACGTTGCCGATCCAGTCGGTCTCGTTGCGGGTGGCCCAGACGTGCACCCCGGCGCCGAGTTCGGAGGTGCTCTCCACGCCCATGCCGGGGGAGCCGAACACGACCAGGTCGGTGATCCCGGTGGTGTCGGCCGGGGAGGCGGCCGCCCTGGGGATGTCCGGCGCGGCGGTGCCGCAGACCACCGAGCCGTAGGAGTGGCAGAACAGCGCGGGCGGCGCCTCGGGCCGGGTGGTCTCCTTCAGCCCGGCGAGCAGCCGGCGCAGCCGGGGCGCGCCGACGTCGGCGAGCCGGGAGGTCACCGCGTCGGGGCCGAGGCCGGAGGGGGTGACGTAGCCGGTCCAGGCGATCACCGCGGTGCGGGTGCCCGGGGACTGCCGCTGCTCCTCCTGGTACAGCGCCCGGGCCATTCCGGCGGGGGAGCGCAGCGGTTCGACGGCCTGGTCGAAGTGGCCGAGGTCGGCGTCGGAGCCGGGGACGAGCACCGCGACCCGGTCGGCGGCGCCGAGGTCGCCCCAGACCTCGGTGAGCAGGCCGCGGCCGCGCGGGTCGAAGGCGAGGATCTGGCGGCCGGGCGCGAGCAGGCTCTGCACGTCGTTGGCCCGGGAGACGGCGAGCGCGCGCTGTTCCGGGGGGAGGTCGCGGTCGGCCGCGCGGGCCCGGGCGCGGTCGCGCTCGGCGGCCAGGGCGATCCGGTTGGCCCGGTAGCGCACGGCGGTCGGGGCGCCGTCGAAGTTGCCGACCACCAGCGGATAGGCCTCGACCAGCCGGTCGAGTTCGGCGGGGGCGAGCCGGGCGAAGAACTCGGCGGCGGCGGCCGGCGCGGTGGTGGCCGGGTCGGGCAGGTCGTGTCCGTAGGAGTGGTCCTCGACCCAGGCGGCGCTGCCGGCCGGCGGGGTGGAGATGGCCAACTGCTCGGTGGCGGCCGCGGCCTGGGCGGCGGCCGCGCCGGCGTCGGCGAGGACGGCGGCACCCGCGAAGGCGCCGATCAGGACATGCTTCCACCGCCGACGGCGCATCGCCTCAACTCCCTGAGAGTCCCGTCACCGATCCCGGACGGGAGCCCGGAGGGTGGTACGACTGCCAACTTCCCAGCGCAAGCCTAGGGGCCAGGAGGCGCGCTGAGTCCGGCTCAAACTGTGGGATGGATCACATGGACGGGGAGTGACCGGGATGCGTCCCGGTCGTTCGCGCGCGGACCGGCCCGGCTCCGCGGCCGGGCGGTCGCGGAGCCGGGCCGGGGCCGGGTTCAGGTCAGCGAGTTCCAGGCCGAGCAGGAGCGCGGGCCGGAGACCAGACGGTCCGGGTGGCCGCTGCCGTCGGCCACCGAGATCCGGCGGTAGCTGTCCCCGTGGAACACCCAGTACTCGCTCTTCCCGCCGGTCCGTTGGGCGTCGGGCACGGGCAGGAAGCAGTCCACCCGGTCGACGCCGTTCAGCGAGCCCCACTGGGACAGCTCCCGGTCGGAGCGCTCCAGCGCGTCGGTGTGGGCGGCGCCGTCGGCCACCGAGACCAGCCGGTAGCGCTGACGGCCGCCGGTGGTGTGGAACGCCCAGTACCAGCTCTTGCCGCCGACCCGCTGCTGGTCGGGCACGGGCAGGAAGCAGTCCACCCGGTCGACGCCGGCCAGCGAGCGCCAGGGGGCGAGGTCGCGGTCCGGGCGTTCCGCCGTGCCGGTGTGCCCGGTGCCGGCGGTGATCGAGACCGCCCGGTACTGCTGACGGCCGCCGGTGGTGTGGAACACCCAGTACCAGCTCCGGCCGCCGGGGTCCTGCTGGTCGGGCACGGGCAGCAGGCAGTCGATCCGCTCGATGCCCCGGAAGCAGGGGAGGTCGCCCAGCGGGGTGTCGCCCTTGACCGTCCGGTCGGTGTGGGCGGCGCCGTCGGCGACCGAGATCTTCCGGTACCGGCCGCCGTGGCAGACCCAGAACTGGCTCTGGCCGCCGCGCCGCCACTGGTCGGGGACGGCCAGCAGGTCGTCGCACGGGTAGGCCGGGCCGGCCGGGGCGGTGGTCTGGCCGCCCTGCTGGGCCTGGGTCTGGCTCTGGCCGCCGCCCTGGCCCGCCTGGCCGCCCTGGCCCGCCTGTCCGCCCTGGCCGCCCTGGCCCGCCTGTCCGGGGCCGACGAGCCGGCCGTCGGCGAGCCCCCGCAGGGTGCTGAGGGACGGCATGAAGGCGTACACCGAGCCGGTGGTGCGGACGAACTGGGCGAAGCTCAGCGGGGTGTGCTTGACCGTGCCGTCGGAGTCCCGGCTCTCGAAGTCGACGTCGGGGGCCTCCAGGACGACCGGGTCCTTGCCGGGCACCGGGGTGCGGCCGGGCGGGAAGTCCGGCTGGTCCATCCAGTCGGCCTGGATGAACTCGAACTGCCGCTGGATGTCGGCCTGGTAGCAGATGAACAGCAGCCCGCGCGGGTCGTCCGGGCCGCCCGGGCCCTCGGAGGCCGGGTCGAACGGCGCCCCGTACGGTGTGCCGCGGCGCATGATGCGCCGTCCGTCGAGCTCCTTGGCGTCGAACGGCGGGCGGCTGGGGTCCGGCGCCCGGAGGCCGGCCCGCGGGCTGGTCTTGCGCAGGTGCGACCAGAGCGGGGTGACCAGGCCCTCCAGGTCGTCCCGGAAGTCGAAGTCGTTGTCCGACGCGGCGCCCGGGTCGTTCGGGACGTCCCGGTCCTGGAAGTGGCAGACCGGCGCGCCGGAACGCCAGCGGCCGACCAGCCGGGCCGCCAGCCACTCGGTGGTGGCGTCGTCCGGGACGGCCTTGGCGAGCCTGAGCTCCCTCAGCTTGACCGCGACCTGCGACCACCAGCCGGGGACGTCCTGGGCGAGCCGGCGGACGACCTGGAACGACCCGGCGCGCGCCCAGTCGGGGAAGTCCCGGAAGCTGCCCGGGGCGGGCTCCTCCCCGCAGACGAACTCGCCGGCCGGGACGATCCGGGTGCCCGGGTGGCCCTCGACCTCCTCGGGCCGGTTCGGGTCGGGCCGGTCGAAGCCCCGCACGCCGGGCTCGCTGATGCCGTCCTTGAAGCCGAAGTGCTCCTTGCCGCGGCGGCTGCCGAGCAGGGTCTGGGCGTTCTGCTGGTAGACGATCAGCACCCGGCACTCGGCGGCGGCGATCCGCTGGGCCTCGACGGCCGCCCGGAGGTCCTGCTCGGTGTCCGCGGAGAGCTTCAGCACGGCGTGCACCGGCTGGCCCCCGCCGTTGCCGAACAGCCAGTTCTCCGGGGAGTTCTCGCCGGTGTCGCCGAGCGCACCGGCCCGTCTGGCCGAGCCCTCCTTGAACGCCTCCAGGCCGCTGCCGACCGGCGGGGGCTGGGGGAAGGGGTCGGTGGTGGAGAGCATCCGCAGGCCCTCGTAGGTGAAGCTGACGCCGAGCCAGGTCGCCCTGAGGGTCTTGGGGTCGTCGCCGCCGGAGGTCCTGCGGGCCTCGCTGAACGCCTCGTTGAACGCGGCGACCTCGCGGGTGGTGGCGATCTGCGGGGCGAGCTGCCGGAGCCAGTCGCGGGCCCGGGCGGCGTCCTCGAACTTGAGGAACAGGACGCTGACGTTGTCCTTCCTGAAGCCGGCCAGGACGTCGCCCTGGATCTCCTCGCTGTCGCGCAGTCTCAGATCCGTTGCCATGGGGGGAGTGGTTCCTTTCGGTGCGCGGTCAGGCGGTGAGCTGGATCCACTTGGCGACGGAGGGCACGCCCCGGTCGTTGAGCAGGAAGAGCATGTACCAGCCGGGCGGGGCGGCCTTGGCGTCCGGCGGGGCCTGGAACTCCAGCCGGTTGCCGGCCCGGCTGCTGAGCCGCAGGTCGAGGTGGCGCTGGCTGGTGTTGACCGAGTGGGTGGAGGTGGTGGGCGCGAGCAGCACCGCCTTCGAGACCAGGCCCGGGGTCGTGGTGGTGACCTGGAAGGTCTGGTTGTAGCCGACGGGTGCGCTCGGGGCCCGGTCGAGGACGGGGCGGTCGCCCTGGTGGAGGTAGGCCGGCTCGTAGATCTCGATGGTCCCGTTCATGGTGACCGGGGCCTGGGTGCCGGGGATGCCGCTCACCGTGCCGTTGATGTCCGGGTTGTTGGCGAGCTGCTGGAGCTCGTCGCCGGTGACCATGACGCGCCCGTCCGGCAGCACCACGGCGTTGGAGTGGTAGCCGCGCGGCAGCCGCTGGACCGGGCCGAGCTTCCAGGTGCCCTGGTCGTCGCGGAGCTCGACCTGGCGGTACTTGAGGTCGGCGTTCGGGTTGTACGGGCCGTTGCCGTAGTCACGGATGTCGTAGGCGCCGTTGACGGTCATCAGCCGCCCGTCGGGCAGCAGCAGGGTGTCGTCCTGGGTGCGGCCGAAGGCGCGGGACTTCTCGGCGGTCCAGCTGCCGTTGGAAAAGCGCAGGGTGCTGGGGTTGTCCCGGTCGCCGCCGAGGATCAGCGCGGAGTCCGGGCCGTTGATGCCGCCGGGCAGCAGCACGGCCGAGCCGTAGTTGCGCTTGCGGCCGTCCGGGCGGGCGGGCAGGTCGCTGCGGGACTCCGCGACCGGGTCGAACTTCCACTGCTCGGCGGCCTGCCGGCCGAAGCCGTAGACGTTGCCGTCGTTGAGCGAGAACAGGTGCGGGTAGTCCAGGCTGAACGGGGCGTCGGCCTTGAACCGGTCGACCGGGGTGTTCACGGGGGTGTCCGTCTTGAGCGAGGGCACCGGGCGGTCCTTGGCGGGGAAGCGCTCGACCACCGCGGTGGGGGTGCCCCAGCCGAGTTCGGACTGGCCGGACATGATCAGCTGGCGGCCGTCCGCGCCGGTCACCACCGTGGGGTACCAGCGGCCGACCGACATGTCGGGGTTGCGGGTCCAGGTCTCGGTCCACGGGTCGAAGATCAGCGAGAGCTTGGCGCCGGTGCCGCCGTTGCCGCCGAGGTTGCCGCCGAAGACGCCGAGCATGCCGTTGGGCAGGAAGGAGTGGCCGGCGCAGAAGAACGGCGCCGGGCGGGGCTGGTCCAGGCCGTCGGGCATGTTGACCACGGGCGGGGTGACCTGCTTGTACGCGTCCTTGCCGTAGCCGAGGGCCGGGTCCCAGAGGAAGGCCCGGCCGGCGTTCTCCGTGCCGGTGGTCTGGGTGGGGGCGGGCTCCTTCTCGGGGTTGGTCTCGATCCGCTCGAAGGAGAAGAGCAGCACCTTGCCGGTGGGCAGCAGCGCGACGTGGTCGCCGAAGTCGGGGGAGGGGAAGTACTGGTTGAACGTCCCGAAGGTCTCGGCGGCGAAGCCCCGGTTGTGGGTGGCCTGGGACTCCGTCAGCGCGTTCAGCCGGTTGGTGCGGGTGGTCTGCGGGTAGTCGCCGATGCCGCGGATGCCGGCGCGCATCCGGGCGTGCTCCTCGGCGTGCTCCTGGCCGAGCGCGGCGACCTCGTCGTCGCGCAGCTCGGCCTGCACCCGGGGGTCGGCGACCCGGGGGGCGGTGGCGCCGGAGCCGTCGTGGCCGCCGGAACCGTGGGCGAGGACGGGGGCGGCGGCCGACAGGACGGTGCCGGTGGTCAGCGCGCAGACCACGGCGGTGGCGAGCACGGCCGGCAGGCGCCGGGCCGGCCGCGGCGGGGACAGGGACATGGATCTCCTCGGGAGCGGGGCCGCCCGGCGCGGGACTCGGGGCGGCGGAAGGGGAACGGCCGACGGGGCAGCACCCGGTCGTCGCCGACAGCGAACAGATCATCACGGTGGGTTGCGGTGCGCATGCGGAGTCACTGCGTTCGGCGGCGGCGGGGGCCGCAAGCGGGTGAGCGGCCGGCGGGGGCGACGCGCGGTGGACGACGCGCGGTGGACGACGCACGGTGGGCGACGCACGATGGGCGCGGACCCGGCCGGTCCGCGCCCATCCCGAGCCCCGCGCGCCCGCGTGCGTCAGACGACGCCCAGCGCGTACGCGGCGAAGAACGCCGCCCCCGCGCCGGCCACCGCCCTGGCCGGCCGGGAGAGCCCCGTCCACGGGCCGTCGAAGCGCCGGGCGAACCACCCGATCGCGATCAGCACGGCACCGAACAGCGGCAGCAGCGCCAGCCGGATCCCGACCCAGCCGAGCGAGTCCGGAGCCACCGTCAGCCCCGGCACCGCGCCGAAGGCGGCCGCGCCGGGCACCGCGACCGCGAGCATCGCGCTCTGGTGCCAGCAGAAGATCGTCATCGCCGAGAGGTTCACCACCACGACCGGCAGCCAGAGCAGCGGACGGCGGGTCAGCAGACGGCCGAGCCGCTCGCGCAGCAGCACCGCCGCACCGCACTGCACCGCCGCCAGCGCCAGCACCAGCAGGGACGGCGGGTGGGAGTTGGTGCGCTCGGCGCCCGGCACGCCGACCATCGACGCCGGGTAGTGGAAGACCAGCAGCAGCACCGCGAACAGCGCCCCGCCGCCCACCAGCAGCAGCCGCGCCGCCGGGCGGCCCAGCCGGCCCCCGGCCCAGAGCGCGCCCAGCTGATAGCCGAACAGCCAGCCCGGCAGGATGTTCAGCAGACCGGCCCAGGAGGGCACCGACTCCGCCCACGGCCCGTACCGCAGCAGATCGACGACGGCGACCGCGGCGAGCAGCACGCCCGCCGACCAGCCGCCCCAGCGGCGGGCGAGGGCCGCGCAGAGCGGGGTGAGCGCGGTCAGGCCCAGGTAGACCGCGATGTACCAGAGCGGCTGCACCACCAGCGTCGAACCGGTGCGCACCGTGTCGGCGGGAACGCCGAGGCGCGGCAGCAGCGGGATCAGCAGCGCCCAGACGGCGGCCACCCCGAGCACCGGCCGCAGCAGCCGCACCACCCGGCCGCGCAGCCAGCCGCCGTACCCCACCCCGCCGGCCCTGGCCCGTTCCAGCGAGCGGACCGCGGAGTGGCCGCCGACCAGGAAGAACACGCCCAGCAGCTGGAGCCCCCAGCTGACCGGGGCGAAGAAGCCGAGGGCGGGGGAGGAGAGCGGGCTGGCGTTGTGCAGGGCGCCGTCGGCGGAGCGGGCGAAGCCGCCGAGCAGCCAGTGGCCGACCGGGACGGCGAGCAGGGCGAGGGCGCGCAGGCCGTCCAGGGCGCGGTCGCGGCTCTCGGGGGTGCGGGCGTCCACCTGGCGGGCGGCACGGTGCAGCGGGGCGAGCAGGGAGCTGGGCATGACGGGGTCTCCGTTCGCGGGTGCGGGTGCGGGTGCGGGTGCGAGTGCGAGTGCCCGAGGCGGGGCGGGGCGGGAGCGGGGCCGGCTCAGTGGCCGAGGGCGACGCCGGCGAAGGCGGCCAGCGAGGCGGTGCCCGGGGCGAAGTAGCCGGTGTGGCCGTGCGAGCCGGTGGACGGCAGCGGGCGGGCGCCGAAGGCCGGATCGGTCGGGTCGGCGCCGTGGCCGAGGCCGAACAGGCGCACGTGCGGCACGTTGCCGATCCAGTCGGAGCCGTTGCGGGCGGTGGCCCAGAGCGGGACGTCCGGGTCGAGGTCGGCGGCCGAGCCGACGCCCAGGCCTGGCGAGCCGAGCACCACCACACCGGAGGACTGCCGCGGGCCCGGCCGGGCCAGGCCGCAGACCACCGAGCCGTAGCTGTGGCAGAACACCGTGGCCGGGGCCTCCGGCCGGGTGCTGACGGCGAGTCCGTCGAGCAGCCGGGTCAGCCGCTCGGCGCCGGCGCCGGCGAGGGTCTCGGTGGCGGCGTCCGGGCCGAGGCCGACCGGGGTGGTGTAGCCGGCCCAGGCGATCACGGCGGTGGCTCCGCCGGTCGCCTCGTACAGCGCCCGGGCCATGCCGACGGGGGTGCCGTAGGGGTCGCCGGCGCGGTCGAAGGTGCGCAGGTCGATGTCGGAGCCGGGGACGACGACGGCGGTGCGCCGGGCGCCGGCCAGGTCCCCGAACACCTCGGCGACCTGGCCGCGGCCGCGCGGGTCGAAGGCGAGGAAGCGGCGGGGCCCGCCGGGCGCGGCGTCGTCGAGCAGGGTGCGGTAGCGCTCCGCGCGCTCCCGGGCGGCGGCCCGGTCCTGCGCGGTGAGCGCCGGGTCGGCGGCCCGGGCGAGGGCGCGCTCCCGCTCCGCGGCGATGGCCAGGGCGTTGGCCCGGTGGCGCAGGCCGACCGGCGCGCCGTCGAGGTTGCCGACCACCAGCGGGTGGCGGTGGGCCAGGTCCTCGGCGGCGGCGGGCGCCAGCCCGGCGAAGAAGGCGGCCACCTCGGCGGGGGCGGCGGTGGCGGGGTCCGGCAGCGGCACGCCGAGGACGGTGTCGGCGACCCAGGCGGCGCTTCCGGGCGGCGGCCCGGTCACCGCGCGCTCGCCGCCGGCGGCCCAGCCGCCGGCTCCCAGGGCGGCGGCCAGCGCCAGCGCGGCGGCGGCCACCGCCCGCGCCATCCGGTTCCTCGTCATGTCCGTTCCCTCCATGGCCCGTTCGGCTTCGATGGAGAGGAAGGTAGGAACCGGGTGGCCCGGCGGACATCACACCGCGGGGCCAACCCCGGGGTGGTACCCGGGTATCAGGGGGCTTTCCCCCGGGGGACACCCCTACCGGGACCGGCGGGCCGGGCTCACTGACCCGGGGTCACCAGGCCGGACTCGTAGGCGATCACCACCGCCTGGGCGCGGTCGCGCAGGTCGAGTTTGGCCAGGATCCGGCCGATGTGGGTCTTCACGGTCTGCTCGGCGAGGACCAGCCGGGCGGCGATCTCCTGGTTGGACAGGCCGCGGGCGATGAGTTCCAGGACCTCCGTCTCGCGCGGGGTCAGCCCGTTGAGCCGCAGCGCGGGGTCACGGCGCCTGGCCGGCCTGGTGCGGGCGAAGTCCTCGATCAGCCGCCGGGTCACCGAGGGGGCGAGCAGCGCCTCGCCGGCCGCGACCACCCGGACGGCGGCGATGAGGTCGTCCGGGGGCGCGTCCTTGAGCAGGAAGCCGCTGGCGCCGGCCCGCAGGGCGTCGTAGACGTAGTCGTCGACGTCGAAGGTGGTGAGCATCAGCACCTTGGGGCGGTGCGCGCCGGGCACCGCCGGGTCCAGCAGCCGGCGGGCCGCCTCCAGGCCGTCCATGACGGGCATCCGGACGTCCATCAGCACGACGTCCGGATGGGCGAGGCCGCTCACCTCCAGGGCCCGGGCGCCGTCCGCGGCGTCCCCCACCACGTCGATGTCGCTCTGCGCGTTGAGCAGGGCGGCGAATCCGGCCCGTACCATCGCCTGGTCGTCGACGATGATCACGCGGATGGTCATACGGTGCTCTCCCCGGGGCGTCCTACGGTGCGGCGGGCGGCCCGCCCGGTTCCCCCGGTGCGGCCCCGCCCGGCCGGCTGTCCTGCGACCGAGTATCCGTCAGCCCGGTGAGCGGCAGAACGGCGGCCACCTTGAACCCGCCGTCCGGCAGCGGCCCGGTGTCCAGCCGGCCGTCCAGCAGCCGCACCCGCTCGCGCATGCCGGCCAGTCCGTGGCCGGTGCCCTCGGCCGAGGCCTCCAGCGACTCGGTGCGCACCGGCGGGGCCGCGTTGACCACGGTGACCAGCAGGGATTCCCCGGCGACGGCCAGCGAGACCCAGGCCGCGGCACCGGGGGCGTGCCGGACCACATTGGCCAGCGCCTCCTGGACGATCCGGTAGACCGAGAGGCCGACGGCCGGCGGCAGCCGGTCGTCCGTCAGCTCCGCGGCGACGGTGAGCTCGGTGGACACGCCCGCCCGGCGGACCGTCTCGACCAGCTGGGCGAGCTGGCCGACGCCCGGCTGCGGCGCCTTCTCGGCGCCCGACTCCTCGCTGCGCAGCACCCCCAGCAGCCGCCGCATCTCGGACAGCGACTCGCGCGCGGTGCCGGCGATCGCGGTGAACTCCTCGGCGGCCTCGGCCGGGACGCCGGTGATCCGGTACGGCGCGCTGGCCGCCTGCACGGCGATCACCGACATGTGGTGGGCGACCACGTCGTGCAGTTCACGGGCGATCCGGGCGCGCTCCTCCAGCAGGGTGCGCCGCTCCCGTTCGGCCTCGCTGATGTGCTCCTGCTCGGCGAGCAGCCGGCGGGCCTCGGCGCGCTCGCGCAGCGCCCCGCCGAGCACCAGGACGGCACCGGTCAGCACGACGGCCAGCAGGCTGTCGTCGCCGCCGAACCCGCCGGTGACGCCGACGACGGAGAGCGCCAGGCTCGCCGCGGCGGTGACCAGCCAGACCGCGACCAGGGTGCGGCGGGCCTCGCGCAGGGCGAGCGTCAGCATCAGCAGGAGGTGGCAGACCAGGCCCGGCGGCGGCCACGGCCAGGGGCCGTCGACGCCGCCGGGGGCGGCGCCGTCACCGGTGGCGAGGATCAGCAGCGCGGTCAGCAGGGCGCCGCCGCCGGTCATCCACCAGGCGGGCAGCGGCCGGGTGACGGCGAGCAGCAGCGGCACCGTCTGGGTCACCGCGAGGGCGGCGGCCGGGCCCGCGTCCACCCCGTAGTCGTTGACCAGCACGAGGATGCCGGTCGGCAGCAGCGCGGCGATCGCGGCCGCGGCCAGGACGTACGGCAGGAGCCGGACCCAGCGGCGGGCGGACTGGGCGAGCAGCGGGGTGTGGTCGGCGGCCGGGCGGGTGAGCGGGGCGAGCAGCGCGCGCACCGGACCGCCCCGGGCGGGCCCGGCGGGTGGCTTGATCATCCGGCCAGCCTAGGGCGGGCCGGTGCGGCCGGCGTCCCCCTCGGGGCCGGACTTCGGCGTAGTACTCCGGTACTACGCGCGCCAGTGGCCGGCCAGCGCGGGGGTGAGCTGGTCGAAGTGACGGTCGATCAGGGCGATCATGCCCTCCGGGCCGGTGTCCTCCTGGTCGGCGCTCCAGGACAGGTGGGCCGCGCGCAGGACGCCGCCGAAGGCCGCCGCGAGCACGGCGGGCCGCAGGTCCTCGGCCGGGTCGACGCCCTCGCGCTCGGCGATGATCCCGATCAGCACCCGTTCCTGCTCGGTGACCCGGCGCAGGTGGGCGGCGAGCAGGGTGGGGGTGTCCTCGATCATCCGGATCAGCTCCAGCGCCGCCGTCACCGAGCGGGGGCCGGTGTCCCGGCCGGCGCCGTGCTCGCGCCAGGAGCCGACGATCGCGGCGCGCAGCGCCTGGAGCGGGGTCTCCGCTGCGGGGCGGGCCCGCAGTTGCCGGATGAAGTGGTCCTCGGCCTCGGCGAGGACGGCGAGGGCGACCTCGTCCTTGTTGGCGAAGTAGCGGAAGAAGGTGCGCTGGGAGATGTCGACGGCGCCGGCGATCTCGTCGACGGTGGTGCGGGCGAAGCCCTGGCCGAGGAAGAGCCGGTGGGCCGCCTCGATGAGGGCGTCCCGGGTGCGCTGCTTCTTCCGGGCGCGCAGTCCCTGCTCCTGGGCGGGGGCGGGGGGAGCGGGCTGAGCGGCCATGGTGCGGGCCTTCCGGGCGGTGAGCGGGCGGGGCTGTGGAGGCTACTGTAGCGATCTGACAAATGGCAGTCTGACGCATAAGTCAGAGTTTGCCGAATGTCACTGACTGACATAATCTCCTCGGGGTGGCGCCCCAGGGCCGGGCACTCGTGGGGACGGGTGGGCCGGGGCGCCATCTCCGTGTCCGCTCGATGCCAGCCCCCGGAGGGCCCAGATGAGCCAGTCCCTCACCAAGAGCCCCACGGCGGACACGCCGCCGCCGGGCACGTCACCGGGCCGGAGGAGCCTTCAGGGCCACCCCTGGCTGACCCTGCTCACCGTCGCCGTCGGCGTGATGATGGTCGCCCTGGACGGCACGATCGTCGCGATAGCCAACCCGGTCATCCAGGCCGACCTCAACGCCGCGCCCTCCGAGATCCAGTGGGTGACCAGCGGCTACCTGCTGGCCCTCGCGGTCTTCCTGATCACGGCCGGCAAGATCGGCGACCGGTTCGGCCACAAGAACACCTTCCTGGTCGGCGCGGTCGGCTTCGCCGTCACCTCGGCGGCGATCGGCTTCGCCGGGAACATCCAGACGGTGATCGTCTTCCGCGTCCTGCAAGGCCTGTTCGGCGCGCTGCTGCAGCCGGCCGCGCTCGGCCTGCTGCGCGGGGCCTTCCCGGCCGAGAAGCTCAACATGGCCATCGGCATCTGGGGCGGCGTCATCGGCGCCTCCACCGCGGCCGGCCCGATCGTCGGCGGTCTGCTGGTCGAGCACGTCAACTGGGAGTCGGTGTTCTTCATCAACATCCCGGTCGGCCTGATCGCGCTGGCCCTCGGTCTGTGGATCCTCAGGGACGTGCGGGCCGAGAAGGCCGCCAAGTCCTTCGACGTCCCCGGCATCGTGCTGCTCTCGGTGGCGATGTTCGCGCTGGTCTTCGGCATCATCAAGGCCCCCGAGTGGGGCTGGGGCGACCTCTCCACGGTGCTGTTCCTGGGCGGCGCGGTCGTGCTGATGACCGCCTTCGCGTTCTGGCAGCGGGTGGCCAGGGAGCCGCTGATCCCGCTCAGCCTGTTCCGCTCGCTGCCGCTGTCGGCCGGCACCCTGCTGATGGTGCTGATGGCCTTCTCGTTCTTCGGTGCGATCTTCTTCGTCACCTTCTACCTGCAGAACGTGCACGGCATGTCGCCGGTCCAGGCCGGCGTCCACCTGCTGCCGATGACCGGCATGATGATCATCGGATCGCCGGTGGCGGGGATCGCGATCGGCAAGCTGGGCCCGCGGATCCCGATCGTGGCCGGCATGCTGATCACCACCGCCGCGATGTTCGGCATGTCCGCCCTGGACGCCGGCTCCGGCAACGGCGCGATGGCGCTCTGGTTCGTGCTGATGGGCCTGGGCATCAGCCCGGTCATGGTGGGCGCCACCGAGGTCATCGTCGGCAACGCGCCGCTGGAGCTCTCCGGCGTCGCCGGCGGTCTTCAGCAGTCCGCGATGCAGGTCGGCGGCAGCCTCGGCACCGCCGTGCTGGGCGCGCTGATGGCCGCCCGGGTCACCGACACGCTGCCCGGCAAGTGGGCCGACGCCGGCCTGCCGCCGGTGGACCCGGCGCAGGCCGAGGGCCTCAACCAGGCCGCCCAGCTCGGCTTCGCCCCGCCCGCCCCGGCGGGCACCCCGCAGCAGGTGGCCGACGCGATGGCCGGCGCCGTCCACGACTCCTTCGTCAGCGGCATGTCGCTGGCCTTCGCGGTCGCCTCGGTGGTCGCCTTCGCCGCCGCCCTGCTCGGCCTCCTCACCCGCCGGGGCACGACGGACGCCGGCCCCGCCGTCCACATCTGACCCCCACCGCGCCGCGCCGAGGTGCGCGAGGTGCCTGCCGCTGGGCCCCGGGACCCGTCCCGGGGCCCAGCGGTCATGGGTGCGCCTCCCGCTCCGGCCGTGGTCAGGAGGTCGGGCAGTTCAGCGTCGGGTCGGTCTCGGCGGCGGCCCAGCACTGCTCGGCCCGCTGCCAGTACTCCTCGTCGGAGAGCGTCGCCGACGGCGTGGGAGAGGGCTGCACCTGGGTCGGGCCGAAGTGGCTGCCCCCGCCGGGCGCCGGGGAGGGCGGCGGCGCGGGAGCCGTCCGGGAGGGCTCGGGCGCCGGGGTCCCGGTGGCCGCCGGTGCGCCGCCGCCGGCCGGACCGGCGGGCGGCGCGAGCGGGGAGACGGGGACCGTCGGGCGGGCCGGGGCGACCGGGGGGACCGGCGCGGCCGGGGAGGTCGTCGGGGGTGCGGACGGCTGCACCTCGGCGGAGACCAGCCCGAGGGCCGGTCCCTTGCCGGGCGAGGGCCGGTCCCGGGGAGCGGCCGGTGCGGTCGGCTCGCCGCCGGACGGCGCGGACCCGGCCGGATCCCCGGCCGTCGCCGCCCCCGGCTGCGCGGGCGCGCCCGGTGCGCCGGCCCCGGCCCCGCCGGGATCCCCGGCCCCGGCGGGGTGGGAGGGGTCGGCGGGAGCGGCCGGAGCGGGCGAGCCGCCCGGGGCGGGCGCCGGTCCCGGCAGCAGGTCGGCCAGGCCCCGGTCCGGGGCGGCCGGCAGGGACACCGCGGGCCCGCCGAGCTCCTCCGGAGCGGGCAGCAGCTGGGACAGCAGGGCGCCGGTCGTCACTCCGACCAGCAATGCCAGGGGGAAGGCCCCCGTCCTCGGTGCGCGCACGATACCGGCCCCCTCCCCTCGCCCCCTGGAAGGACACCTTAAGCGTGACTCTCGGGAAGGTTAAGAGGGAATTGGCACCGACCTCGCCCGACCCGCCGGGCGCAGCTCCACCAGCGGGACGACCCGGGTGGTTCGGGCGCGGAATTCGGCGAACAGCGGCTCGGCCTCGATCTGCCGGGCCCAGAGGCCCTCGTGCTCGGCCGGGTCGAGCGGCACGGCGTGCGCGGCGAAGACGTCCGGGCCGAGCTCGACGGTGACCTCGGGGGCCTCGACGAGGTTGCGGTACCAGGCCGGGTCGGCCGGTGCGCCGCCGTTCAGCGCGAAGACGATCACCCGCCCGCCGTCCCGCAGGTAGACCAGCGGGGTGGTGCGGGACTCGCCGCTGCGCCGGCCGCGGGTGGTGAGCAGCAGCAGGTCCTTGCCGGCGAAGCCGCCGCCGACCACGCCCCCGGCCGCCCGGAACTCGGCGATCACGGCGCGATTGTCGGGGTTCCCGCCGTCGGCGGGCTGGGGGTGGGCGGTGTTCATCTCGGTGACCCTCCTCGGCGGTCCGGTTCGTCGGGACGAGCCTAGGAGCTGACACCGGTGTGAGGTTCAAGCGGCTGTGACCGGAGTCACGGCCGGGGAACGGCCGAGGGGCCGGCCCTCCCGCACGTGTCGGGAGGACCGGCCCCTCAGGACCACCGGTCAACGGCTCAGGCGTCGCCGCCCGCGGCGCCCGGGTCGGCCGCCGCCACGTCGAGCAGCTGGTAGCGGTCGATCGCGTCCTTCAGCGCGCTGCGCTCGATCTTGCCCTGCTTGGCCAGCTCGGTGAGCACGGCCAGCACGACGGACTGCGCGTCGATGTGGAAGAAGCGGCGGGCCGCACCACGGGTGTCGGCGAAGCCGAACCCGTCGGCGCCCAGCGACTGCCACTGGCCCGGCACCCAGCGGGCGATCTGGTCCGGCACCGCGCGCATCCAGTCGGACACCGCGACGAACGGGCCCTCGGAGCCCTGGAGCTTGCCGGTCACGTACGGGACGCGCTGCTGCTCCTCGGGGTGCAGCAGGTTGAACTCCTCGGCCTCCACCGCGTCGCGGCGCAGCTCGTTCCAGGAGGTCGCGGACCAGACGTCGGCCTTGACGTTCCACTCCTCGGCCAGGATCCGCTGGGCCTCCAGGGCCCACGGCACGGCCACGCCGGAGGCGAGGATCTGCGCCGGGATCTGGCCCGCGGTGCCGGCCGCGTACTTGTACAGGCCCTTGAGAATGCCCTCGACGTCCACGTTCTCGGGCTCGGCCGGCATCTTGATGGGCTCGTTGTAGACGGTGAGGTAGTAGAACACGTCCTCGCCGTTCGGGTGCTCCTCGCTGGAGCCGTACATCCGCCGCAGGCCGTCCTGGACGATGTGCGCGATCTCGAAGCCGTACGCGGGGTCGTACGCGACGACGCCCGGGTTGGTCGAGGCCAGCAGGTGCGAGTGGCCGTCGGCGTGCTGCAGGCCCTCACCGGTCAGCGTGGTGCGGCCGGCGGTGGCGCCGAGCACGAAGCCGCGGGCCAGCTGGTCGGCCATCTGCCAGAACTGGTCGCCGGTGCGCTGGAACCCGAACATCGAGTAGAAGACGTACACCGGGATCAGCGGCTCGCCGTGGGTGGCGTAGGCCGAGCCGGCGGCGATCAGCGAGGCGGTGCAGCCGGCCTCGGAGATACCGTCGTGCAGCATCTGGCCGGTGGGGGACTCCTTGTACGCCAGCAGCAGCTCGCGGTCGACCGACTCGTAGGTCTGGCCGAGCGGGTTGTAGATCTTCGCCGACGGGAACAGCGAGTCCATGCCGAAGGTGCGGTACTCGTCGGGCGCGATCGGCACGAAGCGGTTGCCGATGCCCTTGTCCCGCATGAGGTCCTTGAGCAGCCGGACGAACGCCATGGTGGTGGCGATGGTCTGGTTGCCGGAGCCCTTCTTGACCGCCTTGTAGGCGTCGTCGCCCGGGAGCTCCAGCTTGCGCGGCCGCACCTTGCGGGTCGGCACGTAGCCGCCCAGCTCCTGGCGCCGGTCGTGCATGTACTGGATCTCCTCCGAGTTGCGGCCCGGGTGGTAGTAGGGCGGGTAGCCCTCCTCAAGCTGCTTGTCGGTGATCGGCAGGTGGAGCCGGTCGCGGAAGCGCTTCAGGTCCTCGACCGTCAGCTTCTTCATCTGGTGCGTGGCGTTGCGGCCCTCGAAGTTGGGGCCCAGGGTCCAGCCCTTGACGGTCTGCGCCAGGATGACGGTCGGCTGGCCCTTGTGCTCGCGGGCCGCCTTGAACGCCGCGTAGATCTTGCGGTGGTCGTGGCCGCCGCGGCCCAGGTGCTGGATCTGCTGGTCGGTCATCGACTCGACCATCTTGCGCAGCCGCAGGTCGCCGCCGAAGAAGTTCTCGCGGATGTACGCGCCGGACTCGGTGGCGTAGGTCTGGAACTGGCCGTCCACCGTGGTGTTCAGCTTGTTCACCAGGACGCCGTCGCGGTCCTGCGCGAGCAGCGGGTCCCAGCTGCGGTCCCAGACCAGCTTGATCACGTTCCAGCCGGCGCCGCGGAACTGCGACTCCAGCTCCTGGATGATCTTGCCGTTGCCGCGGACCGGGCCGTCGAGGCGCTGCAGGTTGCAGTTGACCACGAAGGTCAGGTTGTCCAGGCCCTCGCGGGCGGCCAGGGACAGCTGGCCGAGCGACTCGGGCTCGTCCATCTCGCCGTCGCCGAGGAAGGCGTAGACGTGCGAGTCGGAGGTGTCCTTGATACCGCGGTGCTCCAGGTAGCGGTTCATCCGGGCCTGGTAGATCGCGCCGAGCGGGCCGAGGCCCATCGAGACGGTCGGGAACTCCCAGAAGTCCGGCATCAGCCGCGGGTGCGGGTAGCTGGAGAGGCCGTACGGCGCCTTCGACTTCTCCTGGCGGAAGGCGTCGAGCTGCTGCTCGGTGAGCCGGTCCAGCAGGAAGGCGCGGGCGTAGATGCCGGGGGAGGCGTGGCCCTGGAAGAAGATCTGGTCGCCGGACTCGCCCTCGGCGTCCTTGCCGCGGAAGAAGTAGTTGAAGCCGACGTCGTAGAGCGACGCCGAGGAGGCGAAGGTGGCGATGTGGCCACCCACGCCGATGCCCGGGCGCTGCGCCCGGGAGACCATCACCGCGGCGTTCCACCGGGTCGCGTTGAGGATCTTGCGCTCGATCTCCTCGTTGCCGGGGAAGAACGGCTCGTCCTTGGTGGCGATGGTGTTGACGTAGTCCGTGCTGCGCATCTCGGGCACGGCGACACGCTTCTCGCGGGCGCGCTCGATCAGCCGCAGCATCAGGTAACGGGCACGCTCACGCCCCCGCTCGTCGATGGCCGCATCGAGCGACTCCAGCCATTCCGCGGTCTCCTCGGGATCGAAGTCCGGGACCTGACTCGGAAGGCCGCCAATGATGATCGGGTTGCGATCGGATCCGGAAGCCACGCTGTTCCTTCACTGTCGGTCGAAACTGAGGTGTGTCGCGCCGCCTCCATCGTGCTACCGCGCTCGGAGATCCGTCATCTCTACCGATCGGTAACCGCTCTCCCTGACAGAAGGAGCGGTCTGGTGATGTGCGGTCCGGACAGCATCGTCCGGGCTGCGCACCCCCGGGTGTTACGAACAGAGGTGGTCCGACCTGGTTTCCCTTCCGTCCGATGGCGGACGGGTGGGGTGAGGGCCAACAGGAGACTCTACGCCCGCGCACGCGCGGACCCGAATGCCGTTCGCATCTCGGGCGTGCGTACGGCCTGTGGACCAGGACCCCCCGAAGCATCCTTGTCCCATGCAGAGAAGGGCAAATCGGTGTGATTCCCGACACGTCGCCCGGCGTGTCCCGGCGCGACACGTCAACCTTTGGAGGGGATCGGGGGTCGGGTACTTGCGCGAACCGCCGCGCCCGTGTGGACTACGGCCACAGCCTCGGCATGGACGCCGAGCCGAATACTGGAGGTTATTCCCGTGAGCGCGACCGCGGACCCCGCGGACAAGTCCAACCCGGCGAACCGTCTCGGCTTCGAAGAGGGCCAGATCATCCAGGAGCTGGGGTACGACGAAGACACTGACCAGGACCTCCGCGAGGGCATCGAGGAGATCACCGGGACGGATCTCGTCGACGAGGACTACGACGACGTCGCCGACGCCGTCCTGCTGTGGCACCGCGACGACGACGGGGACCTCACCGACGCCCTCGTCGACGCCCTGGAGTACCTGGCCGAGGGCGGCCTGATCTGGCTGCTGACGCCCAAGACCGGCCGGGACGGCCACATCGAGGCCTCGGACATCGCCGACGCCGCGAAGACCGCCGGGCTCTCCCAGACCAGCTCGATCGCGATCGCCAAGGACTGGGCCGCGACCCGCCTGGCGACCAAGTCGACCGCCAAGCAGTCCAAGCGCTGAGCGCCGCCTGACGGGCCTCACCGGGCCCCGCCGGAGCATCCTCCGGCGGGGCCCGGTCGTTTTCCCGCCCGCTCCGCCCGCTCCGCCCGCCGGCCGTGTCCGCGGGCCGCCGCGTCCGCCGGCCGCCCCGCTTCGTCCGCCACGCCCCGTCCGGCCCGCCGGCCGCCCCGGACGGCCGAACCGTTCGCCCAGGGCGAAAGCGGTGGTCCCGGACGGCGCAGCCCTCACCCGTCCGGCCCAGCGGGCCCCGGCGAATGCGAGGATGGCGCTCGCCGCGCCACCCGCGCGGCCCAGTCGCGTCGAGTGGGAAAGGTCCCCGCATGGCCATCGAGATCGGCACCGAGGCTCCGGACTTCGAGCTCAAGAACCAGCACGGCGAGCTGGTCCGGCTCTCCGACTTCCGGGGCGACAAGAACGTCGTCGTGGTCTTCTACCCGTTCGCCTTCACCGGTGTCTGCACCGGTGAGGTCTGCGCGATCCAGAAGGAGCTGCCGCGCCTGCAGAACGACGAGGTGCAGGTGCTCGGCGTCTCCAACGACTCGCCCTTCAGCCAGCGCGTCTTCGCCGAGCAGGAGGGCCTGGAGTTCCCGCTGCTCTCCGACTTCTGGCCGCACGGCGAGGTCTCCCGCGCCTACGGCGTCTTCGACGAGGAGAAGGGCTGCGCCGTCCGCGGCACCTTCGTGATCGACAAGGCCGGCGTGGTCCGCTGGAGCGTCGTGAACGGCCTGCCGGACGCCCGGGACGAGCAGGAGTACCTGGCGGCCCTCGGCGCGCTCTGAGCCGGGTCCGCGGGCGTCCGCGGACCTCGCCCCGCCCGCGTCGGGCCGGTTCCCCGGCGCGGACGGGAACCCCGCACTACGATCGGCTCGTTGGCTGGTCAGAGGCCCGGCACGGTTCGCCGTCGGGCCTCGGACCGCACCACGGGGGCACCGAGGAGTGCCTCCCGAATCTTGGAGGACCAGTGGGTGTCAGCCTGAGCAAGGGCGGCAATGTCTCGCTCACCAAGGAAGCCCCCGGCCTGACCGCCGTGGTGGTCGGCCTCGGCTGGGACGTCCGCACCACCACGGGCACGGATTTCGACCTGGACGCCAGCGCCCTGCTCTGCAACACCGAGGGCAGGGTCGGCTCGGACGGCAACTTCGTCTTCTTCAACAACCTCAAGAGCCCCGACGGCTCGGTCGAGCACACCGGTGACAACCTCACCGGCGAGGGCGAGGGCGACGACGAGCAGATCAAGGTCAACCTGGCCACCGTGCCGGCCGACGTCCAGAAGATCGTCTTCCCGGTGTCCATCTACGACGCCGAGAACCGGTCGCAGAACTTCGGCCAGGTCCGCAACGCGTTCATCCGCGTGGTGAACCAGTCGGACAACAAGGAGCTGGCCCGGTACGACCTCACCGAGGACGCCTCCACCGAGACGGCGATGGTCTTCGGCGAGCTGTACCGCAACGGCGCCGAGTGGAAGTTCCGCGCGATCGGCCAGGGCTACGCCTCCGGCCTGCGCGGCATCGCCCAGGACTTCGGCGTCAACGTCTGAGTCGGGCGGGGCCGGTGACGGCCCGGTGCAGCGGTACCAACGGCCGGGGCGGCCGCGGACGCGAGGGCGTCGGCGGCCGCCCCGGCCGTTCCGTCGTTCCCGGCGCACTGGAAGGATGTGAGTTCAGGAAAGTTCAGCCGGTCCCCGGGGGCCGGGCGGGGCCGCGGGGGAATAGACCTGAGATGCGCCCCGGGAGGCAAGGGAGGAAGGACAAGCCATGAGTGTCACGCTCGCCAAGGGCGGCAACGTCTCGCTGACGAAGGCCGCGCCGAACCTGACGCAGGTGCAGATCGGTCTCGGCTGGGACGCCCGGTCCACCACCGGTGCGCCCTTCGACCTCGATGCCAGCGCGCTGCTCTGCTCGAACAACCGGGTCCTGGGCGACGAGTACTTCGTCTTCTACAACAACCTCAAGAGCCCCGAGGGCTCGGTCGAGCACACCGGTGACAACCTCACCGGTGACGGCGACGGCGACGACGAGGTGGTCCTGGTCAACCTGGACCTGGTGCCGGCGCAGGTCGACAAGGTCGTCTTCCCGGTGTCCATCTACGACGCCGAGAACCGGTCGCAGAACTTCGGGCAGGTCCGCAACGCGTACATCCGGGTGGTCAACTCGGTGGACGGCCAGGAGATCGCCCGCTACGACCTCACCGAGGACGCGTCCAGCGAGACCGCGATGATCTTCGGCGAGCTGTACCGGTACGCGGGCGAGTGGAAGTTCCGCGCGGTCGGCCAGGGCTACGCCTCGGGTCTGCGGGGCATTGCTCTCGATTTCGGCGTAAACGTACAGTAAAGGCCGCGATCGTCACGATCGTCCCGCCATGAACCCGAAAGGTAACCAAGTCCCGTGTTCCTCCGCACATTCGGCTGGTCATTCGCGATCACCGTTCTCGGCCTGATCGCCGCCGGCCTGCTCTGGGGAGCCGAGGGATTCGGCATCGTGCTGATCCTCTCCATCCTGGAGATCTCCCTCTCGTTCGACAACGCGGTGGTCAACGCCACGGTGTTGAAGCGGATGAACCCGTACTGGCAGAAGATCTTCCTGACCGTCGGCGTGCTGATCGCCGTCTTCGGTATGCGGCTGATCTTCCCGCTGCTGGTCGTCGGCCTCACCGCGCACCTCAACCCGGCGACGGTCATCGACCTCGCGATCCACAGCGACAAGACGTACGAGGGCCTCACCTACGGCCAGTACCTGGAGCAGGCCAACCCGGCCATCGCCGCCTTCGGCGGTGTCTTCCTGCTGATGATCTTCCTCGACTTCATCTTCGAGGAGAAGGACTACAACTGGCTGGCCTGGATCGAGCGCCCGCTGGAGAAGGTCGGCAAGCTGGAGGCCTTCTCCACCGTCGTCGCCCTGGTCACCCTGCTGCTGGCGTCCAACTTCTTCGCCGGTGAGCACGCCGAGACGGTGCTCCTCGCCGGTGTGCTCGGCATCGTCACCTACCTCAGCGTCAACGGCCTCGCCTCGGTCTTCGAGTCGGGCCTGGAGGAGGAGGCCGAGAAGGAGGAGGAGGCCGAGAAGGCGGGCAAGTCGATCGTCCAGGTCGGCGGCAAGGCCGCGTTCTTCCTCTTCATGTACCTGGAGGTGCTGGACGCCTCGTTCTCCTTCGACGGCGTGGTCGGCGCGTTCGCGATCTCCAGCGACATCTTCCAGATCACCCTGGGCCTCGGCATCGGCGCGATGTACATCCGCTCGCTGACCGTCTTCCTGGTCCGCAAGGGCACCCTGGACGACTACGTCTACCTGGAGCACGGCGCCCACTACGCGATCGGCGCGCTCGCGGTGATCCTGCTGGTGGGCATCAAGCACCACATCCCGGAGATCGTCACCGGCCTGATCGGCGTCGCCTTCATCGGCCTCGCCCTCGGCTCGTCGATCCTGCGCAACCGGCGCGAGGGCACCGGCGGGGACGGCGACGGGGACCGGGAGCTGGTGGGCAGCGCCCAGTAGCCCCGCGGCACCCGCCACGACGCCGAACGGCCGTTCCTCCCGAGTGGGGAACGGCCGTTCGGCGTCGTACGGGGCGGATGCTCAGCCGAGCTGCTGCTCGATGGCGCGCAGCTTGCGCTCCAGCGAGTCCAGCTTGGGCATCGACAGGGTGTCGTCGTCCGGCGTCAGGTCGATGGTCGAGCTGCTGCGGTAGGACGACGCGGAGGCCGAGGAGGCGGTGGCGCTGCGCGGGCGGCGGCCGGTCTCCGGGGCCGGCGGGGCCGGTGCCACGGTCGTGGTGGTGAAGGCGTCCGCCTCGGCGGCTAGGGCAGGCTCCGTAGCGCTCGGGCCGTCTCCGGCGGCGGCGAGGGCGGGCACCTGGCGGCCGGCGCGGTTGCGCGAGAGCATGCCGCCGGACTGCCGGGAGATGGCCTTCAGCTCGGCGCGCTCGCGGCGGTCGGCACTGCGGGCGCGCACCTTGGCGTCCAGCTTGGCCTGGCGCTCCTCGCGCACCTCCTCGACCGCCTCGTCCAGGCTGCGGACGTTCTCCAGCAGCATCAGCGACCAGGCGGCGTAGGTCTCGCGGGGCGCGCGCAGCCAGCGGACGATGCGGATCTGCGGCAGCGGGCGGGGCACCAGGCCCTGCTCGCGCAGGGCGGCCTTGCGGGTCTGCTTCAGCGCGCGGTCGAAGAGGATCGCGGCCGAGATCGACATGCCGGAGAAGAACTCCGGGGCGCCGTCGTGCGAGATGCCGCGCGGGGCGTGCACCCAGTTGAACCAGGCCGAGGCGATCGCGAAGACCCAGACCAGCAGGCGCGAGCCGAGCGCCGCGTCACCGTGGCTGGCCTCGCGCACCGCGAGCACGGAGCAGAACATCGCCGCGCCGTCCAGGCCGAACGGCACCAGGTACTCCCAGCCGTTCGACAGGCCGAGGTTCTCCTTGCCGAAGCCGACCAGGCCGTGGAAGGAGAGCGCGGCCGCGACGCCGGCGCAGCAGAACAGCAGCACGTAGGAGGAGATCCCGTAGATCATCTCCTTGCGCCGGCGGCGCTCCTCGCTACGCTCCCAGGAGTCGCCGGAGTCCTGCTTCCGGTTGTTGTTCTTGAAGCGCAGCGTCGCCACCAGGATGGCGGTGAACAGCAGGGCTGCGCCGCCGATGACGGTCCAGACCAGCTGTATGGAGGTCAGGTTCATTGCGGGTCGGGCCTCGGGTTTCCGCAGGGGACAGGTCACAGTGCGACACGGTGGTCAGGATCCGTCCCCGGGACCGGGCCTGACGAAGCGTCGTGGTCGGACGGGTGGCCCGGCGCGCCCGGACAGGGGGCGCGCGGGACACCTGTGCGGCTAGACGATATCGCGTCCGAAGTGGCCGCATGGTACGGGAGGTGAGCTTCGCCCCGCCAATCGACCCGCCGGTGTCCGGCCGGTGTCCGCGGGGCGGCGGTGGGTAGGGGAGTTCGGGTACCCGGCGGGCGGGTTGATGCCCGATCATGGAGCGGCGGACCGTCAGAGCGACTGGCGGGGCTGGGGGAGGACGGCATGGCCTCGATTTGGGAGTACCTGCGCGGCGAACGGAACACCCTCGACACGGGTGGCCAGTTCAAGGTCACCCTGACCAAGTCGTCCCCGCAGCACGCGATCACCGGCGCGGCGGCGACCACCGGCTACCTCTACGTCAACCTGCACTGGACCACCCGGACCGGGGCGCCGCGCACCTCCCCGGGGGACGCCGTGCGACGGTTCTTCAACCCGCGGATCCTGCGCCCGATGGAGCCGGACTCCTCCCAGAACGCGCAGGTCAACGTGGACCTCGACCTGGCCTGCATGTACGAGCTGGCGGACGGCAAGCGGGGGGTGGTGCAGCCGCTGGGCGGCTTCCTCGGGGACCTCCAGCACGCGCCGTACGTCAAGCTCAGCGGCGACGACCAGTACGGCGCGCCGTCCGGCGAGACGATGTACATCAACCTGGAGAAGAAGGACCAGTTCAAGCGGCTGCTGGTGTTCGTGTACATCTACGACGGCACGCCCGCCTTCGAGCAGACCAACGCGGTGGTGACGATCGTGCCGCAGTCCGGGCCGCGGATCGAGGTCAAGCTGGAGGAGCGGGCCCCGGCGGCGCGGTCCTGTGCGGTGGTGCTGATCGAGAACGCCGGGGACAACATGCTCACGGTGCGGCGCGAGGTGCGCTACGTGAACGGGTTCCAGTCGGACATCGACCGGCTGTACGGCTTCGGGATGCAGTGGCAGCGGGGGTACAAGCCGCAGTGAGCCCCGGCCCGGCGGACCACCGGGCCGGGCGGCGGCTCAGCGGGGCTGGAACTGCGGGCCCTGCGGGGGCAGGGCGAACTCCTCGGCGGCGGGCGCCGGCTGCGGCGCCGGGGGCGCGGTGGCCGGCCCGGGGTAGCCGTAGCCGCCCTGCTGCGGGGCCTGCCGGGATGCCTGCTGGGGTGCCTGCTGCGGGGGATGGCCGTAGCCCTGGGCCGGGGCGGGGGCCGGGGGCTGCTGCTGGGGATAGCCGTAGCCGCCCTGCTGCTGCGGGGCCGGCGGGGCCTGCGGCGGGTAGCCGTAGCCGCCCTGCTGCGGGCCGTGGGGCGCGGTGGCGGGCGGCGGGTAGCCGTAGCCGGGCTGCCGGGCCGGCGGCGCGGCCGGGGCCGGCGGGACGTTCGGCGGCACCGTGGGCGGGTTGGGCGGCGGCGGGGGCGTGCTGGCCGGGACGCCGGACGGGGCCGGGGCGGTGCGGGCGGCGGCCTGCGGCTGCGGGACGGCCGGGGCCAGGGTGAAGGTGCCCGGCTCGGGCCGGCCGGCCGGCCGCGGGTCGGGCAGCGCGGTCCGCGGGTCGGTGGCCGGGGCGGCGGTCGGCCCGGCGGGGGCCGGGGCGGACGGGGCGCCCGCGTCGCCCTCGTCCTCGACGGTGATGCCGAAGTCGGTGGCCAGCCCGATCAGCCCGGACGCGTAGCCCTGGCCGACGGCCCGGAACTTCCAGGCGCCCGCCCGGCGGTAGAGCTCGCCCGCGACCAGCGCGGTGACCTCGTCCCCGTCGGCCATCGCGAACTCGGCCAGGGCCGGTGCCCCCTCGCCGGCCGCGGCGTCGAAGAGCTGCAGGCGCAGCCCGCCCACCGCGCGGAACGAGCCGCCCTCGGAGGAGCCGGCCAGCACCACCCGGTCGACGTCGGCCGGCAGCTTGCCGAGCTCGGCCTCGACGGTGTCGGTGATCTCGCCGCCGTCGGCGGTCTGCTGCTTGGGCAGGTGGCGCACCAGGCCGGAGGGGTGGCGCGGCTGGTTGTAGAAGACGAAGTCGGCATCCGAACGAACCTTGCCGCCCGGACCGAGCAGCAGGGCGGAGGCGTCCACGTCCGGCGCACCGGGCGTGGCGCTCCAGCGCAGCACGGCGCGGACCGCCGCCACCGGCAGTGCGATGTTGGCGCCCTTGGCCATCACGTGCGTCATAGCCGACCATCCTGCCTGTTCGCCACCCCTTCGGACAACGTGACCGGGGGAGGCGTCGGGGTGGGACTTTGCCAACGCTTGCGGTTTGTGAAGTGGAGGGTAACCTTCCGAGAATTCGCCATTGCGGAACCGGCGTGCGCCCGGAGCCGTCCGTACGATGGGCGGGCGGGGGACTCCGGGGACCGGTCGACGGTGACCGGCGGAACCGGGCCGGGAACCACCGCGGCCGTCGCGCGGGTTGAACCGGGTGCAGCACCGGGGCGCGTCACCCGTCCCTCCCCGCCACCGCCGGACCGGCGGCCGAACTCCTGAGGAGAGCACCTTGCGCCACTTCGGCCACCTCGCGGACGACGTCCGCGACCGGCTCTTTCTCGCGGCGCCGGGGGAGTTCGCCCCGGACGACGACCCGGCCGTGCTGGCGACCGCGCTGGGCGCCACGCTCTACAGCCCGGCCACCCGGCCCACCCTGCGCGCGGACATCCGCAAGCAGGCCGCCCAGGGGGTCGTCTCGATGGTCCTCTGCCTGGAGGACGCCATCGCCGACCACGAGGTGCCGGACGCCGAGGCCAACCTGGTGGCCCGGCTCGGCGAGCTGTGGGCCGAGGTCACGGAGGGTGGCGGCGAGGCCGGGGCCTCCACCGGTTGCACACAGGATCTTCCCCTCCTCTTCATCAGAGTGCGGACGGCCGCCCAGCTCACCGACCTCGCCGAGCGGCTCGGACCGGCGATCGGGGTGATCACCGGCTTCGTGCTGCCCAAGTTCACCGAGGAGACCGGCGGGGACTTCCTGGAGGCGCTCGCCGCGGCCGAGGCCGCCACCGGGCACCGGCTCTTCGCCATGCCCGTCCTGGAGTCCCCCGAGCTCGCCCACCTGGAGACCCGCCGCGAGCAGCTGTTCGGCATAGCCCGGCTGCTCGACAAGCACCGCGAGCGCGTCCTCGCCGTCCGCCTCGGCGTCACCGACCTGTGCTCCGCCTACGGCCTGCGCCGCTCGCCCGACCTCACCGCCTACGACGTCGCCCTGGTCGCCTCGGTGATCGGCGACGTGGTCAATGTGCTCGGCCGCGCCGACGGCACCGGCTTCACCGTCACCGGCCCGGTCTGGGAGTACTTCCCGGTGCAGGAGCGGATGTTCAAGCCGCAGTTGCGCCGCACCCCGTTCGCCGAGGCCGAGCCCTCCCGGGAGGCGGTCCGCCGGCGGATCATCGAGCACGACCTCGACGGGCTGATCCGCGAGATCGAACTCGACCGCGCCAACGGCCTGTTGGGCAAGACCTGCATCCACCCCAGCCATGTGCCCGCGGTGCACGCGCTCTCCGTCGTCACGCACGAGGAGTACAGCGACGCCCGCGACATCCTCCAGCAGGAGCGCGGCGGGGGCGGGGTGCTGCGCTCGGCGTACACCAACAAGATGAACGAGGCCAAGCCGCACCGTGCCTGGGCGGAGCGGGTGATGCTGCGCGCCGAGGTGTTCGGGGTGGCCCGCGAGGACGTCAGCTTCGCGGAGCTGCTGGCGGCCTGCCTCTGCCGCTGAGCCGCCGCCGGCCCTTCGCCCGCCGGCCCTTCGCCCCCGGCCCCCTACCCCTCGGCCCCTTACCCCTCGGCCCCTTACCCCCGACCTCCGACTCCCCGGCCGTGCCCACCGCACCGCACCACCGAAAGCAGGACCCTTCGTGACAGCAGCAGAGCAGCAGCGCCCCGGAGCGCACGAGCGCCCCGGGACGCGGGAGTGGACCGGCCGCTGGGTGGCCGAGCGGGCCGGCGTCGTGCTGACCGGCTCCGAGCGCCTCCCCGAACTGGTGGGCCTCGCCCTGCGGGAGAACCGCAAGCGCGCCCACCTGCTGGTCTCCACCGTGCTCGGCAAGCACGTCCCGCAGCGCCCCGCCGTGGTGCACGGCGCCGGTCTCGAACTCGGCCGCCTCGTCCGCGACCTGCTCGCCCCGCTCGGCGGGCGGGCCCTCTCCGGCGCCGTCGTCCTCGGCTACGCGGAGACCGCCACCGGCCTCGGCCACAGCGTCGCCGACGGGCTGGACGCCCCCTACCTGCACTCCACCCGCCGCCCGGTGCCCGGGATCGCCCCGCTCGGCGGGTTCGAGGAGGAGCACTCGCACGCCACCTCCCACCTGCTGCTGCCCGCGGACCCCGGGCTGCTGGCCGGCGACGGGCCGCTCGTCCTGGTGGACGACGAGTTCTCCACCGGCACCACCGTGCTCAACACCATCCGCGCCCTGCACGCCCGCCACCCGCGCGAGCACTACGTGGTGGCCGCCCTGGTCGACCTGCGCGGCGCCGCCGACCGGCGGCGGCTCGCCGACACCGCCGCCGAACTCGGCGTCCGGCTGGACCTGGTGGCGCTGGCCGACGGCGGCGTCGAGCTGCCCGCGGACATCCTCGACCGGGCCGGGCGGCTGATCGCCGAGGCCGGGCCGGCCCCCGAGCCGCCGGCCGGCCCGGAGGCGCCGCTGGTGCGCGTCGACCTGGACTGGCCGCCCGGGCTGCCCGACGGCGGACGGCACGGCTTCACCCCGGAGCACCGGGCCCGGCTGGAGGCGGCGCTGCCGGCGCTCGCCGGGCAGCTGGCGGAGGCGATCGGCGAGGGCCACGGCGGGGGCGGCCCCGACGGCGGCGGTGCCGACGGCGGCGACGGTGATGGTGGCGACGGCGACGGCGGCGACGGTGATGGCGCCGGCGGCGGGCGGGTGCTGGTGCTCGGCTTCGAGGAGCTGATGTACGCGCCGCTGCGGTTGGCCGGCGCGCTCGCCGAACGGCTCCCCGGCGGCGCCGACCGCGTCCACAGCTCGACCACCACCCGCTCGCCCGTCCTCGCGGTCGACCACCCCGGCTACGCCATCCGCACCCGGCTGTCCTTCCCCGCCCACGACGACCCGGCCGACGACTCCTCCCGCGAGCGCTACGTCTACAACGTCGCCCCCGGCGCCGACCCGGCCCGCCGCTTCGCGACCGTGGTCCTGGTGGTCGACGACGTCGCCGACACCCCGGCCCTGCACCGGGGCGAGCGGGCCCTGATCGGCCGGCTGCGGCGGGTCACCGACCGGGTGGTGCTCGCCGTGCTGCCGTCCCACCGGCCCGGTGCGCTCCCCGCGCCGCCGGCAGCGGCCGCGGCGCCGGCCGCGCCCGCCCCGGGGCCGCTGCCGGCCCCGCTCCACGGCCCGGCGTTCTCCTCCTACCGCGCCGACGAGGTGTCCTGGCTGCTCAAGGACCTCTCCGGTGTCGCCCTGGAGGCGCCCACCGAGGAGCGCGAGGAGGCCGTGCAGAACGGCGGCGCCCACTACGCCGAGTCGCTGCCGGTCGAGTACCAGCCCAGCCCCGAGTACCAGGAGCTGTTCCACCAGGCCCTGCGGGCCTCCGCCCGGCGGATCGCGCTCGCCGTCGGCACCGTCGCCGAGACCCTGCTGCGCGAACGCGGCCCCGGCCTGGTGCTCGCCTCGCTGGCCCGGGCCGGCACGCCCGTCGGCATCCTGATCCGCCGCTGGCTCGCCGCCGGGCACGGGGTCGACGCCCCGCACTACGCCGTCTCCATCGTCCGCGGCCGCGGCATCGACCCGGTCGCCCTGCGCTACCTGGACGCCCACCACCGGGCCGCCGACGTGGTGTTCGTCGACGGCTGGACCGGCAAGGGCGCGATCACCCGGGAACTCGCCGAGGCGCTCGCCGGCACCGGCTTCGACCCCGGCCTCGCCGTCCTCGCCGACCCCGGCCGCTGCGTGTCCACCTTCGGCACCCGGGACGACTTCCTGATCCCCTCCGCCTGCCTCAATTCGACCGTCTCCGGCCTGGTCTCGCGCACCGTGCTGCGGGCCGGCCTGATCGGCCCGGACGACTTCCACGGCGCCAAGCACTACACCGAGCTGGCCGGCGCCGACGTCTCCGGTGCCTTCCTGGACACCGTCACCGACCACTTCGCGGACGTCCGGGCCGAGGCCGTCGCGGCGGCCGGGCGCTTCCTCGCCCCCGGGCACGCCGCCGAGCGCACCCCCGACTGGGCCGGCTGGGCCGCCGTCGAGCGGATCAGCACCGAGTTCGGCATCGACGACGTCAACCTCGTCAAGCCCGGCGTCGGCGAGACCACCCGGGTCATGCTGCGCCGCGTCCCCTGGCGGGTGCTGGCCCGGCGCGGCGCGGGCGCCGACCTCGACCACGTCCGGCTGCTCGCCGCCCAGCGGGGGGTCCCGGTCGAGGAGGTGGACGACCTGCCGTACTCCTGCGTCGGCCTCATCCACCCCCGCTACACCCGGGGGGCGACCGGCGCCTCGGGCACGGCCGTCCTGGTGAAGGAGTCCTGAGCCCCGATGACTGGTTACCTGAGCGGCGGCATGAACGGCGGCGCCGTGGACCGTTGCGTCGTCGCGAGCGACCTCGACCGCACCCTGATCTACTCCAACCGCGCCCTCGCCCTCGACGTGCCGGACCCGCTCGCGCCGCGCCTGCTCTCCGTCGAGGTGCACGACGGCAAGGCGCTGTCGTTCATGACCGAGCAGGCCGCCGGGCTGCTCGTCGAACTCGCCCGCGAGGCCGTGCTCGTCCCCGCCACCACCCGCACCCGGGCCCAGTACGAGCGGGTCAACCTGCCCGGTCCGACGCCCGGCTGGGTCCCGCCGTACGCCATCTGCGCCAACGGCGGGCGACTGCTCGTCGACGGTGTGCCGGACGCCGACTGGCAGGACGAGATGGCCGCCCGGCTGGCCGGCGGCGCGGCGCCGCTGGCCGAGGTGGTCGAGCACCTGGCGCTCTGCGCCGACCCCGAGTGGACCCACAAGCGGCGGGTCGCCGACGAGCTGTTCGCCTACCTGGTCGTCGAGCGCGCCGAACTGCCCGCGGGCTGGCTCGCCGAGCTCACCGGCTGGTGCGCCGACCGCGGCTGGACCGTCTCGCTCCAGGGGCGCAAGGTGTACGCCGTGCCGGCCCCGCTCAGCAAGAGCGCGGCACTGGCCGAGGTCGTGCGACGGGTGGGCGGGGCCACCGTGCTCGCCGCCGGGGACTCGCTGCTCGACGCCGACCTGCTGCGCGCCGCCGACGCCGCCTGGCGCCCCGGCCACGGCGAACTGGCCGACACCGGGTGGACGGCGCCCGGCGTCACCGCGCTCGACGAGGTGGGCGTGGCGGCGGGCGAGGAGATCGTCCGCCGCTTCCTGGCCCGCGTGCGCGGCGGGGCCGCCGAGCCCGCGCCCGCCGACGTCACGGTCTCCTAGCCGCAGCAGCCGCCGCCGCAGCACCCCCCGCCGCCGCCACCGGCCGACGGGGCCTGCTGCGGCGCGCCGCCGGCGGAGGCCGCACCGGTGACGGCGACGGTCGACAGCAGCTTCACGGTGTCCTGGTGGCCCTGCGGGCAGACGGCGGGGTCGTTGGCCTGCGCCATCGGACGGCGGAGCTCGAAGGTGGCGCCACAGGCGCGGCAGCGGAAGTCGTAACGAGGCATGTCCGCCAGCGTATCCGGGCCACCGCCCGCTGTCGCCGGTCCCGCTGCCCGCCGCCCGCTACCGCGCGCCACTACCCAGCTCGCCGCGGATCAGCTCCACCACGTCCGCCGCCGTCTGCCGCACCGCGGCCAGCTCGGTCAGGAACCGCCAGTAGTCCGGGTGCCGCCCGGCCGCCTCCAGCTCCGCCACCGCCCGGTCCAGCCGGGCCACCGCCGCGTCCAGCGGCCCGGCGTGCCGCGGATCCGGCGCGTGCCGCCCGGCCATCGCGAGCCGCTGGGCGTCCCGCAGGGCGAACCGGGCCCGCTCGACCTCCTTGTGCGGGTCGATCTGCACCTCGTTCAGCTGCCGCAGCCGGTCGTTCACCGCCACCACCGCACCGTCCGCCGTGTCCAGCAGCGCGCGCACCGTGCCCAGCGCTCCCGTGGCGTCCGCCCAGCGCTGCTCGTCCCGGGCCCGGGCGGCCTCGGCGAGCTTGCCCTCGGCGGCCCGCCCGGTCTCCGCGACCTGGTCCGGCACCCGCTGGAGGTCCTGCCAGCACGCGGCGGTGAACCGCCGGCGCAGCTCGCTCAGCGCCGGCTCCACCGTCCCGGCCTTGGTCTCCAGCGCCTGGATCCTGGTCCGCAGACTGGCCACCCGCCGGTCGATCTCCCGGGCCCGCTCCGGCAGCTGCCCGGCCTCCGCGGCGATCGCCTCCGCGCGCTCGCGCACCCGGTCCGCCCGCTCCAGCGTGCCCGGCACACCGTGCTGCGCCACGCCCTCGTTCAGCCGCCCCAGCTCCGGCGCCAGCTCGGCCAGCCGGGCCGCCAGCTCGTCCGCCCGCAGCCCCGCGCCGCGCGCGGCGTCCAGCGCGTTGCTGGCGCCCAGCAGCGCCCGCTTGGCCTGCTCGATCGCCGGGGTCACCCGCATCAGCTGCTGCTCGGCGCGCTCCAGCGCCGGCTGCAGCTTGCGCAGGAAGTCGTTCAGCTCCGCGAGCGCCGACCCGAGCTGCCCCTTCACGTCGTCCAGCTGGTGCTTCGCCCGGGCCGCCGCCCCCGACTCCAGGTCCTCCGCGTCCAGATCGTGCGCGTCGAGGGCGGTCAGGTAGTTCACGGTCACCTGGTCGACCCGGCCGGAGATCGCCTCGAAGTCCGCCACCGCCCGCCGGGCCGTCGCGCCGTCCCCGGCGGAGCGCACCGTCTCCACGGCCAGCCGCACCTCGCGCTGCGTGGAGTCCACGTCGTAGAACGCCTGCTGCGCCGCGTCCCGCGCCGCCCGGGCGTCCGCCCGCATGCCGTCCCCGCCGCGCCGCCCCCACCAGCCCCCGCCGGCTCCGAACGACGCCGCCCCCGCAGCCCCCAGCGCACCCGCGACGACCAGCGGCAACACCAGCGCCTCGGCCACCGCACTCCCCGGCCACCGCCGCCCCCGCCCGCCTCCGCCGGCCACCCTCACTGCGCGCTCCCTGTTCCGACCGCTGATCCACCGCCCATTCTTCCCGATCACCCCACCCCACCGGCACCCCACCCGCCCCACCCCCCGACCACCTGCACCACACCACCCCCCGGACCAGGTACCCTAAGCATTCGTCGTGCGCCCGAACCGGGCCCACACGACCGGGGGCGCGTAGCTCAGCGGTAGAGCGCTGCTCTTACAAAGCAGATGTCGGCGGTTCGAAACCGTCCGCGCCCACAGCGGAGAAGGGCCAGTTCGGAGGCATGATCCTCCCGAACTGGCCCTTGGTCGTTCGCGGGGCCCTACTCTTCCCGTGCCACTGGCGTGCCAGATCCGACCCGCCACGCCCACCTATGTGGTTCGGGGCAGCTTCTTCTCACCAAGAGTCCTGACCGCAGAGCGCAGCTCCACTGTGCTAGGCGCGGTGTAGCTCCAGGGGGAGTTGCTTCGCGCCTTGAGTACGCATTCGACGGCCGCCCTGGTTGCTTCCTCGCTTGCCGCAGCCACAAGGTCGACCGTGAGGAGATCACGACGATAGACCAAGAAGCTCCACCACTCGTTGGAGAACGTAGGAATGCGGGGATAGCAGTCCAGCCCGCGGGCGGACAGCATGGCGAAGACTTGCTTGAGACGGACCATCCTCAGACGTTCCATGCTCTCTAGGGACCGAACAAGCGAGTTGCGGATAATGACCGCACCTCCGTGCCGGTCGACACGTCCTTCGATCGCGTCCACTGTGCTGTGGCACACATGCACCGACATCAGTACCTCCTTATGTCGAATAGGTGGCGCCAGGATCGTGCCTCTCTGTAGGGCTCCGACTGAGAATGAGCGATGACAGTCCACGAGCGGATTGCATGGTGTATGGGCTGTCCGAGGTTAGATGGTCATAATGCCTGGTGTGCGGCGCGCACAGCAGCGCAAAGGGCCAGTTCAGAGACATGATCCTCATGAACTGGCCCTCGGTTGATTCTCTGGCGCTACCCGCTCTGTGTCATCTGCGCTAGATTCCTACGCCGTCGTTACTTGCTCGCCGAGCGCCTGGCGGACGGCGGCCCCCATCCGATCGGCGATGGCCCGGTCCCGGTCGCTGGTCATGTGCTGGTAGATGAGCGCGGCCCGGGTGCTGCTGTGGCCCATCCTGGTCATGAGCTCACGGGTGCTGGCTCCGTTCTGCGAGGCGAGCGTGTTGCCGGTGTGGCGGAGGTCGTGGAAGTGGGCATCCTCACTCACCCCGGCAGCGGTGCGGGCTCGGATCCAGTCGTCCCGGAAGTTGCTCCGGCGGAGCTTGCCGCCGCGGGGGCCGATGAACAGATGCCCGTCCGGGCCGGGGCCGGCGTATTGGTCGAGGTGGTAGGCCAGGTCGTCGGCGATCTCGGCGGGGAAGGCCACCGGCCGGAAGCCCGCGCGGCTCTTCGGCGCCTTGTCGTACAGCCGCCCGCTGTTCAGCTCCGCCTGGTTGCGCTGCACCCGGACGAGCCGGTTCGCGAGGTCGACGTCCCGCCGGCGGAGCGCGGCCAGCTCGCCGAAGCGGAGCGTGGTGAAGGCGGTCAGCAGGACCAGGGCCCGCCAGCGCGGTCCGATCGCCTCGGCGACGGCGAACACCTCGGTCACGGAGAGAACGGGGAGCTCCGGCACGTCGTAGGTGTCGGCCCCCTTGATCCGGCACGGGTTGCGCTGGATCAACTCGTCGTCGAGGGCGGTGTTCATGATGGCCCGCAGCAGTTGGTACGCCTTGACCACCGAGGGTTCGCCGACCCCGCCCTCCAGCAGCGCGGACCGCCAGGAGCGCACCCGCGCCGGGGTGATCTCGGCGAGCGTCCGGTGGCCCAGGCCGGGCTGGATGTACTGGCGGAGCGTGATGGCGTACCGCTCGCGGGTGCTCTCCTCCAGCTTGCGGTCCCGCAGCCAGGTGGCGGCGAAGTCGCCGAGCTTGGCCTTTCCGGCGTCGGGGTCGGTCCACTTGTCGCGCTTGATGTCCGCCTCGATGAGCGTGAGCGCGATCTCGGCATCGGTCTTGGTCGGGTAGGTCTCCTCACCCTTGCGCGTCAGCCCGGTGACCGGGTCCGGGTAGCGGATCTGCCAGCGCCCGGAAGGCAGCTGACGGAGCGACCCGAAGCGCCGGCGGCTTCCCTTGGCGTTGGCCATCAGGCGGCCCTCCGCAGTCGACGGCTCCGGCTGACCGGCTGGACGGTGCGCTCGGCGACGTAAGCGGCGAGGGCGTCCTCGGGGATGCGGACGTGGCGGCCGACCTTGACGAAGGTGATGCGTCGCTCGGCGACCAGGCGGCGGGGGAATCGCTCCCTGCTGGTCTCCCAGGTACCGAGCAGCTCGGCGGCTTCCTTGACCGTCAGCAGGCGGTTCATGCGGCGTCCCCCTCTTCTCGCGCGAGTTGGGCGCGCAGCTCCTGGCGGTCGGCGGTGTGGCGTTCGTGCAGTTCGCGGGCGACGGCGGCGGCGAGCATGGACTCGCCGGGGGTGTTGCCGGCCCCGGCGTAGGTCCAGTGGGCGAGGACGAGGGTTTCGGCGTCGGCCAGGTCGTCGAGGTCCGGGAGGCCGGCGGCGAGCAGCTGCTCGCGCAGTTCCTGGCGGGACTGTTCGGCGCGGTGGTCGGTGCGGGCCTGGCGGGGGCGCCGAGGGTGGTCGAGTAGGTGGGCGACTTGGAGGAGAAGTGGCCTCGGAAGCCGAGCATGTGGGACCAGTGGGCGAGGAGGCGGTCCGGGTAGTGCGGATCGAGGTCCCAGCAGGCTTCGATCAGGCGGCGGGTGTGGGCCGGGAGGTCGTGGCGGTCGAGTTCGTGGCGCTCCAGGATCCGGCGGTCCACGGAGTCGGTCGTCTCGGCGGACTTGGTGGCGTACTTGGCGACGTAGGACGCCACGGCCTGTTCGCTGATCTCGCCGGTGGCGAAGGCGCCGATCGGGCGGACGTCGACCTGGGTGCCCCACTGGAGGACGCGGGCGGGTCGGCCCCCGGCGGCAGCGAGCGGGACGCCGGCGCGGCGGGCAGCGGCGCGGATCGACGCGTTGAGCAGGGCGAGGGTGGCCCAGGCGGGCGGCGGGGTGCCGGGCCCCTCCGGTCCGTCGACGCGGATGACGGCGTGGAAGTGGACGGCGCCGCGGCGCTGGTACTCGGCGACCTTGCCGAAGGAGATCTTCGCGCGCTCCTTGAAGTCCCTCTGGGTGAGCCCGGACAGCTTGGCCATGGTGCGGAACAGGTAGATGGTGAAGCGCCGCCACAGGTCGGGGGCGTGGTTGTTCCAGAGCACGGCGTGGGCGTAGTCGTAGGTGTCGGGGTCGAGCGGGGTGCCCAGGAGCGGTGACCCGGTGGGGTGCACGGTGCCGCAGCGGCATGCCCGGGAGTCCGGGCGGTTGTGGACCGGGCCGAAGGACGGGGCGGTGAGGGTCGCGAAGACCCGGGGGTGCGAGCGGACGGTGGCCGGCACTCCTTTGGCCTGGTCCCCGGCGAGTCCGGCGCGGATGAGGTGGTAGGTGTCCGCGGCGTAGGTGCGCGCGCAGGACGGGCAGCGGGAGGCGCGGCGGTTGCCGCAGGCGACCTTGAGCCGGTGGCCGGGTTCGTGGTCGGTCGAGTAGCGGTGCCAGACGGCGCCGGTCGGGCCGTGGGTGAGGGTTCGGAAGCCCTGGAGGTGGATGGGGTTGGCGCAGCCTCCGGTGCGGCGGATCTGCTCGGTCAGCTGAGGCAGGTCGCCCCGGGCGGCGAGCCTGGTGAGGTCTGCCAGAGCGAGCCGGTCCGGGACGACCTGGGTGGTGATGGACAAGCGGGTCACCTCAGAGCTGAGCCGCGGCGGCGGTGTGGCGGGTGCCGGTGCCGGTGCCCTCGCAGGTGTGGCAGAGGGTGTGGAGGGTGGCACGGGTGCCGTCCGGGAGGCGGGTGCCGGTGGCGACGGCGGCGCGGGCGAAGCCGTTGCAGTCGGGGCAGATGCGGGTGATCCGGGCCGGGGCGTGGTGGTGCTGGGGCATGATGGTGCTCTCCTTTGTGGGCTTCGGTTCGGGAAGGGGTTGCGGCTCCGGGGCAGCGGGATGCTTGGCGGCTTTTGCCGCCCCGGGGCCGGTCAGCGGCGGCGTGCGCTGCGGCCGTTGGGCTTGCGGGCGTACATGTCGCGGTCGGCGGCGGACAGCGCTTCGGTGAGCAGGAGCGCGGCCGGGTGCGAGGCGCCGACGGAGGCCCCGACCGGAAGCAGGGCGCCGGCAAACGGGACCGGTTCGCGCAGCGCGGCGCGCAGGTCGTCCAGGCGGTGGGCGGAGTCGAGGACGACGGCGGCGAACTCGTCCCCGCCGAGACGGGCGGCCAGGCCGTGGGAGCCGCACCAGCGGGTGAGCCGGTCGGCGGTGGCGGCGAGGACGGCGTCCCCGGCGGCGTGGCCGTGGTTGTCGTTGACCGCCTTGAAGTCGTCCAGGTCGACCAGGAGGACGGTCACATGCTCGGCGTGCGAGCGGATGAGCCGTTCGGCGCGGGCGGTGGAGCCGTCGCGGGTGAGCAGGCCGGTCAGCGGGTCGCGGCGGGCGTGGGCGAGTCGGCGGTGGAGCCAGGTGCCGTGGGCGCTCCAGCAGACGAGCGGGACGCCGGCCACGGCGAGGATCGGGGCGAGGTCCATGTGTGCGGGGTCCTTCCGATGCGGGTTGCGGACCCCGGGGCGGTGGGATGCTTGGCGGCTTTGTCCGCCCCGGGACCGGTCAGAGGCCGAGGGACTGTGCGCGGGCCGCGGCCCGGTCGAGCAGGAGGTGAACGTCCGCCTGCCGGGTGGTGGGTCGGTCGTTGTACTGGTCCAGCGAGCTGACCGGCCGTCCGGTGGCGTGCAGGACTTCCATGACCTGGGCGCGGGCCCAGACCGCGGTGTCCGGGGTGCCGTAACCGTGGACGAGGACGGCGGCCTGGGCGCCGAGGAGGCAGACCCGGCCGGCGGGGTCCCACAGCGCGCCCTGGAGCCAGCCGAAGGCGGAGATGTAGCGGGAGGCGAGGCGGAGGTGGTCGGCCACGGTCACCGGGACCGGGCGGGCGGGGCGGTGGGTGAGGCGGTCCAGCAGGGTCGGGCGGGGCACGGGGAAGCCGGAGTTCCAGGGCTGGACCGTGGAGCCGAGCGGGCAGACGTACGGGACGGCCGGCGGTGCGGTGGTGGCCAGTTGGGCGAGGTAGCGCTCGATCTCGGCGACCAAGGCGGCGCCCTCCGGAGTGAGCGCGAGGGAGCGCGGCAGCAGGAGGGCGGTGCTCACGGCTTCTCCCGCTGGGTGTCGTTGACGACCTGGACGCCGGTGCGGGCGGTGCCGTCGATCAACGGGGCGACGAAGGTGTCGGCGAGGTAGAAGCCGAAGAGGCCGATCACGACGGCGACCCAGAGCCGGACGCCGAGGAAGCGAATGGCGGCCCACGCGGCGATGCCGAGGACGAGGACCACGGGCAGGGTGACGGACATGGCAGGTGCTCCTGTCAGCGGACGGTGCAGCGGTGGGTACGGGCGGCGATCTCGGCGGCGGCGCGCGAGTCGTACTCTGCGGAGAAGCCGCAGCGCGGGGCGGTGCAGACGGCGCTGTGCCGCTCCCGGCCGCGGCCGTCGTAGAAGGTGGCGACGTGGACCGGGCCGATGCGGATCATGTTGCGGGGGCGGATCGGGCGGGGCATGCGGGCCTCCTGTCGGATCAGGCGAGCTGGACGGCGATGGCGGAGGCGAGCTGCGGCGGGACACCGAGGCGGGAGCCGAGGGTGTCGGTGTCGATCGGCTCGCCGGTGCGGGCGCGGTGGTCGTCGGCGACCTTGCGGGCGTGGTCGACCAGCGCGGCGGGGAGGTTGGGGGCCGACGGTGCGGGCGCCGGGGCCGGCGCAGGTGGGAGGCTGGGCAACTCCTCAGCGACGGGCAGCGGTTCGACCGGTTCGGGCTGCGTCATGGCGGCCGGCTGCTCGTAGACGGGCAGCGGCGCGTCGTCGACGACGGCCGGGCTGGCGGCAGGCTCCCCGTTGCTGTGAGCCAGCAGGGTGCCGCCGAAGAACGCGAGGGCGGGCCAACCGGCGACCAAGATGCGGAGCCAGGTCGGGACGTGGCCGAGGTCGAGCAGCCCGGCGGTGGCCACGTTCGCGCCGAGCGAGGCGGCCAGGGCGATGGCGAACCAGGTCCAGGCGGCGCGGGCCGGTTCGCCGGCGGCGCGGAGCATCCGCATCCTGCGCCACGCGGCGACGAGCAGCAGATCGACGGAGACCGGGTAGGCCCACGCTTTCCAGCCGTGCTGCCCGGCCGCTGCGGCCAGGTCGTGCAGGTGGGCGAAGGAGAGGGCGCCGGCGATGGCGGCTTGGATCAGTACGGCGTCGGGGCGGGGCAGACGCACAGTCGGTCCCCTTCCGGGATTCGGACATGGCGGGGTAGGGACGTGGCGCGATGCGCCGATGGGGGAGCGGGTGCGCTACTCGGCGGACGGGGCCGCGGCGAAGCGCGGCGGCGCCGAGGGCATCGGCGGGACGACCAGGACCGGCGGGACCACCGGCCGGAAGGGCTCCAGGCCCGCCAGCGTCGGAGTGCGGTGCGCGTTGGCGCGGCAGATCTCGGCCGCGCGGGCGAGGGACAGGTGCGGTGTGCGGATCCGGGACCAGCCGCCCGAGGAGTCCCCGGCGACCGCGACGCCCGGCATGTCCGGAGCGATCTGCGTCGCGGCCAGCACCGCCTCCGGGGAGACGTCCGCGAGGCCCATCTCAGCCGTCGGGCGGTCGTTGACCCGGTGGACCACCCGGCCCGACAACTGGGCGCGGAGCATGGTCGCGCCCTTACCCAGTTCCGAGCCGAAGCGCTGACCGCACGCCTCCACGAAGATCCCCGCGCCCCGGCCGAGTTGGGCCAGCCGGATCAGCTGGGTGACCATGTGGTCCCGCCGTTCCTCATCCTTGCGGGTGGCGACCATGAACAGCTCCGCCACCTCGTCCACGAGGAGGACCACCGGCACCGGCCGCAGCTTCGGCGGCAGGCCCCAGATGTCCGAGGTGATCTCGTGCGAGGCCACCGACCCGGCGATCCCCTGGTGGTTACGGAGCAGGTCGTAGCGCTCCTCCATCACCTCCACCAACGCGTCCAGCAGGCCGTCGGCCGATTGCGGATCGGTGGCGAGCGCCGACAGCCGCGGGGCGAACGGGGCCTGTTCGACACCGCGCTTGCAGTCGATCCCAACCAGCGCCACGTCCAGCCGGGCGAGTCCGCTGATCAGGTTGCGCATGTAGACGGACTTACCGGACAGCGTGGTGCCCAGGGTGAGCGCGTGCGGCACGGCCAGGTAGTCACGGACGAACGCCGTCCCGTCCTCCCTCATCGCCACCGGCACGGCCAGCGCCCCGGCCGGTCGACGGCGCGGCATCCGTACCCGCTTGAGCACATCGAACCCGGTCATCCGAAGCTCCACCACACCCGGCCGGACGACGATCACGTGCACACTGTGCACACCCCAGGCGTGCCGCAGCCGTTCCGCCGAGGCGGCGACATCGGCCGGCTCCTGGCCCGGCGCCAGCCGGAGGCGGAGCCGCAGCCCGGTCGTGGTCGGGGTGGCCCGGCGGATGCGCGGCGGGACCGGCCGGATCTCCCGGGTGCTGGTCGCCCGGGTCACCAGCACCCGCAGCCGGGAAGGCGGGACAGTCAGCCCGCAGGCGTCCATGGTGCTGCCGTAGGTCGCGGACAGCCGTGCCGCGGTGACCGGCAGACCGATCGCCGACCAGTACAGCGCCGGGGCCTTGGCCCGAGCGAGCGCGGCCCCACCCGCGACGGCGCCGACCGGAGCAGCCACCTCGGTGAGGAACTGAACCCCCGAGGCCACGGCCGTCAGCCCTGAACCGGAACGAGCGAGGTGACCGCCGCCGCGCGGAACGAGATCCCGTGCCGCTTCTGGCCGTTGAACTCGTTCTCCCAGTCCCGCGCCTTCAGCCCGGTCAGTGCGACCGGCATACCGACGCCCAGCCCGTCCGAGATCCCGGTCTCCGGCACGGACACGGTGTAGAGGTTGGCCTCACCGTCGTCCGCGATCGTCAGCCCGACGGTCATCATTCGGGCGCCCGTCTCCTTGTCGACCGCGATCTCCCCGGTCTGCCGGTTCACCACCTTCGGCGCCGGCGGGACGGCGACGAACACGAACGCGGTGGAGGTGTCGACCTTGAACACAGCAATGGCTGCTTCTCCTCTAGAAGAGGCGGTAAGAACGTGACGCGCGGGGTCGTCGCCCTGGTCTTCCGCTGCCACCCCGAAGGGGGCACCGAGCAGCTCTCCGACGAGTCCACCGCGGTCGACTGGCTCACCCCGGGCGAGGTCGAGGAGCGTATGGGCGAGGTCTTCGCGGTCCGCGTGCTGGACGCCCTCCGGAGCGATGCGGCCCCGAGCATCCGGACCCACGACGGCCGGCAGTTGCTAGGTGGACGGGCCGCAGGCTGAGCCCCGGCGAGCGTTAGAATTCTAACCACTGGGTGGAGTTCGAGGAGGAGTTGTTACGACTTTCTCTACTTCATCAAGGGCGCGCACGGCGCGCCAGCGCGCGGCCCTGCCGCTCGCCGCCGCTCCTGTCTTCGCCCCGCTCCGGCGGCGGCCGGCCGCGCAGGGCGGCTGAGGCCAGAGCCTGCGATGGCTGGGGCGGGCGGCTCCGCGGTTTTACCCACCTCTCCGGACTGGGACCCGCGTCGAGCAAGACCGGGGGGCCACTCGGCCAAATTGCGGTCAGGCCCAAAAGCCCTGACCGAGTCGCAACAGCTTACGGCCCCCCGATCATGCTCGACCCCAGACCAGACAGGACACCGGCCAAAACCGCTCCGCCGCCTGCGCGGGACGCAGGGGGTCGGCTTGAGACTGGTGACAGGCTCGCGTGAGTGGCATGATGGCCTAGGCGAGCAACTTATTCAGCGGTCGTGGGGCGGATGAATGAAGTGGGAATTTGTCGTACCGGGAATTCCCATTTCAGTCAACGCGAAGGGCCCCGGAAAGAAGCAGTGGATTGCCACTGTTCGAGAACATGCGACTCGGAACCTCCCGGCCGAGGGATTCCCAATAATCTCTGATGTTGCTGTGTCCGTGGTCTTCTTCCATGTTGAGGATAGCCTTGACGTCGACAACATGCTGAAGAGAATCCTGGACGGTATTCATCCGGAAGTGATTGCAGATGACAGTCAGGTGCAGGATGTCTCTGGCTCCCGCAGGGATATCTCCGGAACTTTGTCTATCCGCAACCCCCCGGCGATTATTCTGCCGCATGTCATTGCCGGTGATCCGTTCGTTTATGTTTCTATCGCTGAGGCGATGAGTCAGGAGGAGCTGCCATGGATTGGCGCCGAGCCGAGCAGCTAGCTTTGCGGGAGCGGGCCTCCAGGCTGCCTGAAGGCTGGGTCATGATTGTTAACCCTGGGCCGGATGATCTGCCGTTCTCGGTGTCGCCAGGGCGTGAGTTTGATGCGATCGCGAAGGGGCCCGACGGGGGAATCGTATATGAGGTCGTCGCACGAGGAAGCCTTGCGCGATCGAAGGATAAGCTTCGCGCAATTGAGGATCTGCGGCGGAGGATTCAGGGGATTGAAGGGTGGGACCTTGAGGTTGTCATCCTATCTGCTCCTGAGATCGTCTTGCCGGATAGTGATGATGACATTCATAATCGGATTTCATCGGCAATTCAAATGGCCGATATGGGTGTCGATTCGCGAAATCCATATTTTGTTTCTTCGGCCTTCGTTCTTGTCGCATCTGCACTAGAGCTTACCTTGGGTAGGTGGTGCGAGAGGCTCGGATTGAGGTACACGCCAAACTCGTCGGCAATGGCTGCCCTGTTGGTCTCAGAAGGGTATCTGGATGCTGGGCGATATTCGGAGATTTCTCGATATCAGTCCATGCGGAACGTGCTGGCGCATGGCGGTGTACTAGAGGCGCCTGTAACAGCTGCTGACGTGTCGGCGCTTGGTGAGCTGGCTCGGCAGGTGGACGGAGAGTTGCGAACTGCCTCTGCTGAGGTCTCTCTTGGGCATCAGGGTAGTAGTCCAGCCTAGGCTGTCGATCAGGAGCGAGGCGCATGCCCGGTGTGCATCGGATTGCGGATCGCGCATAGGGGCGTGCCACAGGCGTGCCAGATCGGGCGGTACGTGGCGGTCAGTCGCGGGTGCCGGCGGTGCGGTGGCCGGGGAGCGGGCAGGTCGCGCGAGGTGCAGGTCAGGCCGTACAGCCGGACGCTGCTCTTACAAAGCAGATGTCGGCGGCTCGAAACCGTCCGCGCCCACCGATGCGAAGGGCCAGTTCGGAGGCACGATCCTCCCGAACTGGCCCTTGATCGTTTCTATGGCTTCACCCGTCCCGTGTCTGCTGCCGGGCGAGGAGTGAGGGGCGGATTCTGCGGGGGTGTGCGGTCAGGCGTTGACGCTCAGTCGGGTCAAGTCCGCCTGTCGTTCCCGGAGGCCTGGCATCCTCCAGCGGCCGGCCTGAAAGTCCAGAGCCGATCACTCGGCGTACCTGTTGTGATGAGCAGGGACGACTCAGCTGTCCGACGACGGCGGAGGAGTGGCGCTGTTCTCGCCTCGGGGCGGGACGGCTCGTGGCGGGCGGTCCCCGGGGGTCGGTTTCGGGAGGCGGGGGGTGGCGGGGTGTGTTTGTGTGGGCGCTAACCGTTTGGGAGAGGTGAGCCTCCGTGACCATGCCGCCGTTCGGGTCGAACGACCCCTTCTCCGATCTGCTCAGCCGGTTCTTCGGGATGAGCCCGCTGGCTTCGCCGCCCGCCGTGCAGCGGGTGCCGATCGGGCGGCTGCTCAGTGAGTCGGCCCAGGAGTTACTGTCCTCGGCGGCCCAGCGGGCGGCCGAGGACGGGAGCAGTGATCTCGACACCGCGCACCTGGTGTGGGCGGCCACCCGGGTGGAGCCGGCGCGCCGGATGCTGGAGCGGGCCGGGATCGATCCGGACCGGCTGGCGGGTGATCTGGACAAGGTCCTGCCGGCCGGGGACGGGAGCGGGGTGCCGGCGGCCGACGGGCGGCCCGCGCTGACGCCGGCCGCCAAACGGGCGCTGCTGGCCGCGCACGCCCGCTCGCAGGGGGCCGGGGCCTCGTACATCGGGCCGGAGCACATCCTCGGCGCGCTGCTGGAGGAGGAGCGCTCGGGGGCCGGTGCGGCGCTGCGCAATGTCGCGCCCTCGCAGGAGGCGCTGCGCACGGTGCTGGACGGGCGCGGGACGGGCGGGGAGCGGAGCGGGGCCGGGCAGAGCCGGACGCCCACCCTGGACGAGTACGGGCGCGACCTCACCGAGGAGGCCCGGGCGGGCCGGCTGGACCCGGTGGTGGGCCGGGCCGGGGAGATCGAGCAGACCGTCGAGATCCTCTCCCGCCGGACCAAGAACAACCCGGTGCTGATCGGCGAGCCGGGGGTCGGGAAGACGGCGATCGTGGAGGGCCTGGCGCAGCGGATCGTCTCCGGCGACGTGCCGCAGAGCCTCAAGGAGAAGCGGGTCGTCACCCTGGACCTCACCGCGCTGGTGGCCGGCTCCAAGTACCGGGGCGAGTTCGAGGAGCGGCTGAAGAGCGTGATCGACGAGGTCACGGCGGCCGAGCAGAGCGTGATCCTGTTCCTCGACGAGCTGCACACCGTGGTCGGCGCGGGCAGCGGCGGCGAGGGCTCGATGGACGCGGGCAACATCCTCAAACCGGCGCTGGCCCGCGGCGAGCTGAGCGTGGTCGGCGCGACCACCCTGGACGAGTACCGCAAGCACATCGAGAAGGACGCCGCGCTGGAGCGCCGCTTCCAGCCGGTGCTGGTGCCGGAGCCGAGCGTCGAGGAGACGGTCGAGATCCTCCACGGCCTGCGCGACGCCTACGAGGCGCACCACCAGGTGCGGTTCACCGACGAGGCGCTGGACGCGGCCGCGAGCCTCTCCGACCGCTACGTCAGCGACCGCTTCCTGCCGGACAAGGCGATCGACCTGCTGGACCAGGCCGGCGCCCGGGTGCGGCTGCGCAGCCTGAGCGGCTCGACGGTCGCGATGCCGGTCCAGGACCGGATCACCAAGCTGCGCCGCGAGCTGGAGGAGGCGGTGGCGGACGAGGAGTTCGTTCGGGCCGCCAACCTGAAGACCGAACTGCGGCAGACCGAGGACGAGCTGTCCGCGATCGCCGAGTCGCGCGAGGAGGTCGTGGCGGTCACCGCGGACGACATCGCCCAGGTGCTCTCCGGCCGCACCGGCATCCCGGTCGCCGAGCTGAACGCGACCGAGCGGGAGCGGCTGCTGAGGCTGGAGGAGCACCTGCACGAGAAGGTGATCGGCCAGGACCAGGCGGTCACCGCGGTAGCCCAGGCGGTGCGCCGGGGCCGGGCGGGGATGGGCGACCCGGACCGGCCGACCGGCTCGTTCCTGTTCCTCGGCCCGACCGGCGTCGGCAAGACCGAGCTGGCGAAGGCACTGGCCGCGCTGCTGTTCGGCGACCCGGACCGGATGATCCGCTTCGACATGAGCGAGTTCCAGGAGAAGCACACCGTCTCCCGGCTGGTCGGCTCCCCGCCCGGGTACGTCGGCTACGACGAGGCGGGCCAGCTCACCGAGGCGGTGCGCCGCAAGCCGTACAGCGTGCTGCTCTTCGACGAGGTGGAGAAGGCCCATCCGGACGTCTTCAACCTGCTGCTCCAGGTGCTGGACGACGGGCGGCTGACGGATGCGCAGGGCCGGACGGTCGACTTCCGCAACACCGTGGTGATCATGACGAGCAACATCGGCTCGCAGCGGATCCTCGATCACGCGGGTGCCGTGGACGAGATCCGGGACGACCTGATGCGGGACCTGCGGGGGCAGTTCCGGCCGGAGTTCCTGAACCGGATCGACGAGGTGATCGTCTTCCACGCGCTCACCCGCCAGGACCTGCTCCAGGTGGTGGACCTGCTGCTGGACCGCTCCCGGCGCCGGCTCAGGGCCCAGAACGTCGCGCTGGAGGTGACGCAGGGGGCGAAGGAGTGGCTGGTGAACCGCGGCTACCAGCCGGAGTTCGGGGCCCGGCCGCTGCGGCGGACGATCCAGCAAGAGCTGGACAACCGGATCTCCAACCTGCTGCTGGACGGCACCGTGCGGGAGGGGGACACGCTCGTGGCGGAGGTGTCGGACGGCGAGCTGAGGGTCGTGCTGGCGCGGCCCGAGGGCAGCAACGGTGAGCAGGAGCAGGGGCAGGGGGCGGGGGCGGGGGCGGAGGGGAACCAGGGGAACCAGGGGGAGTAGGGCGGGGGTGACGGGCGGCGCGCCGGGAGCGACCGGCGCGCCGCCCGCCGTCCGTCAGGCGCCGGGGAAGACCTCGCGCAGCAGCGGGTCCGGCACGCCGCGCTTGCCCCACTCGCGCGGGTAGCCGAGCGACACCTCCTCGAACGGGACCCCGTCGTAGCTGGTGCGCCGGGGGATGTGCAGATGCCCGTAGATCATCGTGGCGGTGTTGAACCGGCGGTGCCAGTCCGCGGTCAGCTCGGTGCCGCACCACTGGGCGAACTCGGGGTACCAGAGGATCTCGGTGGGCTGCCGGACCAACGGGTAGTGGTTGACCAGCACCAGCGGGAGCCCGGGGTCGTGTTCGGCGAGCCGCTTCTCGGTCAGCCGGACGCGTTCGCGGCACCAGGAGTCACGGTCCGGGTACGGGTCCGGGTGGAGGAAGCGCTCGTCGGCGCAGACCACACCGGAGTCGTAGGCGGCGGCCAGTGACTCCTCCTTGGTGGTGGTGCCGGGGGCCCGGAAGGAGTAGTCGTACAGCAGGAACAGCGGGGCGACCGCGACCGGGCCGCCCGCGCCGGTCCACACGGGGTACGGGTCCTCGGGGGTGACCACGCCGAACTCGCGGCAGATGCCGAGCAGGTGCTCGTAGCGCTCGACGCCGCGCAGTTGGACCGGGTCGCTGGGGTGGGTCCACAGCTCGTGGTTGCCGGGGGCCCAGATGACCTTGGCGAAGCGTTCGGCGAGCAGGCCCAGGGCCCAGCGGATGGTGGTGGTGGACTCGGCCACGTCACCGGCCACGATCAGCCAGTCCTCGGGCGAGCCGGGCCGCACCTGTTCGACGAGGTCACGGTTCTGCTGGTAGGAGACGTGCAGGTCGCTCACGGCGAGCAGCCGGCCGCCGGTCCCTCCCCGTCGCGCGCCGTCCGCGTGGTTGTCACCGGCCATGTGAGCCCCCCAGGTGGTCGTCCCTGTCGTCCCGGCCACAGTACCGGGGCCGTCGCGGGGGCGTGCGGGAGTCGGTCGGCCGGAACACGGTGTCCGGAACCCGGTCCGGCGCCCGATCCCTTGACAGGGCGTCATGTCCGCGCCAGCTTTGGGGCACCCCCACACCGAGAGGTCTCTCATGAAGAAGCCGCTCATAGGCATGCTGGCCGCGCTCCTGACCGCCGGGGCGACCGCCCTCGCCGGAGCCCCGGCCGCCACCGCCGCGCCCGCCGGTACGGCCGCAGTGCCCGCCGCCGCGACCGCCGTGAACGCCGCGACCGCCGCCACCGCCGCCGCACCCGTCGGCAGCGAGCCGGCGCAGGCCGGCAAGCTCGCCGCCGTCACCTTCGCCGGCACCGTGGCCCTCAGCAACTGTTCCGGCTCGCTCGTCCGGTTCCCCGCCTCCACCGCCAACGACCCGGCGCTGGTGCTCTCCAACGGCCACTGCCTGGAGACCGGCATGCCCGGCCCCGGCCAGGTGGTCGTCAACCAGGCCTCCAGCCGCACCTTCACGCTGCTGAACGCGAGCGGCGGTTCGGCCGGCACCCTGCGCGCCACCAAGCTGGTCTACGGCACCATGACCGACACCGACGTGTCGATCTACCAGCTGAACACCACCTACGCCGCCATCCAGTCGGGCTACGGCATCGCCCCGCTGACCGTCGCGGCCACCCACCCCGTCCAGGGCACCTCGATCAGGGTGGTCTCCGGGTACTGGAAGCGGATCTACTCCTGCTCGGCCGACGGCTTCGCCTACCGGCTCAAGGAAGCGGACTGGACCTTCAAGGACTCCCTCCGCTACACCTCCGGGTGCAACGTCATCGGCGGCACCTCCGGCTCGCCGGTCGTCGACGCCACCAGCGGCCAGGTCGTCGCGGTGAACAACACCATCAACGAGAGCGGCCAGCGCTGCACCCTGAACAACCCGTGCGAGGTGGACCAGAACGGCACGGTGACGGTCCGCCGGGGCATCGGCTACGCCCAGGAGACGTACCTCATCCCCGCCTGCTTCAGCACCGGCAACAGGCTCGACCTGACGAAGGCCGGCTGCACCCTGCCTCGCCCCTGACCAGCACGTTCGCCCCCGATGGGCCATCCGCGACCGGCGGGTGGCCCATTCGGCCGTCTATCGGACGGCCGGTCCGCCCGGCGGCCGACCACCGGCTGCCGGAGAGTAGTACGGACCACGGCACCACCCAGTTCCGTTGACCCGATGGAGAGTTGATGACCACCATGATGAGAAGGCTGCTGGTCGCCGTTCTGCTGATACCGCTGCTCGGCCTCGGCCTGGCCCCGACGGCCCTCGCCACCGGGACCGACGCCGCCGCAGCCGCCGCAGCCGCCGCGGCCGCCCGGCCCGGCTCGCCCGCCGACGACCCGTCGGCCGACGTGAAGGCCCGGCTGGCGGCGATCCCCGGCATGACCGTCACCGAGGAGCAGCCCACCACCACCGGCCACCGTTTCTTCCTGCTGACCTACACCCAGCCGGTCGACCACAACCGCCCCTGGCTGGGCACCTTCCAGCAGCGCCTCAGCGTGCTGCACCGCGGCTACGACCGGCCGACCGTCTTCTTCACCAACGGCTACACGCTGCGCACCGCGCCGACCCGCACCGAGCCGACCCGGCTGGTCGACGGCAACCAGGTCTCCATCGAGTACCGCTACTTCACGCCGTCCCGGCCCGCCCCCGCCGACTGGACGAAGGCCGGCATCAAGCAGGCGGCCACCGACGCACACCGGCTGATCACCGCACTGAAGCGGATCTACCAGGAGGAGTGGCTCTCCACCGGCGGCTCCAAGGGCGGCATGTCCTCCACCTACCACCGCCGCTTCTTCCCCGACGACGTGGCCGGCACCATCGCCTATGTCGCGCCGAACGACGTCGACGACCGCGAGGACTCCGCGTACAGCCGGTTCTTCCGCACCGTCGGCACCCCCGAGTGCCGGGCCGCGCTGAACGCCACCCAGCGCGAACTGCTGGTCCGCCGTGACCGGCTGGAGGCCCGCTACGCCGCCGACAACGCCGCCGCCGGCTCCACCTTCACCACCATCGGCAGCGCCGACCGGGCCTACGAGCTCGCCGTGCTGGACTCGGTCTGGGCGTTCTGGCAGTACAGCCTGGCGGCCGACTGCGCGAAGGTCCCGGGCGCCGCCGGCACCGACGACGCGCTGTACGCCTGGCTCGACGCGCAGGTCGGCATCACCGGCAACAGCGACCAGGCGCTCGCGGGGTACACCGCGTACTACTACCAGGCCGGCACCGAGCTGGGCTCGCCCGCCTTCGACGTCTCGCACCTCGCCGGCGTGCTGCACTACGACTACAAGGAGCTGTACGCGCCGCGCACCTACGTGCCGCGCAGCATCCCGATGCGTTTCGACCCGTCCGCCATGCGCGACATCGACCGCTGGGTGCGCGGCTCCGCCGAGCGGATCATCTTCGTCTACGGCCAGAACGACCCGTGGGGCGCCGAGCCGTTCCGCCTCGGCCGGGGCAGCGAGGACAGCTACGTCTACACCGTGCCCGGCGGCAACCACGGCTCGAACATCGCCGGGCTCCCGGCCGGGGACTCCGCGGCGGCCACCGCCAAGGTGCTGGAGTGGGCCGGCCTCGGCGCCGACGCCGCCCGCGCGCTGAGCGGCGGGTACCAGGTGCCGCCGATCGGCCCGCTGGACGAGGCGGGGCTGCGGCAGGACCGCGTCCGGCTGTAGTCCGTCCGGCGCACGTCCGGTCCCACCCGACCGAAGCACGACGAAGGGCCGCCCGGCCGCCGGGCGGCCCTTCGCCGTCCCCGGCCGCGCGCACCCGCGCGCAATGACGCGCACCCACGCGCACCCCTGCGCGATCCTGCGGGCCCTGCGCGATCCTGCGGGCCCCCGCGCACCCCCTCCCCGAAGCAGTGAATCAGTGCTTCAATGCTTGCATGGCCTACCGACGCACCCCCGCCGTGCAAGCCCGCCTGGACGCCCAGCGCGAGGCGGTGCTCCAGGCCGCGGTCGGCCTGCTCGCCGAGCGCGGCTACGGCGGCTGCAGCATGGCCGCCGTCGCCGAACGGGCCGGGATCGCCACCGGCTCGATGTACCGGCACTTCGCGAGCAAGGCCGACCTCTCCGTCGAGCTCTTCCGCCGGGTGGTCACCCGGGAGGTCGCCGCCGTGCACGAGGCCGTGGCCCGCCACGACACCCCCCGGGAGCGCATCGCGGCCGTCGTGGAGACCTTCGCCGCCCGCGCCCTGCGCGCCCCCCGGCTCGCCCACGCCCTGCTGGTCGAACCGGCCGACACCGTGGTGGACGCCGAACGCCTGGTCTTCCGCCGCACCTTCCGCGACGTGCTCGCCGCCGAGATCGCCGCCGCCCTCGCCGCGGGGCAGCTGCCGCCCCAGGACCCGCAGCTCACCGCCGCCGCGATCGTCGGCGCGACCGCCGAGGCGCTCACCGGCCCGCTCGCCGCCGTCCCCCCGCCCGACCCCGGGACCGCCCCCGGCGCCGTGGTCCCCGCCCTCGTCTCCTTCACCCTCCGAGCCCTTGGAGAACGCGATGCCAGCGACGCATGAGGTCACCAACCAGGTCCCGCCGCCGTACGGGCACGACACCTCCGCCGACCCCGCGCTGCTCGCCGCGCTGCACCGGGCCGGCGCCGGCTGGGCCGAGCCAGAACTGCGCGGACTCGGCCGGCTGGCCGGCTCCGAGCAGGCCGCCGAGTGGGGCCGGCTGGCCAACGAGAACCCGCCGGTGCTGCGCACCCACGACCGCTTCGGCCACCGGATCGACGAGGTCGAGTTCCACCCGTACTGGCACGAGCTGATGCGCACGGCCGTCGGCCACGGCCTGCACGCCGCCCCCTGGCGGGACGAGCGCCCCGGCGCGCACACCGCCCGCGCCGCCAAGTTCTACGTCTGGGGCCAGGTCGAGGCCGGCCACACCTGCCCGGTCTCGATGACCTACGCCGCCGTCCCCGCGCTGCGCGCCACCCCGGCGCTGGCCGCCGAGTTCGAGCCGCTGCTCGCCGCCACCACGTACGACTTCGGCCTGCGCGAGCCGCACGGCAAACGCGGGCTGATCGCCGGCATGTCGATGACCGAGAAGCAGGGCGGCTCCGACGTCCGCACCAACACCACCACCGCCGTCCCGCAGCCGGACGGCGGCTACCGGCTGACCGGCCACAAGTGGTTCACCTCGGCGCCGATGTCCGACCTCTTCCTCACCCTCGCCCAGGCGCCCGGCGGCCTCAGCTGCTTCCTGCTGCCACGCGTCCTGCCCGACGGCACCCGCAACCGGCTGCACCTGCAACGGCTCAAGGACAAGCTCGGCAACAAGTCCAACGCCTCCGCCGAGATCGAGTACGACGAGGCGTACGGCCTGCTGGTGGGGGAGGAGGGCCGGGGCGTGCGGACCATCATCGAGATGGTCAACATGACGCGCCTGGACTGCACCATCGGCGCCGCCTCCGGCATGCGGCTCGGCGCCACCCGGGCCGTGCAGCACGCCCTGCACCGCCGCGCCTTCGGCAAGGCGCTGGCCGACCAGCCGCTGATGCGCAACGTGCTCGCCGACCTGGTCGTCGAGTCCGAGGCGGCGACCACGGTGGCGATGCGGCTCGCCCAGGCCACCGACGCCGCGCTCGCCGGGGACGAGCAGGAGGCGCTGGTGCGCCGGCTCGGCCTGGCCGTCGCCAAGTACTGGGTCTGCAAACGCGGCCCGGCGCACGCCGCCGAGGCCCTGGAGTGCCTGGGCGGCAACGGCTACGTCGAGGAATCCGGCATGCCCCGGCTCTACCGGGAGGCGCCGCTGGTCTCCATCTGGGAGGGCTCCGGCAACGTCGCCGCCCTGGACGCGCTGCGCGCCATGGCCAAGCGCCCGGAGACGGTCGACGCCTTCCTCGGCGAGCTGGACGCCGCCGCGGGCGCCGACCGCCGCCTGGACGCGGCCGTGGCCGGGCTGCGCAAGCAGCTCACCGACCTCGACCAGCTGGAGTACCGCACCCGCCGGCTGGTGGAGGCGATGGCGCTGGCCTTCCAGGGCTCGCTGCTCGTCCGGTACGGCGATCCGGCGGTGGCCGACGCGTTCTGCGCCTCCCGGCTCGGCGGTGACCACGGCGCGGCCTTCGGCACCCTGCCGCCCGGCCCGGACGCCGCGGCGATCATCGACCGCGCCAAGCCGGTGCCCGCCGCCGGCCCCGACAACGCGGCCTCGCTGTAGCGGATGTGAGGTTCAGTCAATTCCACTGAGCAGCGGGAGCGCCCGGGCGTGCAGGCCGGGCGCGGCGGCCAGGAAGCCGTCCGCGACGGGCGTCCAGGCGGCGCCGGCGGCGTCCGTCACCGTCGCGCCCGCCTCCGCCGCGACCAGCGCGCCGGGCAGCAGATTGGGCGCGTCGGGCCCGAACTCCCAGAACAGTCCCAGGTGTCCGGAGCCGACCTGGGCCACCTGGAGCGAGGTCGGCCCGAGGTTGCGCACCGCCGGCACCGCGCCCGCCATCACCGACAGCGAGGCGCCCGCCCGGCGCAGCGCCACCGGGTCCCGCGAGACCAGCGGCGGCTGGCTGGTCCCGGCCACCGTCACCGCCAACTCCCGTTCCGCGACCGCGATCGGCCGCCCGTCCAGCTCCGCGCCGCCGCCGCGCACCGCGCGGTAGGTGGCGCCGAGCTGCGGGGCGTGCACCACGGCCAGCACCGCCGCGCCGTCCCGCAGCAGCGTCGAGGTCACCGCCCACTGCGGCAGCCCGAGCAGGTACTGCACCGCACCGTCGGTGGCGTCACAGAGCCACCACTCGCCCTCGGCGGGCACCGCGCCCTCCAGCTCGCCGTCCACCCAGCCCGCCCCGGGGTGCAACGCGCCCAGCCGGGAGCGGAGTTCGGCGGACGCCGGGCCGTCCAGCGCGGCGAACCGCGCCCTCGCCCGCGCCAGGGTGGACACCGGGGCGGGCCCGTCCGGCCGACGGGCGGCCAGCCCCGCGCCGACCGCCCGGACCGCCGTCTCCACGCCCGCCAGCAGCCCGCGCAGTTCCCGCACCTCGTCGTCGCCCATCGTCCCTCTCCCGTTCGTCCTGCTCGCCTGCTCCAGGAGTACCGTCGGAGCGGCCGGACAGGACGCCGAACGGCGACGGATCGACGGAGATCGGACACCATGGACGTCACAGCTGCTGATCCGGACACCGTGCTGGACGGCCTGGACCGCCGGCTGGTCTGCGCGCTCCAGGTCGACGGCCGGGCCGGGGCCGGGCGGATCGCCGAGGTGCTCGGTGTCTCCGGGCGCACGGTCACCCGCCGGCTCACCCGGCTCCAGCAGACCGGCCTGGTCCGGGTGGTCCGGATGCCCGACGCCGAGGACGCCGCGGTCGGCGCGCTGCTGCTGCGGATCCGGGTGCTGGGCGGCAGGGCCGACACCGTCGCCCAGGCCCTCGCCGAGCGGCCGGACGTGCCGTTCGTCGACGTCATGCTCGGCGGCCAGGAGATCGGCGCGGTGATGCTCAGCGACGCCGGCGCCCGCGACCGCCTGCTCCACGGGCAGTTGCCCGCCACCGCCGCCGTCGCCGAGACCACCGTGCACGCCGTGCTGCACGCCTTCGCCGACGCCGGCCAGTGGCGTTCGGGCCACCTGACCGAGGCCGAGGCGGCCGCGCTCGCCGCACCGCCGGCCGAGCGGGCCGCCCCGGGCAGTGTGCCGCTGGACGCGCTGGACCGGGCGCTGCTGGCCCGGCTCGGCGAGGACGCCCGGCAGTCCCACGCGATGCTCGCGGCGGCCGTCGGCACCCCCGAGTCGACCGTCCGGCGCCGGCTGCACCGGCTGGACGGGGCCGGGCTGGTGCGCACCCATGTCAGCGTCGACCCGCGGCTGCTGGGCTTCGCGGTGGACGCCAACCTGTGGCTGGACGTGCCGCCGGGCCGGCTCGCGGCGGTCGGCGCGGCGCTGGCCCGGCACCCCCGGGTGCACGGCGTCCTCGCGACCAGCGGGCCGGCCAACCTGATGGCGGCGGTGTTCTGCCGCGACCACGGCGGGCTCTACCGGTTCGTCACCGACACTCTCGGCCCGCTCGGCGTCGGCCGGGCCGAGACCACGATCGTGGCGCGGGCGGTCAAACGGGCGGGCGCGGTGCTGCGCCGGCCGGGGGCCGCGGGCCCCCGCCGCCCGGCCCGGGCGTGACGCGCGAGGCGCCTGACGCCCGGGGCGCCTGACGTCCGGGGCGCCTGACGTCCGGGGCGCCTGACGTCCGAGGCGCATGACGTCCGAGGTAATCGACGCCCGCTCCGGGCCCCGGCACAGTGGTGCTCACCCGGCGGCGGCACCGCCGACCGGGATCCCACCCCACCCCCGGAGGCCGGTCCGCCATGTCCGCGCACACCCTGACCACCGCCCGCCGCACCGCGCCCGCCCCGTTCAGGGCGCTGCGCGGCTTCCTCGCCCTCGACGCCGTCGTCAGCGGCGGCAACGGCCTCGCTTATCTGGCCTTCCCCGGCCCGCTCGGCGAGCTGCTGGGCGTCGGCCGCTCGACCCTGCTCGAACTCGGCGCCGTCCTGGCGGTGTTCGGCCTCGCGGTCGGCCTGCTGGCGACCCGCCCGCAGCCGCCGGGGCTCGCGGTGCGGGCGGTGATCGACGTCAACCTGGTCTGGGCGGTGCTCAGCGTGGTGGCGATGGAGCTGTGGTTCGAGCCGACCACCGCCGGTTACGTCTGGATCCCGCTCCAGGCCGCCACCGTGGCCCTGTTCGCCGGTCTCCAGTTCACCGCCCTGCGCCGGCTGCCCGGCTGACTACCGCGCCGTGCCCACGGCGTCCTGGAGGAACGCGACCGTCTCCTCGTCGGCCGGGAGGAAGGTCTCCATGGCCAGCTCGGAGACGGTCACGTCCATCGGCGTGTTGAAGGTCGCGATCGTCGACAGGAACGACAGCACCCGCCCCTCGTGGACGATCCGTAGCGGCAGCGCGAACGGGAACAGCTCGGTGATGTCCTCCTCGCCCCCGCCGGCCGCCGCGCCGGGCGGTTCGGGGTAGGCCCGGACCTCCTCCAGCAGCGCCCGCAGCGGCTCCGAGCGGACCAGTCCGACCTGCTGCTCCATCCGCTCCAGCAGGTGCCGCCGCCACTGCCGCAGGTTCAGGATCCGCGGCGCGACGCCCTCCGGGTGCAGGGTGATCCGCATCGCGTTGAGCGGCGGCTCCAGCAGGTGCGGGGCGACCCCGGACAGCAGCAGCCCGAGCGCCCGGTTGGCGGCGAGGACCTGGAAGGTCCCGTCGACGACCAGGGCCGGGTACGGGTCGTGCGAGGCGAGCAGCCGCTCCATGCCGGAGCGCAGGGCCGCCATCGCCGGGTCGTCCAGCCGCTTCTCCGGGTAGTGCGGCGCGTACCCGGCGGCCAGCAGCAGCGCGTTGCGCTCGCGGACCGGGACGTCGAGGTGCTCGGCGAGCCTGAGCACCATCTCCTGGCTGGGCCGGGCGCGGCCGTTCTCGATGAAGCTGATGTGCCGGGCCGAGGAGTCGGCCAGCAGGGCCAGCTGCAGTTGGCTGAGCCGGCGCCGCTCCCGCCAGCCGCGCAGCAGCACGCCCACGCCCGTCCCGGCGGCCTCCGGCCCCATCCCCACCATGATCGTCATGGCCGGGAGGGTACTACCGCCCGCGCCGGGGCGTCAGGCGCCGGTGGTCGAGCCCGGGCGGATGATCATCAGCACCACGACGACCGCCCAGAGCAGGTTGAAGACGCCCGCCGTCATCGGCAGCAGCGTGAGCCCCTTGACCGCCTTGCCGTGCTCCTCCGAGCCGGCCGGGGCGCCGAGCGCGTCCACCGCGGCCTGCTGCGCGGGCAGCACGAACAGCAGCAGCGCCAGGGCGGCGACCGCGGTCAGCACCATGGAGGCGATCAGCCAGGACTGGCCGAGCACGTCCATCACCTGGGCGACCCCGATGCCGAGGACCGGCACGGCGATCCCGAGCAGCGCGTAGACCTGGGTGATCCGGTGCAGCAGCCGCAGCATGCCGGCGTCCGCGGCCTGCTCGGGCCCGCCCGCCAGCGCGGCCTTCGCCCGGCGCGGGAACATGCTGACGGCCACGGCCACCGGGCCGATGAACAGCACCGAGGCGAGGACGTGCAGGCTCAGCAGGAACTTGGCCATGGCGGGGCACCCTTGGGACTCATCGGGGGCGGCCCCGTCGGCGGTCGCGGCGCGGGCAGCCGGGGCGGCCGGTTCTCCCCGCCCCGCCCAGGACGCTAACACCGCTTATCCGACCGGCCCCTCCCAGGTGGGGCTCAGAGGGCGCCCAGCTCCACCACCCGCGGCGGCACCTCGCTGACCGCCGCGACGGCCGCGCCGTGCGCCTCGTCGACCCAGTCGAGGAGCTGGAGGCCCTCGAAGGGGCTGAGCTGCGGCCGGCCGCCGGGCAGGTCGAGCGGGAGCCCGGAGAGGTCGACGCCGGCGAGGCCGTCCAGCGTCGTGCGGCCGATCTTGATCAGGGCCTCCTTGCGGACCCAGAGCCGCAGGAAGGCCCGCGCCGGGTCCGGGTGCTCCCGCACCCGCCGCAACTCCTCGGCGGTGAGCACCCGGGGTGCGACATCGAGCAGGGTGCCGCCGCGGCCGGTCAGTTCGACGTCGACGCCGACCGGCCGGTGGGCGGCGGCCGCCGCGACCACGCCCCTGGTGTGCGAGAGGCTGACCTCGATGCCGGGGTGGTCGGGCAGGTACGGCTTGCCGTGGTCGCCCTTGCCGCAGTCGGGGCAGTGCTGGGCGAGGACCGCCCGGTCGGCGGGAACGCCGAGCAGGGCGGCGGCGCAGAGCCGGACCAGCACGTGCGCGGCGATGAAGTCGACCCGCCCGGACTCGTGCCGGAACCGGGCGGCGCGCTCCTTCTCCACGGCGGTGAGCAGGTGCTCGCCGGCCCCGGGGTGGCGCAGCACGTCGGCGCTGGTGGCGACGGTGGCGATCGCGTCGGAGGTCATGCCACCAACTTAGCGGGGTCGCGGGTGCCCGGGGGCGACACGTTTGGCGCAATGAACCTCAGGATTTTCATATGAACACTGATGGTCTGTATGGTACGGAACGTCCGATTTGATATCGGATGTGCCGACATCTATGGACTCTTCCTGATGAGTCGGGATGATCCGCAATCAACTGAACACGGCGGGCGTGCTCTTCCGCCTGCCTTCTTCTCTGCACGGAGGATTGTGTCGATGAGTCAGAGCACGGGTACGCCCCGTCACAGAAGACCCATCGTGGGGCGGATCCCAGCCCCACGCGGACGTCGGAACGCCCGGATCGTGGCGGCGGCCGCCGCCACCGCGCTGCTTCCGCTCGCGGCAGCGCTGACGATCGGTTCGGCCGCACCGCTGGCCCCGCCGCTGGGCGCGTGCAGCGGGCCTGACTGTCCCGCCACCTGGCCGCCGGTCAACAACGGCGATTTCCCCGGCCGGGACGGGGCCATCAGCGTCTTCACCGGCGGGAACTACACCGTCTCCGGCCGGGCGGCCGAGGCCGAGGGCCGGATCGTCACGCTCGGGGACTTCACCGTCGACAAGAACGGCGGCGGCAACTTCAACGCGGGCGTGGTCGGCGTCGGCTCGCGGGTCGTCCCGCCGAACGGCAGCGACTTCCTCACGGTCGGCGGCAACGTCACCGTCCAGCCCGGCAACAGCCTGCTGATGGGAGGCTTCGACTCCGCGAGCCAGGCCTACGGCAACCTGCGGCACGCCGGCACGCTCACCGGCACGGTCGCCGTCGACCCGCCGGGCGAGGTGATCCAGGACGCCAACGCCGCCGCGCCGTACCAGTCGGTGCTCACCCAGATCGAGGACGTCTCCGCCTGCGTCGGCCGCGCCGCCGCCACCGGTACCGTCGCGCTCACCACCAGCGAGGCGACCTTCACCGGTGACGGGACCAGCATGAAGCAGGTCTTCAACGTCACCGGGAACCTCACCTCGCCGACCGGCGGTCAGATAGGCCTGGTGTTCACGGGCATCCCGGCCGGCGCGACCGTCGTGGTCAACATGCTGTCGGCGGACCCGGTCATCAACACCTTCACCGGCACCGGCCTGCCGGGCGACCCGACCACCGAAATGCGCTCCAAGCTGATGTGGAACTTCCCCACGGCCACCAGCGCGCAGGTCAACGGCACCGCTCAGTTCCAGGGCTCGGTGATGGCGGGCAACCCGGCCGGCACCACGACCATCGACATGGCGGGCCTCAACGGCCGGGTGTACCTGGCGGGCAACCTGATCCAGACCGGCAACGGCGGCTACGAGATCCACAACTACCCGTTCGACGGGGATCTGCCGGACTGCGAGGTCACGCCGACGCCGACTCCGACGCCGACGGAGACCACGGCGTCCCCGACGCCGACGGAGACCACGGCATCGCCGACGCCGACTCCGACGCCGACTCCGACGCCGACGGAGACCACGGCGTCGCCGACGCCGACTCCGACGCCGACCGAGACCACGGCGTCGCCGACGCCGACTCCGACGCCGACCGAGACCACGGCGTCGCCGACGCCGACTCCGACGCCGACCGAGACCACGGCATCGCCGACGCAGACCCCGACCCCGACGCCGACGCCGACCCCGACCCCGACCCCGACGGCGACCGCGACCACGCCGACGCCGACCGCGACGTCGCCGACGTCCCCGGCCGCCACGTCCCCGGCACCGACCGAGACCACCACCTCGGCCGCGCCGACCAGCCCCGCCGCCACCTCCAGCTCGTCCAGCGCCGCGCCCAGCGTCGGCGGTCCGACGACTGAGGGCCCGGCCACCCAGCTCCCGGCGCCCGCCAACGGCGGCGGCGGGGGCGGCGGCCAGCTGGCGTCGACCGGTTCGGACAACGGCCCGCTGCTCTTCGGCATCGGTGCCGGCCTGATCGCCCTCGGCGGCCTCGCCGTCCTGGCCGCCCGTCGCCGCGGCCGCCACAGCTAAGGCCGCTCCGCGGTAGCCGCACACCGCACAGTTCGGGCCGCCCGGTCTCCCCGACCGGGCGGCCCGACCCGTTCACGCCCCCGCCCGCCCGCCCGGCAGGCCGTGCGCACAGGAGGGGGAGCGGACCGGCACACCGCCGGATCGGCGAGGAGCCCTCACGCCGCTTCCCCGGTGCTCGGCCGCGACCTCGCCGTGCAACCCCGAAGCGCAAGCACGGCCGCCCGACCGAGCCTGTCCGCGTCGGCCCGTTCAGGGGCGACGGTCGGCCCGGCCGGCCCCCGGAGGGTCAGGTCACCTCGCCCCGCCGGGAGAAGCGCTCGTCCTTCCACTCCCCGCTCTCCAGCACCTGCGCCAGGTGCCGGGCCGCGTCCCACACCTCGGTGTGCGACAGGTAGAGCGGGGTGAAGCCGAAGCGCATGAGGTCCGGCGCCCGGAAGTCCCCGATCACGCCGCGGGCGATCAACGCCTGCACCACCGGGTAGCCGTCGGCGTGCCGCAGCGCCACCTGGCTGCCGCGCCGGGCGTGCTCGCGCGGGGTCACCACCTCGATGCCGTCCAGGTCCTCGACCAGGGCGATGAACAGATCGGTCAGCGCCAGGCTCTTGGCCCGGACGGCGGCCTGGTCGGCCCGCTCCCAGACGTCCAGCGAGGCGTCCAGCGCGGCCTGGCCGAGCAGGGAGGGGGAGCTGGTGAGGAAGCGGCCGATGCCCTCCTTCGGCGCGTAGCCGGGCTCGAAGGCGAACGGACGGGCGTGCCCGAACCAGCCGCTCAGCGGCTGCGGCGCACCCGCCTCCAGGTGCCGCTCGGCGACGTACAGGAAGGCCGGCGCGCCGGGGCCGCCGTTGAGGTACTTGTAGCTGCAGCCGACCGCGAAGTCGGCGCCGCTCGCGGAGAGTTCGACCGGCAGCGCGCCCACCGAGTGGCAGACGTCCCAGATCATCAGCGCACCGGCGGCCCGCACCCGGGCGGTGATCCCGGGCATGTCCAGCAGCTCGCCGGTCCGGTAGTCGACGTGCGAGAGGACGACCGCGGCGACGTCCCCGTCCAGGTGCGCGTCCAGCCCGGCCGGGTCGATCAGCACGCTGCGGGTGCCCGGGACCAGCCCGGTCACGCCCTCGGCGATGTAGAGGTCGGTCGGGAAGGCCGCGCGGTCGCCCAGCACGACGGAGCGGCCCGGGCGCAGCCGCAGCGCCGCCGCCAGCACCTTGAACAGGTTCACCGAGGTGGTGTCGCAGACCACCACCTCGTGCGGGGCGGCCCCGACCAGCGGGGCGATCCGCCGGCCCAGCCGGTACGGCTGCTCGAACCAGCCCGCGTCGTTCCAGCTGCGGATCAGCTCCCGGCCCCACTCCTGCTCGACCACCGTGCGCACCCGCTGCGGGGTGCGGACCGGCAGCGCGCCGAGCGAGTTGCCGTCCAGGTAGATCACCCCCGGCGGCAGGGCGAACTCCCCGCGGAACGCCGCCAGCGGGTCGGCGGCGTCCAGCGCCGCGCACTCCTCGCGCCTGATCATGTCCGGCCTCTCCCGTGCTTCCTCGTGCCCACTGCCCACCCGTTCATGCCCGCCGTGCCCGGGTCCGTCACATGGCGTCCCGGATCGCCCACAGCTCGGGGAAGACGTCCTGCTCGGCCGAGCGGCGCAGCCAGGTCAGACCGCTGGAGCCGCCGGAGCCCGGCTTGCCGCCCATCGCCCGCTTGACCGCCGCCAGGTGGCGCTGGCGCCAGCGGGTCACCCGCTCGGCGACGTCCAGCAGCGCCTCGGCCAGCGGTTGCAGGGCGGCGTACCCGGGCTCGGTGTAGACGCGCCGCCAGGCGGCCGCGACCGCCTCGTCCGGCTGGTGGCGCCGTTCGGAGACGGTCCGCGGCACGGCCAGGCCGCGACGGGCCAGCAGCGCGATCGCGTCGTCGTAGAGGCCGGGGGAGCGCAGCGCGGCGGCCAGCTCCGCGTGCGTGCGCGGGCTGTCGCGGTACATGGCCAGCAGCGCGGCGTTCTTGTTGCCGAGCAGGAACTCCAGGTGCAGGAAGGCCGAGGACTGGAAGCCCGAGGCCTCGCCGAACAGCGGGCGGAAGGAGTTGAACTCCGCCGGGGTGAGCGTGGCCAGCAGGTCCCAGGACTCCACCAGGACGTCCTGGACGTGCGTGCCCCGGCGCAGCGCGGACAGCGCGCCCGGCAGGTCGTCCTCGCGCAGGGCTTGCTGGGCGAGCGTCCACTCGTGCCGCAGCAGGCCGAACAGCAGCTCCATCACCTGGGTGGTGACGATGAACGACAGCTCGGCGGGTGTCTCGCTGAGCGGGTGCTGCAGACTGTGCAGCTCGTCCAGCCGGACGTAGCGCGCGTACGGGGTGCCCCGCTCCGGCTCCCCGGCCCGGTCGAACGACAGACTGGGCCTCTCCACCGTGTCGTGCCCCATGCCCGATCCCTCCTGAAGTCGCCGGCGAGCCGGACCGCCGGACGGGGCCCGGGATCCGCACCGGTGGCCCCGGTCCTCGCCGGAGCCCCATTGTGCGGCGGCCCGTCGCGCATTTGAATGGGCGACGGGCACGGCAACCGCGGCCGCGCCTGTCGTACGCGAGGTGTTTTCCCGATCCTCCTCACGATCGCAAAGCAGCGGGATCCAGCCAACCGGACCACACCCTCAGGAGCCGCCGTGGACGCCGTCGACCGCCGCCTGCTGGCCGAGCTGCAGGCCGATGCGCGGCTCTCCTACAACGAACTCTCCCGCCGGGTGAGCCTGTCCGCACCCGCCGTGGCCGAACGGGTCCGCCGCCTGGAGGCCGACGGGGTGATCACCGGGTACCACGCCCACGTCGACCTCACCCGCTCCGGCCTGCCGATCACCGCGCTGGTGCAGCTGCAGTGCTACGGCCCGCGCTGCGTGCTGCGCGACCCGGAGGTGGCCGGCTGGCCGGAGGTGCTGCAGCTGCACCGGGTCACCGGCGGTGCCTGCTGCGTGCTGCTGGTCGCGGTTCCGGCGATGGCCGATTTCGAGGCCCTCATCGACCGGCTCGGCGGCTACGGGCAGCCGGCCAGTTCGATGATCCTCTCCAGCCCGGTTCCCTGGCGGCCGGTGGTCGTGCCCTGACCCGGCCGATAGGTTCCTGCCCATGCCGATCGACCGTCACATCCTGCTGCTCCCGGGCAGCCTGCGCGCCGGGTCCGTCAACGAGACCGTGCTGCGCACCGCCGCCGCCGTGGCGCTGGCCACCGAGGGCGTCGCGACCACCTACTACACCGGGCTGGCGGGTCTGCCGCACTTCAACCCGGACCTCGACACCGACCCGCTGCCGGCGCCGGTCACCGCGCTGCGGGCGGCGGTCGAGGCCGCCGACGCCCTGCTGATCTGTACGCCCGAGTACGCCGGGACCCTGCCGGGCGCGTTCAAGAACCTGCTCGACTGGACGGTCGGCGGCATCGAGATCGCGGACAAGCCGGCGGCCTGGATCAACGCCGCCGGGACGGGGCGGGGCCTGGGCGCCGAGGAGGCGTTGCGCACGGTGCTGCGCCACACGGGGGCGTCCGTGGTCGAGGCGGCCTGCGTCCGGGTGCCGCTGGCGCGCGGGGACGTCGGTGCGGACGGGCTGGTCGCCGACCCGCTGGTGCGGGACCGGATCGGCGAGGCCCTGCTCCGGCTGGCGGCGTCGGCCTGAGCCGCGGTCGCCCGCGCCGCCGTCGCCCGCGCCGCCGTCGCCCGCGCCGCCGTACCGCTGTGCCGCCGTACCGCTGTGCCGCGGTGCCGCGCCCGCGCTCAGTGCTCCTCGGGCAGGTGCACGCCGAGCCCGGCGAGTCCTTCCAGGAACAGCTCGGCGCCGACCGCCGCGAGCAGCAGGCCGAGCAGCCGGGCCACCACCTCCAGCGAGGTCCGGTGGGTGCGCAGCATCAGCGGGGCGAGCACGGCGACGCAGACGTAGTTGACCGCCACCACGGCGACGTACGCGCCGGCCACGGTGGCGTGCCAGCCCCAGTCGTCCTTGGCGAGCGAGCCGACCAGGACGGCGGTGACCGCGAGCGGGCTGGCCAGGTAGGGCAGCAGCAGCTCGCGGATCCCCTCCACCAGCGGGTTCGCCAGGTGCTCGTCCGTCTCGTCGGCGCCGGCGCCCAGGTGGACGCCGAAGACCAGCGCGACCGCGTAGACGAAGAAGATCAGGCCGCCGGCGAGCTGCAGCGACTGGTTGCTGATGTGGAACAGCGAGGTGACGAAGTCCGCGCTGAAGGCGAGGGCCACGCCGATCAGCGCCGAGATCAGCGTGCTCCAGGCCGCCAGGCGCCGCAGCTCCCCGGAGGTCCGGGTGGAGGCCAGCCGGGCGAAGGACAGCAGGACCTTCGGCGGGCCGACCACGGCGAAGAAGGCGATGAAGGCGCTGCTCAGGTCGAAGACGAACATGCGCCAAGCATGGCCGCGGTGATCATCGCCGTTCGGCTGCCACGCCTGCGCCCGGGTTATTCCCGTTCACGCCGTGATTCGCCCGAACGGCTGCCCCAGGTCGAGCGGCCGGGCGGTTTCCGCTGCCATGGAAGCCGGACCTCCCTCCGTGCGGCGGAGGGCTCCCGAAGGGGACTTGGACATGGCTCTGAACCGAAGCGACCTGGGTCTGCTGGCCCTGCGCGGTGCCCTGGGCGGGGTGCTGATCGCCCACGGCACCCAGAAGCTGTTCGGCTGGTTCGGCGGTGGCGGCCTGGACGGCACCGCCCAGGCGATGGAGGCGATGGGGTTCCACCCGCCGCGGCAGAGCGCCCTGGCCGCGGGCCTCGGCGAGGCGGGCGGCGGCGCGCTGCTGGTCGTCGGGCTGGCCACGCCGGCGGCCGGCGCGGTGGTGGCCGGGACGATGGCGGGCGCGGTCGCGGTGCACGCCCCGTCGGGGTTCTTCGCGATGTCCGGCGGTTACGAGTACCCGGCGTTCCTCGGTGCGGCCGGTCTGGCGGTCGGCCTGGCCGGGCCGGGCCGGTACTCGCTGGACCACCTGAGCGGGCACGCCTTCAACCGGCCGTGGGTCGGGGTGCTGGCCTTCGCGGGGAGCGCGGCCGCGGCCTACGGGGTGGTGGCCCGCCGCCGGCACGCCGTGCGGCTGGCGGAGGAGCGCGCGGCGGTGGAGGCCGAGACCCAGGAGGGCTCGGGGCTCTCCTGAGCCCGCGCCCGGCCGGGGGCGGCTCACCCGAACGCCCCGGCCCTGGTGGCGAACACCTCCCGGTCCACGGAACGTGGGCGGGGAGGCCCGCCGGGCAGCCCGGCGCGGCCGGACCCGACGGCCGGAACCCCGACGGCCAGAATCGAGGATCCCGATGGACCGCCACCCGACCCGCCGCCCCGCGTCCCCGCCCCGGCCGACCGCCGCGGACCCGCACGCCCCCGCCGTCCGCCGCCCGTACCGCGCCCTGGCCGCGGGGGTGGTGGCGGCGTTGCTCGGCGGGGCCGTGCTGGCGGGCTGCTCGTCCGACGGCGGCGGGGGCAAGACGGGCGCCGCGGCCTCCTCGGCCGCCGCGCAGGCGGGTTCGGCGATCGCCGGCGCCGCCTCCGCCGCGGCCTCGGCGGCGGAGTCGGTGCTGGCCACGGCGGCCGGCGGGCTGCCCTCGGCGGCGGCCTCCGCGGTCGCCTCGGCGCAGGCGAAGGCGTCCTCCGCGATCGCCGGCATCAAGGGCGGGCTGGACGCGAAGGGGGACGTCGCGGTCGGCACGGTGGCGTTCGTGGACGGCAAGGCCGAGGCGGCGCTGACCGTCACCAACCACGGCCAGGACACCAGCCGGTACGTGATCCAGGTCAACTTCACCGACGACAGCGGCAACGTCCTGGACGTGACCGCCGTGACGGTCCCGGACCTGGCGGCGAGTCAGAGCACCGAGGTCAAGGCGCGCAGCAACCGGGACCTCTCGGGCTCGGCGAAGGCCGTGGTGGCCAACGCGGTGCGCTACTGAGCGCCGCCGGGCGCCCGGCCCGCTTCCGAACCACCCTCGCTGATCCGCAGGTCAGCGGGGGTGGTTCGGTTCCCGGTGAACCTTAAGGGCGGCTCAAGCCGCAACGTCACCCCTTGACGGGGTAGTTGGTCTAGTCCATTTTAGTCCCCAGGTGCAGGGAGCCCCTGAACCGGCGTCAGCGGTCCGCCGCAGGCGCCGGTTCGGCATATCCCGGCGTCCGTCAAGGCATGTATCCGCTCGATTCCCCCATCCCGTTCTGTCATGCCCCGGTCGTACGGCCCCACCCCGTACCTGCGTCCCGGGACACGTCGGAATCCCCCACACCAGGAGTCACGCACCCATGCTCCGTTCACGCATCGAAAGGGCCGGGGCCCCGGTTCAGGAGGACGGCCGTCGCAAGCGGTCCAAGAGCCTGACCGCGATCGCCGCCGGTACCACCGCCTCCCTGCTGCTCGGCGCGGGCCTCGCGCTCAGCGGCGGCACCGCGGCCAACGCCGCCGTCGGCAACAGCACCGGCGCGCCCGCCACCAGCGGTGGCATCAAGGTCGCCTACTTCGACCAGTGGTCGATCTACTCGAACGCGTACTACGCGAAGACGATCCAGGACACCGGCGTCGCCGGGAAGCTGGATTACATGATCTACTCGTTCGCCAACATCCACCCCACCAACGGCACCTGTTTCCAGGCCACCAAGGCCGCGAGCCAGGACGAGAACAACCCCAGCGCGGGTGACGGTGCGGCGGACGCGTTCGCCGACTACCAGAAGAGCTTCGGCCCGGACATCTCGGTCGACGGCGTCGGCGACGTCTGGGGCCAGCCGATCGCGGGCAACTTCAACCAGCTGAAGAAGCTGAAGGCGAAGAACCCGAACCTCAAGATCCTGATCTCGCTGGGCGGCTGGACGTACTCCAAGTACTTCTCGTCGGCGGCCGCCACGGACGCCTCGCGCAAGAAGCTGGTCTCGTCCTGCATCGACATGTTCATCAAGGGCAACCTGCCGGTCGACGCCGGCTACGGCGGCCCGGGCTCGGCGGCCGGCATCTTCGACGGCATCGACATCGACTGGGAGTACCCGGGCGGCGGCGGCCACCTCGGCAACCAGGAGAGCCCGAACGACAAGCAGAACTTCACCCTGCTGCTGAAGGAGCTGCGTGAGCAGCTCGACGCGCAGGGCAAGGCCGACGGCAAGACCTACCACACCGCGGCCGCGGTGGGCGCCGGCCAGGACAAGATCAAGAACGTCGAGACCGACAAGATCGGTCAGTACCTGTCGTTCCTCGACATCATGACGTACGACATGCACGGCGGCTGGGAGGCCAAGGGCCCGACCAACCACCAGGCCCCGATCTACAGCGGCCCGAACGACCCGATGAACCCGGTCCCCGGTGGCACCGGCAAGTACTCGGTCGACAACGCCGTCAAGGCCTACACCGTGGGTGACCCGCAGTACGGCATCCCCGGCGGCTTCCCGGCCAAGAAGATCAACGTCGGCGTGCCGTTCTACTACCGCGGCTGGACCGGCGTCCAGAACAACGGCAAGAACGGTCTGTTCCAGCCCGCCACCGCCCCGGCCCCGGGCGCGGCCCTGTCGGGCAACGTCGCCGGCATCCAGATGTACAAGGAGCTGGCCGGCTTCGTCGACAACCCGGCGAAGACCTACTGGGACGACGCGGCCAAGGCGACCTACTTCTACGACGGCAACGTCTTCTGGTCCGGTGAGGACGCCCGCTCGATCCAGGCCAAGCTGGACTACGCGCACTGCAACGGCCTCGGCGGCTCCTTCGCCTTCTCGCTGTACGACCTGGGCACCAAGACCGCGCTCTTCGACAAGATGGTCGAGGCCACCAACGGTTCCGCCGCGGCCTGCCCGGCCCCGCCGGTGACCACGCCGCCGACCACCCCGCCCACCACGCCGCCGACCACCCCGCCCACGACCCCGCCGACCACGCCGCCGACCACCCCGGCCGGCTGCGCGGGCGCCCCGGGCTGGGACTCGGCCGCCACCTACGCGACCCCGACCAAGGTCTCCTGGAAGGGTCACTACTACACCAACAAGTGGTGGACCAAGGGCGACGACCCGAGCGCCAGCGGCGCCTGGGGCGTGTGGACCGACAACGGTCCCTGCTGACCCGGCACTGACCGGATGAGGGCCTGACGGACCCTCGCACCCACCGCACGAAGAGTCCGGCCCGCCGGGGGAGTCCCCCGGCGGGCCGGACTTGTCGGCGTCACGGGCCGGATCAGCCCAGGTCGGCGGTGCGCCCCAGGGCGTCCGGCTGGCTCTCCTCGATCCGGCGCAGCATCCGGGCCAGCATCCCGGAGAGCACGGTGCGGTCCTCGCCGACGACGTCCTGGAGCAGCTCCTCCTCGAAGACCGCGGCCATCCGCATCGACTCCAGCCACTTGTCCCGGCCGATCTCGGTCAGCTCGATGATCACCCGGACCCGGTTGGCCTCGTCCCGCTCCCGGGTGACCAGCCCCTCGGTGACCATCCGGTCGATCCGGTGGGTCATCGCGGCCGGGGTGAGGCCGAGCCGCTTGGCCAGCTCGCCGGGCCCGAGCCGGTAGGGGCTGCCGGAGACCACCAGGGCCTTGAGCACCTCCCACTCGGCCGAGGTGATTCCGAGCACAGTCAGCTGCCGGTCGTAGGCGACGGTCATCCGCCGGGCGACCCGGGAGAGTGTCTGCACGATGGTCTCCACCTGGGGGTCGACGGTGGGGAATTCCCGCTGGTAGAGGGCCACCTGCTCGCTGATGCCCAGCTCGCGGGGAGTGGCCGGCGCGGGCTTCTCTGCAGTCATGCGGACCAGTCTCCCATGCGAAGTGCACTCCTTAAGCCTTTGACTCGGCACTCTTCTGGTGCTAAGACTTTAGAGTCAAACTTTAGCTCTTAAGTCTTCTTCCCTTAAGAGTACGCAGCGAAACTGACGGAGTCCTGACGCCTCCGTCCGCAATGAAGGGGTGTGCACGGTGACCGGCACGGTGAAGCAGCAGAGGCAGCAGCGACGCGGGGCGGGCGGCCCGCTGCGCCGCGTCCAGATCGGAAACGCGCTCAGCGCGTTCGGCAGCGGATTCACGATGCCGTACATGTTCGTGTACGTGGACCAGGTGCGCGGGCTGGGCTCGCTCGCGGCCGGGATGGTGTTCACCGTCTTCGCGCTGGCCGCGCTCGCCGTCCTGCCGTTCACCGGCCGCGGCATCGACCGGTACGGGCCGCGCCCGGTGCTGCTGGCCGGCGCCGCGCTGGCCGCCACCGGCGCGTTCGCCTTCGGGCACGCCACCGGCACCCCGGCGCTGCTGGTCTCCTCCTTCCTGTTCGGCGCGGGTGTCACCACCTGCCAGCCGGCGCTGGCCACGATGATCGTCCGCTGCTCCACCGCGGCGACCCGCTCGCACGCCTTCGCGCTGCAGTTCACCCTGATCAACCTGGGCATGGGCGTCGGCGCGCTGGTCGGCGGGCAGATCGTCGACGTCGCCGACCCGGCCAGCCTGACCCGGCTGTTCACCATCGAGGCCCTGACCTTCCTGGGCCTGGCCCTGGTGACCGGCACCGCCCGGATCCCGAAGGCCGCGCCGCTGCTCGTCCAGGAGCGGACCGACGGCCCGCAGGGCCTGCGCGCCCTGCTCGCCGACAAGGCCATGCTCCGGCTCAGCGCGCTCGCCGGCCTGATCTTCTTCACCTGCTACGGCCAGTTCGAGTCCGGCGTCGCCGCCTTCGCGACCGACACCGTCGGCACCGCCCCGTCGACCCTCGGCATCGCCATCGGCGCCAACGCGCTGACCATCGTGGTGCTGCAGATGTTCGTGGTGCGGATCACCGCCCGCCGCCGGCGCACCACCGCGATGGCCGCCGCCGGCGTGGTCTGGCTCGGTGCCTGGGCGATGGCCCTGGTGGCCGGCCTGATCCGGACCGAGGCGATGGCCGCCACCGTCGCGATCGTCTCGATCTACGCCCTGTTCGGCGTCGGCGAGTCGCTGCTCGCCCCCACCATGGGCCCGATGGTCGCGGACCTCGCCCCGGCGCGGCTGCTCGGCACCTACAACTCCGGGTACGCCCTGGTGAAGCAGATCGCCATCGCCGTCGGCCCGGCCGTGGGTGTCCTGCTGGTCGGCTCCGGCACCTGGCCGCTCTACCTGGCGGCCATGACCGGCTGCACCGTGCTGATCGTCGTCCTGGCGCTGCGTCTGCGGCCCCACCTCACCGCCGCCCAGGACAACGCGGCCGACGGCTCCGCCGGGGACGAGCAGGCCCCCTCGGCCCCGGTCCGCACCCCGGCCCGGCCGGTCCGCGAACTGCAGACCGCGGCGTGACGCGGCCCTGACGGGCGCCGGACAGGTCACCTGTCCGGCGCCCGTCGCGCTTGGTTTCGCGCCCACCGGCACATAGTGTCGGTGGCTGTCGGCCGTCCGGCCGAGGTCGGACGGGCCGGTGCGGGCCGCCCGGCCGGCGCGGGCCGACCGCGGCCACCGGCGCACCACGCCGGCGGCCGGCCCAGGCGAGACAGGCGAACCGGCGAGGCAACCGACACCATGACGCAAGCGGCGCTCACCCACCCCCCGGCGGCGGCGGACCAGGACGGCCCGGCACCGCGACGGCGGGGGCTGCTGCGCCGGGCGGCGGACCGCTCCGACTGGCTCGGGCCGATCGGCGTGGCGCTCTTCGCCGGACTGCTGCGGTTCTGGAACCTCGGCCACCCCGACGCCTTCGTCTTCGACGAGACCTACTACCCCAAGGACGCCTGGTCGCTGCTGCGCCAGGGCTACGAGGGCACCTGGCCGGAGCACGCGAACGAGCAGGTCCTCGCCGTCCCGCAGCAGATCCCGCTCACCTCCGCGCCCGAGTTCATCGCCCACCCGCCGCTCGGCAAATGGGTGATCTCGCTCGGCGAGTGGGCCTTCGGCCTGAATCCCTTCGGCTGGCGGTTCATGACCGCGCTGCTCGGCACCGTCACCGTGCTGATGCTCGCCAGGATCGGCCGCCGGCTCTTCGGCTCCACCCTGATCGGCTGCACCGCCGCCCTGCTGATGGCCGTCGACGGCCTCCAGCTGGTGATGAGCCGCATCGGCCTGCTCGACGGCGTCCAGATGTTCTTCGTGCTGGCCGCCTTCGGCGCGCTGCTGATCGACCGCGACCGCACCCGGGCCCGGCTCGCCGCCGTGCTGCCCGGCCACGGCGGCGACACCGTCCGCCTCGGCCCGCGCCCCTGGCGGATCACCGCCGGGCTCTGCCTGGGCGCCGCCGCCGGGGTCAAGTGGAACGGCGCCATGGTGCTCGCCGCCTTCGGTCTGCTCACCGTGCTGTGGGACCAGTCCGGCCGCCGCTGGGCCGGCGCCCGTCGCCCCTGGCGCTCGATGCTGCGCCTCGACGCGCTGCCCGCCTTCCTCTCCGTGGCCGGCTCCGCGTTCGTCGTCTACCTCGGCGGCTGGGCCGGCTGGCTGTTCACCGGCGGCGGCTTCGACCGGCACTGGGCCGACGACCGGGCCGGACTCTCCCCGGACAGCGTCCTCGGCGTCGGCCTGCCGCAGGTGCCGATGAGCTGGGTGCCCGCCCCGCTGCGCAGCCTCTGGCACTACCACGCCCAGATGTACGACTTCAATACCGGCCTGAGCAGCCCGCACACCTACCAGTCCAACCCGTTCAGCTGGCTGGTCCAGGGCCGGCCGGTCTCCATGTTCTGGGAGCAGGTGCCGGCCGGCCAGCGCGGCTGCACCGCGTCCGGCGGCTGCGCGGCGCAGATCCTCGGCCTCGGCACCCCGCTGCTCTGGTGGACGGCCTGCTGCGCGCTGGTCTACCTGCTCTGGCGCTGGTTCTTCCGCCGGGACTGGCGCTCCGGCGCGGTGCTGTGCGGCGTGGCCGGCGTCTACCTGCCGTGGTTCCAGTACCAGGAGCGGACGGTCTTCTCCTTCTACATGGTGGTGCTCGTCCCCTTCCTCTGCCTGGCCGTGGCGCAGATGCTGGGCGCGATGCTGGGGCCGCAGGGGTGCTCGCCCGAACGGCGCCGGATCGGTGCGGTCGGCGCCGGGCTGATCGTGCTGGCGATCATGGCCTGCTTCGCCTTCTTCTACCCGCTGTACACCGCGGAGGTGATCCCGATGACGTCCTGGCAGGACCGGATGTGGTTCACCAGCTGGATCTGACCGGTGCTCCGGCTCGCCGGCGGGGGGCAGCTGCTGCCGGTCACCCCGGGGCTGGGTGCGGTCACCGCCGTCCTGCTGCTGGCCGCCGTGGCGGTCGCCGGGTGGGGACGGCTCGGCCAGGGGCGCGCCGTGCTGCGGGCCGGGCTGCGTGCGGTGGTGCAGCTCGCCGCCGTCGCGCTGGTGATCACCTGGGTGGTCGGCTCGCGCTGGTGGTCGGCGCTGTTCGTGCTGCTGATGTTCGCGGTCGCGGTGCGCACCGCCGGGCGGCGGATGGTGCCGGCCCCGGGGCGCGGCTGGCTGTGGGCGGCCGTGCCGGTCGGGGCCGGGGTGCTGCCGGTGCTGGCGCTGCTGCTCGGCAGCGGACTGCTGCCGCCGAAGGGCCTGTCGGTGATCCCGGTCGCCGGCATCCTGATCGGGGGCGCGCTCACCGCCACCTCGCTGTCCGGGCGGCGCGCCCTGGACGAGCTGAGCCAGCGGCACGGCGAGGTCGAGGCGGCGCTGGCGCTCGGCTTCGAGGAGCGCGACGCCCGGATGGAGATCTGCCGCACCGCCGCCGCGACCTCGCTCGTCCCGGCGCTCGACCAGACCCGGACGGTGGGCCTGGTGACCCTGCCGGGCGCGTTCGTCGGCATGCTGCTCGGCGGGGCCTCGCCGGTCCAGGCGGGCGCGGTGCAGCTGTTCGTGCTGGTCGCGCTGCTGGCGGTGGAGTCGGTGGCGGTCGTGGTGGTGCTGGAGCTGGTCGGCCGGGGGCTGGTGCGGGCCGGGCGGCCGGGAGGAGTGATCGGGTAGGCTGGGCGCGTTGAAGGGGAGTAGCCCTCCACCGGACCGTCGACATACTGGCCCTCGGGCCCGGCGCCCGGGGCACCGCGGTCTCGCGACCGGTGCCGGCGAGACCTTCGGCCGCAGTGCTGTGTGTACGGGCGCGCGTCGTGCGCGTGCCGTGGATTGCCAACCAGTGCTGTCGGGCCGGAGCGACCCCCTGACGGAGCTGCTGCGGTCCGGCGGCCCGAACCCGAGGGACACCACCCCCGATGAGTCTGACCGTCGCCGCGATCACGTTCGGCATCATTTTCCTGTCCGAACTGCCCGACAAGACCGCCTTGGCCAGCCTGATGCTCGGCGCCAAGTACCGGGCGAGCTACGTCTTCGCCGGGATCGCCGCCGCCTTCGCCCTCCAGGTGGGCCTCGCCCTGGTCGCCGGAAAGCTGCTCTCGCTGCTGCCGCACCGCTGGGTGGAGGGCGTCACCGGTGTGCTGTTCCTGGCCGGCGCGGCGATGCTGCTGTTCCACGGCGGGGACGGCGAGGAGGACGGGCACGCGGCCAAGGAGCCGTCCGCCAACAGCTTCTGGAAGGTCGCCGGGGCCAGCTTCGTGGTCGTGGCGATCGCCGAGTTCGGTGACCTGACCCAGATCATGACCGCCAACCTGGCCGCCAAGTACGCCGACCCGCTGGCCGTGGGCCTGGGCGCCTGGCTGGCGCTGTGCGCGGTGGCGGGGATCGCGATCCTGGGCGGGCAGAAGCTGCTGAAGCACGTGCCGATGAAGGTGATCATCCGGGTCGCGGCGAGCGTGATGGTGCTGATGGCCGGGTTCAGCATCGTCCAGGCGATCAAGGGCTGACACGGCGGGCCGGGGCCGGGGCCGGGCGCGGGTCCGGTCCCGGCCCTGCTGTCCCGCCGTGCGGTCCGGCCCTGCGGTCCGGCCCTGCGGTCCGGCCCTGCTGTCCGTCCGTGCGTCCGGGCTCAGCAGTCCGCCGGGTTGCCCTCCAGCGCGGCCCGGGTCCTGGGCCCGTAGACGGCGCCGCCGGTCTGGGTGGTCTCGCCCTTGATCTTGTAGCTGCGCTGGTACTGGCCCAGCACCGTCTGGGTCCACCAGTCGAAGCGGCCGCTGGCGATCGACTTGTCGACAGCGCCGCAGTACGCCTCCGAGAGCCGCAGCTGCATGTCCTTGACGTCGCTCCCCTCCATGCCCAGCTGGAGCACCCGGGTGGCGGTGGGGGTGGCGGTCGGGGCCGGCGTCGGCGTCGCGGTGGGGGCGGGCGCCGGGGGCGTGGTCTGCGGCGGCGGCGTGGGCGCCTGGGCCGCGGGCGTGGTCACCGGGTCGGGCACCGGGACCGGTACGGGGGCCGGGGGAGCGGCCGCCGTGGTGGCGGGCGTGGCCGGGGACGGGGTGGCGGAGGCGCTCCGGCTCGGGGAGGGCTTCGCGCTGGTGCGGGTCGGCGTCGGTGCCGCGCTGGGACTGTCCTCGGTGGGCGGCGGCGCGCTCGGGCTCGGCTGGGCCGGGACGGTCGGCTCCACCGGGGCGAGGCCGAGCGTGGCGGTCGGCGCGGGGGCGGCCCGGTCGTCCGGCTCGGCGGAGGGGGTGAGCGCGTAGGCGAGGCCCACGGTGAGCGCCAGCAGGCCGGCGCCGGCCGCGATCAGCAGGCCCCTGCGGCGGGCGAGCGGGCCGCGGGAGTCCTCCTGCGCCGCCGCGCGCCGGGCGGCCCGGCCGCCACCGGCGGCGGTGGCCGCGGGGGCGGCCTGGGCGAACGGGAAGACACCGAGCTCGTCCGCCTCCTCGGCGGCGGGCCCGCCCGCGGGCGCGGGCGGCGCCTGGGGCCGCGACGCCGGCTGCTGCGGCGGCTCCGGCGGGAACGGCGGGGCGGAGGCGACGGGCGGCAGCACGGTGGTCGCGTAGGCGTCGGCGTCCGGGCCCAGCGGGGCCGCGGGCGGCGGCAGCACGGTCGTGCCGAACGGGTCGGTGGCCGGCGGTGCCGGCACGGGCGCCGCTGCCGGGCCGGCGGGCGGGCCGGCGACCGGTTCGGCGTCCACCCCGGGCGGCTGGCCGTCCACGACCTGGCCGACGGCCTGCGGCACGTACGGGCGCACCAGCGGCGGGCCCTCCAGGTGCGGCAGGACGGCGGTCTCGTCGAGGCTGCCGGCCGGGGCGAGGCAGCCGCACCCTGTGGAGCGTGCGGTGCCGCACGTCGGGCAGTGCTGGTCCGGCATCGGCCGGCCCTCCTCGGTGTCGCGGTCGGTGGCGGTCTCGGACTCGGGCTGCGTTCGTCCTGGGGTTCAGGCGGTGGACGGGCCTGATTATGCAGGACGTCCCTGGGAGGGGACAGGGCGGTCCGGCCCGCCGAGGGGTCCTCGGGCCGGCCGGCGGGGGCGGGGGATCGGTGAACGGTCCTGCGCCGAGGCGAACGTCCTGATATCGGACAACGTTACGTTCGGCTCAACTGAAAACGCGCAAAACTGCGCATTTCTGACACCATGGTGAGCCGGGAGTGATCGCCGCCGAGCCGCTACGGATACGGAGACGCCATGACGGATCCGCTCGCCGCGTCCGACCGGGTCCCGGCGGGCGAACCGGGACCGACCCCGGCCACCGGGCGCACCCTGTGGCTGTCGATCGGCGCCCTGCTGCTGGCGATGCTGCTCGCCGCGCTCGACCAGACCATCGTCTCCACCGCCCTGCCCACCATCGTCAGCGACCTCGGCGGGCTGGAGCACCTCTCCTGGGTGGTCACCGCCTACCTGCTCGCCTCCACCGCGGCCACCCCGCTCTGGGGCAAGCTCGGCGACATGTACGGCCGGAAGGTCTTCTTCCAGGCGTCCATCGTGATCTTCCTGCTGGGCTCGGTGCTGTGCGGCGTCGCCCAGAACATGGGCGAGCTGATCGCCTTCCGCGCCATTCAGGGCCTGGGCGGCGGCGGTCTGATGGTGCTCTCGCAGGCCATCGTCGGGGACCTGGTGACCCCGCGGGACCGTGGGAAGTACCAGGGCGTCTTCGGCGCCGTCTTCGGCGTCACCAGCGTGCTCGGGCCGCTGCTCGGCGGGCTGTTCGTCGACAACCTCAGCTGGCGGTGGGTGTTCTACATCAACCTGCCGATCGGCGTGGTCGCCCTCGCCGTGATCGCGACCGTGCTGCGCGGGGTGCAGATCCGGCGCCGGCACCGGATCGACTACCTCGGCACGGTGCTGATCGCCGCCGTGGCCACCTGTGTGGTCCTGGTGACCTCGCTCGGCGGTACGACCTGGGCGTGGGACTCCTGGCAGATCATCGGCCTGGGCGTGCTCGGCCTGGTCCTGCTGCTGGCCTTCGTCCGGGTGGAGCGGACCGCCGTCGAACCCGTCCTGCCGCTGCGGCTGTTCCGCTCGCGGACGTTCAGTCTGGTGGCCGTCATCTCCTTCGTGGTCGGCTTCGCGATGTTCGGCGCGCTCACCTACCTGCCGACCTTCCTCCAGGTCGTCATGAACGTCTCGCCGACGATGTCCGGCATCCACATGCTGCCGATGGTGATCGGCATGCTGGTCACCTCGATCGGCTCCGGTCAGATCGTGGCCCGGACAGGTCACTACCGGGTCTTCCCGATCGCCGGCACCGCCATCACCGTCGTCGGCCTGCTGCTGCTCTCGCTGCTCGACGAGCACACCAGCACCTTCGTGATGAGCTGCTACTTCCTGGTCTTCGGCCTGGGCCTGGGCCTGGTGATGCAGGTGCTGGTGCTGATCGTGCAGAACTCGGTCGGCTACCAGGACCTCGGCGTCGCCACCGCCGGTGCCACCTTCTTCCGCTCCATCGGCGCCTCGGTGGGCGTCTCGGTCTTCGGCACGGTCTTCGCCTCCGGCCTCAACAACCGGCTGCGGGACGCCCTGGCCGGAGTCCCGCTGCCGCCCGGCTTCGACCTCGGGACGGTCGCCGCCGATCCGCGCGTCGTCGACAGCCTGCCCGCCGCCGTCCAGGACGGGATTCACCACGCCTACGCCGAGTCGATCACCCGGGTCTTCCTGTACGCGGTGCCGGTGGCCGCCGTCGCCTTCGTCCTGTCGCTGTTCCTGCGGGAGCAGAAGCTGCGCAGCACCGTGACCGCCCCCGACCTCGGCGAGTCGATCGGCGTCAACCCGGTGGAGCGCTCCTCGCTCGACGAGATCGGCCGGGCCCTGTCCGTGCTGAACACCCGGGAGGCCCGGCGCGACCTGTTCAAGCGGATCACCGCCACCGCCGGGCTCGACCTCAAGCCCGCCTCCAGCTGGCTGCTGCTCCAGATGCACCATCACGGCTCGGTGGATCCCGGCGAACTGGCGGAGCGCCGGGTCGTCCCCTTCGCGGTGGTGGAGGAGGCGGCGCGCGAGGTCGAGGGCCGGGGCCTGGCCGTGCGCAGTGCCGGGCTGCCGCTGCGGCTCACCGAGCCGGGTGAGGCGGCGGCGCTGCAGCTGGTCGCCGCCCGGCGCGAGCAACTGGCCGAACTCCTCGGCGACTGGGACGAGAAGCAGTTCGACGACCTCGCCGCACTGCTCACCCGGCTGGCGTCCTCGCTCTGCGCCGATCCCCGGGACCGGCCGGACCCCGTCGGCCACGAGCCCCCGTACCGCGGCGAGGGCCGCTCCTTCTGACGCCCGGCGCCGGCGACACCCGCCGTACGTCGCCCCCCCCGGGCGCCGGCCACGGCCCCCGGCCCCGGACCCCGGGGACCGGGTGGCCCCGCCGTGGACCGTGTGAGGTGTAGCAGACTGCCTTCCCAGACAACCCTGAGGAGGTACGGCGTGTCCGTCGTCAAGATCAATGTCCTGACCGTCCCCGCTGAGCAGCGGGAGGAACTGGAGAAGCGCTTCGCCGCCCGGGCCGGCGCGGTCGAGGGTTCCGACGGCTTCGAGCACTTCGAGCTGCTGCGCCCGGTCGAGGGCACCGACCAGTACCTCGTCTACACCCGCTGGCGTGACGAGGAGTCCTTCCAGGCCTGGCTCTCGGGCCCGATGCAGGCCGCCCACCGTCCGGCCTCCCCGGAGGGCGGGGCCCCGCAGCGCCCCGCCGCCAGCGGCTCCACCCTCTGGTCCTTCGACGTCGTCCAGGCCGCCGGCCCCAAGGCCTGAGCCGCGGCAGGAGACACCGTGCCCCGGACCGCTCCGGTCCGGGGCGCGGTGCCGTCCGCTCGGGCGGAGGGGTCAGGGGGCGGGGTCGGCCGGCGGGCGGAAGGCGGCCGGGGCGGCGAAGGCGGCGCGGCGGGTGGCGCGGCGCAGGGCGCGCAGGACGGGGGTGCCGAGGGTGAGGCAGAGGGTGACGGTGAGGGCGGCGCGGGGGAGGTCCCAGCCGAGGGAGGTGGTGAGGCAGTAGGCGGCGAAGCGGACCAGGTTGTCGGGGAGCGGGTCGCCGGGGACGAAGGAGATCGAGCTCGCCAGGCCCGCGATGTAGGGCCAGCCCTGGAGGTTCATGATCACGCCGTAGAGGAGGGAGGCCGCCGCTCCGTACCCGGCGAGGAGGGCGAGCTCGCGGCGCCCGCGCAGCCGGGCCGGGCCGGGCAGCAGGCCGGCGCCGAGGCACACCCAGCCCATGGCGAGCATCTGGAACGGCAGCCAGGGCCCCACCCCGCCGGTCAGCAGGGCGGAGGCGAACATCGACAGCGCGCCGAGCACGAAGCCGAAGCCCGGCCCGAGCACCCGGCCGGACAGCACCATCAGGAAGAACATCGGCTCCAGCCCGGCGGTGCCCGCGCCGAGCGGGCGCAGGGCGGCCCCGGTGGCGGCCAGCACGCCGAGCAGGGCCACCGACTTGGCGTCCAGGCCGGGCGCGCCGCCGCCCGCCGTGCGGCCCTCGGAGATCTGGGCGACGACGACGGCGAGCAGCAGCGGGAGCAGCAGGGCGAACAGCCAGGGGGCGTCGGCGGCGTGGCCGACGAGGGCGGAGTCCGTTGCGGCGAGCAGCGGCCAGCCGAAGCCGGCCACCCCGACCAGGGAGGTCAGGGCCAGGGCGGCGACCGAGCGGCGGCCGAGCGGGACCGGACGGGCGAGCGGGCCGGTCACGCGGAGGCCTCCGCGAGGGCGTCGGCGACCTGGTGGACGGTGAGCCACGGGCCCGGCGCCAGGATCTTGGCGACCTGCGGGGCGAACGCGGGCGAGCCGAGCACCACCTCGGGCGTCGGTCCGTCCGCGACGATCTCGCCGTCGGCCAGGACGGCCGTGCGGTGGGAGAGTTCGGCCGCCAGCTCGACGTCATGCGTGGCGAGCAGCACGGCGTGGCCGTCGGCGGCGAGGCCGCGCAGGATCTCCACCAGCCGGGCCTTCGCCGCGTAGTCCAGGCCCCGGGTGGGTTCGTCGAGCAGGATCAGCGGCGGCCGGGCGGTGAGCACCACGGCCAGGGCGAGGGTGAGGCGCTGGCCCTCGGAGAGGTCGCGCGGGTGGGCGGTGTCGTCGAGGCCGGGCAGCAGCCGTTCGACCAGGGCGCGGCAGGTGCCGGGTGCGGCGGCGGCGTCGCGGTCGGCGGACGCGCACTCGGCGCCGACGCTCTCGCCGTACAGCAGGTCGCGCGGGTCCTGCGGGACGAGGCCGACGTGGCGGATCAGCTCGGCGGGCCGGGTGCGGTGCGGGGTGCGCCCGCCGACGGCGACCGAGCCGGCGGCAGGCGGGTGCAGGCCGACCAGGGCGCCGAGCAGGGTGGACTTCCCGGCGCCGTTGCGGCCCATCAGGGCGGTGACCTCGCCCGGGTGGAGGGCGAGGTCGACCCCGCGCAGGGCGGGTACCGGGCCGCGGTGGACGACCAGCCGGGAGGCGGTGGCGAGCGGCGCGCCGCGGTGCGCGGCGGCGGGCGGCACGGGCGGGCGGCGGCCGTCCAGCCGGGTGCGCAGCCCGGCGGCCCGGCGCCGGGCGTCGCGGACGGTGAGCGGCAGCGGGCGCCAGCCGGCCAGCCGGCCGAGCCCGACCACCGGCGGGTGGACCGGCGAGTGCGCCATCACCGCGGCCGGCTCGCCGAGCACGGGCGGGGCGCCGGGGGTCAGCAGCAGCACCCGGTCGGCGTACTGGACCACCCGCTCCAGCCGGTGCTCCGCCATCAGGACGGTGGTGCCGAGGTCGTGGACCAGCCGCTGGAGCACGGCGAGCACCTCCTCGGCGGCGCCCGGGTCCAGGGCGGAGGTGGGCTCGTCCAGCACCAGCACCCGCGGGTGGACGGTGAGCACCGAGCCGATCGCGACCCGCTGCTGCTGGCCGCCGGAGAGCGAGGCGAGTGCGCGCCGGCGCAGGTCGGCCAGGCCCAGCAGGTCGAGGGTCTCCTCGACGCGGCGCCGCATGACGTCCGGCGGCAGGCCCAGGGACTCCATGCCGTAGGCGAGTTCGTCCTCGACGGTGTCGGTGACGAAGTGCGCGCGCGGGTCCTGGCCCACGGTGCCGACCAGGTCGGCGAGGTCGCGCGGCCGGTGCTCACGGGTGTCGCGCCCGCCGACGGTGACCCGGCCGTGCAGCACGCCGCCGGTGAAGTGCGGGACGAGGCCGCTCACCGTGCCCAGCAGGGTGGACTTCCCGGAACCCGACGGGCCGACGAGCAGGCAGAGTTCGCCCTCGGGGACGGTCAGGTCGACGCCGGTGAGCGCGGGCGCCGCGGCGTCGGCGTACTGGACGCCGACCTGGTCGAAGGTGATCACGAGGTCCTCCGGGGCCCGGCCGGGTCGGCCGGGGCGGTCAGGTCGGTGGGGACGGTCAGGGGGTGCGGGTCCGCGGTGGTGGACGGCGGGGGCGGGGCCGCGAACGCGGGGACCAGGCCGAGCAGGACGGCCGCCGCGGCGGTGACCGGCAGGACCGGCGCGGTCGGCGGGACGACGGTCGGGGCGAACGCGAGCGGGTCCAGCGAGGCGAGCCGGGCCGTCACCGCGGCGACCGCGATCCCGGACCCGGCGGTGAGCCACTCGGGCAGCGCCCACGGATCGGGCCGGTAGCGGGTGCGCACCGAGCGCCGGCCGCCGAGCAGCAGCCCGGCGAAGGCGGCGGCCAGACCGGCCAGGAGCACCGGCAGCGCCCACCCGCCGCCGCCCGCCGTCAGCAGCCCGTACGCGGCCAGGCAGACGCCGAGCAGCCCGGCCAGGGTGAGGACGGCGGTGAGCACGGCGAGCCGGCGCGGCACCGCGGCGGTGCGCCCGAACCCGCGGGTGTCCATCGCGGCCGCCAGCGCCACCGAGCGCTCCAGCGCGCCCTCCAGGACGGGCAGTCCGACGCTGAGCACGGCGGCGATGCCGCGGTCGGTGCGTCCGCGCAGCCGGCGGGCGGCGCGCAGCCGCTGCACGTCGGCGACCAGATTGGGCGCGAAGGTCATCGCGACCACGACGGCGACGCCCGCCTCGTAGAGCGCGCCGGGGAGCGTGCGCAGCAGCCGGGCCGGGCTGGCGAGGGCGTTCGCCGCACCGACGCAGACCAGCAGGGTGGCCAGCCGCAGTCCGTCGTACAGCGCCGCGAGCAGCCCCTCGGCGGTGACCCGTCCGCCGATCCGCACGCCCTGCGCCCAGGCGGGGAGCGGGACTTCGGGCAGGGTGAACAGGACGTGGGTGCCGGGCACCGGGGAGCCGAGCAGGACGGCGAAGACGAGGCGGATGCCGAGCACCAGCAGGCCCAGGCGCAGGAACGCGCCGTAGGAGCGCGACCAGGGCGCGTCGCCGCGCCGGGCGGCGACGACGTAGCCGGCGACGGCGGCGAGCAGGAGCAGCACCAGCGGGTTGGTGGTGCGGGTGGCGGCCGCGCCCAGGCCGAGCGCCCACAGCCACCAGGCCCCGGGATGGAGGTGGCGGGGGCCGGCGGCGGGCCGGCGGCGGGCGGCGCGGGGTGGGGGCACGGTGGGGTCCAGGGGAGGGGGCGGTGGATGGGCAGTGGGGCGCGGCACCGGGGCGCTCAGCGGCGGCGGTGCGCCTGCCAGGCGGCGCCCGCGCCGAGCGCGACGACCAGCGCGAGGCCGGCGCCCACTCCGAGGACGGGGCCGCTCGGGGAGGTGCGGGCGGCGCTCGCGCTCTGCGCGGGGCGTTCGCCCTCCTGGGGCGCGCCGGCCGCGCCGAGCTGGTCGGCGCAGCCCCCGCGCGGGTAGCCGGCGATGGCGCAGAGCAGTCCGTTGGTGTCGTACCGCAGCGGCGGGGCGACGGTGGCCAGCACCTCCGCCGAGCTGGCCCGGGGTGCGACGACGGCGCACGCGGTGCGCGGCTCCGGCGGGCTCTCCCCGCCGGGCGCGTCGGCGGCGGCCCCGAAGTCCAGGACCACGGCCACCCGCTTGCGCCCGGCCTCGGCCGGCGTGCCGGCGCAGAGCGCGGCGAAGTCCTCCGGCGCCCGGGGCCGGGCGGCGTCCTGCCCGCCGTCCGGGCTGACGGCGAACCGCCAGCCGTCCACCGCGCCGTCCGCCGGGACGTGCACCGCGGGACCCTGCTGCTGGTACGCCCAGCCGCCGTCGGACCAGCGCCAGAACGACCAGTACCGGTACCCGGCGGCCTGGGCCTGCGCCGCTCCGAGCACGAGCAGGATCAGCACCCCGGTGATCACCCCGGCCGCGAACCGCACGGCCGCCCGCACCACCCGCCGCCGGGTCGCGGACCCGGTGGTGGTGGCGGTGGTGACGGCGCCCGCCGGCGGGGCCGGCCGCGGGGCCCGGCCGGGGGTGGTCACAGCTTCCGGCCGCGCTTGCGCTGGAGGCTCAGCAGCAGGCCGCCGCCGATGCCGATCAGCAGGCCGACGCCGAGCGGCCAGTACGCGTTGAGGGAGCTGCCGTCGTCCTTCTTCGCCGGTGCGGAGGCCGTCGCCGGGGCGGACGCGGCGCCGGTGGCCTTGGGCGCCGGGCCGAGCGCGGTCAGCTGCTTGACCAGGTCGGCCCCGCCGAAGGCGGCCGGGTCGCGCTGCGCGGCCTGGGCGACCAGCACCAGCGTGGCGGTGGCGGCGGCGTCGGTGCCGCCCTTGGTCCAGCTGCCGCCCTCCTTGGCCAGCCAGTCGACGGCGCCCGCGGCCTGCTGCGGGTGGCCGCCCTGGACCAGGCCGAGCGCGGCCCAGGCGGTGGCCGCGTAGTCGGGGGAGGGGGCGGCGCCGGGCAGGGTCAGCGTCAGGTGCTGCCCGTTCGCCGCGAGCTGCGCGGTGAGGTAGGCGCCCGCCGCCTCGCCGGAGTCGGCGCGCGGCACGGCCGTGGCGGTGGCGCCGCCCTCCGGGCAGGGCAGGGCCCGGGGGGCGGCGTCGGTGCGGTTGGTGTTGGTGACCGGCAGCTTGCCGCCGGCCGCGGCGAGCGAGGCCTGGCCGGAGGCGAGACCGTTGGCGTCGGCGGGGGCGCCGTCGGGCGGGGTCTGGTAGACGAAGCCGCCGCGCTGCCCGGCGGGGGCGGCGCAGCCGAGCTGGAAGAGGGCGAGTCCGTCGAAGGCGTTCTTGCCGGCCTTGGCGACGGTCGCCGGGTCGGCCCCGGCGGCGAGCAGGGCATTGACGGCGAGGCCGGTCGAGTTGGCGTCGCCCGGGTTGCCGGGGTTGTAGGCCCAGCTGCCGTCGGCGTTCTGGTTGGCCCTGAACCACTGCACGCCCTTGTCCACGGCGTCCTGGTGGCCGCCGAGGGCGACCAGCGCCTGGACCGCGACGGCGGTCGCGTTGCTGTCCTCCGTCGCGGGGTCGCAGGCGGCCGAGGCGTCGGCGCGGTACGAGGGCCAGCCGCCGTCCGCGCACTGCTGGCCGGTGAGCCAGGCGACGGCGGAGTCGGCCGGGGTCACCTTGGCGGCGGTCAGCGCGGTCAGGGCGAGCGACTGCCGCCAGACGCCGTCGTACCCGGGGTCGCCCTTGCCGTACAGGCCGTCGGGGATCGCGGCGGCCGAGGCCGTGCCGGTGCCCGGGGTGTCGGCCAGGGCCGGGGCGGCGGCGGTGCCGGTGAGCAGCGCGGCGGTCAGGGCGGCGGCGCCCAGACGGGCGGCGGTCAGCATGATCGGAGGTGTGCCTTTCGGTGAGCGGTGCCGGCCCGGGCGGGCCGTTCCGTAGTCCTCGACGGTGCCCGGCGGTGGTCCGCCGGGCGCGGGGCCGCTCGCCCTTCCCCGGGCACTCCGACTCGCCCGGCGGACGGGCGCCGGGCTCACGGTTGCGGGGTCAGCGCCGGATTCGCACCGGCTTTCCCCGGAGGAGGAGCGGATGGAGTTGTCCTGCCCGTCGACTTTAGCCGCCGGGCCGGGCGGCCCGGTGCGGACCGGGTGAGAACAGGTTCCAGTTCACCCGTCGGGAGAACGCCCCGGGGCGCCGCGGGGGTGCGGTGCGGGCCCGGCGGGACGCGGTCAGGGCAGCGTGAGCAGCCGCGCCGCCGTGTGCAGGTCGGCCCGCACCTCGGCGATCGAGGCGCGGCCGGAGAGCCAGGCGACCAGTGCCGCGTGCCAGGTGTGCTCGATCACCCGGACGGCGGCGCGCTGCGCCTCGCTGGGCGGCCCGGACTGCCCGATGGCGTCCAGGATGAGCTGCCCGGTGGCGGCCGAGACCTGGTCCACCTCGGCGCCCACCGAGCGGTCGGCGAAGGACAGCGCCCGCACCATCGCCTCGGCCAGCAGCGGTTCGCGCTGCAGCGCGTGGAACGCCCGGGTGAGCGTCTCGGCGACCCGCGGCGCCGGCTCGGACTCGGCCGGCGGATGCCGCCGGACCTGCTCCTGGAGGCCGCGCAGCTGCTCCAGCATCACCGCCACCAGCAGGTGCACCTTGGACGGGAAGTACCGGTAGAGCGTGCCCAGCGCCACCTGCGCGCCCTCCGCGACCTCCCGCATCTGGACGGCGTCGTAGCCGCCGCGCGCCGCCAGTGCGGTCGCGGTCCGCAGGATCCGCCGCCGCCGCTCCGCCTGCCGGGCGGTGAGCGGCGGTTCCTGCGGCGGAGCCTGCGCCTGAGGGGACGGCAGCGGCGGCGGTGAGGGCGGTGACGATGACGACGGCAAGGACGCTCCCGGGCGTGGCGCGAATCACCAGCCCTGGATCCTGAGCGCAAGCTACGGGCCGGTATCTTCGAGGTCTCTCATTGTTCACATGGTCACCGGTGGACTCCACACCCACTGAAACCTGATCTACTTTACCGACCGGCAGCACAGACAGCAGCAGAGATGAGGGCCGACGATGACCGCGCAGCCGCTGCGGATTGCCCTGCTCTCGTACCGCGGCGACCCGTTCTGCGGCGGCCAGGGCGTGTACGTACGGCACCTGTCCCGTGAGCTGGCCCGCCTCGGCCACCACGTCGACGTGATCGGTGCCCAGCCGTACCCCGTCCTGGACGAGGTCACGGGCCCCGGCTCGGTGCGGCTCGTCGAACTGCCCAGCCTGGACCTCTACCGGGCCGACGACCCCTTCCGCACCCCGGCGCGCGAGGAGTACCGGGGGCCGGTGGACGTCCTGGAGTACCTGACCATGCGCACCGGCGGCTTCCCCGAGCCGCTGACCTTCTCGCTGCGCGCCCGCCAGTACCTGGCCCGCCACCGCGGCCGCTACGACGTGGTGCACGACAACCAGACGCTCGGCTACGGCCTGCTCGGCCTGGGCCGGCACGGCTTCCCGCTGGTCACCACGATCCACCACCCGGTCACCGTGGACCGCCGGGTCGAACTGGACGCGGCCACCAGCCGGCTCAGGCGGCTGTCGCTGCGCCGCTGGTACGCCTTCACCCGGATGCAGCGCCGGGTCGCCGCCCGGCTGGACCACATCATCACCGTCTCCGGCACCTCCAAGCGCGAGATCGCCGAGCACCTGGGCGCCGCGCCGCACGCCGTCTCGGTGGTGCCGGTCGGCGCCGACACCCGGCTCTGGTCGCCGTCCGACGCGGTGGCGCGGGTGCCCGGACGGATCGTCACCACCTCCAGCGCGGACGTCCCGCTGAAGGGCCTGGTGCACCTGGTCGGCGCGCTGGCCAAGGTCCGCACCGAACGGGACGCGCACCTGGTCGTGGTCGGCAAGCCGCAGAAGGACGACGGGCCGATCGCCCGCGCGGTGCGCGCCTTCGGGCTGGAGGAGCACATCGAGTTCCGGCACGGGCTGACCGACCGGGAGCTGGTGGACCTCTACCGGTCGGCCGAGGTGGCCTGCGTGCCGTCGCTGTACGAGGGCTTCTCGCTGCCGGCCGCCGAGGCGATGGCCACCGGCACCCCGCTGGTCGCCACCACCGGCGGGGCGATCCCCGAGGTCGCCGGACCGGACGGGGAGAGCTGTCTGGCGGTGCCCCCGGGCGACCCCGACGCGCTCGCGTCGGCGCTCGGCCGGCTGCTGGACGACCCGCAGCTGCGCGCGGCCCTCGGCGCGGCCGGCCGGGCGCGGGTGCTCGCCCGGTTCACCTGGGAGCGCGCCGCCGAGCTGACCGTCGAGGGCTACCGGGCCGCGATCGCCACCGGCGCCGGGAGCCGCGCCCGCTCCGGACCGGGCTGGCGCTACGTGGCCTGACGCTGTCCGCGGCGACCGGGGAGCCGGCCGGCCCCCCGCACCCGCGCCGGCAGTGGTGCGCGCCGCTCCGCCCGCCCCGGACGCGCGCCGTGCGCCCCGCGCTTTCTCTGACCCGGCGTCAGGGACCTTGGGTACCGAAGGAATGGGAGTCCGCAGTGCTGACCGTTGATTTCTCGCGCTTCCCGCTCGCCCCCGGCGACCGGGTGCTCGACCTGGGCTGCGGCGGGGGGCGGCACGCGTTCGAGTGCTACCGGCGTGGGGCCGAGGTGATCGCCCTCGACCAGAACGCCGAGGAGATCGCCGAGGTCAGGAAGTGGTTCGCCGCCATGGAACAGGCCGGCGAGGCGCCCGAGGGCGCGTCCGCGGTCGCCATGGAGGGCAACGCGCTGGCCCTGCCGTTCGAGGACGGCTACTTCGACCGGATCATCGTCTCCGAGGTGATGGAGCACATCCCGGACGACAGGGGCGTGCTCGCCGAGATGTTCCGGGTCCTCAAGCCCGGCGGCCTGCTCGCCGTCACCGTGCCGCGCTGGCTGCCCGAGAAGATCTGCTGGGCGCTCTCCGACGAGTACCACGAGGTCGAAGGCGGCCACATCCGGATCTACCGCGGCGACGAACTGCTCGACAAGCTCAAGGACGCCGGCCTGGAGCCGTACGGCACCCACCACGCGCACGCGCTGCACTCGCCGTACTGGTGGATCAAGTGCGCGGTCGGCGTGGACAACGACAAGGCGCTGCCGGTCAAGGCGTACCACCGGCTGCTGGTCTGGGACATCGTCGGCACCCCCGTGATCAGCACCCTTACCAAGGCCGCCGAGCGGGCGCTCAACCCGGTCATCGGCAAGAGCTTCGTCGCCTACGCGTCCAAGCCCCACCGGAGCGGGGAGCGCAGCGGCACGGCGGACCGGGCCGCGGGCGGGGCGGAGTGACCGCCGCCGTCCCGGAGGTCCTGCTGCTCGACGGGGTGCTCGACGCCGAGCAGGCCGCCGGTACCGTCCGCAGCATCCTCGCCGAGCAGCAGCCCGACGGCGCCGTCCCGTGGTTCCGCGGCCACCACCTCGACCCCTGGGACCACACCGAGGCGGCGATGGCGCTGGACACCGCCGGCGAGCACGCCGCCGCCGAGGCCGCCTACCGCTGGCTGGCCGCGCGTCAGAACCCGGACGGCTCCTGGTACGCCGGCTACGCCTACGGGCAGCCCGGCCACGCCGACGGCGAGGTCTGCAACGCCGCCAAGGAGACCAACTTCTGCGCCTACGTGGCCGTCGGCGTCTGGCACCACCACCTCTCCACCGGCGACGACGCCTTCCTGGAGTGGATCTGGCCGACCGTCCGGCGCGCGCTGGACTTCATCGTCGCCCAGCGGCTGCCCGGCGGACCGATCGCCTGGCGGGTCGACGAGCAGGGCGTCGCCACCGACGAGGCGCTGCTCACCGGCTCGTCCAGCATCCTGCACGCGCTGCGCTGCGGACTGGCCGTCGCCGACTACCTGGAGGAGCCGCAGCCCGACTGGGAGCTCGCGGCCGGCCGGCTGCGGCACGCCGTCACCCACCACCCCGAGCGGTTCCTCGACAAGGACCGCTACTCGATGGACTGGTACTACCCGGTGCTCGGCACCGCGCTGCGCGGCCCGGCCGCGCTGGAGCGGATCGCCCGGGACTGGGACCGCTTCGTCGTCCCCGGCCTCGGCGTGCGCTGCGTCAGCGACCGGCCCTGGGTGACCGGCGGCGAGAGCGCCGAGCTGGCCATGGCGCTCTGGGCGGTCGGCGAGTCCGACCGCGCGGTGGACATCCTGCGCTGGATCCAGAAGCACCTGCGGCACGAGGACGGCTCGTACTGGACCGGGTACGTCTTCGAGGACGACGCCGTCTGGCCCGAGGAGCGCACCACCTGGACGGCGGGGGCGCTGCTGCTGGCCGTCGCGGCGCTCGGCGGCGACCCGGCGACGGTGGCGGTGTTCGGCGGTGAGGAGCTGCCGGCCGGACTGGTGGTCCAGGACTGCTGCTGAGCGGGGACGGTGCCCCGTGGCGGGTACGTCGAAGGGGCGGGACCGGAGGAATCCGGTCCCGCCCCTTCGACGTCGGGGGCGTGCGCCCGCGGTGTGCGTCGCGCCTCGCGCGCCCTGCGCGGTCAGCCGCGCTGGATGCCCGAGGTGTCGGCCAGCACGCCCTGGGTGCCGTCCTGCAGCTGGGCGACCAGCGCGGTGCCGCGCTGCTCGACCGCCAGGTACCAGGTGCCCGGGACGAGTTCGCCGACCGGTGCGCCGGCCGGGCCGTCCTTCGGGGCCAGCTGGCGCGGCGCCGGGACGGCGAACCAGAACGGCGCGAAGTCGGCCGCGGGGGCCGGCTGCGGCTGGGCGGCCTGCTGGGCGGCGGCCTGGCGGGCGGCCTCGGCCTCGGCGGCCTGCGCGGCCGCGGCCTGCTGGGCGGCGACGTCCTGCGGCTGGCCGGGGGCCTGCGCGCCGGGCTGGCCGGCGGCCGGGTAGCCGTAGCCGCCGGGCTGGCCGGGGGCCGGGTAGCCGTAGTGGCCCTGCGGGCCGGGCTGGCCGGGCTGGCCGGGGGCCGGGTAGCCGCCGGGCTGGAAGGCGGCCGGGGCGGCCGGGCGGTCGGTGACCAGCGGGGTCTTGAGCACGGGGATCAGCTGACCGCCGGCGGCCGCACCGGCCAGCACGATCAGCGCGATGACGGCGAGCCAGGCGCCGATGCCGTGGTCGATGCCCTTCAGGCCGCCGCCGAGCGACCAGAGCGCGGCCCAGAGCGCGGCCACCGAGAAGGCGATGCCCCACTGGTCCAGGCGCAGGCCGAGGATCTGGCGGTTCGCGGCCGCCTGGCCCTGGAAGCGCTGGACCAGGATCAGGGCGGCGGCGAGGATGCCGAGCAGGAAGACCGAGGGCAGCACGGGGAACAGGACGCTGTCCCAGGCGTTCGTCGAGGTGTCGCCGCAGTACTTGCCCTTGCAGTCGACGGTCCAGTAGGGCAGGAAGGAGGCGATGAAGAGCAGGACGGCCGCACCTGCGACGGCGGCGTCTCCCTTGGTGAGAGCGCGCAGATTCACTAACGTTCCCCTCGTTGGTGTGTCGTGGTCGGCGGTTTTCGTTCCGGCGCTCGGCCGGTGTGGTGTCGGCGCCCGTCCGGTCCGCTGACCGGCCGGAAAACCCCGAACGGACCAGAAGCCTAGGGCCAACGGCTGCGCGGGTGCACGGCAGGGCACGGGAATGGGGCGAAGTCGTTGCAAACCACGCGGTTCCGACCCCTTCCCTCGGGCCCGCCGGACGCGGCTGGCTCCGCCGGGCCCCGGCGGCCTCCTACCGGGTGGTCAGGAACGCCGTCAGCGCGTCGGCGATCCCCTGGGCGGCCTGCTGGCGCCACTGAGGATCCGTCATCCGGCGGGCGTCCGCCGGGTTGCGCATGTTACCGCACTCGATGAACACCTTGGGGACGGTCGAGAGGTTCAGTCCGCCGAGGTCCGAGCGGGTGTCCAGGCCCTGGTTCGCGGTGTAGTCGGCGTAGGGCTCGCCGGTCGCCGCGTGGAAGTTCTCGCGCAGCAGCAGGCCGAGCCGGTGCGAGGGATCGACGATCGCGGCGGTGTCGGCCCTGCCCGCGACCACCTTGGCGGGCATGATCACGTGGAAGCCGCTGCCGCCGGCCGGGCCGCCGTCGCCGTGCACCGAGACCGCCGCGTCGGCACGGGCGGTGTTGCCGATCCGGGCGCGCTCGTCGATGCACGGTCCCCAGGGGCGGTCGCCGTCGTGGACCAGGACCACGGTGGCGCCCCGCGCGGCGAGGATCGCCCGGGCCCGGTGGACGACGTCGAGCGAGTACTCGGCCTCGGTGTAGCCGGCGTTGGTGGCGGTGCCGGTGGTGTCGCACTCCTTGCGGGCGTTGCCGATGTCGACCTTGCGGTTGATGTCGGTGGTGTGGGCGGAGTTCCCGGTGTTGTGGCCCGGGTCGAGCAGGACGGTGCGGCCGGTGAGGGTGGTGGCCGAGGCGGCGCCGGGGGCCGGGGCCGGGAACGCGGGGCCGGCGGGGGCGGCGCTCGTGCCGGGGGCCGGCGTTCCGGTCGTCGTGCCGCCCGTCGCCGTGCTCGTCGTTCCGGGGGCGGCCGGTGCGGCCGGTGCGGCGGGGGTGGCGGGGGCGGTGGAGGCGGCGGACGGTGCGCTCGGGTCGGGGCTGCCGACGGCCTGCCAGCCGAGCCAGCCGGCCAGGCCGAGCGGGGCCAGGACGCCGGCCACCGCCGCGGTGCGTCGCAGCGTGGCGCGGCGGCGCGGGGCGGCGGGGGCGGCGGCCGGGTCCGTCGGGTCGACGGGCTCGGCGGGGTCGACGGGCTCGGCGGGTCCGGCCGGGTGGTGGGTGGTGGTGCGGGTCACGGGTGGTTCAGATCCGGTCCTGGGTGCGGGCGGTGAGTCCGAACTGGTCGGCGATCACCTTCCACTTCGTCACGAAGTCCTTCTTCGCCTGGGTGGCCTGGGGGTTGAGCTCGTCGGCGCGCTTCTTGTCGGCGGTGTTCGGCGCGGCGCCCGAGCAGCCCTGGTTGGCGACCGTGCGGGCCCAGCTCGCGTACGCCCGGTCGATGTCGGCGGACAGCTGCCAGGCGGACTTCAGCGACTGCACGGCGTCCGCGCCGCCCGGCAGGTCGGTGACGCTCAGCGTGGCCAGCTTGGTGAGGAGCTGGTCGCGCTGCTTGGCGCCGCTGTCGAAGGTCTGCGCGGCGGACTCGATGTCGGGCTTGGCCGGGCAGCTGTTCACCTTGGCGACCGCGCTGCCGATCGGGGCCTTGGCGCTCTCGCCCTGGGTGAGCAGCTCGTCCAGCGCCTTGGCCTGGGACTGCGCGTTGGGCCCGCCGGTGGTCTCGGTCGGGGTGGGGGTCGCGCTCGCCGGCGCGGTGTCGGAGGCGGTCGGCGCCGGTGTGCCCGAACCGCCGGGGGCCGGGGCGGGCGGCGGGTTCCCGGACGCGTCGGCGCCGTTGGTGGCGGCGGCGGACGGGGTGGCGGGGCCGGCCTGGTCGGTGGCGGAGCCCTTGTCCCGGACCGCCCACAGGATGCCGCCGCCCAGGGCCAGCACGAAGAGCAGGGCGAAGGCGATCAGCAGCGGTGCGCGCCGGTTGCGGGGGCCGTCCTCGTCGTCGTACTCCGGCCGGCCGGCGGGGTAGGGGGGCTGGGGGTGGTCCGGCTGGCCGTAGGGGGCCGCCTGGTCGTAGCCGGACCGGTCGTACCCGGGCTGCCCGTACCCGGGCTGTTCGTAGCCGGGCTGTTCGTGGCCGGGCTGCTCGTATCCGGGCCGGGGGTGGCCGGGGTGGCCGTACGGGGCCTGGGCGCCGTAGCCCTGCGGGGGCGGGGGCGGGAAGGCACCCTGCTGCGGGGGCTGCGCGCCGTAGGACGGGCCGCCGCCCGGGGCGGCCTGCGGGAACGCCGGGGCGGTCCGGGGCGGCAGTGAGCCGGGCGCGGCGGGCTGCGGCACCACCGGCTGCGGGATGACGGCCGTCGGGGCGTCCTCGGCCGGCGGTCCGGCCGGTGACTGCGGGGGGCGCGGCGGCGCGGCCGGGGCGGTCGGCGGCGCGGCGGGGCCGGCGGGGGCCGACGGGGCCGAGGGCTGCTGGGGACCGCGCACCCAGCCGCCCGCACCGCCCCGGGCGGTCGGGTCCCAGACCGCCGGAGCGGTGTTCTGCTGGTCCGTCATCTGTGCTGGCCCCCACGCTCGGCCCGGGTGCGCTCCGCCCGGATGTTCTGCTGGTGTCATGCGGCCGTGCCGCGCTCGCGGGCGTCCGCGACCGCGCGGACACCGTACCGTTCGCGCCCCCGCCCGACAGCCCCGGCACGACGTTAGAGCATCCGTGATCGCGCGGGGGAACGGTCGGCCGATTCCGGACACCCGTCCGGGCGGGGCTCAGCCGGCGGTGCGGCGGCGCAGGACGCGCAGCGAGCCGGTCACCGAGACCTCCTCGAAGCCCTCGGCCAGCGCCCGCAGGTACACCCGGTACGGTGCCTGGCCGCCGTCGGCCGGGTCGGGGAAGACGTCGTGGACCACCAGCAGGCCCTCGGGCGCCAGGTGCGGTGCCCAGCCCTCGTAGTCGGCGGTGGCGTGCTCGTCGGTGTGGCCGCCGTCGATGAAGACCAGGGCGAGCCGCCCGCCCCACAGGGCCGCGATCTGCGGCGAGCGGCCGACCAGGGCGACCACGTGCTCCTCCAGGCCGGCCGCGTGCAGGGTGCGGCGGAACCGGGGGAGGGTGTCCATCCGGCCGACCTCCGGGTCGACCAGCGTCGGGTCGTGGTACTCCCAGCCGGGCTGCTGCTCCTCGGAGCCCCGGTGGTGGTCGACGGTCAGCGCCACCGTGCCGGCCTCCCGGGCGGCGTCGGCCAGCAGGATCGCGGAGCGGCCGCAGTAGGTGCCGATCTCCAGCACGGGCAGACCGGTCCGGCGCGCGGCGGTCACGGCGGCGGCGTACAGCGCGAGGCCCTCGTCGACGGGCATGAACCCGGTCGCTCCCTCGAACGCGGCCAGCACCTCGGGCCGGGGCCGCGTGGTTTCCAGGAGGTCGGACATGGTGCTGCTCCTCGACGGGTGGTCCAGTGTTCCCTGCTCGCCGTCGGACCCTACTCGACGGTACGCCCCCGCCCCCGGGCCCGCCCCCACCCCGTCCGCCGCACGGCGGCCCGGGGGGTGGCGGGGGGTGCGGAGCGGGAAGTCGGCCGGTCCGACGTCCTGCTCCGGGGGACGGCGGGTGCGGGAGGCGTCCGTCAGCCGGCGAGGAGGGTGCGGGCGATGCGGGTGCGGTGCGGGGCGAGTTCGGCGGCGACGGCGGCGGCCTCGTCCGGTGCGCAGGTGACGGCCGCCGGAAGGGGCGCCTGCCGGGCGAGCAGCGCCAGCCGCAGGTGGGTCGGCGGGTGCGAGGCGTCGACGGCGTGGCCGGCCCGCCGGGAGCGGCGGAGCAGCCGCTCGCGCTCCAGCGGCGGGATCGCGGCCAGGTGCGCGCGCAGCTGCGGCCAGAGCTCGGTGACGTCCGGCCCCGCGGCGGCGTCCCGCCGCCCGGACCGGGGCCGCGACTGGATCTCGGCGCGCAGCCGCATGGTCACCGTCCCGGTCGCCGGACCGAGCAGCAGCGTCTCCAGGGCCTCGCTCGCCGCCTCCGTGGACGCGACCCGGGCGCCGAGCCCGTCGGCCCGGTACTCGGCCTGCTGGCCGGCCCGCGCCGTGAGCCGGTCGAGCAGCAGGTACGCCTGGTACGGCAGCCGGCTGACCAGGTGCAGGAAGGCGTTGCCCAGGTAGTCCCCGATCAGCGACAGCAGCGCGACCACGCCGTAGCCGCCCCGGCTCCGCTCGGCCGGCCGGGCGAGCTCGTACCAGTGCGCCAGCGCCCGCATCGCCGAGCCGAGCCACAGCCCGCGCCGGTTGTCGCCGTTGACCTGGTGGGCGATCTCGTGCCCGAGCACCGCGATCCGCTGCCGGTCGTCCAGCGCCTCCCAGAGCGGCAGGCCCACCGTGAGCACCGACGTCCGGCGCAGCCCGACGACCGCCATGCTCGCGTTGAAGTCCTCGGTGACCCGGATCGCCCCGACCGGCGGCGCCCCGAGTTCGGCGGCCACCCGGTCGGCCAGCCCGTACAGTGCGGGGGCCTCGCCGCGCTTCAGCACGTCCGCGCCGCTCGGCACCCGGCCGAGCCGGGGCCGGAGCAGGAAGGCGACGGCGAGGAGGAGCGCGCCCAGGCAGCGCAGCGGCGTGTTGCCGGTGACGAGCAGCCAGACGGCCGCCCCCGCCACGGCGACGGTGACGGCGTGGACCGGCAGGGCGAGGGCCGAGGCGGCGAGCCAGTCGCGGCGGGTGGTGTCGGTGCGGCCCGCCGCGACCTCCTGGAACAGCCGCTCGGTCCGCTCGGCCGCCGCCCGTTCCCGGGCCAGGTCCTTGGGGGACTTGCCGCACTCCTCGGCGGCCTCCTCCGCGGGGACGAGGTTCCACTCGCAGGCCGGGCACCAGGCGGTGAACCGGGGATCGGGGTCGACCGGCCCGGAGCACGCCGGGCAGGAGCGGGGACGGTCGGCGGACGGCGGCGCGGACGGCGACGCGGGCGCGGAGGACGGGGGAGCGGCGGGGTTCGGCACGGCGGACGATCATGCCAGGGCGAACGGGCCGGGGGAACCCTCCGGAACCGTCGGCTCCACTACGCCGGAGCCGGGGTGGAACGTGTTCTACTCGGCCTCGGCGTGCCGTGCCAGAATCGGCCCGGCCAGCGATCCACGACGGACCCGGGAGCAGCCCCATGCGCGCAGCCATCCTGCACACGACCGGTCAGGAGTCGCTCGATGTCCGTGACGACGTCGAGGCCGTGGGCTTCGGCCCCGGCAAGGTGCGGGTCCGGCTGCGCGCCGCCAGCCTCTGCCACTCCGACCTCTCGGCGATGAACGGCGTCCTGCCCCAGCCCGCGCCGTTCGTCCCCGGCCACGAGGGCGCCGGGGACGTCGTCGAGGTCGGCGAGGGCGTCACGGACGTCGCCGTCGGCGACCGCGTCGTGCTCTGCTGGATGGCGCCCTGCGGCCGGTGCGCGCACTGCGAACGCGGCCGCTCGCACCTCTGCGTGGCCAGCCTGCGGCGGCTCGGGACGCCCAACTTCCGCTACGGCGAGGGCGAGGCGTCCGGGTTCTACGGCACCGGCACCTTCGCCGAGGAGGTGGTGGTCGAGCGCGAAGCGGTGGTCCCGGTGCCCGCCGACCTCCCCTACGACCTGGCCGCGCTGATCGGCTGCGGCGTCACCACCGGCCTCGGCGCGGCCGTCCACACCGCCCGGGTCGAGCCGGGCGCCTCGGTCGCGGTGATCGGGGCCGGCGGGGTGGGCGTGGCGGCCGTGCAGGGCGCTCGGGTCTGCGGCGCGGGCCGGATCGCCGTGGTCGACCCGGTGCCCTCCCGCCGGGAGCGGGCGCTGGCCTTCGGCGCGACCGAGGCGCTGGCCCCCGAGGAGCTCAAGGCGGTGGCGAAGGCCCTGCCCGGCGGCGGCTTCGACTACGTCTTCGAGGCGGTCGGCCGCTCGGCCACCGTCCGGGCCGGGTACGGCGCCGCCCGGCGCGGGGGCGCGGTCGTGGTGATCGGCGCCGGGGCGCAGGACGACCTCGCGAGCTTCAGCATGGGCGAGCTGTTCTTCAACGAGAAGCGGCTGCTGCCCTCGCTGTACGGCGGCGCGCCGCTGACGCGCACCGTCGCGCTGGCGGTGGAGCTGTGGCGGGCCGGGCGGATCGACCTCGCCGGGATGATCACGCACCGGGTGGGGCTGGCGGACGTCAACGAGGCGCTCGCGCAGATGCGCGGCGGCGAGGCGCTGCGGACGGTGGTGACGCCGGGCTGACGCCGGGCCGGGCGGCGCGGGGCCCGCCGGACGGTCCGGCGGGCCCCGCGGTGCGCTCGCTCAGCCCCGGCCGGCCGCGTCGGCGGCGCGGTGGCGGCCGTGCGGGTCGGCCTCGGGGCGGTCGTCGGCGGCGGACCGGCCGCGGTGGCGGCCGTGCGACGCGGTGTCCTCGGCCGTCTTCTCGTCGGCGTCGGTCCCGGCGAGGGGTCCGGTGGTGTCGGTGAGGGTGTCGGACATCAGAATCGTCTTTTCCTTGCGAGGGTGCAGGTGGTTCGGCGCCCGGCCGGCACATCGCGGGCGCCACCGGGGCGTGGCCGGTGATCGCGGCCCGTACTCCGGCGGCCACCTTAACCGCCGGAGCGGGCGAGATCCTATCGAGATCACGACGGCCGTCCGGGGAGCGGCGCGGCCCCGAACGGCGGCGGATCCGCAGGTGGATCCGGCCGTCCCGCCGGGTGTCCGGACACCCGGCGGGACGGCCGTCCGAACGCGCGGACGCCCGCTGCTAGCCGGGCCGGCCGGTGCGCAGGAACGTGGCGAGCAGTTCGTGCAGCACCGCGGCGCCCTCCTCGGCGAGCACCTCGTGCCCGGCGCCCGCCGCCTCGACGTAGCGGAAGTCGCTCCCCTCCGTGCGCCCGATCCGCAGCAACTCGTGCCGCAGCGCACGGGACTGTCCCACCGGGACCACCTCGTCCCGGTCGCCGTGCACGACCAGCAGCGGTGCGCCGATCCGGTGCACGAGCTGGAGCACGTCGCGCGGCCCCCGGGCGTCCTCGATCGGCTCGCCGCCGCCCAGCCGGGCGGTCAGCGCCCGCACCGGGGCCGAGGCTTCGGCCAGCAGCCGGGCGCCGGACAGGAACGGGGCGACGACCGCGCAGCGCGTCAGCTGCTCGGCCGGCGCGTGCGCCGCCGCCAGCAGGGCGAGGAACGCGCCGTAGCTGACCCCGAACAGGGACGGCGGCTCCAGTCCGAGCGCCGCGCGCTGACCGGCGACGGCCTCCAGCAGGTGCAGCACGTCGTCGAGGTCCGGCCCGCCCCAGGCGCCGCGGACGGCCATCGCGTGCGCCAACCCGTAGCCGGTGGAGCCGCGCTGGTTCGGCGCGAGCACGGCCAGGCCCTCGGCCGCCATCCGCTGCAGGACCGGGTCGAACTCCAGCCGCCAGGCGTCCGCCGGGCCGCCGTGCAGCGCCAGCACCAGGTGCGGGCTGCTCAGCCAGCCGTCCCCGCCGTACACCACCGCCTCCAACGGCCCGGCCGGTCCCGCGAGTTCGAGACTCTGTGCGGGCTGCCAACGGCCGCCGTCACCGGGTCCGGGGGAGCCGTCCAGTCGCCAACCGTGCGGCGGCGTGGAGGAGTTGACGCGTCCGACGGCGCCCGGGCGCCAGGGCAGGACGGTGTCCCGCCACGGGCCGGGCAGGCCGGATCCGAGCGGTGCCAGTTGCAGCGGCAGCGGCACCGGCACCGGGCCGGACGCGGTGGCGGCCGGGTCGTGCGCCAGCAGCGCGTCCACGTCCAGGGGGGCGAGCCCGGCCGGGTGGTCGGGCGCCGAGTACGGCATCCGCAGCCCGCCCGCCGACCAGTGGCCCACCGCGCCGAGCCGCCCCGGCGGGACGGGCAGCGGGTCCAGCCGGCCGGCGGCCGGCTGCCACAGCGCGAGCGAGCAGCCCGCGCCGTGGTCGATCTGGAGGGCCACCCGGACCCCGTCCGGGCCCGGACGCAGCGCCACCGGCCGCAGGAACATGCCCGCGACGTGCAGGGCGTCCGGGAACCGCAGCGGCCGGCCCTCGCCCAGCAGGCCCCAGCCGATCCGGTCGGCGCCGGGGGCGTCGCTGCGCACCATCGCGAACCGGCTGTCCGGGTCGAACAGCACCAGCCGGTCGTTGCTGCGCCCGCCGATCTCCAGCAGCGGGGTGACGGTGCCGGTGCGCAGGTCCAGCGTCACGGTGCGGACCAGGCCGTCGCCGTCGCCCACCCGGTCGAGCGCCAGCAGCGCGCCGCAGCGGTCCAGCCAGACGCCGCCGCCGTGCAGGCCCGGGATCCCGGCGATCTGCTGCGGCGCGGAGCCGTCGGCGCGCACCAGCCAGACGGTGGTGGCCGGCCGGGTGTCGCTGCCCAGCGCCAGCGCGACCGGTGCCCCGGGGCCGGACGGCGCGCCCGCCGGGAGCGGCAGCAGGCGCAGCCCGGGCATCCGCAGGGCGGCCGTCGGGTGCTCGACGGCGGCGGGCCGGCCGTCGGGGTCGGCGGCGGCCCGGAGCGTCACCAGGTCGTGCCGCTCGCCGTCGTGCCGGCAGACCAGCACCGACCCGTCCGGAAGGGCGACCAGTTGGGAGTGGAGGCTCTCGAAGCGGGGCCCCGGCAGGCGCAGCGCGGTGGGGACGGCCGGACCGCCCGGCGGCAGGCGCCAGCTCTCCACGTACCAGCCGCCGTCGCAGGCGGAGGCGAGGCAGGCGGCGTGGCTGCCGTCGGCGGCGAAGGTGAAGCCGGTCCGGCGCAGTGCCCGGGTGGCGGTGCGGGCGGCCACGGTCATGTCGTCACCGGCCCGGTCGGGCGGCCGGGTGCGGGCGCGGCGCCGGAGCCGTCCGCGCCGCCTGCGGCCACGGGCCGGCCGCATCCGGCCCGTGGCCCGCCGAGTCCGTTCCGCCGGCCGTCCGCGCCGTCCGCAGCGATGTGCCCGCCCCCATCCGCCACCACATCCCTTCGTCCGGTGCCGGCGCGCCCCGCCGGTCCCCACTGCTCCGGCGCCGGGGCGCGCCGCCACGGCCTGACTTCGGTTCCCCGGACCCGCGCCGGGGAGCCGCCCGGGCGTCCGCCGACGGCGCCGGCGACGCCGGCGCCGCGTCCGGCGGAGCGCCTTCCGGATCCCCGGCCGGGCAACTCCCGTTCGCGGAAGTGAAGTTACGTTCGGTAGCCGGGCATGCTCAATCCGAAGCCGGTCACTTCACTCGTAAGGGTGATCCGGTCGTCGTTCCGCCTGCGTGCGAACGGGCCGGTGTGCGCGGCCCGCGCCCCGCCGACCCGCGCGGACCGCCCCCGGGTGCCGGCCGGGCGGGGCCGCGCCGCCCGCCCGCGCGCACCGCGCCGCAGGTTGACGCGCAGCCGTACGCCCCGGACCGCCGCGCCGGGGCGGTCGCCGGGGGTCCCGCGGGACAACCGCGCGGACCGCCGTCCCCCGCGCGCACGGTAGTCTCGACAGGTGCCGAAACTGTCCGACGTCATCACCGCCCTCGAAGAGCTGTACCCGCCGCAGTGGGCGGAGTCCTGGGACGCCGTCGGCCTGGTCTGCGGGGACCCTCAGGCCGAGGTCCGTCGCGTGCTGTTCGCCGTCGACCCCGTGCAGGCGGTCGTCGACGAGGCCGTCGAGTGGGGGGCCGACCTGGTGGTCACCCATCACCCGCTGTACCTGCGCGGCACCACCAGCGTCGCTGCGACCACCTTCAAGGGCCGCGTCGTGCACACCCTGATTCGCCACGGGATCGCCCTGCACGTGGCGCACACCAACGCCGACCACGCCGACCCGGGCGTCTCGGACGCGCTCGCCCGGGCGGTCGGCGTCACCGTCACCGGCCCGCTCGTCCCGGACCCGACCGACCCGCTGGGCCGGCGCGGCACCGGGCGGGTCGGCCTGCTGGAGCCCCCGCTGACCCTCGCCGTGTTCGCCGCGAAGGTCGCCGAGGGGCTGCCGGCCACCGCCGCCGGCGTGCGGGTCTCCGGTGACCCGAACCGCCTGGTCAGCCGGGTCGCGGTCTGCGGCGGCTCCGGCGACAGCCTGTTCGCCGAGGTGCGCGCGGCCGGCGTGGACGCCTACCTGACCGCCGACCTGCGCCACCACCCGGCCTCCGAGGCCGCCGAGGCGGCACCGGTCGCCCTGGTCGACGCCGCGCACTGGGCCACCGAGTGGCCCTGGCTGCCGCTGGCCGAGCGGGCGCTGCACGGCGCCGCCGAGAAGCACGGCTGGACCGTGGAGACCCGGGTCTCCCGCACGGTGACCGACCCGTGGACCGCGCACGCCCCCATGTCCTTCCCCGCCTGACCCGATTCACAGGAGCTCTCCGCTTGAACGCCGCGCCCGCCGACCAGATCCGCCTGCTCGACCTCCAGGCCATCGACTCCAAGCTCGACCAGCTGGCCCACCGGCGGCGCAGCCTGCCCGAGCATGCCGAGATCGACAAGGTCACCGCCGACCACACCGCCCTCAAGGACCTGGTGGTCGCCGCCCAGGCCCAGCACGGCGACACCACCCGCGAGCTCACCAAGGCCGAGCAGGACGTCGAGCAGGTCCGCACCCGGGCCGCCCGCAACCAGCAGCGCCTGGACTCCGGCGCGATCACCTCGCCGAAGGACCTCGAAAACCTCCAGCACGAGATCGGCTCGCTGGCCAAGCGCCAGGGGGACCTGGAGGACGTCGTGCTGGAGATCATGGAGCGGCTGGAGTCCGCCCAGACCCGGGTCACCGAGCTGAGCGCGCGCCTGGAGCACTCCACCGTCGTGCTGACCGAGGCCGAGGGCCGCCGGGACGCCGCGTACGCCGAGATCGACGCCGAGGCCGAGAAGGTCAAGCGTGACCGCGAGGCCGTCGCCGCCGTCATCCCGGCCGACCTCATGAAGCTCTACACCAAGCTGCGCGAGACCCAGGGCGGCGTCGGCGCGGCCCGGCTCTACCAGCGCCGCTGCGAGGGCTGCCGCACCGAGTTCTCGATCACCGAGCTCAACTCCATCAAGGCCGAGCCGGCCGACAAGGTGGTCCGCTGCGAGAACTGCTCGCGGATCCTGGTCCGCACCGCCGACTCCGGCGTCTGAGCCGGTGGCGGTGCGCAGGTTCGTCGTCGAGGCGGACGGCGGCTCCCGGGGCAACCCGGGGCCGGCCGGCTACGGCGCGGTGGTCCGCGACGGCGACACCGGGCGGATCCTCGCCGAGGCGGCGGAGTTCATCGGCCACGCGACCAACAACGTGGCCGAGTACAAGGGGCTGATCGCCGGGCTGCGCGCGGCCCGGGAGATCGACCCGGACGCCTCGGTGGACGTCCGGATGGACTCCAAGCTGGTCGTCGAGCAGATGTCCGGCCGGTGGAAGATCAAGCACCCGGACATGCAGCCGCTCGCCGCCGAGGCCCGTGAGGTCTTCCCGCGCGGCCGGGTCCGGTACTCCTGGATCCCGCGCGAGAAGAACAAGGAGGCCGACCGGCTCGCCAACGAGGCGATGGACGCGGGCAAGGCCGGCCGCCAGTGGGAGCCCCGGCCCGCCGTCGCGTCCGGACCGGCCGCCGCGCCCGCCGCCGAGGAGCCGCTGGAGACCGCCGCCCCCAAGGCGGGCTGGGCGGCCCCGGCGGACCTCGGCACCCCGACCACGCTCGTCCTGCTCCGGCACGGCGAGACGCACCTCACCCCGGAGAAGCGGTTCTCCGGCAGCGGCGGCACCGATCCGGAGCTCTCCGAGAAGGGCCGCTGGCAGGCCGAGCGGGCCGCCGAGGCGCTGGCCGCGCGGGGCTCGGTCCAGGCCGTGGTGGCCTCGCCGATGCGGCGCACCCGGCAGACCGCGGAGACCGTCGCCGCCCGGCTGGGACTCGACGTCCGCTACGAGGAGGGGCTGCGCGAGGTCGACTTCGGGGCCTGGGAGGGGCTGACCTTCGCCGAGGCGCGGGAGCGCTACCCGGAGGACCTCACCGCGTGGCTCGGCTCCACCAAGGTCCGGCCGACCGGGGGCGGCGAGAGCTTCGCCACCCTCACCCACCGGGTCGGGGTGGCCCGGGACAAGGTCCTGGCCCGCTACCCGGGGAAGACCGTGCTGGTGGTCTCGCACGTCAGCCCGATCAAGACGCTGGTCCGGCTGGCGCTGGGCGCCCCGCCGGACGCGCTGTACCGGATGGAGCTGTCCGCCGCCTCGCTCTGCGCCGTCCAGTACTACGCGGACGGCAACGCCTCGCTGCGGCTGCTCAACGACACCGGGCACCTGCGCTGACGGCCGCCGGGGGGCGGACCGGCCGGCCGGTCCGCCCCCCGGCGCTCCGCCCTGCTCAGTGCACTTCGGTGACCACCACGTCCAGCTGCCACGGTTTGCGCGCGGTGCCCTCGGCGGCGACCTCCACCCGGTGGCCGAGGCCGGTCAGCGCGTCCAGCAGCTCGCCCGGCGTCTTCGGCTCGGCGCCCGCCACCAGCAGGTCGCGGACCAGCCGCCCCTTGGTGGCCTTGTTGAAGTGGCTGACGACGGTCCGCCGGCCGTCCCGCTCCTGGAGCACCCGTACGGTCGCCGTCCGGGAGACCACCTCGCCGGCCGGCTTCCAGGCCGCCGCGTAGGCGGAGGAGCGCAGGTCCAGCACCAGGCCGTCGGCCGCCGTCGGCAGCACGTCCGCCATCGCCCGCCGCCAGTACGCGCCGAGCGCCCCGGGGCCGGGGAGTTTCACGCCCATCGAGCAGCGGTAGGGCGGGATCCGGTCGCCGATCCGCACCGCGCCCCAGAGGCCGGAGAACACCAGCAGGCTGCGCTCGGCCCGGCCGTACGCGGCCTCGTCCAGCGTCGCCAGCCCGAGGTTGTCGAACAGCACCCCGGTGTACACCTGCCCGGCCGGGAGGGCGCCCGCCGTCGGCAGCCCGGCGTTGCGCGCCACCTCGCCGCGCAGGCCCGGGCTCAGCCCGAGCACCTCGGCGGCGGTGTCCTCGTCCCCGCGGCACAGCGAGACCAGTGCCTCCAGCACCTCCGCCCGCGCCGCCGTCAGCCCGGGCAGCGACAGCCCGCCGAGCGCCACCGGCACGCCGTCCCCGGACGCGGCCTTCCCCTCCGAGGGCGGCAACAGCACCAGCACGACGGACTCCTCCACACTCCGGGCCACGGGACCACGCCACCCTACGCAACCCACCCCCACCTCGGAAAACGGCGGCCACCGGCGCCCCGCCGGCCCGTTCGCCCCGGTGCGGCGCGCGCTCCCCGGGCGCTGAAGCCGCCGGTGGGCGCGCCACCCGGACGGGTTGCTCCGCCACCGCCCGGCGACCGCCCGGGTGGGAGGATCGATCCGTGTCCGATGCGACCCCCATGAGCCCGCCGTCCACCGACCCCGAGCGGCGCCGCCGGCTGCTCGTCCTGGCGATCTGCTGCCTGAGCCTGTTCATCGTCGGGCTCGACAACACCGTGGTGAACATCGCCCTCCCGCAGATCCAGCGGGACCTGGACGCCCCCGCCTCCGGCCTGCAGTGGATCATCGACGCCTACACGCTGGTGCTGGCCTCGCTGCTGATGCTGTTCGGCTCGCTGGCCGACCGCTTCGGGCGCCGCCGGGTGTTCCAGACCGGTCTGCTGGTGTTCGTGCTCGGCTCGCTGCTCTGCAGCCTGGCGCCCGGCCTGGGCTGGCTGGTGGCGTTCCGGGCGGTGCAGGCGGTGGGCGGCTCGATGCTCAACCCGGTGGCGATGTCGATCATCACCAACACCTTCACCGAGCCGCGCGAGCGGGCCCGGGCGATCGGCGTCTGGGGCGGGGTGGTCGGCATCTCGATGGCGCTCGGGCCGCTGCTCGGCGGCTTCCTGGTGCACGCCGCGGGCTGGCCGGCGATTTTCCTGATCAACGTTCCGGTCGGTCTGCTGGCCTTCCTGCTGACCGCCCGTTACGTGCCCGAGTCGCGCGCGCCCCGGCCCCGCCGGCCGGACCCGGTGGGGCAGCTGCTGATGATGGTGCTGCTGGGCTGCGGCACCGGCGCGATCATCGAGGGCCCCGCGCACGGCTGGACGTCCCCGCTGATCCTCGGCCTGGCCGCGGCGGCGCTCGCCGCGCTGGTCGCCTTCCCGCTCTGGGAGCGGCGGGTCGCCGAGCCGCTGGTCGACCCGAGGTTCTTCCGCAGCGCGCCGTTCACCGGCGCCACCGTGACGGCGGTCTGCGCCTTCGCCTCGCTCGGCGGATTCCTCTTCCTGAACACCCTCTACCTGCAGGACGTCCGCGGCTACAGCCCGATGGAGGCCGGCCTGTGGACGCTGCCGATGGCCGGGATGATGCTGGTCTGCGCGCCGCTCTCGGGCCGGATCGTCGGCGCCCGGGGCCCCCGGGTGCCGCTGGTGCTGGCCGGCCTCGGCCTGGTCGCCAGCGGGCTGCTGCTGACCCGGCTGGCCGCGGACTCCCCGCCGGGCCTGCTGCTGGCCGCGTACGGGCTGTTCGGCTTCGGCTTCGGCTTCGTGAACGCGCCGATCACCAACGCGGCCGTCTCCGGCATGCCGCGCGCCCAGGCGGGGGTGGCGGCGGCCGTGGCCTCCACCAGCCGGCAGGTCGGCCAGTCGCTCGGCGTCGCGGTGATCGGCACCGTGGTCACCTCCTCGGTGGCCGGCACGGTCGCCTCGGGCTTCGCCCCGGCCAGCCACGCGGGCTGGTACATCGTGGCGGGCCTGGGGGCGGCGATCGGGATCCTCGGCCTGGTCACCACCTCCGCCTGGGGCACCGCCACCGCCACCCGGGTGGCCGCCCGCCTCGGCGGCGATCCGCCGCTGACCCGCCCCGGAGTACGGGACGCCCCGCCCGAGCGGCTACCATGACCACTACGGCGGAAGAGTCGGCCGGGCGGTCGCGACGGGTCCCCAGGACCCGCCGAGGAACGTCCGGGCTCCACAGAGCAGGGTGGTGGGTAACGCCCACCCGGGGTGACCCGCGGGACAGTGCCACAGAAAACAGACCGCCCGCCGCTTCGGCGACGGGTAAGGGTGAAACGGTGGTGTAAGAGACCACCAGCGACCGGGGTGACCCGGCCGGCTCGGTAAACCCCACCTGGAGCAAGGTCAAGATCGGCGCCCCAGGGCGCTGTGCGCGGATGCTTGAGGGCTGCTCGCCCGAGTCCGCGGGTGGACCGCACGAGGCTGTCGGCAACGGCAGCCCTAGATGGATGGCCGTCTCCCCGGGCCGCGTGAGCAACCCGGGTGACAGAACCCGGCGTACAGGCCGACTCTTCCGCCCCCTTCCCCTTCGGCCAGGTGACCCCACCTGGCCGGGGGGTTTCGTCGTTCAGGGGGCGCCGGATCAGCCCGGGTGGGCGCCGACGGCGTCGCGGACCTGGGAGCCGAGGCCGCCGTTGACCCGGGCGCAGTTGGCGCAGCAGAAGAACATGCCGGCCACCTCGACGCCGTGGCCGACGATCCGGACGTTGCAGTGCTCGCAGCGCGGGGCGAGCTTCTCCATCGCGCACTCGAAGCTGTCGAAGGTGTAGACGTCGCCGGTGACCGTCTTGATCTCGAAGGCGAGCCAGTAGTCGTTGCCGCAGGTGACGCAGATGGCCATGGCGGCGCACTTCCTTCCGGGCGGAGGGGAGGGGCCGGGCGGGGGTGCCCGGCCCCTCCAGTCTCCGAGCCGTCCGGCGGGGCGGCCACCCGGCGCGTCCGGCCGGTCAGACGGCGCGGGCGGTGCGCGCGGCGCGGGCCGAGAGGTCCTCCAGGGCGCGCAGGGCGCGCTCGGCGTCGTCGGCGGCGACGAAGAGGTGGTCGTGGTGGTAGCCGGCCAGCACGTTGCAGCTGATCCCCTCCTCGGCCAGCCGGGTGGCGACGGCGGCGGTCAGGCCGACGGCCTCCAGCGCCGAGTGGATCCGCAGGGTGATCCAGGCGGCCACGTACGCGTAGGGCAGGCCGAGCGCGTCGGCCTCCTCCTGGGCGACCACCACCGTCACCCCCTCGGGTTCGGCCACCGTGGCCACCGGCCGCAGCCCGGCGGGCAGCCGGGTGGGCAGCGTGCAGTAGACGTACCGCCCCGGGTTGAGCTGGGGGCGCAGGTCGCGCAGCAGTGTCGCGAGGTCTCGTTCTCCGGCCATGCCCCGCACCGTAGCGTCCGGACGCCGCGATGCGTCGCAGGGCGTATCGGAATCCGTTGACGGCCGACAGTCACCGATATATCGTCGAGGTATCGCGACAGTGATCCGACTGTTCGTGACGATCGTCTGTCCAGCGTCGACGGGGCCGCCCCGGAGCGGCCCGAACGGGAGGTGGGTGCGATGCGCCCAGGACGATTCCGTGGTGAGGCGGGCCCCGGCGGGTGGCGCCCGGGGCCGGAGTTCGCCGGGATGCCCGGCGAGTACCACGAGGGCCGGGGAGCGTTCGGCCCCTTCGGTCCGCCGCCGTTCGGCGGGCCGGGCGGACGGCCGGGCCCGCCGTGGGGCCGGGGCGGCTTCGGCGGCCCGCCGTGGGTCCGCGGTGGCCGGCGCGGCGGGCGGGCCCGGCGCGGGGACGTGCGCGCCTCGCTGCTGGCGCTGCTCAAGGAACGGCCGATGCACGGCTACGAGATGATCGCCGAGATCGCCGAGCGGTCCGGCGGGGCGTGGCGGCCGAGCCCCGGTTCGGTCTACCCGACCCTCCAGCTGCTGGAGGAGGAGGGCCTGGTCACGGCGGAGGAGACCGGCGGCAAGCGGCTGGTCTCGCTCACCGGGGCCGGCCGGGCCGAGGCCGAGGCCGGGCCGGACGAGCCGTGGGCGGAGGCCGGCCAGGAGATCGACTGGGCCGCGGTCCAGGAGGTCGGCCAGGCGCTCGGCGCCGTGGACCACGCCGTCCGGCAGGTCATGACGACGGGGAGCGAGGCGCAGCGGGCCAAGGGCCTGGAGGTGCTGAACGAGGCCCGCAAGAAGCTGTACCTGATCCTCGCCGAGGACGCCTGACCGGTGGGGCGGCGGTGGCGGGGCGGTGCGCCGCTCAGGAGCGGACGGCGAACAGCCCCACGCACACGAGCAGCAGGACCGACCAGCCGAACCAGAGCCAGCCGTCGGGGCCGAGCACCGCGCTGTAGAGGCTGACCGCCACCAGCAGGACCGCCGTGACCGCGGCCGCCTGCCGGTTGTGGAGCGCCACCGTCTCGGCGCGCGTCCTGGGGTGCCGTACGGTTCTCGCCATCGCCGTCCTCCCGCGAGGGGAGGCGGCCGTCACCCGGAAGCGCGGGCGGTGGCCGCCTCGTCGTACTCGTAACGCCAGAACCAGCGGGCGCCCCGCTGCTGCTTGGCCCGGACGTACACCAGTGTGCGCGCCGGGGTGTCCCCGTGCGAAGGGACCGGCACGGTGTACTTCTTGGGCACGCCGTACATCGGCCCCAGCGGGACGGGGAGGATCCGGCCGTCCAGGGGGCCGCCGACGAATTCGGTGTCCGCGCTCTTCACCCCACCAGGGTCTCACCCCGCGCGGGCAGGGGCGGAGGCCGTGTGGGGGCCGGGTGGCGGGAGTGTGACCGGAGAGGCACCGCCCCCGGTCATCCGGAGGGCCCGCGCACCCTTATCCTTCCTGTTACGCCCTCGGGGTCCACCCGGGTCAGCGGGCCCGTACGGGCCGGGCGAGGCGCACCTCACCGTGCCCGCCGGGCCGCCGAGCCGCAGCCGTCGTGCCGCAGTGACTCCGTACCGTGACCCCGGCGTCGGCCGTCCGGACACCCCGGCTCCGGCCGGCAGGGCGCGGGAATGCAGGGCCGAGCACCACCCGGGGAAGCAGCGGGGGGCGCCGTGCGTTGCGTCGGAGTGGTACGTCGAACGCTGTGTCACACCAGGCACGGCAATGCGCGGAAGGGGCCCGATGGAATCCGGCGGCAGGTGGACGGCCTGGTGGCAGAAGCGTGACCGTGAGCGGGGCCGCCCGGCGGCCGCCGACAGCCCCGCAGCCAGACTGGACCAACTGCTCGGCGCGGTCCGCGCCGGGTTCCCGCTCGCCCCCGCGGCCCATCCGGCCGGCTACCGCTGTTCCTGCGACCGGGTCGCCTGTCCGGCTCCCGCCCAGCACCCGGTCTCCTTCGCCTGGCAGACCCAGGCGACCACCGATCCCGAGCAGCTCGCCCGCTGGCTCTCCCGCGACCCGCAGGCCAACTTCATCACCGCCACCGGCCGCGTCCACGACGTGCTGGACGTACCGGCCGAGGCCGGACGCCTCGCCCTGGAGCGGCTGGCCGCGCTCGGCGTCGAGGGCCCCGTGGCCGCCGTCGGCGAGGACCGCTACCTGTTCTTCACCGCCACCCGGGGCACCCCGGTGGACGAGGACGAGTGGTGGCCGAGCGCCCTGGACTCCACGCCGGACACCATGTCCGAGCACCCCGGCCTGCGCTGGCACTGCCGCGGCTCCTACACCCTGCTGCCGCCGGCCGCGCTGCCGGACGGCTCCGAGGTGCGGTGGCTGCGCGGGCCCGAGCTGCCGCTGCCGGACCCGCTGCGCGTCCTGGACGTGCTGACCGACGCCTGTACCGAGGTGGGCGCCGTCGCCGAGGAGCAGTGGCTCATCGGCTGACCTGCGCCGTCGCCCGCCCGCCTCCGGCGCGCCCCTTCGGCCCGGGGCGCGCCGGAGCGGCCGCTACGGCAGGGTGAGGATCTCCGCGCCGTCCGCCGTGACGACCAGGGTGTGCTCGAACTGGGCGGTGCGCTTGCGGTCCTTGGTGACGACGGTCCAGCCGTCCGGCCAGATCTCGTAGTCGTAGGTGCCGAGGGTGAGCATCGGCTCGATGGTGAACGTCATGCCCGGCTTGATCACCTCGGTGGCCCGCTCGCTGTCGTAGTGCGGGATGATCAGGCCGGAGTGGAACGACGTGTTGATGCCGTGCCCGGTGAAGTCCCGCACCACGCCGTAGCCGAAGCGCTTGGCGTAGGACTCGATGACGCGTCCGATCACGTTGATCCGGCGGCCGGGCTTGACCGCCTTGATCGCCCGGTCGAGCGACTCCCGGGTCCGCTCGACCAGCAGCCGGGACTCCTCGTCCACGTCGCCGACCGGGTAGGTGGCGTTGAGGTCGCCGTGCACCCCGTGGATGTAGGCGGTGGCGTCGATGTTGACGATGTCACCGTCCTGGAGGACGGTCGAGTCCGGGATGCCGTGGCAGATGACCTCGTTGATCGAGGTGCACACCGACTTGGGGAAGCCCCGGTAGCCGAGGTCGGACGGGTAGGCGCCGTGGTCGCACATGTACTCGTGGGCGACCGCGTCCAGCGCGTCCGTGGTGACGCCGGGCGCGATCAGCTTGGCCGCCTCGGCCATCGCCCGGGCGGCGATCCCGCCGGCGATCCGCATCTTCTCGATCGTCTCGGCGGTCTGCACCTCGGGCCCGGTGTACGCCGCCGGGGCGGGCTTCCCGACGTACTCGGGGCGCGCGATGTGCGCCGGGACCTTGCGGGTGGGGGACTGGATGCCGGGTACGAGAGCCATGGCGGCGAGTCTAGTTGGCAGGCCCCGCGAGCCGTGGCCGGGCGCCGCGGTCGGGCACCGGGTGTGCGGACGGTGCCCGGGCGGGGAATGATCGGGACGACGCGACGCCGCACCGCGGACGTGAGCCGCGACCCGCCGACACGGAGGTGACCACACCATGCCCCTGGGATTCCGCCGCAGCAAGCCGACCGGCCGGCCCGGCGAGTGGTTCTACTGCATCAAGCACGGCAAGGTCGAGGAGGGGCCGGAGTGCCCGGCCAAGGACCGCCTCGGCCCGTACGCCACCCGGGAGGAGGCGGCGCACGCGCTGGAGACCGCCGAGCTGCGCAACCGGGAGTGGACCAACGACCCGCGCTGGAGCGACAGGCCCGCGGACCCGCCCGGGGAGTGAGGGGCCGGGCGCCGGCTCAGGACGCGTCCGCCGGGGCCTGGTCCGCGGCCTCCCGCTCCGCCGCCTCCCGCCGGGCCGCCGCCCGCTCGTGCTCGGCGCGGACGGCGGCCGCGTTCGGGTCGGTGCGGTCGTCGTACGCGAGCAGCCGGGGCAACGAGGTGGCCAGCGCCAGCACGCCCACCACGCAGGCGACGCCGCCGATCCACACCGAGGCCCGGACGCCCACCAGCCCGGCCATGCCGCCCGCCCGGACCTGGCCGAGCTGCGGCCCCACGGAGTAGCTGAGCAGTTCCACCCCGGCCATCCGGCCGCGCAGCTCGTCCGGGATCGACTGGTTCCACAGCGTCGAGCGGGCGATGCCGCTGATCTCGTCGGCGCCCCCCGCCGCAACCAGGCAGAGCAGCACCCACCAGACCGAGCCGGACAGGCCCGCCACCGCGATCGCCGCACCCCAGCCGAGCGCGGCGGCCAGCAGCAGCCGGCCGTGCCGGTGGACCCGGGAGGTCCAGCCGCTGGTGACCGAGACGAGCAGGGCGCCGGCCGCCGAGGCGGCGTACATCGGGCCGAGGGCCCAGTCGGCGTGCAGGTCGGCGGCCAGGAACGGGAAGATCGCCACCGGGAAGGCGAACAGCATCGCGCAGAGGTCGATCGCGTAGGTGCCCAGCAGGTCCTTGCGGCTCCACGCGTAGCGGATCCCGGTGAGCACCGCCCGCACCGAGGGCTTCTCGGCGTCGGTCGGCGGCGGGACGGCGCGGATCCGGGCGAGCAGCAGCAGCGAGGCGCCGAAGGTGGCGACGTCCAGCGCGTACGCGGTCTGCACCCCGGCGAAGGTCACCACGACGCCCGCCAGCGCTGGTCCCGCCACCGAACCGACGTTGCGGTAGAGGGAGTTGAGGGCGAAGGCGGCGGCCAGCTGGTCGTGCCGGACGACCCGCGGGGTCAGCGCGTCCAGCGACGGGCGCTGCAGGCCGTCGGCGGCGGCGACCAGCGCGGCCACCAGGTAGACCGGCCACAGCACGGGCGTCGGCAGCAGCGCGTTGACCAGCAGCAGCATGCTGAGCAGGCCGAGCCCGGCCTCCGCGAACAGCACCAGCCGGCGGCGGTCCAGGGCGTCGGCGAGGGCGCCGCCCCAGAGACCGAAGACGATCAGCGGGACCAGCTCGAAGGCGCCGACCAGGCCGACCGCGAAGGAGGAGTCGGTGAGCTCCTTGATCTGCAGCGGCACGGCGACGTAGGTGAGGAAGCTGCCGAAGCTGGTGACGCACCCGGAGAGCCAGAGCAGGCGGAAGTCCCGGGAGGAGCGCCAGGGGGAGAGGTCGGGGGCGACCGAGCGCAGCAGGGACCTCGCCCGGCCGGTCGGGGGCGGGGCGGCGTCGTTCACGAGCGACCATCCTGCGGGCCGCCCGGCCGGGCCGCAATCGATTTACGGCCCCGCCGCGCCCTACCAGCGGCTGACCGTCGGCCCCGCCGCGAGCCGCCCGGCCAGCGCCGCCAGCCGGTCCAGCGCGGCCCGCCGCGCGGGCCGCCGCCCGGCGGCGACGCTGACCAGGTGCTGCGCCAGGTCGAACGGCTCCTCCTCGGCCGTGCCGACGGCCAGCCGGCGGTGCGCCAGCCCGGCCAGGTCGGCGGACCCGGCGCCGTCCACCGCCAGCACCGTCGCGCCGTGCCGCCGGGCGTCGTGCACCCGCTCCAGCAGCGTCCCGCCGGCCGCCGCCGGGGCGACCACCAGCACCGTCGCCCCGCGCCCGGCCCCGGTCAGCCGGCCCAGGCCGTGCGCCAGGTGCGCCGGAGCCCGCTCCGGGACCCGGTGCCGCAGCAGCGTCGGGGCCAGCCGGGGGACGGCCGACCAGGCGGCCTCGTCCTCCAGATGGGCGGCCAGGTGCCAGGGCTCGTACGCCTCGGTGCCCACCAGCAGCAGTTCGCCCGCGCCGCGCCGGGAGACCGCCCGCCGCAGCTCACCGGCGAAGCCGCCGACCGCCTCCAGCCAGCCGGTGCCCTCCAACCGCTCCCGAAGTGCCGAAACTCTCACCGCGTCCATGGGCCACAGGATGACGCGAGGGCCCGGCGGTTGGCAGGATCGGGCCATGACTTCCCTCGATTCAGCGACAAACCCGGCCCACGAGCTGCCGGACGTCTCGCAGCTCGTGGTCGGTGTCCTCGGCGGCACCGGCGACCAGGGGCGGGGGCTGGCCCTGCGGCTGGCCAAGGCCGGCCAGCAGGTGATCATCGGCTCGCGCGACGCGGCCCGCGCGCAGGCCTCGGCGGACGCGATCGGCCACGGCGTGCGCGGCGCCGACAACGCCGCCACCGCCCGGGAGAGCGACATCGTGATCGTCGCGGTGCCGTGGGACGGCCACGCCGCCACGCTCACCGCGCTCCGCGAGGAGCTGGCCGGCAAGATCGTGGTGGACTGCGTCAACCCGCTCGGCTTCGACAAGCAGGGCGCCTTCGCGCTCGTCCCGGAGGAGGGCAGCGCCGCCCAGCAGGCCGCCGCCCTGCTGCCGGACTCCCGGGTGACGGCCGCCTTCCACCACCTGTCGGCGGTGCTGCTCCAGGACGAGTCGGTCGAGCGGATCGACACCGACGTGATGGTGCTCGGCGAGGAGCGGGAGGCCACCGACATCGTGCAGGCGCTGGCCGGGCGGATCCCCGGCATGCGCGGCATCTTCGCGGGACGGCTGCGCAACGCCCACCAGGTGGAGTCGCTGGTGGCGAACCTCATCTCGGTCAACCGCCGCTACAAGGCCCACGCGGGCCTGCGGATCACCGACGTCTGATCACCGGCGTCTGATCACCGGCGTCCGGACCACCGGCGTCCGGTCACCGGCTCGCCGACCTCACCCCTGGACCCGGTCCGCAGGTGAGGTCGGCGAGAATGGTGGGCGTCCGTCCACCGGCCCCAGGAGTCTGCCGCCATGCCCCGCACGTCCGTCCTCGCCTCGATCGTCGCCGTTCTCGCGCTGGCCGCCGCCGTGGTCTCGCTGGTGCAGGGCTGGTGGCTCGGCCTGATCTGGCTCCCGATGGCGGGCATCGCCAGCAACGTGCTCTGGATGAACGTGCGCCGCGAGAAGCTGGCCCGGGCGGCCGCCGAGCAGTCCTGAACCCGCGGGTCAGTCCTTCCAGAACGTGAACAGCTCGTGGCCCACCTGCGGGTAGGCGCGGTCGACGCCCAGCAGGTCCATCACGCCGTACACGGCCTCGAAGAACCAGTGGTTCACCTCGGGCTGCCAGAGCAGCGCGAAGACCGCCAGCATGCCGTACGGCGCGAACGGCTCGATCGCCCGCCGGGTCCGGTGCGACAGCCACGGCTCGACGATCCCGTAGCCGTCCAGGCCCGGGACCGGCAGCAGGTTCAGCAGGGTCGCGCTCAGCTGCAGCATGCCGAGGAAGCCCAGCGCCAGGGCGAACGGCGAGACGTTCAGCTCGAAGCCGTTCCAGACCGCGTGCACCGCCGGGTCGTCGAGCCAGCCGGCGCCGACCGGGACCAGCAGCAGCACGGCGGCGAGCAGGTTCACCAGCGGTCCGGCGGCCGAAATGAGGCTGTGCTTGAGCCGGCCCCGGACCCGGTGCCGCTCGATCCACACCGCGCCGCCGGGCAGGCCGATGCCGCCGAGCAGCACGAAGACGATCGGCAGCACGAAGCTGAGCAGCGCGTTGGCGTACTTGAAGGGGTTGAGGGTCAGGTAGCCCTTCGCGCCGACGCTGATGTCGCCGCCGTGCAACGCGGTCCGCGCGTGCGCGTACTCGTGCAGGCACAGCGAGACCATCCAGCCGGCCACCACGAACAGGAAGACCCCGAAGCGGGCGTTGCCGTACCCCTGGTGGACGGCGATGCCGGCGGTGACGAGGATCGCGAGCAGCGCCCAGAACACCGGACTGATCCGGCGGTCCTCGCTGCGGGAGCGCTGCGTGGCGGCGAAGGTCATGGTGTGGGTGCTCCGGTGGTCGGGGTCGCGTGGGGAAGGGGCAGAGGCCGATCATGCCGGGCGCGCCCGCGCCGGACAAGCCGCCCCGGATGAACGTACGGAGCCCGGTACCGGTTCCGGGAGGCGCCGGGAGTCAGGGTCGGGTCGGGGTGGGGGACCGGACAAATGTGCGTGGCCGGCCGCGCCCATCCACCAGAATGGTCCGGTGCACTACGGCATCCTCGGTACCACCACCGCCCACCACGACGACGGCACCCCGGTCCCGCTCGGCGGCGCCCGGCTGCGCGCCCTGCTCGCCGCGCTGGCGCTGCGGCACGGGCGCCCGGTGCCGGCCGACCTGCTGGTCGACGAGGTGTGGGACGCCGATCCGCCGCAGGACTCCTCGGCGGCGCTGCAGACCCTGGTCGGCCGGCTGCGCCGCACCATCGGCCGCGACCGGGTGGGCTCCGGCCCGGCCGGGTACTGGCTGACCGACCCGGTGACCGACCTCGGCGAGTTCCAGCGGCTGGCCGGCGAGGGCCGCCGGGCGCTGGAGCGCGGCGACCACGCCGAGGCCGCCGAGCGGCTGCGGGCCGCGCTCGCGCTGTGGCGCGGCCCGGTGCTCGCGGACCTGCCGGACCGCGGCGGCCCGGCCACCCGGCTGGAGGCGCAGCGCGAGGAGGCCCGCCGGCACCGGATCACCGCCGACCTCGGCCTCGGCCGGGCCGCCGAGCTGGTGGCCGAGCTCGCCGAGCTGTGCGAGCGGCAGCCGCTGGACGAGCCGCTGCAGTACCTCATGGTCCGGGCGCTGCACGAGAGCGGCCGGACGGCGGAGGCGCTGCAGCACTACGAGCGCACCCGGCGCGCGCTGGCCGACGAGCTCGGCGTCGACCCGGGGCGCCAGCTGCGGACCCTCCACGCCGAGCTGCTGGCCCCCGCCGGGGCCCCGCCCGCGGCAGCGGCGTCGGTGCCCCCCGCGGCCCCGGTGCCCCCCGCCCCGGCGCCGGCCCGCCCCGCGGGCAATCTGCGCGGCCGCCTCACCAGCTTCGTCGGCCGCGAGCACGACCTCGCCGCCCTGCGCTCGGTGCTGGGCACCAGCCGGCTGGTCACCCTGACCGGCCCCGGCGGCTCCGGCAAGACCCGCCTCTCGGTCGAGGCCGGCCGCCTGGAGCAGGCCGCCGGGCACTGGCCGGACGGCGTCTGGCTGGCCGAGCTGGCCCCGGTGGAGCGCCCGGACGCGGTGCCCGGCGCGGTGGTCTCCGCACTCGGCCTGCGCGAGACCGTCCTGCACACCGGCGGCAGCATGGTCGCCGAGGTGATCGAGGCCCGCAGCGACGACCCGGTGCGCCGGCTGGTCGAGTACTGCGGGCGCCGCCGGATGCTGCTCGTCCTGGACAACTGCGAGCACCTCATCCAGTCCGCCGCCGACCTCGCCGAGACCCTGCTCACCGAGTGCCCCGGCCTGACCGTGCTGGCCACCAGCCGCGAGCCGCTGGGCGTGCCGGGGGAGACCGTGCTGCCGGTGGAGCCGCTGCCCGACCCGGTGGCGCTGCGGCTGCTGGCCGAGCGGGCCGCCGCCGCCCGGCCCGGCTTCGACCCGCAGAGCGACCCGGAGGCGTGCGCCGAGATCTGCCGGCGGCTGGACGGCCTGCCGCTCGCCATCGAACTGGCCGCCGCCCGGCTGCGGGTGATGACCGCCCGGCAGATCGCCGACCGGCTGGACGGCCGGTTCGCCCTGCTCACCGCCGGCAGCCGCACCCTGCTGCCGCGCCAGCAGACGCTGCGCGCGGTGGTCGACTGGAGCTGGGACCTGCTCGGCAAGCAGGAGCGCGCGGTGCTGCGCCGGCTGGCGGTGTTCGCCGGCGGCTGGACGCTGGAGGCGGCCGAGGCGGTCTGCTCGGACGGCGCCGAGGTGCCCGGCGAGGAGGTCGCCGACCTGCTGCTCTCGCTGGTCGACAAGTCCCTGCTGGTCGCCGACCTGACCGGGGACGGCCCGCCGCGCTACCGGATGCTGGAGACGATCCACGAGTACGCGGTCGAGCGGCTGGCCGAGGCGCGGGAGACCGGGGCGACCGAGGCCCGGCACGTCGGGTACTTCCGCGAGCTGGTCCGCACCGCCGACCTCAACGTCCACGGCCCGGCGCAGCTGCACTGGCTGGCGGTGCTGGAGCGGGAGCACGACAACATTCGGACCGCGCTGCGCCGTGCCGTCGACCGCCGGGACGAGGGCGAGGCGCTGGTCCTGGTGCTGGGCATGAGCTGGTACTGGTCGCTGCGCGGCTTCAGCCAGGAGTCCCGCCGCTGGTACGAGGCGGTGCTGGCGATCGGCCCGGATCCGTTCGGCCCGGACGCCCGCCCGGTGCCGCTGGACCGGCCGGTGCTGGAGTACCCGCTGCCGATGCCGCCGGAGGTGGCCGCCGAGGCCCGCCGGGCGGTCGTCATGTCCCGGCTGATCAGCCTGTTCGAGGGCAACCTGGACGTGCTGGCGGACCCGGAGGCGGTCGCCCTGGCCCGGAAGATCACCGAGGCCTACACCCGGGACCTGCCGCAGGCCTACCGCTTCCCCGGGCTGATGCGGGTCTTCGGCGCCTTCCTGGTCGGGCAGCTGGACACCATGCAGGAGCTGCTGAACGACGCGGTGGAGGGCTGCCGCAGGCACGGCAGCCCCACCGACCTGGCGTTCATCCTGCAGATCCGGGCCAAGATGATGAACGACTGGCCGGACGGCGCGGCGCAGAGCACCGTGGACGGCGAGGAGTCGCTGGAGCTGTACCGCCGGGCCGGCGACCTGTGGGGGATGTCCCAGGCGCTGTCCGCGCGCGGCGAGTCGCTGGCCAACCAGGGGCGTTCGGCGGAGGCCGTCGGGGCGTACCGGCGGGCGATCGAGCTGGCCGAGGAGCTGGGCGCGCCGCAGGAGGTGCCGATGCTGCGGGTGCACCTGGGCTCGGCGATGCTGGACGAGGACATGGACGCGGGGGAGCGCGTGATCCGCGAGGCGCTGGCCGGGATCACGCCGGGCGACAAGCAGTCGACCAACGGCGCGCTGCTCTTCGGACACCTGATGCTCTGCGGCATCCAGGCCCTGCGCGGCGATCACGAGGCGGCGCTGGCGGAGCTGGACGCGCTGAACTGGACGCGGATCGGCGCGTTCGCCCCGGACGTGGTCGGCGGGATGCTGAGCGTCACCCGGGGCTGGATCACCGCCCGCGGCGGCGACCCGGACCGGGGGCTCGAACTCGTCCGGGAGGGGCGGGGGCTGCTGCGCTCGGTGTCGGCGGCCGCGAGCGGGTTCGTCGAGCAGCTGTCGGTGATGCTGCTGCCGCCGGTGATCGGGGTGCTGGAGGTCTTCGCCCGGCGCGACGGGGATCTGGACCAGGCCCGCCGGGCCGCCGTGCTGTTCGGCGCGCACGCCGGGATGAACGGGCCGCGGGGCGGTTTCCTCGACCGGGTGGAGCGCGAGCGGGCCGAGGAGAGCCTGCGGGACCTGCTCGGTGACGCGGTGTTCGAGGCGGCGGCCGCCGAGGGGCGCACGCTGTCCGTGCTGGAGGCCACCGCGCTGCTCAACCGGATGGTCGGCTGACGGCCGTTCCGCTGACGGCCGTTCGGCCGGTGCACGCCCCTGCGGCGCGCGCCCCGCGTTCCGGGACACGGCGGATCCCGGGGCGCTCCCCTCGCGCACCCCGGGGTCCGGCCGTCCGCCCACCGTTCAGGTCCGCTTGCGGAACCGGGCCACGGCGAGCGGCGCGAAGACCGCGGTGATGGCGGCCGACCAGGCCAGCACCACGAGGGTCGGGTGCGCCACCGCGCCGTGGCCGTTCATCAGGGCCCGGCAGGCGTCGGCCAGTGCGGACAGCGGGTTCACCTTGGTGAAGGCCTGCAGCCAGCCCGGCATGGTGTCGGTCGGGGCGAAGATCGAGCTGCCGAACTGCATCGGCATCAGCACCAGCATGGCGACTCCCTGGACGGCCTGGGCGCTGCGCAGGGCCATGCCCAGCAGCATCGAGATCCACACGATCGACATGCCGAACACCAGCGAGAGGCCGACCGCCGCCAGCGTCTTCAGCGGGCCGCCGTTCAGCTCGAAACCGAGGATCAGTGAGAACACGATCAGGATGGTGAAGGACAGCAGGGCGCGGCAGGTCTCCGCGGCGATCTTGGACAGCAGCACCGAGGAGCGGCCGATCGGCAGGGTGCGGAAGCGGTCCATCACGCCGGTCTGGAAGTCGCTGTTGAGACCGGTGCCGACGGCCATCGCCAGGGTGAGCCCGGTCTGCCCGAGCAGGCCGGGGATCATGTACTGCTTGTAGGCGTCCTGGCCGCCGGAGATGGCGCCGCCGAAGACGTAGACGAACAGCACCGTGAAGATGATCGGCATCAGGACGGCGTCGAACATCGACTCCGGGTCGGCCTTGATCCGCATCAGGTTGCGGCGGGTCAGCGCGCCGACGTGCCGGAGGTGGCCGGCCAGGCCGATCCCGGTGTCCTCGGCCCGGGCGGGGGCGAGCGTGGCGGTGGTCATGCGACGGGCTCCTTGACGAGGCTGGGGGCGGTGTCCGCGGTGTCCGCGGTGTCCGCGGAGGCCGGACGGTCCGCGGGCTTGCCGGTGATGGCGAGGAAGACCTCGTCGAGGCTGGGCAGCTTGGTGTCGATGCCGGCGACCGCGAAGCCGCGGGTGCCGAGCACGCCGATCACGGCGGTCAGCTGCTCGTCGGCGGTGATCGGCACCGACAGCAGGCCGGTGTCGGCGGAGAAGGTGGCGGTGATGCCGGCGTCCTGGAGGCAGCGGGCCATCTCGGGCAGCTCGGCCGGGTGCGCCGGGCGCACCTGGAGGGTCCGGCCGCCCACCTGGGCCTTGAGCTCGGAGATGCCGCCGGCGGCGATCACCCGGCCGCGGTCGATGACGGTCAGTTCGCCGGCGAGCTGCTCGGCCTCCTCCATGTACTGGGTGGTGAGCAGCACGGTGGAGCCCTCGGCGACCATCCGCTGGACCTCGTCCCAGACCTCGTTGCGGGTGCGCGGGTCCAGGCCGGTGGTGGGCTCGTCCAGGTAGAGCACCCGGGGCCGGCCGATCATCGAGGCGGCGAGGTCGAGGCGGCGGCGCATGCCGCCGGAGTAGGTCTTGGCCGGCCGCTTGGCGGCCTCGGTGAGCGAGAACCGCTCCAGCAGTTCGGTGGCGCGGGCCTTGGCGTCGCGGCGGGGGAGGTCGAGCAGCCGGCCGATGAGGTAGAGGTTCTCGTAGCCGGAGAGCAGTTCGTCGACCGAGGCGTACTGGCCGGTGAGGCCGATGGTGCGGCGCAGCTGCTTGGGCTGGCGCAGCACGTCGTAGCCGCCGACGAAGGCGGTGCCGGCGTCGGGCTTGATCAGCGTGGACAGGACGCGGACCAGGGTGGTCTTGCCGGCCCCGTTGGGGCCGAGCACACCGAGGACGGTCCCCTCGCGGACGGTGAGGTCGACCCCGTCGAGGGCCTTGGTCTCGCCGAAGTGCTTGACGATGCCGTGGACCTCGACGGCGTTCCCCGCGGCGGGCCCCCGGTCGTTCGGGGCGGTGGAGATTCGTGTCATGCCCCAAGGCTGTCCGCCCCGGCTGTCAGCCCGCTGTCAGGGGCCGTTCCGGTGCGGCGCCGGGCCGGCGGGGCGCTGTCGGCCCGCTGTCACGCCGCTGTCACCGGGGTGCGGGCCCCGCCGGGGGCGGGCCCCCCGGGCGGGGGGGGTGAGGGGGAGGGGGGGTCCCGCGCCGGGCGGGCGCCGCCCCGCCCCGCCACCGCCGAGGCGCGGGCGGCGTCGCCGAGGACGGCCCGCAGGTTGGCGTACTGCTTGACGAACTTGGGCACCCGGCCCGCGGTCATCCCGGCGAAGTCGGTCCAGACCAGCACCTGGGCGTCGCAGTCCGCGCCGGCGCCGATGCCGACGGTGGGGACGGCGAGCTGCTCGGTGACCTGCCGGGCCAGCTCGGCGGGCACCGCCTCCAGCACCACCGCGAAGGCGCCGGCCTGCTGCACCGCCTTGGCGTCGCGCAGCAGCTGGTGCGCGGCCTCGTCGCCGCGGCCCTGGACGGGGTAGCCGCCGAAGGCGTGCACGGACTGCGGGGTGAGGCCGATGTGGGCCATCACCGGGACGCCGGCCTCGACCAGCAGCTCGATCGAGCGGGCGCTGCGCTCCCCGCCCTCCAGCTTGACCGCGCCGACCCCGGCCTCCTTCATCAGCCGGGCCGCGTTGCGCATCGCCTGGGCCGGGGACTCCTGGTACGAGCCGAACGGCAGGTCGGCGACGATCATGGCCCGCTCGGTGCCGCGGACGACGGCGGCGGCGAGCATCACCATCTGATCCATGGTCACCGGCACGGTGGTCTCGTAGCCGAGGTGGCAGTTGCCGGCGGAGTCGCCGACCAGCAGGACGGGGGTGCCGGCCTCGTCGAAGACGCCCGCGGTGAGGGCGTCGTAGGCGGTCAGCATCGACCACTTCTCACCGCGCTGCTTGGCGGCGGCGAGGTCGCGGACGGTGACGCGGCGGTTGGTGACCCCACCGTAGAGGGTGGCGGTCGTCGTCGCCCGGTTCTGGGCAGGCGAGGGCGAAGAAGCGTTCATCGAACAGGCTCCTGAAGGGTTGTCGTCTCGTGGCGCCGTGCGGCGTCCCCGGATCACCTCCATGCTTGCACGGCCCGGCGCGGGCGCAAAAGGGGCGGGAGTCACTCCGCTTGCGAAGGCCCGCCCCGGGGCGCCGGTGAGTCTTTGCCGCGGCTTTACGATACGGATTCGTCTCGTATCGAAAAGCTCGCTACGCTGGCCGAGGGGGGTTACGAGACGATCGCGGATCGAAATGCCCGCCAGTGTCACGCCGTACCACGACGGGAAGAATCCATGACCACCGCAGCCCCGCCACCCCGGGTGCCGGAAGCCATCCACCGCCGACGCTGGGCGATCCTGTGCACCCTGGTGCTCGCCCTGCTCGTCGTCGTCCTCGACAACTCGATCCTCAACGTCGCGATGAAGACCATCGCGTCCCCGGCGCCCACCGGCATCGGCGCCAGCCAGAGCGACCTGGAATGGTCGATCAACTCCTACACCCTGGTCTTCGCCGGACTGCTGTTCACCTCCGGCCTGCTCGGCGACCGCTTCGGCCGGAAGCGGGCGCTGCTGGCCGGCATGGCCGTCTTCGGCGTCGCCTCGCTGCTCTCCGCGCTCGCCAGTACGCCGGGCGAGCTGATCGGCTACCGCGCGCTGATGGGCGTCGGCGGTGCGCTGGCCATGCCGGCCACGCTCGCCATCATCATGAACGTCTTCGAGCGCTCCGAGCAGCCCAAGGCGATCGGCATCTGGGCCGGCGCCGTCGGCCTGGCCATCGCGATCGGCCCGATCACCGGCGGCCTGCTGATCGAGCACTTCTGGTGGGGCTCGGTCTTCCTGGTCAACGTGCCGATCGTGGTCGTGGCCCTGATCGCCATGGCGGTGCTGGTCCCCGAGTCCAAGGACCCCGACCCGGGCCGGATGGACCCGGTCGGCGTGCTGCTGTCCATCGTCGGCCTGGTGGCGCTGATCTACGGCATCATCAAGGGCGGCGAGCTGGCCGACTTCACCGCCGTCGAGGCCTGGGGCCCGGTGCTGGTGGGCCTGCTGGCGCTGGCCGCCTTCGTGCTCCACGAGCGCCGCGCCGCGCACCCCGCGCTGGACGTCAACTGGTTCCGCAACAAGGTGTTCAGCGCCTCGGTGGTGGTGATCGGCGTGGTCTTCTTCGCGCTGATGGGCGTCTCGTTCTTCGGCGTCTTCTACACCCAGAGCGTGCGCGGCTACAGCGCGCTGGAGGCCGGGGTGCTGATGCTGCCGCTGGCCGCCGCCCAGCTGGTGTTCGCCCCGCGCGCCCGGCTGGTGGTCGACCGCTTCGGCGTCCGCGCCACCTGCGCCGTCGGCATGCTGTTCATCGCGGCCGGCTTCCTCGGCTACCTGCTGCTGGGCGCCACCACCCCGATCTGGGTGCTGGTCGTGCTCGGCCTGCTGATGGGCGTCGGCATGGCGCACGTCATGCCGCCGATCACCGTCGCGATCATGGGCTCGCTGCCCCGTGAGAAGGCGGGCGCCGGCTCGGCGGTCAACAACACCTTCCGCCAGGTCGGCGGCTCGCTCGGGGTCGCCGTCCTCGGGGCGGTGCTCTCCACCGTCTACCGCGACGGGATCTCCGACAAGCTCGACCGGCTGCCCAGCGCCGAGCTGCGGGACAAGGCGGGGGAGTCGCTGGAGGCCACCCTGGCGGTCGCCGCCCGGCTGGGCGACCGGGGCACGGAGCTGATCGGCCCGGCCAACGACTCCTTCATCCACGCCATGCACGTGGTGGCCGCGCTCTCCGCCGGGATCACCCTGGTCGGCGCGCTGCTGGCCTGGTTCCTGCTGCCGGGCAAGGTCCCGGCGGGCGCCCCCGGCGGTCCCGGTGGTCCGGGTGGTCCGGCCGGCGCGAAGCAGGCGGACGCGCCGGACACGACGGTCCGCAGCGCGGCGGCCGCGGACGCCTGAGCCGCCGGCACCTGGCCCGCGGACGTCCGACCTGCGACGATCGGTCCGCGCTCCCGGGCCGGGCACGTCCGCCCCGGGGTCGCGCTGAGCGAGAATGGGGCCCTGGCACCGGGAACCCGCCGGCGCCAGGGCCCACGAGCGCGTGCGTCCCCCGCCCCTGCGCCGGGCGGGAGCCCCACCACCGGGAGATGTGAGATGAAGACCGAGCCGACGGCCGCGCCGCCGCCCTGCACCGGCCCGCGCCGGGGCAGGCCCCGCAGCGAGGCCGCCGAGCAGGCGATCTTCGCCGCCGTCGAGGAGCAGATGGCGGCCGGCACCAGCCTGTCCGAGCTGACCATCGAGGGCATCGCCACCGGCGCCGGCGTGGGCAAGGCCACCATCTACCGGCGCTGGCCCAACAAGGAGGCCCTGCTGGTCGACATGGTCAGCAGGATGGAGGAGCCGCTGCCCGAGTCCACCGGCTCGATCCGCGGCGACCTCGTCGCAATGATCGAGTACATGCGGCTGCGCGGGCTCGCCAAGCGCTCCCGCTGGGTGCTCAAGGCGGCGCTCGGCCAGATGCACGGCTGGCCCGAACTGCACGCCGCCTACCGCGAACGGGTGATCGTGCCGCGCCGGGAGGCCGCCCACGAGGTCATCCGCCGGGGCGTCGCCGGGGGCGAGCTGCGCGCCGACCTCGACGAGGAACTGCTCGCCGACCTGCTGATCGGCCCGATCCTGGCCCGCAGCATCCTGTGGGACGACTCCGACCTGGACGACCCCGAACTCGCCGAGCGGATGGTCGACGCGCTGCTCATGGGCCTGGCCGGCCCCGCCCTGCGCCCGCCCGTGCCCGCCTGACCGCCCCCGGCCCGCCGCGCGACCGCCGCCCCCGCGCACGTGGCCTGGCTCACCAACCGGGCCACGCCGGAACCCCGGTCCACCGGCCGGACGTCTGTCCCGGCATAGGCTGAGCCGGGAATCCGGCCAAACCCGCACCAGTCCGGCACGCCCTCCCGCCACCCGGCGGAGGCCCGCTCCGGACGGGCCGCGGGCGGGCGGACGGCGCGAACGACGGGAGCCACGGCATGGCGCAGGCGGACAGGGCGGACCGGGTGGTCACGGCGGAGGCCGGCGACCCGGGATCCGGCCGGCGCCCCGCGGCCGGACTCCTCGGGGTGCGGCGCTGGGGCCGGGACGCCCGCGGCGCCACCGCCTGGCGGCGCGGTCTGGTGCTCGCCGTCCTGGCCCTGCTCACCGGTGCCCTGATGGCCTTCCACTCCGAGGTGCCCAACAGCACCGGCAACCTCGGCAGCCTGCTGGAGACCTTCCTGCCCTGGGTGGGCCTGGCCGTGCCGGTGCTGCTCGTCCCCGCCCTGCTGCGCCGCTCCGCCACCGCGCTGCTCGCACTGCTGGTGCCGACGGTGATCTGGACCAACATGTTCGGCGGCCTGCTCACCGACAAGAGCGGCGGCGCCGGCGACTTCACGGTGGTCAGCCACAACGTGGCCGCCCTCAACGCCGACCCGCAGGGCACCGTCCGGATGCTGGAGGAGTCCGGGGCGCAGATCGTCGCGCTCCAGGAGCTGGCCGGCCGGCCGCTGCGCGCCTACGAGTCCGGGCTGGCCGGCAGCTACCCGTACCACGCCGTCGAGGGCACCGTCGGGCTCTGGTCCAAGTACCCGATCGGCGACGTCCGGGTGGTGGACATCAAGATGGGCTGGACCAGGGCGTTCCGGGCCGAGGTCAGCACCCCGCAGGGCCCGCTCGCGGTGTACGTCGCGCACCTGCCGTCGGTCCGGCTCCGGGCCGAGGGCGGTTTCACCGTCAACCAGCGGGACGTCAGCGCCCAGGCGCTCGGCGACGCGATCCAGGCCGAGCCGGTGAAGAAGGTGCTGCTGCTCGGCGACCTCAACGGCACCATGAACGACCGCAGCCTGGCGCCGGTCACCTCGCAGATGCGCTCGGCCCAGGGCGCGGCCGGCGACGGCTTCGGCTTCAGCTGGCCGGCCTCGTTCCCGATGGCCCGGATCGACCAGATCATGAGCAAGGGCGGGCTGACGCCCACCGACTCGCGGACCCTGGAGCGGGACGGCAGCGACCACCTCGCGGTGGCCGCCACCTACCGCTACTGAGGTCCCCGCTCAGCCCTGGCGCCACCGGTTGGTGATCGGCAGCCGGCGGTCCCGGCCGAAGCCCTTGACCGAGATCTTCGGGCCCGGCGGGTACTGCCGCCGCTTGTACTCGGCGGTGTCCACCAGCCGCACCACCCGGTCCACCACGGCCGGGTCGAAGCCCGCCGCCACGATCGCGTCCCGGCCCTGGTCGCCCTCGACGTACAGGTCCAGGACGGTGTCCAGCAGGTCGTAGTCGGGCAGCGAGTCGGTGTCCTTCTGGTCCGGCCGCAGCTCGGCGGACGGCGGCTTGGAGATGGTGTTCTCCGGGATCGGCGGGACTTCGCCGAGCCGCTCGGCCTCCTCGTTGCGCCAGCGCGCCAGCCGGAAGATCAGCGACTTGTAGACGTCCTTGATCGGGCCGAACGCGCCGACCGAGTCGCCGTACAGGGTGGAGTAGCCGACCGCGAGCTCGCTCTTGTTGCCGGGCGCGAGCACGATGTGCCCCTCCTGGTTGGAGATCGCCATCAGCAGGGTGCCGCGCAGCCGGGACTGCAGGTTCTCCTCGGCCAGGCCGGTCAGCTCGGTGGCCGCCATGTAGGCGTCGAACATCGGGGCGATCGGCACGGTGCGGAAGTTCAGCCCGGTGCGGCGGGCCAGCTCGGCCGCGTCGTCCCGGGAGTGCTGCGAGGAGTAGCGGCTCGGCATCGAGACGCAGTGCACGTTCCCGGCGCCCAGCGCGTCCACCGCGAGGGCGGCCACCAGGGCCGAGTCGATGCCGCCGGACAGGCCGATCAGCACCGAGCGGAAGCCGTTCTTGCGGACGTAGGCCCGGGTGCCGGAGACCAGCGCGGACCAGATCTCCGCCTCGTCGCTCAGCCGCGGCGCCACCTCGGCGCGGACCGGCGCGGCGGGCGCCGGGGCCGGCTCGCCGCCCAGCTCGGCGCGGACCAGGTGCAGGCCGTCGGCCAGCAGCAGCCCGTCGGTGTGGTCGCTGCTCGCGGCCGGCAGGTCGAGGTCCAGCACCAGCAGGTGCTCCTCGAACTGCGGCGAGCGGGCCAGCACCTCGCCGTCCGGGGCGACCACGATCGAGTCGCCGTCGAAGACCAGCTCGTCCTGGCCGCCGACCATGTTCACGTACGCGAGCGTGCAGCCCGCCTCGGCGGACCGGCGGCGGACCAGCTCCAGCCGGGCGTCGTCCTTGTTCCGCTCGTACGGCGAACCGTTGATCACCAGCAGCAGGCCGGCCCCGGCCTCGCGGGCGGCCGTCACCCGGCCGCCGTCCTGCCAGATGTCCTCGCAGATCGCCAGCGCGACGTCCACCCCGTGCAGCCGCAGCACCGGCAGCTGGTCACCGGGGACGAACCAGCGGTACTCGTCGAACACGCCGTAGTTCGGCAGGTGGTGCTTGGCGAACCGGGTGACCACCTCGCCCCGGAACAGCACGGCGGCGCAGTTCTGCGGCGAGCCGGCCGGCCGGCCGAACCGCGGCGAGGCCTGCTCGGAGCGGCCGAGGTAGCCCACCACGACGGGCACCTCGCCGAGTCCCTCCGCGGCGAGCCGGGCGGCCAGCTCGACCAGCCCGGCCCGCGACGCCTCGACGAAGGAACGGCGCAGCGCGAGGTCCTCGACCGGGTACCCGGTCAGGGCCATCTCGGGGAACGCGACCAGCTGGGCACCGGCCTCGGCGGCCCGCTTGGTCCAGTGGATCACCTCATCGCTGTTGCGTGCGAGGTCACCGACCCACGGGTCGGTCTGGCAGAGGGCGAGACGGAGATTGGGCATGGAACCGAGTCTAATCGTCGATCTGACGCAATGTCTCGGCCGGGGTCGCCGCTGCCCCCGGGCGCGGTGATCCGCCATGATGGGGAGGGCCGCCTCCGGGTGGGTTCCGGGCGTAACACGGACGTAAAGAGCAGAGGTGAGACTGTCCCCATGGGCAAGCAGCAGGAGTTCGTGCTTCGGACGCTCGAAGAGCGTGACATCCGGTTCGTCCGGCTGTGGTTCACCGATGTCCTGGGGTTCCTGAAGTCGGTGGCGGTGGCGCCGGCCGAACTGGAGCAGGCCTTCGAGGAGGGCATCGGCTTCGACGGCTCGGCGATCGAGGGCTTCGCCCGGGTCTACGAGTCCGACATGATCGCCAAGCCGGACCCGACCACCTTCCAGATCCTGCCGTGGCGCTCGGAGACCCCGGGCACCGCCCGGATGTTCTGCGACATCCTGATGCCGGACGGCTCGCCCTCGTACGCCGACCCGCGGTTCGTGCTGAAGCGCACCCTGGAGAAGGCCTCCGCCCAGGGCTTCACCTTCTACACCCACCCCGAGATCGAGTTCTTCCTGCTGAAGAACCTGCCCGGCGACGGCACCCCGCCGATCCCCGCCGACCAGTCCGGCTACTTCGACCACACCCCGCGCGGAGTGGGCCACGACTTCCGCCGCCAGGCGATCACCATGCTGGAGTCGATGGGCATCTCGGTGGAGTTCTCCCACCACGAGGGCGCCCCCGGCCAGCAGGAGATCGACCTGCGGTACGCCGACGCGCTCTCCACCGCCGACAACATCATGACCTTCCGGCTGGTGATGAAGGAGGTCGCGCTGGAGCAGGGCGTCCACGCGAGCTTCATGCCCAAGCCGTTCTCCGACCACCCCGGCTCGGGCATGCACACCCACCTCTCGCTGTTCGAGGGCGACCGCAACGCCTTCCACGAGTCCGGCGCCGAGTACCAGCTCTCCAAGGTCGGCCGCTCCTTCATCGCCGGCCTGCTGCGCCACGCCGCCGAGACCGCCGCCGTCACCAATCAGTGGGTGAACTCCTACAAGCGGATCTGGGGCGGCTCCCAGCGCACCGCCGGCGCCGGCGGCGAGGCCCCGTCCTACATCTGCTGGGGCCACAACAACCGCTCCGCGCTGATCCGCGTCCCGATGTACAAGCCGGGCAAGCAGGGCTCCACCCGCGTCGAGGTCCGCTCCCTCGACACCGGCTGCAACCCCTACCTCGCCTACGCCGTCACCCTGGCCGCCGGCCTCAAGGGCATCGAGGAGGGCTACGAGCTCCCGCCCGGCGCCGACGACGACGTCTGGGCCCTCACCGACGCCGAACGCCGCGCCCTCGGCATCCAGCCGATGCCGCAGAACCTCGGCGAGGCCATCGACCTCATGCAGCGCAGCGAGCTCGTCGCCGAGACCCTCGGCGAGCACGTCTTCGACTTCTTCCTGCGCAACAAGAAGCAGGAGTGGGAGGAGTACCGCTCCGAGGTCACCCCGTTCGAGCTGCGCAAGAACCTCCAGGTGCTGTAGTCGCAGGTCAGGGCGGTTCCAGCCTGAGCATGGGCCCCGGGTCGGCGGCGTGCAGCCGACGCCCCGGGGCCCGCTTCAGTCCTCCTGGGCCGCCTGTGGGCCGTCAGGCATCGGATCGGCGGCCCATCCGAGCGTTTCGTAGAGCCTGTCGACGGCCCGGCGGGTCCGGCCGTCGCTGCTCGGCATCAGGTGCGTGTAGACCCGCAGCGTGAACCCGGGGTCGCTGTGCCTCTGGGCGCTCCCCGGCGGCGGGCACGACATCGGGGAATCCGTCGCGAACACGGTGGTTCGTGAGGTGCGCGAGGAGACGGGAATCGACGTCGAGGTCGACTCCGTCGTGGGCCTGTACACGGACCCGGCGCACGTTATCGCGTACGACGACGGGGAGGTCCGGCAGCAGTTCTCCATCTGCTTTAGGGCCCTGCCTGTCGGCGGCGCGCTGCGGACAAGTTCGGAGTCGAAAGAGGTCCGTTGGGTGGACCCGGCGGACCTCGGCGACCTGGACATTCACCCGTCTATGTGGCTGCGGATCACGCATGGCTTGGACGCCACCCGGGTGCAGCCGCACATCGGTTAGGCCATGGCGCGGGCCTGAATCAGCTGGCTGTCGACCCGGCGAGCGGCCGCGTCGATCTTCGGCTCGGCCCGTCGGATGAACCGGCCGACGATGTTGTCGGGCCCTTACCGGCCCACGATCTCCGCGATCTGGTCGGGAGTCGTTGTCGGCGTGCCGTCCGGCGTCGTCGTCATGTCGCAGTAGATCAGCGCGTCCACCAGGTGCGGCTCCTCCAGCGAGAATTCCGCCTCCGGCTCTTGCCGCAGGCCGCGCTCCTCCGCTTCGAGCAGCGCGCACGAGTGGTGGGCGACCAGCCGCACGACGCGCTCGTCGATGTTCTCCGCACGCAGGAACCGCGCGCCGTCGAGCAGGTGGAATCCAGTGTCGACGATCCGCGGCGAGTAGCCGACGTCGTGCAGGACGGCGGCGGCCTCCAGCAGCTCGGCGTCCGGGCCGAGGATGCCGGCGAGGGTGCGCGCCTTGCTGGCCACCCCCTTCGAGTGGGACCAGCGGCGGGGAAGGTCGTTGTATCTGCCCCTTGAAGATTCTGGTCAGGAGTGCTCAGAGGGAAGAGCGCGGACGCGCCGGCCCTTCCCATGGCGCACTTCGAGAACGCCGGTGCCCTTCAGTTGGGCGAGGGCCCGTCGGACAGTGCCCCGCGCGGCGCCGGTCGCTTCGGTGAGCTCCTTCTCTGAGGGGAAGTCGGCTCCGACATCGAGCGTCCGCACCAGCCCGAGGAGCTGGTCGAGCACCGGCGGCTTGCGTTCGGCGCCCACAACGACCCACCCGGCTCAGGGCCGTGACGTGATGAGGCCCTTCGCCGCAAGGGACTCCAGGGCGCGACGAACCGTGGTACGGCCAACGCGGTGGGTCTCCATCAGTTGACCTTCGGAAGGAAGCGACGTCACTGCGGAGTTCCTGCTGATCTCGGTCTCGATTACGTCGGCGATCCGTAGGTAGGTACCGCGCGGGCTACGCTCCGGCACTAGCCGCTCCTTTCTCGGGTCAGATACCTAGCCAGGATGAACGATCGCGGAGCGCAGTTGCCAGCCTCTGGGTCGGTAACCCGCGGCTGGCAGTTCCCTACACTGGGTTCTGGCTCCGGAGCGGGCTGAATCTTCTCCAAGGGCATAGGGCACGTCAGAACGTCCCGGTCGCTCGCCGACGCACCAGTCTGCATCCAGTTCTGACGGCGTCCAAGGCCGCGCTGGTGGCCAGGCGGTAGAGAGGGACCGAGCCCAGAACCCTGGTGTGGCTGGGGTAGGTGGCTCTGCCGTCTACCCACTGACCGGGACCGGTCCCCGTGGCGAGCGAGAACGGGGCCACTCGGCCAGGCTCTAGAGGCCTGACCGAGTGGCAACGGCTTTCGGTGCCCAGCCGCGCTCAACCTCAGGCCAGAAAAAATTGCGGCCAAAATCCGCTGCGCCACCCTAGGACGCAGACTGGCCCTCGGCCTGGTAGAACTCCTGAAGGTCAAGAATAGCTCGACGAATCGCGCGGTGATCTTGCATTGGCACATCGATCCCCACATATCCCTCTTCGTCATTTTCCTCGAAGATGGGAAGGAAGCCCGAAGGGGCGCTCTGTGTCTGCGTCAGGTCGACATATGCGCCATAGTCAATACCCCAGATGTCAAATCGCTCACCCGGTCTATCCTGTGCAGAGTACCCGCGGCGCAAAATGTGAAGCGCGCGGGCATCAAACAAAGCAAGCAATAGCTCGTCGCGAGCATCCGCGTAATTGACCAAGAATGCTCGTGCGCGTTTGCGCCTGATTACTTCCGTGACGATCCATTCCAGCAGTCGACGGGCCTGAGCCAGACTGGACAGGCCAGTCATCTTGTCGCCGTGGTACCAGTCGCGCGTGGCGTCCCTGACCATTTGGACGGCAATTTTTCCCTGGCCGGCTTTCATGGCAGCCCTGGCTGCAATATAGAGGGCATCTCGGGGGACGCCTTCGGCGGCCCGGATCAGCTCATCAAATGAGCGCCTGTCCGTAAAGGCCGTAGTGGCTAGATTTATTCCGGGCGTCAAAAGCTGAGAAAGCGGGGAGTTTGTGGTAGTTGCGGCAACAGCTGTGAGGTGCTTAATGAACAAGCCTTGAAAGAAGGAGCGCGCGCGGTCTTCGTTTCCTTCGAACACGAGAAAGTCGTCGAGATTTACGTGCGCACCGATATCTGCTCCAAGCTCCATTCCGATCGTAACGCCATCAACCTGGGCCCTAAAGTTGGACTGTTGCTCAATGGCGGCAATCTTCACCGTGAACTTGTGGACTGGGAGTACGCATCGGGCCAAAAACTGGGCTAGGTATGGCTGGAGATCTCGGGGAACGCTGCTCCACTCGTCAAGAAGAATCCAAACTCTCCGGCTGGAAAGTGTGGCCCCCAGCTCGCGAAGCGCCCGAGCAACGTCGCTGAAGTTTAGGCTGATCCGCTCTGCACCCTTGCGGGTTTCTCGGTTCAGGCCGCGATCTTCAGATGATGTCTCATTGGCGATCTTTACGCCCAGCTGCACACTCTTGAGTGCTGCGCCTGCGTCGACCGAGGCCCCCGCCTTGACTCCCGCCTTGACTTCCGATTCCTCTGTTCGCTCTACCTCGCCCTGGACTCGAACAGAGGTAAGTGCGGCGATGAGCTGGTCCGCCTTCTCGACGAAGCGGCCATCGTCCATGAGGGAGTCATCGTCTACCACTGCGTTGAGCAACGAGTCATGGAACTGACCAAGCAGGTCTACCAGCAACCGCGCTGCCCGCTCTGTGATGGGAGCGGAATCCGGGTCAAACAATCCGTTGGCCGAGCCGATCGTCCGAAGGTCGATGTACATGGCCAAATCGCCATTAGCCGCCGCTTCAGATCCTAGATAGCTAAGAGCGTGGGTCTTGCCAGTGCCGCGACGGCCATAGATGACCTGATGATCCACAGTATGGATAACATCCACAACGCCTGAGTCTACGAATGTCTCATGGAGTTGTGGTCCTTCTTGCTTCTCCGCGCGTTTCGGGATCTGCTGGAAGGCTCGGTTCAAGGGCGAGAGAGCGGACATAAGCAGCAGGCTACTCTGTGAGCCGTGCGCGTGCCAGGCTCGCAGATGAACCAGCTTGTTCGCTGCATGCGCACTCTGAGGTGTTTGTTGGGTGTCGGCAGCCGTGCTGCGGGCCTCGGCGGCGCAGGTCGCGGCCAGCGGCCATCGACGCGACAACTTTTACTCCGTCGCTGACTGTCTTGGCCAGGAGCGGGGCTGGGCCGTCTTTGGGCCGTACAGGGTTGACCTACGACGACCACCGGGACTCACCAGCGGCCGCTCCGCGATGGCTGATCAGTGGCTGAGTGATGCTCTGGGGGAGTGGCATCAGTTCCTGCGCAACAAGAAGCAGGAGTGGGAGGAGTACCGCTCCGAGGTCACCCCGTTCGAGCTGCGCAAGAACCTCCAGGTGCTCTGACGGCGCGTCAACCGGTGGGGGCCGTGCGGGGGGTGTCCCCCGCGCACGGTAATCCGTTAGGCCATTGCGGTTACTCTGCAGCGGTGCGAGCCGTCGCGGGGCGGTGAAGGGGCGTATTCAGAAGATCCGTTTTGCGGATCACCCTGGAGTGTCATGCGTACTCGAATCACCACCCTGGCTCTGTCCGGACTGACCTCGGCCGCCCTCGTGTGGGGTACCGCCTCCGCGGCCTACGCCTCGTCCTCCGTGGACCACCGTGTCGGCGCCGAATCGGCGGAGGCCCAGGGTGAATGGGTCGACGGGCTTCTCCGCCAGGCCGCGGAGAGCCGTGACAGCGTCGTCCACAGCTGGACCTTCGACAACCGCGGTGCCCTCCCGGGCGAGGCGACGGCCAGTCACTCCTTCTGGACCGACGGCGTCGGGGCGGCGGCCGCCACCGGGCAGGGCGAGGCGTCCCGGCCGGCGGAGGCGGCGGTCGGCCAGGACGAGGCGGTGGTCGGCCAGGACGAGGCGGACCGGGGCCGGCCCGCGCCCCGGCCGTCGGTGCCCGGTGCCGTCGAGGAGCTGCTCGAAGCGCCGGCCCCCACCGGCAAGCACTGCCACGAGGAGCCCGCCTGCCCCTGCCACCACGGTGACCACGAGGGCCACGAGGGTCACGGCGGGAACGGGGGCAACGGCGGGAACGGCGGGAACGGGGGCAACGGCGGCCACCAGGCCCAGGCCGAGGAGCAGGCCCAGGCCCAGGAGCAGGCCCAGGAGCAGGTGCAGGGCCAGTCCCAGAGCGGCGAGCAGGCCCAGGAGCAGCACGTCAACGTGACGGTCATCGTGCAGAACCACATCCACAACGACAACAGCGCGAACAACGCCGCCATCAGCAGCGCGAACAACACCTCGCAGAACACGGTGCACAACTCCGCGCAGAACTCGGCCAGCAACACCGCGAGCAACACGGCGAACAACAGCCAGTCGGCCTCGCAGAACAACAGCCTCACCAACCTCAACAAGGCCAAGTACGGCGAGAAGGAGCGGGCGTCCTACAAGCCGTCCCACTCCGGCCACCACGGCCAGGGCGGCCACGAGGGCGGCCAGGGCGGCGGCCACGGCGAGGAGCACGGCGGTCACCACGGGCAGGAGTACGGCGGTCACCACGAGGAGCTGGCCGAGACGGGCAGCGGCGCGTCGCCGGCCCTGCTCGGCCTCTCGGCGGCGCTGGTCGCGGCGGGCGCCGCGGCCGTGCGGATCGGCCGGGGCCGCCGGTCCGCGTGACCGGGCCCGGCCCGCGGGGCGCCGGGTGAGCGCGTGAGCGGACAGGACGAGCGGATGACCGACGGGCGGTGCGCGAGACGGCGCACCGCCCGTCGGTCGTGTGCGTCTCGCGAGTGGGGCGGGCCGCGGGCGCGTACCCTGCTGGAGCGGACGGACGGAGAGGCCGATGGCGGTGGACGAACAGCGGGCCGGAAGCCGGGTCAGCCGGCCGGAGATCAGGCTGGTGCGGCGCGGGTTCACCGATCCGGGGCAGGCGCTGCGGCTGCTCGCCGAACCGGCCCTGGACGGGCTGGCCGCGGACCCGCTGCTGCTCGACGCGCTCGCCGCCACCGCCGACCCCGACCTCGCGCTGCTCGGCCTCTCCCGGCTGCTGGAGGCGGCCGATCCGGTCGACCGGCAGACCCTGCGGGACACCCTGACCGCCTCCAAACCGCTGCGCGACCGGCTGCTCGGCGTGCTCGGCGCCTCCACCGCCTTCGCCGACCACCTGGCCCGGCACCCGCGCGACTGGCACGTGCTGGTCACCTTCGAGCTGCGCGACATGCACCCCGGCCCGGAGGACTTCCGCCGCGCGCTCGCCGAGGGCATCGCCGCCGACCCCGCCGGACGCCCGGCCGACGCGCTGCGCGTCGCCTACCGCCGCTGCCTGCTGGCCATCGCCGCCCGCGACCTCACCGGCACCACCGACCTCGCCCAGACCGCCGCCGAACTCGCCGACCTGGCCGGCGCCACCCTGCAGACCGCCCTCGACCTGGCCGCCGCCGAGGACCCGCAGGCCGCCGCGGCCTGCCGGCTCGCCGTCATCGGCATGGGCAAGTGCGGCGGCCGCGAGCTCAACTACGTCTCCGACGTCGACGTCATCTACGTGGCCGAACCGCGCGAGGGCGTCGACGAGCAGGAGGCGCTCAGGGCCGCCACCCGGCTGGCCGCCGCGCTCACCCGGCTGTGCGCGGACACCACCGGCGAGGGCACCATCTGGCCGGTCGACGCCAATCTGCGCCCCGAGGGCCGCAACGGCCCGCTGGTCCGCACCCTGGCCAGCCACCTCGCGTACTACCAGCGCTGGGCCAAGACCTGGGAGTTCCAGGCGCTGCTCAAGGCCCGCCCGGTGGCCGGCGACCAGGAGCTCGGCGAGGCGTACACCGCCGCGCTGGCGCCGATGGTCTGGCAGGCCGCCGCCCGGGAGAACTTCGTCGCCGACGTGCAGCAGATGCGCCGCCGGGTGGTCGACTCGATCCCCGCCACCGAGCTGGACCGCCAGCTCAAGCTCGGCCCCGGCGGGCTGCGTGACGTCGAGTTCTCCGTCCAGCTGCTCCAGCTGGTGCACGGCCGCACCGACGAGGCGCTGCGCAGCGGCAACACCCTGGAGGCACTGGCGGCGCTCTCCCGAGGCGGGTACGTGGGGCGCGCCGACGCCGCCTCGCTGGATGCCGCCTACCGGTTCCTGCGCTCGCTGGAGCACCGGATCCAGCTGCACCGGCTGCGCCGCACCCATCTGATGCCCACCGGCCAGGAGGACCTGCGCCGGCTCGCCCGCTCGCTCGCCCCCCTGATCAACGACGACACCCGGGCCGACCCGGTTGCCGCGCTCCAGCGGGAGTGGCGCCGGCACGCGGTCGAGGTGCGGCGGCTGCACGAGAAGCTGTTCTACCGGCCGCTGCTGGATGCCGTCGCCGAACTGCCGCCCGGCGCGGCCGGCCTGCGCCCGGAGGCGGCCCGGGCCCGGCTGGAGGCGCTCGGCTACGCCGATCCCGCCGCGGCGCTGCGCCACCTCACCGCGCTGGCCTCCGGGGTCAGCCGCAAGGCCGCCATCCAGCGCACCCTGCTGCCGGTGATGCTCGGCTGGTTCGCCGACTCCGCCGACCCGGACGCGGGGCTGCTCAACTTCCGCCAGGTCTCCGACGCGCTCGGCCGCACCCCCTGGTACCTGCGGCTGCTGCGCGACGAGAGCGCCGCCGCCGAACAGCTGGCCCGGGTGCTGTCGGCCGGGCGGCTCGCCCCCGACCTGCTGCTGCGGGCGCCCGAGGCGGTCGCCGTGCTCGGCGACCCGCAGGGCCTGGTGCCGCGCGGGCGGGCCGCCGTGGAGCGGGAGGTGCTGGCCGCCGCCGGCCGGGCCGACTCCACTGCCGCCGCGGTGGCCGCCGTCCGCGCGGTGCGCCGCCGCGAGCTGTTCCGCACCGCCGCCGCCGATGTGCTCGGGCGGCTCGGCGAGGATCCGGCGCAGGCGCTGGACGCCGCCGGCGAGGCGCTCACCGCGCTGAACGCCGCCACCCTGCAGGGCGCGCTGCGGGCCTGCGTGGCGGGCTGGGAGGAGCGCAACGGCGCGCTGCCGACCCGGATCGCGGTGATCGCGATGGGCCGGTTCGGCGGGCACGAGCTGGGCTACGGCTCGGACGCGGACGTGCTCTTCGTCCACGAGCCGCTGCTCGGCTCGCTGGAGGAGGACGCCGCCCGGGCCGCCCAGGCGGTCTGCCTGGAACTGCGCGCCCTGCTGGCCGCGCCCTCCACCGAGCCGCCGCTGGAGGTGGACGCCGACCTGCGGCCGGAGGGGCGCAACGGCCCGCTGGTGCGCTCGCTCGCCTCGTACGCGGCGTACTACCGGCGCTGGTCGCACGCCTGGGAGAGCCAGGCGCTGCTGCGCGCCGAACCGGTGGCGGGCGACCCCGAGCTGGGGGAGCGGTTCCGGCAGCTGATCGACCCGCTGCGCTACCCGGGCACCGGGGTCCCGGAGCGGGACCTGCTGGAGATCCGCCGGATCAAGGCCCGGATCGAGGCGGAGCGGCTGCCGCGCGGCGCCGACCCGACCACCCACACCAAGATCGGCCGGGGCGGGCTGGCGGACGTCGAGTGGACCGTCCAGCTGCTCCAGCTGCAGCACGGGCACGGGCTGCCGGGGCTGCGCACCACCCGGACCAGGGCGGCGCTGGCGGCGGCGGCCGGGGCCGGGCTGGTCGGGGCGGAGGACGCGGAGGTGCTGGACGCGGCCTGGGTGCTGGCCTCCCGGGTGCGCTCGGCGGTGATGCTGGTGCGCGGCCGGCCGGGGGACTCCTTCCCCGCGGACGCCCGTGAGCTGGCGGGGGTCGCCCGCTACCTGGGGTACGGGGCCGGGCACAGCGGGGAGCTGGTGGACGACTACCGGCGCACCACCCGGCGGGCCCGGTCGGTGGTGGAGCGGCTGTTCTACGGGTGAGATGAAGGGGTGGAGCGGCTGTTCCACGGGTGAGGTGAAGGGCCGGCGGAGCGGGGAACGGCGGAGGGGCCCCGGTGATCCGGGGCCCCTCCGCCGTGAGGTGCGTGCACGTGCGGGTCCTGCGGGCGCTACCGCCGCGCCGTGGTCACCGCGGGTTCGCTCCACTGTTCCGGGACGGTGACCGGCTCGGCCGGCTCCGCCTCCCGGGCGGGCACCTGGGGGAGGCGGTAGACCCAGGAGTGGTAGAGCCAGCGGGCGGCCAGGAAGCCCACCAGCAGGCAGAGCAGGCCGCCGACGGCGTCCATCCAGAAGTGGTTGGCGGTCGCGACGATCACGACCAGGGTGGCCACCGGGTAGAGCAGGCCGAGCACCCGGACCCAGGTCCGGCGGGCCAGGAAGAAGATGGTCAGACCGCACCACGTCGACCAGCCGATGTGCATCGAGGGCATCGCGGCGAACTGGTTGGAGACGTGGGTGGCCGGGCCGGAGGCCATCGAGCCCCAGGTGCCGTGGGTCTTCACGGTGTCGATGAAGCCGCCGTCGGTCATCAGCCGGGGCGGCGCCAGCGGGAAGAAGTAGAAGCCGACCAGTGCGATCGCCGTGGTGACGAACAGCACCGTGCGGACCGCGACGTAGCGGCCGGGGTGCCGGCGGTAGAGCCAGACCAGGACGCCGATGGTCACGATGAAGTGCAGCGTCGCGTAGTAGTAGTTCATCCCGGTGATCAGCCAGCCGACGCCGTCGACCGCGTGGTTGACCGAGCGCTCGACGGCGATGCCGAGGGAGTGTTCGAGGTCCCAGATCCAGCCGGCGTGCTTCTGCGCCACCGATTCCTGCTCGGGGACGGCGTTGCGCACCAGCGAGTAGACCCAGTAGCTGAGACCGATCAGCGCCAGCTCGAACCAGATCCGCGGGCGCGCCGGCGAGCGGCGCTGGTCGCGGACACGGTCGCGCAGGACGGAGGTACGGGTCCGGGCGGCGCGGGTGGCTCCGTCGGGCATGCGGCCGCCGTTCTGCTGGCTCTCGGTCGGTTCCCCCATGGACGAGAAGTCTGCCAGACGTCCCGTAGCCGTCCGCTCATCCTCCGGAAGTGGATTCTTCACCGGCTGTCCCCCTTGAGAGGTAGGGGGTGGCTCCCACCGGGTGAGGGGGTGCGATCGGGTCTGGTGCGGACCGGTGGGACGGACATACGTCCCATTGTCATGCCGGGAGGGCCGGGCGGCGCAATCGGGGTGGGGGGCAGCGGACGGGGGCGCGCCCGCCACCCGCGGTGGGGGGCTCGGACCGTTTCAAGCCGCTTCCGGTTCCATTCAATGAATGGAGTTGTCCGAAAACCGACCATGGCACGGCCGGAAAGGTGACGTGCCGCGCCCGTCCGGCGCTGTCCGCCGCCGTTCGGGCCGGGGGTGGGCCCTGAGCGCTGGTCAGTGCCCGCCGGAGGTGATCAAACCTTTTCGGCAGTGGTGAAAACGATCTCCAGTAGTTCTTGCCGCCGTAACACCGCCGCCTCCCCGGCGGATCTACGGGCCGGTAGCTAATCGGCCAATCCATGGCATGCATCTGTCATTAACGGCTCGTTTGCTGCCACGATTCCTCCGGCTGCAGACGAGGGGGCCCCACCCCCCGGTGCAGCTGTCCCAGGTGAGGAACAGTGCGTCCCCTGCCGGAAAACGCCCGACCACCTCGCTCCGCAACCGCACCCGCGCCGCGTATCGGCGGCGGGGGCCCCCACTGAGCCGCAACCCTGCGGCCAGGTTCTCTCCACCGCCGCGAACCCCGTGGCGGTCGGAAAAGGAGTCCGCATGTCCCGTTACGCCCATGCCCGGAAGGCCGCGGTTGTCATGGCCGCAACCACCGCGCTGCTGGTGACCGGCATCCCCGTCATCGCGCAGGCGGTCACCCCTGACGCGCCGGCGGCCGTCGCCGCGCAGCAGGCCGGCCGGGCCGAGCTGATCGCCTCCGCGAACCAGCAGACCGCCGGCCTCGCCCAGGCCCTGGGCCTGACCGGCGACGAGAAGCTGGTCACCAAGGACGTCGTCCAGGACGCCAACGGTGCCCGCCACCTGCGCTACGAGCGCACCTACGCCGGCCTGCCGGTGCTCGGCGGCGACCTGATCGTCCACCAGGACGCCACCGGAGCCACCACGGGCGTGACCAAGGCCAGCGAGGCCGTGCTGAGCGGCGTCACCACCACGCCGAAGCTCGCGGCGCCGAAGGCCCAGGAGGCCGCGCTGGCCTCCGAGTCGGGCTCCGTGCTCGACACCGCCCCGCGCCTGGTCGTCTGGGCCGCCGACGGGACCCCGAAGCTCGCCTGGGAGACCGTCGTCTCCGGCAAGGAGTCGGACGGCACCCCGAGCCGCCTGCACGTGGTCACCGACGCCGCCACCGGCGCGGTGCTGAACAAGGCCGAGGGCATCAAGACCGGCACCGGCACCGGCGTCTTCGTCGGCACCGTGCCGCTGACCACCACCCAGAGCGGGTCCACCTACCAGCTCAAGGACGGCACCCGCGGCGGTCAGTACACCACCAACATGAACCACGGCACGTCCGGCAACGGCACGCTGTACAGCAAGACCACCGACACCTGGGGCAACGGCCAGGCCAGCAACGGCGAGTCCGCCGCCGTCGACGCCCAGTACGGCGCCGCCGCCACCTGGGACTTCTACAAGAACACCTTCGGCCGCAGCGGCATCCGCAACGACGGCGTCGGCGCCTTCAGCCGGGTCCACTACGACACCGGCTACGTCAACGCCTTCTGGGACGACAGCTGCTTCTGCATGACCTACGGCGACGGCAGCGGCGACACCCACCCGCTGACCGAGCTGGACGTGGCCGGCCACGAGATGAGCCACGGCGTCACCTCCGCCACCGCCAACCTCAACTACTCCGGCGAGTCCGGCGGTCTGAACGAGGCCACCTCGGACATCTTCGGCAACGCGGTCGAGTTCTACGCCAACCTGCCGAAGGACAACCCGGACTACCTGGTCGGCGAGCTCATCGACATCAACGGCAACGGCACGCCGCTGCGCTACATGGACAAGCCCTCCAAGGACGGCCGCTCGGCCGACTCGTGGTACTCGGGCGTCGGCAACCTGGACGTGCACTACTCGTCCGGTGTCGCCAACCACTTCTTCTACCTGCTGGCCGAGGGCAGCGGCGCCAAGGTGATCAACGGCGTCAGCTACAACAGCCCGACCGCCAACAACGTCACCGTCACCGGCATCGGCCGGGACAAGGCGCTGCAGATCTGGTACAAGGCGCTGACCTCGTACATGACCTCCACCACCAACTACGCCGCGGCGCGCACCGCGACGGAGAACGCCGCCAAGGACCTCTACGGCGCGGGCAGCCCCGAGGTGATCGCGGTCGGCACCGCCTGGGCGGGCGTCAACGTCGGTACCGTGCCCCCGAACCCGGGCGGCGTCACCGTCACCAACCCGGGCAACCAGAGCACCAAGGCCGGCACCGCGGTCAACCTGGCGATCCAGGCGAACGGCGGCACCGGCGCGCTGACCTACTCGGCCACCGGTCTTCCGGCCGGGCTGTCGATCAACGCCTCCACCGGCGTGATCACCGGCACCCCGACCACCATCGGCAACTCCAGCGTCACCGTGACGGCCAAGGACTCGGCGGGCAAGACCGGGACCACCAGCTTCACCTGGGCGGTCACCGACCCCAACACCAGCTGCACCCCGGCGCAGCTGCTGGGCAACGCGGGCTTCGAGACGGGCACGGCCTCGCCGTGGACCGCCTCCAGCGGCGTGGTCGACAACTCGTCCTCGCAGGCCGCGCACGGCGGTTCGTGGAAGGCCTGGCTGAACGGCTACGGCTCGACCCACACCGACACGCTGTCCCAGACGGTCTCCGTCCCGGCCGGCTGCAAGGCGACGCTGAGCTTCTACCTGCACATCGACACCGGTGAGTCCGGCACCACCGCGTACGACAAGCTGACGGTCCAGGTCAACGGCACCACGCTGAAGACCTACTCGAACGTCGACGCGGCCGCCGGCTACCAGCTGCGGACCTTCGACCTCTCGGCCTACGCGGGCCAGTCGGTGACCCTCAAGTTCACCGGCGTCGAGGACGCCTCGCTGCAGACCAGCTTCGTCATCGACGACACCTCGATCGCCACGAGCTGACCCGGCGCCGGTCGACCCGGCGGGAACCAGGTGAGACAGGGGCAGGGCCCGGCGGGTGCGACCGCCGGGCCCTGTGTCGCGACCACGGTGACGGGGCAGAACGTCTACGTCTCCGGCGACGGGGAGGGGCCCCTCCCCGTCGCCGGTCAGCCCCGGCCGATGTACGGCATCGCGCTCGCCATCACCGTCGCGAACTGCACATTGGCCTCCAGCGGCAGCTCCGCCATGTGCCGCACCGTGCGCGCCACGTCGGCGACGTCCATCGTCGGCTCCACCGCGACCCGCCCGTCCGCCTGGGGCACACCGCTGCTCATCGCGGCGGTCATCTCGGTGGCGGCGTTGCCGATGTCGATCTGCCCGCAGGCGATCCGGTACGGACGGCCGTCGAGCGAGAGCGACTTGGTCAGCCCCGTGACGGCGTGCTTGGTCGCCGTGTAGGCGGCCGAGCGCGGACGCGGGGCGTGTGCGGAGAGCGACCCGTTGTTGATGATGCGGCCACCCTGCGGCTGCTGCGCCCGCATCTGCCGGAACGCGGCGCGGGCGCACAGGAAGGCGCCGGTGAGGTTGACGTCGACCACCGCCCGCCACTCGTCGACGTCGAGTTCGTCCACCGTGCCCGCGGGGCCGGACGCCCCGGCGTTGTTGAACAGCAGGTCCACCCGCCCGAAGCGCTCCACGGCGGCCGCGAACAGCGCGTCCACGGCCCGGGGGTCCGTGACGTCGGTCGGCACCACGACCGCCCCGGCGCCGCTCAGCCGTCCGGTCTCCCGCAACGCCGCCGCGCGCCGCCCGGCGAGCACCGGCCGCCACCCGCCGGCGGCGAGTTCCACCGCCACCGCCCGCCCGATCCCGCTTCCGGCTCCGGTGACGACGGCGACGCGTTCCAGCATGACGGGCTCCTCGGCCGGGGACTGCGGGCTCGGACGGACTGCACGATCCGCCCAACGATGTCAGCGCCGGACTCCCGCGGCCAGCCCGGGACCGGACCCGCCGAGTGGCGGGGGAGGGTCCCCGCCGGTCGGGAGGGGTGCCCGGCGGGCTTTACCCGATCGGGAGCAAACATTGGACCGGTGCTGGCCAATGCGCAACCGGGGCGGGGCGGTCCACGTCATAAGATCGCAGGGCGGCGCGCCCCTCGTGAGGGCGGCGCGCAGCCTCCCGGGGGTCTCGCAGACAGCCGCGCCCCGGGCCTGTCCGGCCCCACCCGGGGGCCACCGCCCGGCTCCGAGGGAGCGGGCGCGACACCGGTCGGAGAGTTCTCACCGTGCAGCCGCAGTCCTCCCGTTCCCGCGCCGTGCTGACCGGCGCCACCGTCCTCACCCTGGCCGCCGCGCTGGCGGCCTGCGGGAGCACGGGCGGCGGGACGGCGGGGAAGCCGGGGGACGCGGTGAAGGGCGCCACCGCTGCGGCGGCGGTCGCCGGCGGTGCCGGTGGCACGGCGGGCTCGGCGTCGTCGTCCGCGCCCGGGTCCCCGGCCGCGGGTTCGAGTTCGGCCGCGGGTGCGAGCCCGACGGCGGCCACGGGCGCGCCGTCCGCGACCGCGCCGCCCGCGCCGAGCGGCAAGGTGCTGATGCCCACCGGCCCGCAGGCCGCGTTCAGCAAGGCCAGGGACACCGCCGCCGGGCAGATCATGATGACCACGCTGACCGGCCCCAAGTCCGGGGTCACCGGCAAGGTCTGGGTCTGGCTCCCGCCGGAGTACAACGACCCCAAGTACGCGCGGACCGGCTTCCCGGTGCTCACCCTGTACGCGGGCGGCCAGAGCGCTGGCTACAACACCTGGACCGACAACCAGCTGCCGATCCAGGAGGTCGACGCCGACCTCGCCAAGCAGGGCAAGGCGCATCCGTTCATCATGATCATGCCGGTGCAGAACCTCGACTCCAACGAGGCCAAGGCCCTGGAGTGCGCGGACATCCCGGGCCAGCCCAAGATGGGCACCTGGATGGCCGAGGACATCCCCGACTTCGTCCGCGCCAACTTCCGCACCGTGAAGGGGCGCGACGGCTGGGGCCTGATGGGCGCCTCCACCGGCGCGTTCTGCAGCGCCAAGCTCGCCCTCCAGTACCCGGACACCTTCAAGGCCGCCGTCCCCATCGACGGCTACTTCAACCCCGACTCGCCGCTCTGGAAGGGCCACGAGGCCGAGCGCCAGGCCAACAGCCCCGACCTGCTGGTCGCCCAGGGCAAGGCCGACGTGCGGATCCTGGCTACCGCCGGCGGCGGCAACGCGTACGAGATGAGGCTGGTCAAGGCCTGGGTCGCGAAGGCCGCGCCGCCGCTCACCGTCGAGTACTACGAGCAGCCCGGCGGGAAGCACCTGACCAGCGACTTCAAGAAGATGATCCCGGACACCCTGCAGTGGCTCAGCAGGAACCTCGCGGGCCCGCAGGGCGACTGAGCCCGGGGGCCGGGCGGGCTCAGCGGACCGCCGAGTCCCGCCAGCCCTCGTCGACCGCCCGGACGAACCCGGGCGTCATCGCGAAGTCCCGCACCGCCTCCAGCGGCGGGGTGGTGTAGACGCCGTTCACCGGGGCGGAGTCGAGGCTCAGGGTCAGCATCCGGCCCTGGGCCGTGACGAGCCGGATCCAGACGGACATCGGCTGCCCGCGGTGCACCGGGTGCAGGACCCACGCCAGGGCGCCGTCGGGGAGCGGCACGGTGAGGCAGTCGGTGCCGAAGGGGTCCGCCGGCTCGCCGCTCGGCAGCTTCGGGGCGCAGGGCGTCTTCCGGTCGGAGGGGCTGCGGGCGGGGCCGTTGAACTCCCGCATGAACCTGATCCGGCCGTCGCCGGCGCGCTGCATCGTGAAGTCGCGGGAGCTCGCGCCCTCCTCCACCCCGGTGACGCCCGGCAGCGGGTGGTCGCGCAGGAACCGCAGCAGGTCGGCGTGGCCCGCGGCGTTGAGCCGCCAGTCCTCGGCGACGAGCTCCTGGGAGGTCGCGGCGGTCGGGGCGGTCGCGGAGGTCGCGGAGGTCGGGGCGTCCGGCGCGGGCGGGACCGTGGGAGTGGGCGGGGCGGCCGGGGTGGTCGCGGAGGCCGGGGTGGTCGGCGCCGCCGCCGGGGCCCCGGGCCCGGAGCGGCCGGTCACCGCGACGCCGGCCGTGGCGACCGCCGCCACCGCGACCGCCGCCGCCGTCACGGTCAGCACGCGCCGCCGCAGCCGCAGCCGCGCGCCGGCCCGCTTCACCTGCGGTCCCACCGGCGGCACGGCCGGCTCCTGCTGGTCCAGCACCGTGCGGAACAGCGCGCCCATCTGCTCGGCGCCCAGATCCCGGTCCTCCTGGCCCATGGCCCTCCCTCTCCTCGTCAGCCCGTGGTGGTCGCTCGGTCCGTGGTGCCCGGTCAGCCCGCGGCGATCTCGTGCACCGAGTCGCCGAGGATCGTCCGCAGCTGGGCCAGGCCCCGGTTGGTCGCGGACTTCACCGCGCCGGTGCTCTGCCGCAGGGCGGCCGCCGTCGACTCGATCGACTGGTCCTCCCAGAACCGCAGCACCAGCACCGCCCGGTAGGCCGGGCTGACCCGCGCCAGCGCCGCCAGCAGCGCCAGCCGCCGCTCCGGGTCGGCCTGCGAGCCGGTCCGCCGCCCGCCGCCGCGGCCGTCCTCCAGGAGGACGCCGGGGTCCGGCGAGGCCACCTCCTGCGAGGCACGCCGGCGCCGGGTGTCGACGTAGGCGCGGACCAGCGTCGTCCGGGCGTAGCCGTACGCCGTCTCCGGCTCGCGCAGCCGCGGCCAGCGGGCGTACAGCTTCACCAGGGTGGTCTGCACGAGGTCCTCGGCGAGGTGCCAGTCGCCGCAGAGCAGATACCCGGTGCGGCGCAGCGCGGCGTACCGGCCCGCGACGAACTCGTCGAACGTCCGCTCCTGATCCGGTGACATCCGGCCTCGCTGTCCTCGTCGGCTTCCCCGGTGCGACAGGTGGCGCACCCTCGCCCTGTTACACGGGACGGGTGCGGCGGAATGTTGCGTCGCGTTCGCCGGGGCGCCCGCCGGAACCGGTCGAACAGCCGCTGAGCTGCACGTCAATCGGACATTGATTCGCCTCTGATGTCCTCTCATCACTGTGGTGGGAGAGCCAGCCCGCCAGTTCTGCCAGGTCGAGCCAAGCCCTTGCCCGAGCGTGAAAAGAGTGCCATGCCCAGCCACCTGCTGTCCGTAGCGTCCCCGGCCCCGGCGGTCGTGCCCGCCCAGGGCGGCCCCGTGCACGAGCGCACCGCCGACGAGGAACCGCAGGTCATGCGCTTCGCCGGGTTGCGGCTGGTGCACGCCGCGCTCCGCCGGGACCTCGCCAGGCTGCCCAACGCGTTGCGGCTGCTGCAGCCCGGCGAGGACGAGAAGGGCGCCGCGCTGCTGCGCCACTGGACCTTCGTCACCGCCATGCTGACCTGCCACCACGAGCAGCAGGACACCCGGATCTGGCCGATCGTGCGCCGGTTCGCGCCGGAGCTGCGGCTGCTGCTGAACTGGCTGGAGTCGGACCACCACAACCTCGACCACTCGTTCACCCGGGTGACCACCCTGGTCCGGATCGCTAGCCGGGACACCGGTTCGGTCTGGCCGGTCGCCTACGCCATCGAGGACCTGGCGGCCCGGCTGGAGACCCATCTGCGGGTCGAGGAGCGCCAGCTGCTGCCGCGGATGGAGCGGGTCTTCGCCGAGAACTCGCGGGTGGGCAGCCTGCCCGAGCTGCTGGACGTGCTGCGCTCGGCCGACGGGCCGGGCAGCCCGGACGCGCTCGCCTGGCTGCTGGACGGCGTCGAGCCGGCGGTGGTCGAGCGGCTGCTCGCCGACTGCGACGACCTGGTGGCCCGGCACTGGCCGCACTGGCAGGCCACCTACCAGCGGTGCACGGCGCCCCTGTGGGGCGCTCCCGGGTCGTGGGACACGGCCGGCGAGTGAGCGCGGGGGCTTTTCGCGGCCGTTGATCTACGCGCGTGGCATACCCGCATGGCATACCCGTGGGGCATGGGCGTTCGGCATGGGCGTTCGGCATGTGCCCCGGTGTGCGCCCGGTGGGGCGGGGCCGGGGGCGGCGTTCAGCGCAGGCCGAGCCGTGCCAGGTAGCCCGGCAGGTGGGACGGGTCGTGGGTGGCCAGGCCCAGGTAGCCGTCCGGTCGGACGACGAACAGGCCCTGTCCGTACGTCCGCTCGGCGATGCCGCCGTCGATGCGGTGCCCGCGTACCCCGGCGGGCAGTGGTGGCAGGGGGCGGCCGATCGCGAGCACGGTGATGTGCGGGCCGCGGAACAGGCCGAACAGCCGGCGCCCCGCCGCGGCGGTCACCGGCGCACCGTCCGGCCCGTCGGCGTCCAGCGGGGCGTCGGGTGCGCGTTCGCCGGCCCGCAGCGCGTCCTCGGGCAGGCCGGGGCGCGCCTCGACGGTCAGCGGGCCGTCCTCGTAGCCGAGCCCGAGCTGCTCGGTGCGCGGGCCGCGCCGCAGCCCGCCGGCCCGGACCCCGCCCGCGCGGTGCAGCCGGGTGGAGATCTCCAGCACCTCGGCGGCGACGGGCAGGCGCTCCTGCTCGTAGCTGTCCAGCAATGCCTCGTCGGCGCCGTGCCGCAGCACCTGGCCGAGCTTCCAGCCCAGGTTGTAGGCGTCCTGGACGCTGGTGTTGAGGCCCTGGCCGCCGGCCGGGGAGTGGATGTGCGCGGCGTCGCCGGCCAGGAAGACCCGGCCCTCGCGGAACCGCTCGGCCAGCGCCGCGCGCGGCCGGAAGCCGGACGCCCAGTGCACGGTGCCGACCGCGGACTCCGGCAGGTGGGTGCGGGCCGCCACCGTGCGCCGCACGGCCCGGGCGGAGGTGTCGGGCTCCTCCGGGCCGCCGTCCGCCGGGCCGCCGTCCGTGGTGCCGTCGCCCGCGGTGGGGGTCCCCGGTGCGCCGTCCCCGGCCGCGTCGAACCGGGCGAACAGCTGGAAGGCGGTGGTGCCCGGGAGCGGGCAGAGCAGCAGCGCGCCACCGGGGGCCTTCGGCCAGCAGTGCCAGTGGTCGCGGTCCAGGCCGTCGATCTCGACATCGGCGACCAGCGCGGGGTGCGGGTCGACCTGCTCGCCCGCCATCGGGATGCCCACCGCCCTGCGGACGGTGGAACGGCCGCCGTCGGCGGCGACCAGATAGCGGGCGGCGACGGTGTGCCCGGTGCCGTCGGGGCCGGTCAGCCGGGCCTCGACCCGGTCGGGGTACTGGTCCAGGCCGCTCAGCGCGGTACCGAAGGCCACCTCGCCGCCGAGCTCGCGCAGCCGGTCGTGCAGCAGCTCCTGGGTGCGCCACTGGGGGAGCATCCAGACCGCCGGGAACGGCACGGTCGGGTCCGGCTGCGGGCGTCCGACGAGCTCCCACTCGCCCTGCTGCTCGCCGTTCTCCCAGTTCACCATGGGCGGGTAGGGGCGGCCGGCGGCGTGCACGGCGGCGAGCAGGCCGAGGTCCTCGAAGACCTCCTGGGTACGGGGCTGGAGGCCCTTGCCGCGTGAGCCGGGGAACAGCGTCGGGGCCTGCTCGACCAGCAGTGCGGACACCCCGCGCCGGGCCAGGTCGCAGGCAAGGGTCAGGCCGGTCGGTCCGGCGCCGACGATCAGCACGTCGGTCCCGCTCGGGAGGCCGGTCCCGCTCCGGTTCTGGGCGTGCGCCATCGCACACTCTCCTTAACGTTGTTAAGTGGCGGACGTGCAGAAGCATCGGCTTAACGGTGTTAAATTGTCAATGCCGGCCCTCGGGACCGGGATGACAGCAGCCGCCTGGAGGGAGGCTCGGGATGCCGCCGAAGCTGGACCGCGCGCAGGTGGTCGACACCGCGCTGCGGCTGCTCGACGAGACCGGGCTGGACGGGCTCACCCTGCGCCGGATCGCCACCGAGCTGGACGTCAAGGCCCCCGCGCTGTACTGGCACTTCGCCAACAAGCAGGCGCTGCTCGACGAGATGGCCACCGAGATGCTCCGCCGGATGTCCGCCGGATCGCCCGCCGTTGCGGACGACTGGCGGGAGGCGCTCACCGGCACCTGCCGCGCCCTGCGCGCCGCGCTGCTCGGCTACCGGGACGGCGCCAAGGTCTTCAGCGGCACCCGGCTCACCGACTCCGGCCACGCCGGGCGGCAGCACGCCCTGCTGGCCGTGTTCGACCGGGCGGGCTTCGAACTCGCCGACGCCGTCCTGGCCTTCACCACCGCGTACGCGTTCACCACCGGCTTCGTGATCGAGGAGCAGGCCGTCCACCCGGTGCCGGGGGAGCGGGCGCCCGGCTACGACCCGGACCGCCGGGCCGCCGGCATCGAGCCCGAGCACGCCCTCGCCGCCGCGGCGAGCCGGGAGCTCTTCGGCGACTTCGACCAGCGCTTCGAACGCGGCCTGGCGATCGTCGTCGCCGGGATCGGCGCCTCGCGGGACGCGCCGTCAACTCCGGCCGTCCCCTAGGGGTTCACCCCTCGGGGCGCGGGCCGGATCGGCGGCCCGGGGTGTCCGGGGCGGGCCAGGGGCCGGGTACCGCCGTGGGCCGATGTACGGCTGTCGGCGCGCGCCTACCGTCGGAGCCATGACCAGTGCGCCCACCGCCCCGCACCAGGACCGTCATCCGACGCCCCGCCCGACCACCCGCCGATCCCGCCCGCGTCCCGGCCGCCGCCGGGGGCCGGCCGTCCGCTCGGCCGCGCTCGCGGCCGGCGCCGTCCTGCTCCTCGGCGCCGGGCTCACCGCCTGCAAGGGCGGCGTCGCCCTCTGCCTCGACGACAACAGCTGCGACGTCGCCGTCCGCACCGACAGCGCCGACTCCACGTACAGCGCCGAGGTGTTCGGGGGCGACAGGACCCTCAACCTGACCGTCGGCCGGATCACCGACACCACGGCCGAGGTCAAGCTCGGCGACGAGACCAAGACCCTGACCGAGGGGGCCGCGACCGTCATCGGCTCCGCGACGGTCACCCTGCGCCACGCGAACGCGCACGACCACACCGCCGAACTCCGCGTCGTCCGCTGACCGGCCCTTCCCGCGCCGGACCCACCCGCGCCGGACCGGTCCGGCGCGGGAGGGCGCGGCAGGGCGTGCGGGGGCTACTCCGGCAGGCGGTTGAGCCAGGTGATCGGCGTGACCGCGATCGCCGCCTCCGGCGAGCCGTCCCACTCCACCGGAAGCCCGGCCGCCGCCAGCGCCGCGGCGACCTCCCGCCCGACCTCGGCCGTCCGCCGCACGGCCGCTTCCGTCGGCTCGTCCGCCACCTGGAACCCGCCGTACCGCAGCATCAACGCACCGCCCTCGGCGGCCCGTTCGGTGTCCTGCTGATGGAAGAACACGAACCCGCGCGAGTCCGGGGCGGCCTCGCCCCCGATCTCGGCGTAACCGCAGTTCGCGCAGCAGGTGAAGTCCATCGCGGCGACGATGCCCCGGTCCTCCAGGGCGTCGAAGGCGGCCCCCAGCCGGTCGACGTCGGTCGTCTCCGGCCAGGCGGCCTGCTCCTGCAGACGCTCCCGCCACAGCGGAGCGACGATCCGCTCCGCCTCCTCCACCGTCAGTCCCTGGTCGTCGAGGTCCTCGACCAGGGACTCGGCTATCTCGTCCGGCTCCTGGAAGCCGCACCGGATCAGTTCACGGGCCCGCTCCTCGGCGTCCCGCAGTACCTCGGCGGCAAGGGTGCTGTGCACGGTGTCCTGGTCCATGCCCGCATCCAAGCACCCGCCACTGACAATCCGGCCCGCCGTCGCAGCCGCCCGTGCGCCCGCCCGGCGCCCGCCCCGTCGGCGGCCGGTCACGCCGGGGCGAGCCGGAACTCCAGGTTGCCGAACCGCACCTGGTCGCCCGGCCGGACCCGCACCCCGCCGACGATCCGGTAGCCGTTCACATGGGTGCCGTTGGTCGACCCGAGGTCGTACAGCACCCAGCCGTCGCCCTCCCGGCGCAGCTCGGCGTGCTGCCGGGAGACGGACGCGTCGTTCAGCCGCAGTCCCGACCCGGGGATCCGGCCTATCGTCAACTGTCCGGCCCCGGCCTGCGGGAGGCTCAGGCCGGGCAGCCGCTCCGTGCGCCAGGCCGCGCCCAGCCGTACCCCGAACGAGGAGACCCGGCCGACCGTGCGCAGCACGAAGCGCCCCACCGGGTTCCCGGCCGGGAGGTCCGCCATCACCGCGTTCAGTTCGGCGCGGCTGCCCGCGTGGAGCACGAGGTCCAGCCGCCCGAGAAAGGTGTCGTGCGACAGCCGGCCGTTCCCCGCACCCTCCCGCAGCACCCCGAGCGCCCGTTCCCGCTCGGCCTCGGACGGCCGGACCACCCGGGTCCGGTTCTCACGCGACATCATGGACCGATTCTCGGCCGCTCCCCGCCGGGCTGTCCAGGTTCCGCGGGCCGCCGCTGCAGCGCGAAGCCGGCGCCCACCGCCGGCCGCCCGGCGTGCGCCCGTACCGCCCCCGGCGTGCCGAACGCCGCGGAGCCGGGCCGGAAGCCGCTCTTCCAACCGCCCGGCCCGCTCCACGGCCGGCCCCCGCGGTCCGGCCCCACCGGGCGGCGGCACCGCGAGGTGGACGACCGCGGAGGCGGGCTCGTCCGGGCCGTGGCCGGGACCGGCGAAGCGGACCAGCAGCAGCCGCACCGCCGCCCGTCCGGGGCGCGCCCCGGACGGGCGGCGGGCCGCGGCACCGCCCGCAGCCGGCCGGCCAGGTGCTCGGCCCACCCCCCGGTGCGGCCGGGTGGGCTCCGGGCACCGAGCCGCTCCGCGAACCAGCCCGCCCAGGGGTCACCGCCGTGCCGCCCACCGCTCGACCGGGGTGCGGCCGCCCGGCTCGCCCTGCCGTGCGGCCGCGGGCAGCCTCCGTTCCGGCGCCCCTCGACGATCCCGGCAGAGTTCCAGGATCGCGGGCCGGGAGACCCGTCCGGCGTGCCGCGTCGCCCGGATGTCCAGCATCGCGCGGTGCACGAGGACCGCCGCCGGCCACTGCCATCCGCCTTCGCGGACGGCGGCGGTGGACGGCGGGCCCGGCGTCCGTCCCCCGACCAGGCCGGACCAGGGGAACCGCCGGGGCGCCGGTGCCGCGGCGGCGGCCGTGGCCGCCGTCCCCGCCTCGCTCAGGTGCCCGCTCCCGCCTCGAACCCGGCCGCCGGCACCTCGTCCAGCGCCAGGAGGATCCTCGGCGCCGGCCGGTCCCCCTCGGGCGGCCCGGGCCGGCGCGGGACCGGGACGTCCAGGGCCGCGCGCAGCCGCCTGCCCGACGGTTCCACCTCCAGCCGCAGCAGCCGGCAGCAGGAGAGGCCGTACCCGTGCACGGCCGTCTCCGTCAGCGGCCCCCTCACCGGGTGGAACTCCCCGCCGTGCCCCCGGCCGGTCCGGCGGTCGTCCGGTTCCGGCGCCGGCGCAGCGCACGATCGGCGCACGGTCGAAGGTCCGGCCGCCGGCCGCCGCCCGCGCGATCCGGGCGATCGAACGGTCGAGCAGGGCCGCGTAGGCGTGCAGTGCGGGCGCTCGGGCCTGCCCGGGGAGGCCGGTTCCCGGGAGGTCAGGCCTTCCGTGCGGCGGCCAGGATCTTGGCCGTGGTGTGCAGGAACCGCGAGGTCACCGAGCCCCGGTAGGACTTCCCGAAGAGCGCACCGCTGGTGACCCACTTGCCGTCCTTGAGGTGCACCACGACGTATGCGGTACCGGAGTCGGCGCCGATCACCTCGTAGTCGCCCTTCGGCGAGGTGTACGGGAGCGGGAAGTCGGCGGGCAGCGGCTCGGAGAGGAAGTTCACCGTGAGCCGTACGTCCGGGGTGACCTCGACGCCCGCGAAGGGCTCGGCGTCCAGCACCGCCTGGACCTCGTCCGCCGTGCGCAGCAGCACCGGCACCGGGTAGCCCAGCTGCTCCTCCAGGTGGCGCTCGATCCGCCGGGTCAGCGCGGCCCGGCCCGCCGCATCGGTGGCTCCGGCGGTGAAGAAGACGTTGCCGCTCTGGATGTAGGAGCCGACGCGCTCCAGACCAAGCTCGCCGAACAGCGCGCGCAGGCGCTCCATCTTCACCGTCCGGCCGCCGACGTTCACGGCCCGCAGGAAGGCGATGTAGGTGGTGGTGCTGGTGCTGGGGGTCACCGGACCAGTGTGGCACCGGGCACCGGCACCGGACAGCGGCTGTCGGTGCCCGGTGCCACACTGATGCCATGGTCACCTGGCAGGACTTCGAGCACGAGGCACCGGACCTGGCCCCCGTCGTGCGGGCCCGCTTCGAGGCCAACAGACACCACGTCCTGGCGACCCTCCGCAAGGACGGCTCGCCCCGGGTGAGCGGCACCGAGGTGGAGTTCCTCGGGGCCGACCTGATGCTCGGGTCGATGGACGGCGCGGTCAAGGCGCAGGACCTCCGCCGCGACCCCCGCTTCGCGCTGCACAGCAATCCGAGTGACGAGACGCTGGCCGACGGCGACGCCAAGGTGTCCGGCCGGGCCGTCGAACTCACCGACGCGGCGGACCGCGCCGCCTACGAGGCCGAGCTGCCCGAGCCGCCGCCCGGCCCGTACCAGGCCTTCCGGCTGGAGCTGGAGCAGGTCGTGCTGACCACCGTCGAGGGCGACGCGGTGCGGATCAGCTCCTGGCGCCCGGGCGAGCCGGTGCAGCACTTCGAACGCCGCTGACGCGGACGCCGCCGGGGCCGGCACCCCGTCGGGCCGGAACCCCGGCAGGCCTTGACCCCGGCAGGCCTGGACCTACGACAGGACGGACTTGAGCGCCTCGGGGGTGCGGGCGACCACCGCGTGCCCGTCGTCCGCGGTGATGATCGGGCGCTGGATCAGGATCGGGTGCTCGGCCATCGCCGCGAGCCAGCGCGCCCGGTCGCCCGCCTCCCGGCCCCACTGCTTCATGCCGAGGTCCTTGGCCGCCTGCTCGTCGGTCCGGGCGATGTCCCACGGCTCCAGGCCCAGCCGCTCCAGCACCTGCTCCAGCTCGGCGACGCTCGGCGGGTCCTCCAGGTAACGCCGCACGGTGTACGTGAGGCCCGCGCCCTCCAGTTCCTTCAGCGCGCTACGGCACTTCCCGCAACGCGGGTTGATCCAGATCTCCATCCCACCACCCTACCGACCGTCGCCACCCGGCCCCGGCGTCCTCGCCGTGCGCCGCTGCGGCCGGGCCACGGTCGCCCGCTGCGCGCCGGTCCGCCGCTCCCCGGGAACTCCCTTCCGTCCACCAACAGTTGTCAGTCCGGGAGTCGGATCCACGGAGGGGATGGCCGGATGGACGGCGCGTCGATCATCGAGCAGCTCATGACCACCGAGGGGCGGTTCGACCCCTATCCGCTGTACGCGCGGGCGCACGAGCTCGGCCCGGCCGCTCCGGCCGGGCCCGGGGCGGTCCTGGTGGTCGGCCACGCCGCCGTCAACCAGGTGCTGCGCGACCCCGCCTTCGCGCTGGAGGACCCCCACGCCCTCGCCGCCGACCAGGCGGAACTGCTCGCCCACCCCTCCATCGGGCTGTTCGGGCGCTCGATCCTCCAGCGCAACGCGCCCGACCACGGCCGGGTCCGCTCGCTCATCGCCTCGGCCTTCAACGCCCGCCGGGTGGCCGCCCTGCGGCCGGCGATCGAGGCCACGGTGGTCCGGCTGCTCGACGAACTGGCCGGCCGCGGTGCCGACGGCTCGCCGGTGGACTTCATGGACGCCTTCGCCTTCCGCCTCCCGGTCGAGGTGATCTGCGAGCTGCTCGGGGTTCCCGCCGCCGACCGCGACCGCTTCCGCGGCCTCGCCTCGGACCTCACCATCGCCCTGGAACTCATCCAGGACTTCGGCGAGCTGGCCGCCGCCGACACCGCGGCCGTGGAACTCGCCGCCTACTTCGAGGAGTTGACCGCCGAGCGGCTGGCCCGTCCGACCGGGGACCTGGTCAGCGACCTGGCCCGGATCGCCGCAGAGTCCCCGGACCGGATCTCCGGCGAGGAACTGCTGAGCAACCTCGTCCTGCTCCTGGTGGCCGGCTTCGAGACCACCACCAACCTCCTCGGCAACGGCCTCGCCCTGCTGTTCCGCCACCCGGAGGCCGCCGAGGGCCTGCGCACCGGCGCGCTCGACCCCTCGCTCTTCACCGACGAGGTGCTGCGCTACGACTCGCCGGTCCAGGTGACCTCCCGGGTCGCCACCGCCCCCGGACTCGCGGTGGCCGGTCTGCCGACCCCGACCGGCACCGTGGTGTTCGCCCTGCTGGGCGCCGCCAACCACGACCCGGCCCGCTACCCCTGCCCGGACCGCTTCGACCCCACCCGCACCGACAGCCAGCCGCTCAGCTTCGGCGGCGGCGCGCACTTCTGCCTCGGCAGCCAACTCGCCCGCCTGGAGGCCGGCATCGCCGTCCCCGCGCTCCTCGACCGCTTCCCACGGCTGGCTCCCGGCGGCGTCCCCGTCCGCCGCGACCGCCTCGTCCTGCGCGGCTACGAGACCCTGCCCGTCACGATCCGCTGACCGTCGCGAGCCCGTCCCACGCCATCAGGTTGGCGAACAGCACGGCCTGCTCCCGGGCGTCGTCGAGGGCGTGGTGGGTGTGGGGGAGGCCGGGGAGCAGTTCCGCCGGCATGGAGCGCTTGCCGATCCCGGCGAACGGCACGCCCGCGCGCGCCGCGTACAGCGTCTTGATGTCCAGGCAGCCCGAGTGGCCGAAGGGGCTGGAGCCGGTGAACCGGACCAGGTACCAGTGGAGGAACTGCCAGTCGTAGACGGCGGGATAGCCCACCATCACCGGCCGGTACCGCCGTCCGTCCGGTCCGGTGCGCACCTGGTCCAGCCAGCGGGTGAACCGGCCCATGGCGAGCGCCGGATCGGTGCCGTCGGCGAGCAGTGCCGCGCGGTCCAGCCCCGAGACGGCCAGTGCCTCGGGCACCCACGTGTCGGAGACGGGCCGCAGCTCCTGGTAGAAGCCCGGCGCCCGGCCGTCCGGGGGCGACGGCCGGAAGCCGTCCGCGTCGTGCCACCCGGCGACCACCGCGCCGAAGCTCACCATCGAGTAGGGGCCGGGGATCGGACCGTCCGCCTCGACGTCCACCGACACGTACACCGTCGGCGTGACCTTGGGCGCCGCCCCGCTCCTCGTTGCCATGCGCCGAGTCTGGCGGCCCGGACGCCACACCGGCCACCGGGTTTCGCCGGGCCCGCCCCGCACCCGGGCCCGGCGGATCCGTCCGCGACCGTGAACCAGCAGCCGCGGCAGGGAGACGGAACGCCGCTTCCGCCGGTCGGCGGGGTGCCGGCCGGCGGAAGCGGCGAGAGGCCGGCCTGCGTTCCCGCAGGTACGACCAGGCCCCTCTACAGGTCGTAGTAGAGCTCGAACTCGTGCGGGTGGGGGCGGAGGGCGATGGGGGCGATCTCCTGGGTGCGCTTGAAGTCGATCCAGGTCTCGATGAGGTCCGGGGTGAAGACGTTGCCGGCGAGCAGGTACTCGTGGTCGGCTTCGAGGGCTTCCAGGACGGCGGGGAGGGAGGACGGGACCTGGGGGACGTTGGCGTGGTCCTCGGGGGCCAGTTCGTAGAGGTCCTTGTCGACCGGCTCCAGGGGCTCGATCTTGTTCTTGATGCCGTCCAGGCCCGCCATCAGCATGGCGGCGAAGGCCAGGTACGGGTTGGAGGAGGGGTCGGGGGCGCGGAACTCGATGCGCTTGGCCTTGGCGTTGGAGCCGGTGATGGGGATGCGGATCGCGGCGGAGCGGTTGCGCTGGGAGTAGACCAGGTTGACCGGGGCCTCGAAGCCGGGGACCAGGCGGTGGTAGGAGTTCACCGAGGGGTTGGTGAAGGCGAGCAGCGACGGGGCGTGCTTGAGCAGGCCGCCGATGTAGTAGCGGGCCGTGTCGGAGAGGCCCGCGTAGCCCTGCTCGTCGTAGAAGAGCGGCGAGCCCTCGGTCCACAGCGACTGGTGGACGTGCATGCCCGAGCCGTTGTCGCCGAAGATCGGCTTCGGCATGAAGGTGGCCGTCTTGCCGTTGCGCCAGGCGACGTTCTTGATGATGTACTTGAACAGCATCAGGTCGTCGGCGGCGTGCAGCAGGGTGTTGAACCGGTAGTTGATCTCCGCCTGGCCGGCCGTGCCGACCTCGTGGTGCTGGCGCTCGACCTCCAGGCCGGCCCGGGCCAGCTCCAGGGACATCTCCGCGCGCAGGTCGGCGAAGTGGTCGACCGGCGGGACGGGGAAGTAGCCGCCCTTGTACTTGACCTTGTAGCCGCGGACGTCGCCCTCGGTGGAGCCGCTGTTCCAGGCGCCGGCCTCGGAGTCGATGTGGTAGTAGGAGGCGTTGGCGCTGGTGTCGAACCGGACCGAGTCGAAGACGTAGAACTCGGCCTCGGGGCCGAAGAACGCGGTGTCCGCGATGCCGGAGGAGGCGAGGTAGGCCTCGGCCTTCTTGGCGACGTTGCGCGGGTCGCGGCTGTAGGCCTCGCCGGTCACCGGGTCCTGGATGAAGAAGTTGATATTGAGGTGCTTCTCCTGGCGGAACGGGTCGAGCCGGGCGGTGGCGAGGTCGGGGACCAGGGCCATGTCGGACTCGTGGATGGCCTGGAAGCCGCGGATCGACGAACCGTCGAACATCAGGACCTCGGACGGGTCGAACGTCGCCGCGGGTACGGAGAAGTGCTGCAAGACGCCCGGCAGGTCGCAGAAGCGGACGTCGACGAACTTCACGTCGTTGTCCTGGATGAACTGCTTCACTTCGGCGGCGTTGTTGAACATCCATCCTCCTCGGTGTTGCGAATGGGGCTCACCCTAGGAACGGGCCGTTTCCGGCCGGTGACCCACTCGTTTCCTGAATGTTAACCGCCCTCGCCGGGCGGGCGGCAAAGCCGTACGGGGCTGGACAAAACGCCCCGCCGCGCCAGGTGGAGTCGCTGTAGTGGACTAGACCACCAGTGGGAGGAGCGGAAAGCCGGTGAGGGCCGATTCACTCTCCGGTGGCGGGCCCGGCGGGGGAGGCGGTGGCCGTCCCCGGCGTTCGCCCGGTTAGTGTGGATTCGTGGACACCAGAGAAGCGTTGGGATCGTGGATCGACGGCCCGAAGGCGGCCGCCGAGAAGATGGGTGCCGACTTCGGGTACCGCGGTGAGCGCCTCGGACTGCCCAAGGAGGGCCCCGGCTCGATCGCAGGCCCCGGCCGCCGGATGGGCGCGCTGTTCGTCGACGGCTGGCTGGTCGCCCTCGTCGCCTACGGGCTGATCGGCAAGGGCTCGGCGTCCTCGGCGAACATGTGGACCACCCCGCTGTTCTTCGCCGTCACCGTGCTGCTGCTCGCCACCACCGGGACGACCGTCGGCAAGCGGCTGTTCGGGCTGCGGGTCGTCCGCCTGGACGGCAGCCGGGCGACCATCCCCCAGGTGATGCTGCGCACCCTGCTGCTCTGCCTGCTGGTGCCGGCGCTGGTCTGGGACCGGGACACCCGGGGGCTGCACGACAAGGCGGTCGGCACGGTCGAGGTCCGGATCTGAGCGGACGCCCGGCGCGCCGGGGCGCACGGCAGGGCCGGAGCGAACGTCGAGCCGGAGAACGTCGAACGGCCCCGCCGCGGAGCTTCCGCGGCGGGGCCGTTCTCGTGCTGTCGACGGGGGAGGGGCTCAGCGGACCTGGCCGCCCTTGGGCATCCGGGCGCCCTTGGGCATCGGGCCCTTGGGGATGGGCGCCTTGGAGAGCAGGTCGCCCAGCGCGCGCAGGCGGTCGTTGGTCTCGGTGACCTGGGCGGGCGTGATGGCGCGCGGCAGACGCATCAGGTGGATCTGCAGCTTCTTGAGCGGGACCTCGCCCTCGCCGTTGCCCACCACGATGTCGTGCACCGGCACGTCGCCGACGACCCGGGCCATCTTCTTCTTCTCCGACGCGAGCAGCTGGCGGACCCGGTTCGGGTTGCCCTCACCGATCAGCGCGATGCCGGCCCGGCCCACGGCGCGGTAGACCGCGTCCTGGCTGCGGGTCACGGCCACCGGGGTGGAGTTGGCACTCCAGCCGCGCCGGATGTTGTTCAGCACCGCCGCGACGGCGCCCGGCTGCCCCTCCATCTGCCCGAACGCGGCGCGCTCGGCCCGGCGCCCGAAGACGATCGCCATGGCCAGGAAGGCCACGATGAAGCCCAGGATGCCCAGGTAGACGGGGTGCTCGATCGCGAAGCCGATGGCGAGGAACACGCCGAAGGTCAGCAGGCCGACGCCGGCGATGATCAGGCCGATCTTGGTGTCGACCTTCTTGGTCATGGTGTACGCCAGGCGGATCTGCTTCAGCCGCCCGGGGTTCTCGGATGTTTCCCTCGCCATAACGCTCATGGTACGTGGCGTGGGTACGGGATATCCAAGCCCGGGTGCCCGTTCGCCCCGAACCGTGACCCGTGTGCCCCTACGGAAGCGGCTGCCGGCGCCCCGGCCGGCCCGCCGGCCGGCCCGTCGACGGCCCGGTCGCAGGGCCGCTCGCGGGACCGTTCGCCGCCCCCGGGGCCTGCGCGTCGTGCCGGCGGTCGGCCGCGTGGCGGCGGTTCTCGCACACCGCCGCCCAGGCGTTGTGCCGGGCCCGTCGCTGTCCGCCGGACAGCAGGACGCTCTCGGCGAACCGCAGCGCGACGCCCACCGACCGGATCCGCATCTCCATGCCGAACAGCTCCCCTCGCGGCCGCGGCCGTGGCTGAGAAGAATCGAACAATCGCGACGAGTCCATCATCACCACCCCGTGTTACCAGTCCGTGACCTGGCAGTCAAAGCGGAGTGAACGCGGAAGGGCGGAGCCGAGGCTCCGCCCTTCCGCATGGCTCGAATGCGCCGAACGCGTTCAACGCGCTCGAAGCCGCTCAGGTGCGCGCACCCGCGGCCGCGCGGCCCGCGCTCAGACCGAGGCCTGCTCGCGGCGCTCCAGCGCCTGCCGGTACAGCCGCCCGGCGCGGTACGACGAGCGGACCAGCGGACCGGACATCACACCGGCGAAGCCGAGCTCCTCGGCCTCCTCCTGCAGCTCGACGAACTCCTGCGGCTTGACCCACCGCTCCACCGGGTGGTGGCGCAGCGAGGGGCGCAGGTACTGGGTGATGGTGATCAGCTCGCAGCCGGCGCCGACCAGGTCGGCCAGCGCCTGGCTGACCTCCTCGCGGGTCTCGCCCATGCCCAGGATCAGGTTGGACTTGGTGACCAGCCCGGCGGCGCGCGCCTGGGTGATGACGTCCAGCGAGCGCTCGTAGCGGAAGGCGGGGCGGATCCGCTTGAAGATCCGCGGCACCGTCTCGACGTTGTGCGCCAGTACCTCGGGGCGGGACGAGAAGACCTCGGCCAGCTGCTCCGGCACCGCGTTGAAGTCCGGGATCAGCAGCTCGACGCCGGTGCGGCCGCCCTCGCGGCCGGCGGTCATCGCGTGCACCTGGCGCACGGTCTCGGCGTACAGCCAGGCGCCGCCGTCCGGCAGGTCGTCACGGGCGACACCGGTGATGGTGGCGTAGTTCAGGTCCATGGTGACGATGGACTCGGCGACGCGGCGCGGCTCGTCCCGGTCGAACTCGGCGGGCTTGCCGGTGTCGATCTGGCAGAAGTCGCAGCGGCGGGTGCACTGGTCGCCGCCGATGAGGAAGGTCGCCTCGCGGTCCTCCCAGCATTCGAAGATGTTGGGGCAGCCGGCCTCCTGGCAGACCGTGTGCAGCCCCTCCTTCTTCACCAGCGACTGGAGGGCGTTGTACTCCGGGCCCATCTTCGCGCGGGTCTTGATCCACTCGGGCTTCCGCTCGATGGGGGTCTCGCTGTTGCGGACCTCCAGGCGGAGAAGCTTCCTGCCGTCGGGTGCGACAGCGGACACGTGCGACTCCTAGAACTAGACGGGGTACCCCCAGGGTACGCCTGTGCTTGTACGGCCTTGGTCGGGGCTGCGGCCCCGCAATCGCAGGGCAACAGGGCTACCGGTGGGTAGATTCCCGGGATCCGTCCGGGGCGGCGGGCCTCAGCGGCCGGGGGCCGGCTCCGGGAGCTCGGCGAGCACCTCGGCCAGGTGCTTCTCGACCAGCGGCAGCGCCTCGGAGACGGTGAGGTCCCGGCCCAGCTCGCCGGCCAGCGAGGCGACCCCGGCGTCCCGGATGCCGCAGGGCACGATCTTGTCGAACCAGGTCATGTCCGGGTCGCAGTTCAGCGCGAAGCCGTGCATGGTCACCCCGCGCGCGACCCGGACGCCGATCGCGGCCAGCTTGCGGTCGTCGCCGCGCTGCCCGGCGTTGGACGGCGCGTACTCGGGCCCGGCCAGCCGCGGATCGATGCCCAGCGGCAGGCCCATCCGCAGGGTGAGCTTGCCGATGTCGACCACCTGGTCCGGGTCCACCACCGCGTCCGGGATGGACCGGCCCAGCACCCAGACGCCGCTGCGGCCCTCGACCCGGGTGGTCTCCACGCCGAACGCCCCGGCGGCCCGGATCAGCGCCTCCTCCAGCCGCCGCACGTACGCGATCACGTCGATCGGGTCCGGCAGCTTGACGATCGGGTAGCCGACCAGCTGGCCGGGGCCGTGCCAGGTGATCTCGCCGCCCCGGTTGACCTCCACCACGGGGGTGCCGTCCAGGGGAAGGTCGGCGGGGTTGGTGCGCTTGCCCATGGTGTACACGGGCTGGTGCTCCAGCAGCAGCACGGTGTCCGGGATCTCGTCCGCGACCCGCAGGGCGTGCAGCCGCTGCTGCTCCTCCCAGGCCTCCTGGTACGGGACGGCGCCCTCACCGATGCCCATGCGTATGAACCGCACGTTCTCGCTCACCGCTGCTCCTTGCCAGGCGTTCGAGACCAACCTCGCCACTGTACGCCCGGGGCGTCACGAACCGGACAGCAGCTGGAGCCGCAGCGCCAGCTGGAGCTCCAGGGAGCGCTCCGGGCCGTTCCAGTCCCGGCCGAGCAGCACCTCGACCCGGTCCAGCCGCTGCACCACGGTGTTCACGTGGACGTGGAGCTCGTCCTTGGCCCGGGTCAGGCTGCCGCCGCAGTCGAAGTACGCGCGCAGGGTGCGGACCAGCTCGGTGCCGCGCCGGGCGTCGTACTCCAGCAGCGGGCCCAGCGTCCCGCGGACGAAGCCCGCCACGTCGTGGCCGTCGCCGAGCAGCACCCCCAGGAAGCCGAGCGCCCGTGCCGAGGCGCCCTCGCCGGACCGGCCGAGCACCCGCAGCGCCCGGACGCAGCGCAGCCCCTCGGCGTACGCGGCGGCCAGCGCCACCGGTCCGGCGGCGGGACGGCCGGCGCCGACCGTGACCGGGAATCCGGCCAGCCGGGCCAGCCGCTCGGCGGCCCGTCCGGCCGCCCGCTGCGCGCCGTCCCCGGGGTCGTCCGCGCCCTCGGCGCCCTGGGCGCCGTCCTCGTCCGGGACCAGCAGCACCACCGCCTCGCCGTGCTCCGCGCTGATGCCCCGCGAGCCGAACAGGTACCGCCCGGCGGCGCCCGCCAGCCGGGAGCGGGCGCCGCTGTCCCGGGCGTCGCCCGGTTCCGCGACCAGCACCAGGTGCGGGCGGCCGAGGTCCACGCCCAGCCGGCGGCCGCGCGCGGTCAGCCCGGCCGGGTCCCGGTCGGGGGCGGTGAGCAGGTCGGCCAGCAGCTCGCCGCGCACCCGGTTCTCGGCCTCGGCGACCGAGCGCCGCAGCAGCAGGAGCAGCGCGGTCACCACACCGGCCCGCTCGAACAGCCGGCGGTCGGCGTCGTCGAGGTCGGGGCGGCCGCGCAGCACCAGGGTGCCGAGCTGCTCCTGCCCGGCCAGCACCGCGCAGACCCAGGCCCCGCCGTGGCGCACCGCGCGCCCCTCGGCCCGGGACGCGGCCGCCGCCTCGGCCAGCCCGGTGCCCGGCGCGCCGGCCCGTCCGGCGAGCGGCTCGCCCTCGGCGTCCAGAACGGCTATCTCGCCGCCGAGCAGGGCGGCCACCGCCGCGGCGACGTCCGGCACCTCGGCCCCGCGCAGCACCAGGTCGGTGAGCCGGTCGTGGCCCTGTTCGGCGCGCTGGACGGCGGCGGAGTGGGCGCGGATCAGCTCGTTGGCGCTGTTCAGCTCGGCGAGCGCGGCCCGGGTGTCGGCGAGCGACCTGGCGGTGTCCAGCGCGATCGCGGCATGCGCGGCCAGCGAGCAGAGCAGCGCGACCTCGTCGGGGGAGAACGCGCGCGGCGAGCGGTCGGCGGCGAACAGCACGCCGATCACCCGCCCGCCGAGCAGCAGCGGGACGCCGATGATCGCCACCAGGCCCTCGTCGAGCACGCCCGCGTCGATGGTGCCGGTGTGGTGGAACCGCTCGTCGGCGCGGTAGTCGGGGGTGGCGTACGGGCGGGCGGTCTGCGCGACCAGGCCGCCGAGGCCGTCGCCGAGGCTGAGCCGCAGGGTCTGGAAGAGCACCGAGACCGAGCCGTCGGTGACCCGCATGTAGGTGTCGCCGGCGCCCTCGTCCGGGAGGGTCAGATAGGCGGTGTCGGTGCCGAGCAGCATCCGGGCCCGGCGGACGATCGCCTGCAGCACGGCGTCGAGGTCCCGGGAGGCGGCGAGGTCGCCGGCGGTGTCGAACAGCGCCGTCAGCTCGGCCTCCCGGCGCCGGTGCTGGCGCATCGTGCGGTGGACCCGCAGCGCCTGCCAGGTGGCGTCGTCGATCTCGCTCAGCACGGCGGCCGGCGCGCCCTGCCGGCGGGCGTCGGCGAGCACGTCGGCGAAGTCCTCGGTGGCGGCACCGGAGGCGAGCAGGTCCAGCAGGCGGCGGAGCGCGGGCGCCGAGCTGGTGGGGAGGTCGTTCATGGCGTGGCCGCCCATCGACAGGGGGTGTACGTGCTCCGGGGAGGGAAGCGAGATCGTAGCTGCTCGGCCCGGCCGGTCGTCGGCGGCCGGCGCGCACGCGGTGGTGCGCGCGGCCGCCGGACGCCCCGTCAGGCGGTGGCCGCCTTCCCGGCCGCCGGTGCCGCCGCTCCCGCGCCCCGCTCCGCGTCCGCGCGCTGCTCCGGCGTCTGCCCCGGCGTCTGCTCCGATGCCTGCTCCGGTGCCTCCTCCGCCTCCGCCAGGTCGTGCCCGCGGGTCTCCCGCGCGCAGAGCACCGCCAGCACCGTGACGGCCGCCGCGATCGCCACGTACACCGAGATCGGGGTGGAGCTGCCGTAGTCCTTCAGCAGCGCGGTGGCGATCAGCGGGGCGGGGGCGCCGGCCGCCACCGAGGCGAACTGGGCCCCGATCGAGGCGCCGGAGTAGCGCAACCGGGTGGCGAACAGCTCGGAGAAGAAGGCGGCCTGGGGGGCGTACATCGCGCTGTGGAAGACCAGTCCGACGGTCACCGCGAGCACCAGCGACCCGAACGACGCGGTGTCGATCATCCCGAAGAAGACGAACGCCCACACCCCGACGCCGACCGCGCCCACCAGGTACACCGGCTTGCGCCCGACCCGGTCGGAGAGCGCGCCGAAGAGCGGGATCAGCGCGAACTGGACGGCCGAGGCGATCAGGACGGCGTTCAGCGCGGTCTGCTTGGGGAGGTGCACGTGCGAGACGGCGTAGGCCAGGACGAAGGTGGTCATCACGTAGTAGGAGATGTTCTCCGCCATCCGGGCGCCCATCGCGACCAGCACCTCCCGCCAGTGGTGCCGCAACACCCCCACCAGCGGCGGCTGCTCGGCCTTCCCGCGCCGCTCCGCCCGGGCCAGCGCCTCCTTGAACAGCGGCGACTCGTCCACCGCCAGCCGGATCCACATCCCGACCCCGACCAGCACCGCGGACAGCAGGAACGGCACCCGCCACCCCCAGGCCAGGAACGCCGCGTCCGACTGCAGGCTCGTCATCAGCGACAGCACTCCGGCCGCCAGCAGATTGCCGGCCGGTGCACCGCCCTGCGGCCAGGATGCCCAGAAGCCGCGCCGCCGGGCGTCCCCGTGCTCCGACACCAGCAGCACGGCGCCGCCCCACTCCCCGCCGAGCGCGAACCCCTGCACCAGCCGCAGCGTGGTCAGCAGCACCGGGGCGGCCACCCCGATCGAGTCGTACGTCGGCAGGCAGCCGATCAGCGTGGTCGACCCGCCCATCAGCAGCAGGCTCACCACGAGCAGCCGCTTGCGCCCCACCCGGTCCCCGAAGTGGCCGAACACCAGGGCGCCGAGCGGCCGCGCCGCGAAGCCGATCGCATAGGTGAGGAAGGACAGCAGCGTCCCGGTGAGCGGATCGCTGGTCGGGAAGAACAGCTTCCCGAACACCAGCGCCGCGGCCGTTCCGTAGAGGAAGTAGTCGTACCACTCGATGGTGGTACCGATCAGACTCGCTGCCACGACGCGGGGCAGCGAGCTCCTGCTCGCGCGGTCCGATGGGTCCGGGGCGGTGGCCGTCATGGCTCATCACTTCCAGGCTCGGGGGAGGGTGTTGGCACACGGTAGGAAGCGCGAGGGATCGGCACTATGTGACCGGCCGCCACATCCGTAGGTACGGGCATGGGGGTGGGAGCCATGCGGCCGGCGGTCGTCCGGGCGCCGTCGGACCGGACCGGGGGGCCGGCGGGGGCGGTGGGGCCGGTGGGTCGGCGTGCTGTCCGCGGTCGGGAGGGGCGGCGATCCGGGGGTCGCTCTGCTGTGTGGCGACCCCCCACAGCACCCCGCTGAACTGTGGTGTTGCCCGCCATCGCGCCGTCGGCGCGGCCGTCGGCCGGCGGACGCCCTCGAAGCCAAACCCACCCTGAGGTGTCTTCCCCACAATGGGCGCGGATGCTTCACCCGTTCGGAGGATTGCTCGGTCAGAACCACCCATAGCGCCCGAATGCTCGCTACATTCACGCCGATTCCCGACAGGGGGCGTCGCCACAGGCAGCCGAACCGCTGGTGGAGCCGGTGCGGCGTCCGAGAGGTGTTGACTGACTATGCCCCAAAGGCCTGCAACCGACAGCCCGGCGTACGGACCGCTCGACCCGCTCGACCAGCACCGAGGTCCGGTCGGCCGGGCCCTTCCGGACGCCCCCGACGCCCCGGCCGCCGCCGCCGACCTGCGGCTGCCCGAGCAGGCCACACCCGCCGACCGGCACGCGGCCGCCGACCGGCCCGTGCCGCCCGAGCGCCACGCACCGCCCGAGCGCCACGCACCCGAGCGGCACCAGCCGTCCGGCGCCACCCAGAACCTCCAGCTCGCCGCGCTGATCGAGGAGGCCGGCTTCTCGCACGCCGGCCTGGCCCGCCGGGTCGACCAGCTCGGCCTGGAGCACGGCCTCGACCTGCGCTACGACAAGACCTCCGTCACCCGCTGGCTCCGCGGCCAGCAGCCCCGCGGCGCCACCCCGGCGCTGATCGCCGAGGTGTTCACCCGGCGGCTCGGCCGCCGGCTCACCGCGCAGGACCTCGGCCTGGACGCCTGCGCCCCGGTCTACGCCGGCCTGGAGTTCGCCGAGACGCCGCAGGAGGCGGTGGACATCGTGGCGAGCATGTGGCGCAAGGACAACGGGCCGCAGTCCGAGCTGCGCCGGATCGCCTTCACCCCGGCCGGCCTGGTGGTGCCCAGCCGCGACTGGCTGATCGGCCGCACCGACGAGCGGGTCGCCAGGGACGGCTCCACCCTGGTGCGGCCCGACCCCGCGGCCGGTGCGCCGCTGCCCGCCGGACCGCCCGGCGCGCCCGCCGGCCCCGGACCGCGCGGCCCGGCCGCGGCCGCCGCCCCGGGCACCCGGACCGGCACCGGCGCCGCCGCGCAGGCCGGCGCCGCCGCGCTCGGCGCCCGGGTGCCCACCCAGAGCCGCCGCCCGCCGATCGCCGTCGAGCCGCCGTACCACGACGCCGGCCGCGAGCAGCGCCCCGCGCTGCGCGTCGGCCGCGGCGACATCGCCGCCATCCGCGCCGTCGGCGACCTCTTCCGCGCGCTGGACCACGCCTACGGCGGCGGCCACGCCCGCCAGGCGCTGGTCCGCTACCTGGAGAGCGAGGCCGAGCCGATGCTGCGCGGCCGCTACGGCGAGCAGATCGGCCGCGCCCTGTTCGGCGCCGTCGCCGACCTCACCCGGCTGGCCGGCTGGACGTCCTTCGACATCGCCGCGCACGGTCTGGCCCAGCGCTACTTCGTCCAGGCGCTGCGGCTCTCCCAGGCCGCCGGGGACCGCGCGCTCGGCGGCTACGTCCTGGTGACGATGAGCCAGCAGGCCGTGCACCTCGGGCACGGCCGGGAGGCGGTCCAGCTGGCCCGGGTCGCCCAGCAGGGCGTGGGCCCGGCGGTGCCGCCGACCGTGCAGGCGCTGCTGCACGCCGCCGAGGCGCGCGGGCACGGCCTGCTCGGCGACGTCCGCTCCTGCACCACCGCGCTGGTGCGGGCCGAACGGGCGCTGGCGGCCGCCCGGACCGGGGACGACCTGCCGTCCTGGGCGCGGTTCTTCGACGAGGCGCAGCTCTCCGACGAGTTCGCGCACTGCTACCGGGACCTCCAGCAGTGGCGGACGGCCGCCCAGCACGCCGAGAAGTCGCTGCGGCTGCGCTCGCCCGCGTACGCCCGCAGCCGGATCTTCTGCCGGCTGGTGCTGGCCACCGCCCGGCTCGGCATGGGCGACCTCGACGAGGCCTGTGGCATGGCGACCGACGCGCTGCGGGCGGCGGGGGAGATGCGGTCGGCCCGGTCGCTGGAGTACGTGCGCGACTTCCACCGCCGGCTCACCCCGTACCGGGGCAGCCCGGTCGCCCGCGCGTTCGAGGAGACGGCCCGCCAGGCGGGGGTGATCTGACCGGCCCGAGGACCACCGGCTCCCGGCGTTCACCCGCGGCCGGCCGCCCCCGACGGCGGCCGGCGGCCGGACGCCCCAGTGCAGCCGCTGCGCGGTCAGCGCGAACAGCACCACCGCGAGCCGGCCCGCCCCGGACAGGCCGAGCGCGGTCAGGTCGCGCCGCCCCCGGCCCGGCGGGGAGCGAGCAGGGCTGGCGGGCGGCCCGCGCAGGGCCGGCAGCAGGAGCAGGAGGACCGGGGCGAGCAGCGCGTCCGGGCCGAGGTCCGTACCGCCGACCACGAAGGAACACCGGGGCGAGGAAGCCGGAGCCGATGCCGATGCCCTCCGGCGCGCCGGGCAGCATGTCCGGCTCCGGCCGGAGTGCTGCGGCGACCAGGGCGGCGAGCAGCGGGATCACGGTGCGCACGGCGAACCGGCCGGAGGTGCGCAGGGTGCACAGGGTGCGCCGGATCAGCCCGGTCATCCGGGCGGGCGCGGGGGGCACCGGCCACCACGACGGCGGTGATCACCGCGAAGGCCGCCGGACGACGGCGGTGCGCGCCGGAGTGTCGCCGCTGAGCAGCACGGCCACGGCGAGGACCGGGCCGAACCCACCGACCGCGCCGGTGGCCACGACCAGCGCGCCGAACCCGGTGGGCAGCTCACCGGAGCCGCGCAGCACCGACAGGACGGGGCCGGGCGAGGCCGGTCCCGTGTCAGGGCAGGACCACCGGCACGGCCAGGCCGAACGGGGAGAGCGCGCGTCGACCGGGGCGTCGGCGTGCGCCCGGCCCAGGACGTCGGGGCCGAGCAGGACGCGGCGGTCCCATCGGCAGAGCGGCACGCGGCCCGTCGCCGGTCCGTCTCCGGCCGTCGCCGGTCCGGCGGCCGGACCGCGTGCCCCGTCGTGGCGGGCCGTCAGGCCGCCGCCGCCTCCCGTGCGGCGGCCGGCAGCCCGAGGTCGCGCACCACGGCCTCGGCCGCGCGCCGTCCGGAGACCAGCGCCCCCTGCACGCTGCTGGTGTCCCGGTGGTCGCCGCAGACGTACAGCCCGGCCAGCAGCCGCACCGGGCGCCGGGTGTTGTGCGGCGGCGGCATGGCCGGCACCGCGTCCGGCAGGTGGCGCACGCTGAGGAACTGCCAGCCGTCGGCCGGGGTGCCGTAGAGCTCCGCCAGCCGTCCGCGCACGGCGGGCTCCAGCGCGGCGGGCCCGCCGGAGTCGAAGCTGCGGCGGCCGAGCACGGTGGTGGCGATCAGCGCCTGCCCGGGCGGGGCGTACGAGGGGTGCAGCTCGCTGAGCACCAGCGAGTGGGAGACCAGCGACGGTCGCCCGCCCGGCCGGTCGCCGTCCAGCAGCAGGGCGGCCTCGCCGAGCGGGGCCCGGTCGGCCGCGTGGTAGAAGGTGGTGACGGGGTGGAAGTCCGGCAACCGCAGTCCGGGCAGCAGCTCCGCCGCGGAGCGGGGGTCGGTCGCGACGACCACCGCCTGCGCGCCGATCCGCCCGTGGCCGGCGGTCTCCACGCCGTCCGCCGCGATCGCGGTGACCCGCACTCCGGGGCGGACGGTGCCGGGGGGAAGGCCGGCGGCCAGCTGGGCCGGCACGGCCTCGATCCCCCCGGCGGGCAGACAGAGCCGGCCGCGCGCGTAGCAGCGCAGCACCAGGTCGGCGACCCGGCTGCTGGTGCCCAGGGCGGGATCGCTGAGCAGGGCGCCGAGCAGCGGGCGCAGCAGGCCGTCGACGGTCCGCGGGGCGAGCCCGCGTTCGCCGAGCGCCCGGGCGGCGGTGGTCTCCGGCCGGGCCGTCAGCCGGGCGGGCGGGGTGGCGGCGAGCCGGTTGAGCCAGCCGCCGAGGCGCGCCTTGTCCAGCGGGCTGCCCAGCGGCGCCCGGGCGGCGGCCTGCCGGGCGGTGGTCAGCTGCGGGTCCCCGACCCGGTACCGGCGCCCGCCGTGGTGCACCAGGACGCCCGGGGTGAGCGGGCGCAGGTCGAGGCGGTCGAGGTCGAGCACGCGGCGCGGCTCGGGGAAGGCGGTGTTCAGCAGGTGGCTGCCGTGGTCGAGGCGGAAGCCGTCCAGTTCGTGGGAGGCGGCGCGGCCGCCGATGCGGTCCGCGGCCTCCAGGACCTGGACGGCGAGGCCGCGGCCGGTGAGCACGCGGGCGGCGGCGAGGCCCGCGAGGCCGGCTCCCACCACGACGACGTCCGGATCGGACTGTCGGCGGGTGCGGCGGATGAAGTCGTACGTGGGCACGGGGGGCTCCCTCCCTGGTCCCGGATGTTTCGGGCCGGCGCAGGCAGCGGGGTGCTGGGACACGGTCCGACCGGTGTGATGCCCCGTCAGTGCGGCGGTCAGACAGTCCCACCGGGCCGGATCGGGGGCGGGGAAGGGGAGGGCTCGCATCCAGTGGGGGCGCCGTCACGGACTGTGCGCCGATCCGGCCGCGATGCCGCCCGGCGGGCGCGCACGGTCACCGGGGGCGTGCAACGCGCCTGTCCCGTGCTCCCGTGCGCCCCCTGCCGGAGCCCCTCGCGGCGGTTGCCCGGCCTCCGCCCGGCATATGCCCCTGGCCAGGGTGAACGTCGTAGCGCGGCTAGTAGCGCGGCTACGCGAAGGGCCGGGCGCGACCGCGCGCCCGGCCCCGCCGACCCCTCCTCAGAGCGCCGCCCGCACCGCCGAGTCGACGTCCGGGTGCGCGAACCGGAAGCCCGCGTCCAGCAGCCGGCGCGGCACCACCCGGTGGCTGCCGACCACCTCGACCGCCAGCTCGCCCAGGACGGCCTCCAGCACGGCCCTCGGCACCGGGAACGGCGTCGGCCGGTGCAGCGCCCGCCCGAGCGCGGTCGTCAGCTCGGCGTTGGTCACCGGCTCCGGCGCGGTCAGGTTGACCGGACCGACGAGGTCCTCCCGGTCGATCAGGAAGCGCAGCGCGGCGACCTCGTCGGCGAGCGAGATGAAGCTCCAGTACTGCCGGCCGTCGCCGAGCCGCCCGCCGAGGCCGAGCCGGAACAGCGGGAAGAGCCGCGCGCCCGCGCCGCCGGCCGCGGAGAGCACCAGCCCGGTGCGCGGGTGGATCACCCGGATCCCGGCCCGTTCGGCCGGTCCGGCGGCGGCCTCCCACTCCGTGCAGACCCCGGCCAGGAAGTCGTCCCCGGCGGGCGAGGACTCGTCGATCACCCGGTCCCCGGTCTGGCCGTAGTAGCCGACCGCCGAGGCGCTGACGAAGACCTTCGGCGGCTCGTCCAGCCCGGCCAGCGCGGCGGCCAGGGTCTCGGTGCCGAGCACCCGGCTCTCCCGGATCTCCCGCTTGTAGGACTCGCTCCAGCGGCGGTCGCCGACACCGGCGCCCGCGAGGTGCACCACCGCGTCGACGCCGGCCAGCCCGGCCCGGTCGACCTGGCCCAGCAGCGGGTTCCAGCCGATGGCGGTGGTGCCGTCCGGCCGCGGTCCGGTCTTCGAGCGGTGCCGGACCAGCCGCACCACCTGGTGCCCGTCCGCCAGCAGCGAGTCGACGAGGGCCGAGCCGATCAGTCCCGTGGATCCTGTGACCGCGATTCTCATGCGCCCATCCTCGCAGCCGCACGCCGGTCCGGGCGGGAACGCCCGCTCCGCCGGGTCCCGGGGCGGGGCGGTAATTCCGTGCGCGTCCGCGCCGCCGCTCGTTAGCATGCCCCGCATGCGCGAAACGGACCATCTGATCATCCGACCTGCCCGAGCCGAGGACGAGCAGGAGCTCGCCGTCCTCAACCGTGCCACCTGGACCCCGCTGGCCGACGTCGGCCAGCGGCCCGCCGAGGACGCGGGGGTGTTCGACGAGCGCCACACCCCGGACCAGTTCCACCTCGCCCTGCTCGACGGCCGGATCGTCGGTTACGTCCGGGTCGTCCCGGCGACCCCGCTGCTCAGCAACCAGCACGTGCGCCAGATCCAGGGCCTGGCCGTCGACGCCTCCGCCCGCGGCCGCGGCATCGGCGTCGCGCTGGTCGAGGAGGCCTGCCGGGTGGCCCGGGCCCAGGGCGCCCGGAAGATCAGCCTGCGGGTGCTCGGCCACAACGCCCCGGCCCGCGCGCTCTACGCGCGCTGCGGCTTCGTGGAGGAGGGCTCGCTCGCCGAGGAGTTCCTCATCGACGGTGCGTACGTCGACGACATCTGGATGGCCCGCCCGCTGGCCGGCTGAATCCCGGCGGGGCCCGCGGACCCGGGGCCGAGAATTGACGGGGCGTCAGGGCCGGTACACGGGTGGTGCAGAGTCGTGACAAACCCGGTCTGTCTGGAGCGTCACCCGGACGGGTACGGTCTTGCCGTGAGCAACTCGACGCCTCCCGGGTGGTACCCGGTTCCGGGTGCGGACGGCACGGCCGGTCATGAGCGCTGGTGGGACGGCACGGCCTGGACCAGTGACGTGCGCCCCGTCCAGGCGGGCGGCGGCCCGATTGCCGACGCCCCGACACAGGTCTCCTGGCAGAGCCCCGGCGGCCAGCCCGCCGCGTCCGCGCCGCCCTCCTACGGGTACGGCGCTCCGCAGCAGGGACAGCCCGGCTACGGCTACCCGGCGCAGAACCCGCCGGGCTACGGCTACCCGCCGGCCGCCTACCCGCCGCCCTCCCGGCCGAACCGGATCAAGACCGGCACGGCCGTCGGCATCGGGGTCGGGGTCCTGGCCGTGGTCGGCATCGTCGCCGCCATCGCGCTCAACAGCGGCGGCGACGGCCCGTCCGCCGACCCGAAGCCGGTGACCACCGTCACCGTCACCGACACCCCGAGCCCGACCGCCACGACTCCGGCCCCGACCACCACCAAACCGGTCTCGCCGCCGCCCACCACGCCGCCGCGCCCGTCCCCGGTGGTCAAGGACACCGTGGCGGACCCGCAGCACGCCATCACGGTGCCGGTCTTCGAGGGCTGGGAGGCGAGCACCGAGGGCTCGCACTCGACGGTCTTCCTCGGCACCGGCCAGTACACCTGCCCCGGCGGCGGCAACTGCATCCGCGGCCAGTTCTCGATCGAGAAGGACACCATCTCCGGCAGCACCGCCCGCGCGGCGGCCGAGGCGGCGATGCCGGCCTACGCGGCGGCGATCTTCACCAACATCACCTCGCACACCGACGCCGGCTCGTCCAGCACCACGGTGGCCGGCATCTCCGGCTACGCGGTGCGCTGGCACATCGTGACGGCGGACGGCAGCAAGGGCTACATCCTGATGGCGGCCGTCCCGGCCAAGGGCGGCGGCTACGTGGCCTTCGAGGGAGGGGTGGACGACGCCGCCGGAGCGCCCGACCCCACCGCCCTGGACCAGATCCTCAAGGGCATCAAGCAGGACACCGGCGCGGCGGGCGGCTCCACCACCTGAGCGGCCCGGCGCGCCGGGCGCCGTCAATCCCCGTACCGCTCCCAGAGCTTGGGGAACCGTTTCGCCATGACGTCCGGGTCGTCGAAGTCGAAGGCGGCTCCGGACGGCCGCGCGGGCTGCCGCCCGCCCACCTCGGGCAGCGGCAGCCCGGTCAGCTGCTCGTACGCCTCGTCGGCGGCGTAGCCGAGGTCCTCGGCCTCGCCGTCCTCCTCCTCGTCGAACTCCGGCAGCAGGTCGGCCAGGTCGTCCGGCTCGTGCAGGCCGCCCTCGAAGACCTCCCGGCCCTGGCCGATCAGCCAGCACCGGAAGTAGTCGAAGGAGTCCTCGGAGGCCCCGCCCAGCAGCAGGTACGCCGCGCCCCACAGGTCGTAGCGGTAGGCGCGCTGGAAGCGGGCCTCGAAGAGCCGGGCGAAGTCGATCACATCGTCCGGGGCCAGCTCGCCGAGCCGCTCCACCAGGCGGTCCGCCTGCTCGTCGGGGTCGCCCTCGGCGGCCTCCCGGGTCTCGTCGATGATCAGCCAGAAGTCGGTCTCGTCCATCACCGCTCCAGCATCCCTGTTCGGCCGCATGCGCGCATGCGAAGAACGGGTGAATCACCCGGAACCGCGCGAAAAACCCGCACCGGCGCGAAGCCCCTGCCCCGGCCCCGGCGCCCGTGACCGGTCCCGGACGCGCGGAACCCCGCGCCGTCCGGGGACGGTGCGGGGTTCCGGTGCTGCGGAGCGGACTCCCGGGGCCTTACAGGCCGAGCTCGACCTCGAACTCGCCGGCCTCCAGGATCTCCTTGACCGCCACCAGGTAGCGGGCGGCGTCGGCGCCGTCCACCAGGCGGTGGTCGTAGGAGAGCGACAGGTAGGTCATGTCACGGATGCCGATGGCGGTGCCGCCGTCGGACTCGATGACCACCGGGCGCTTGACGGTGGCGCCGATGCCCAGGATCGCGGCCTGGTTCGGCGGCACGATGACGGTGTCGAACAGCGCGCCGCGCGAACCGGTGTTGCTGATGGTGAAGGTGGCGCCGGACAGCTCGTCCGGGGTGATCTTGCTGTCGCGCACCTTGCCGGCCAGCTCGGCGGTCTTCTTGGAGATGCCGGCGATGTTGAGGTCGCCCGCCCCCTTGATGACCGGGGTCATCAGACCCTTCTCCGAGTCCACCGCGATACCGATGTTCTCGGTGTCGAAGTAGGTGATGGTGCCCTCGGCGTCGTTGATCCGGGCGTTGATGACCGCGTGGGCCTTCAGCGCCTGGGCGGCGGCCTTGACGAAGAACGGCATCGGGGAGAGCTTGACGCCCTCGCGGGCGAGGAAGCCGTCCTTGGCCTTGGCGCGCAGCGACATGATCCGGGTGACGTCCACCTCGACCACGCTGGTGAGCTGCGCCTGCTCGTGCAGGGCCTTCATCATGTTGTCGCCGATGACCTTGCGCATGCGGGTCATCTTGACCGTCTGGCCGCGCAGGGCGGACGGCGCGGCGGTGGCCTTCGGCGCGGCGGCGGCCGGAGCGGCGGCGGCCGGGGCCGGGGCCTGGGCGGCGGCCTTGGCGGCCTCGGCGGCGGCCAGGACGTCCTGCTTGCGGATGCGGCCGCCGACGCCGGTGCCGGCGACGGAGGACAGCTCGACGTTGTGCTCGGAGGCGAGCTTGCGCACCAGCGGGGTGACGTAGGCGTCACCGGCGTCGGCCACCGGAGCGGCCGGGGCCGGGGCGGCCGGAGCGGCCGCCGGAGCCGGAGCAGCCGGGGCAGCCGGAGCGGGGGCGGCCACCGGAGCCGGGGCGGCCACCGGGGCGGCCGGAGCGGCGGGGGCCGGGGCCGGAGCCGGAGCCGGAGCCGGGGCCGGGGCGACCGGAGCCGGCGCGGCGGCCGGAGCCTGCGCGACCGGGGCGGCCGGGGCCTGCGCGGCCGGGGCGGCGGCGACGGCACCGGCGGCACCGATCAGCGCGAGCTGGGCGCCGACCTCGGCCGTCTCGTCCTCGCCGACCAGGATCTTCACCAGCGTGCCGGCGACCGGCGACGGGATCTCGGTGTCGACCTTGTCGGTGGAGACCTCCAGCAGCGGCTCGTCGACCTCGACGGTGTCGCCCTCGGCCTTCAGCCAGCGGGTGACGGTGCCCTCGGTGACCGACTCGCCCAGCGCGGGCAGCAGCACCGGGGTGGCGTCGCCGGCCGGGGCGGCCGGAGCGGCGGCGGGGGCCGCCGGGGCCTCGGCGACCGGGGCCGGGGCGGCGGCCGGAGCCTCCGCGACCGGGGCCGGGGCGGCCGGGGCGGCCTCGGCGGCCGGGGCCGGCGCGGCGACCGGGGCGCCCGAGCCGTCGTCGATGATCGCCAGCTCGGCGCCGACCTCGACGGTCTCGTCCTCGCCGACCTTGATCGAGGCCAGAATGCCGGAGGCCGGGGCCGGGATCTCGGTGTCGACCTTGTCGGTGGAGACTTCGAGCAGCGGCTCGTCGACCTCCACGCGCTCACCCTCGGCCTTCAGCCAACGGGTGACGGTGCCCTCGGAAACGCTCTCGCCCAGCGCGGGCAGTGTTACTGAGACCGCCATGGTTTCAGCGACTCCTATCAAGTCTTGCGAACTGGAATGGGGGGTGGGGGGCGCGATCAGTCGTGCGCGTGCAGCGGCTTGCCGGCCAGCGCCAGGTGCGCCTCGCCGAGGGCCTCGGACTGGGTCGGGTGGGCGTGGATGAGCTGCGCGACCTCGGCCGGCAGGGCCTCCCAGTTGTAGATCAGCTGGGCCTCGCCGACCTGCTCGCCCATGCGGGCGCCGACCATGTGGACACCGACCACGGCGCCGTCCTTGACCTGGACGAGCTTGATCTCGCCGGCGGTCTTCAGGATCTTGCTCTTGCCGTTGCCGGCCAGGTTGTACTTGAGGGTGACGACCTTCTCCTTGCCGTACAGCTCGACGGCCTTGGCCTCGGAGATGCCGACGGAGGCCACCTCGGGGTTGGAGTAGGTCACGCGCGGGACGCCGTCGTAGTCGATCGGCACCGGCTTGAGGCCGGCCAGGCGCTCGGCGACCAGGATGCCCTCGGCGAAGCCGACGTGCGCCAGCTGCAGGGTCGGGGCGAGGTCACCGACGGCCGAGATGGTCGGCACGTTGGTGCGCATGTACTCGTCGACGAGGACGTAGCCGCGGTCCATCGCGACGCCGTTCTCCTCGTAGCCGAGGCCGGCCGAGACCGGGCCGCGGCCGATGGCGACGAGCAGCAGGTCGGCGTCGATCTGCTTGCCGTTCTCGGTGGAGACGCGCACACCGGTCTCGGTGTACTCGACGCCCGAGAAGCGGGCCTTCAGCTCGAACTTGATGCCGCGCTTGCGGAAGGCGCGCTCCAGCAGCTTGGAGGAGTTCTCGTCCTCCAGCGGGACCAGGTGCGGCAGGGCCTCGACGATGGTGACGTCGACGCCGAACGACTTCCAGACCGAGGCGAACTCGACGCCGATCACGCCGCCGCCGAGGATGACGGCCGACTTCGGGATGCGGTCGAGCTTGAGGGCGTGGTCCGAGGAGATGACGCGGTTGCCGTCGATCTCCAGGCCCGGGATCGAGCGCGGCACGGAACCGGTGGCCAGGACGATGTGGCGGCCCTCGATGCGCTGGCCGTTGACGTCCACCGAGGTCGGCGAGGAGAGCTTGCCCTCGCCCTGGACGAAGGTGACCTTGCGGGACGCCACCAGGCCCTGCAGACCCTTGTACAGGCCGGCGATGACGTCGTCCTTGTACTTGTGGACGCCGTTGATGTCGATGCCCTGGAAGGTGGCCAGCACGCCGAACTCGGCGGCCTCCTTCGTCTCGTCGGCGATCTCGGCCGCGTGCAGCAGGGCCTTGGTCGGGATGCAGCCGCGGTGCAGGCAGGTACCGCCAAGCTCACCCTTCTCGACCAGGGCGACGCTCAGGCCCAGCTGGGCGCCGCGGAGCGCCGCGGCGTAACCGCCGCTTCCGCCTCCGAGAATGACTACGTCGAAAACGGTGCTGGCGTCGTTCGCCACGTCACGTCCTCCATGCAATGGGGTGTGGATCGCCGGGCCGGTCGCGGTCCGGTGGGTCGGAAGCCTTTGTGGGGCGCCCAGTCGTGCCGGAAATACATCTTCGCACTTGTTCGCGGCAGCTGATGTCCGGGTCCGCTCCAGGGGTGTCCCGAGGGGTGGTCGCAGGGCTGGGAACACCCCGGACGGAGGGGCATCGTCGCAGCTCAGGGCCGGGTTGGCCGGGGTCGGCCCGACCGGTCGGCGGGCCGGCGGAGCCCCTGGTTCCGCACTGCGGAACAAAGTTTCGCCCGCAGCGAACAGGGGTGCGGTGGCCGCCCGGCGTCCCCTACCGACAGGTAACCGGCCCCCGGGAAGCCGGACGGGGCCCGGCGCGCCGTGCGCCGGACCCCGTCCCTCGGTCGTCCCCGGCCGTCAGGCCTTGCCGCCCGCCGCCTTCTGCTCGGCGAAGCGGACCAGGGTGCGCACCGCGGAGGCGGTGCCGCCCTTGGGGGTGTAGCCGAACGGCGCGCCCTCGTGGAACGCCGGGCCCGCGATGTCCAGGTGGGCCCAGTCGATGCCCTCGGCCACGAACTCCTTCAGGAACAGGCCGGCCACCAGGCCGCCGCCCATCCGCTCGCCCATGTTGGCCAGGTCGGCGACGGTCGACTCGGTCATGCCCTTGCGCAGCTCGGCCGGCAGCGGCATCGGCCAGGACTGCTCGCCCACCTCGCCGGCGGCCGTGTGCAGGCTGTCGCGCAGCTCGTCGGCGTTCGCCATCACCCCGAAGGTGCGGCTGCCCAGCGCCATCATCATCGCGCCGGTCAGGGTCGCGACGTCGACGATCACGTCCGGGTTCTCCTCGCCGGCGCGCACGATGGCGTCGGCCAGCACCAGGCGGCCCTCGGCGTCGGTGTTCAGCACCTCGACGGTCTTGCCGCCGTACATCCGCAGCACGTCGCCCGGGCGGGTGGCCGAGCCGGACGGCATGTTCTCCGCCAGCGCCAGCCAGGCGGTGACGTTGACCTGCAGGCCGAGACGCTTGGCGGAGACGACGGCGGCGAACACCGCGGCCGCGCCGGCCATGTCGCACTTCATGGTCTCGTTGTGGCCGGCCGGCTTCAGCGAGATGCCGCCCGAGTCGTAGGTGATGCCCTTGCCGACGAACGCCAGGCTGGCCCTCGCCTTCGGGTGGGTGTACGCGACCTTCACCAGACGCGGCGGGTTGACCGAGCCGTTGCCGACGCCGAGCAGGCCGCCGAAGCCGCCCTTGAGCAGCGCCTTCTCGTCCAGCACCTCGACCTTGAGGCCGTGCTCCTTGCCGGCCGCCTGGGCGAGCGCGGCGAAGGACTTCGGGTTCAGGTCGTTGGGGGCGGTGTTGACCAGGTCGCGGGCGCGGTTCATCTCCTCGCCGACGACCAGGGCGCGCTCGACCGCGGCCTTGGCCTCCTTGCTGCCCTTGCGGGTCGACAGCAGCACCAGCTCGCCGACCGGCTCCTTGCCACCGTTGTTCTTGTAGGTGCCGAACGCGTACGAACCGAGCAGGGCGCCCAGCGCGACCGCCTCGATCTCGTCGGCCGACTCGGCCGGCAGGGCCAGCGCGGCCTTCTTGGCACCGGCCAGGGTGCGGGCGGCGACACCGGCGGCGCGGCGCAGGGCCTCCAGCTCGTACCCGCCCTCGGCGGCGTCACCGAGACCGACCGCGAGCACGAGCGCGGCCTTCAGACCGGCGGGGGAGGGGACCTTGACGGTCTCGCCCTCGGCGCCGGTGGCGCCCAGCGTGCTGAGCACCTCGGCCAGCTTGCCCTCGAACGCCTCGGCCACGGCCTCGGCGCCGGGGGCCAGCGCGATGCCCTTGGGGCCCTTCGCCACGCCGATCACCAGGGCGTCCGCACGCAGCGAGGCGGCGGCGGAGGTGCTCACAGACAATGCAGTCACGTAAAACGTCCTGTTCTTTCGCGGTCCACGACCGGTCGCGGCGCTGGTGCCGCACCGGCGCAGCCCGGGACCGCCGGCCAGGCCGACCGGCCGGTGTCCGCCGGACCCGGGACCCCTGGCTGCGCGCGCCCACCGCCGCGGCGGTCGCGCACACCAGAGGCCCCGGCGCCCCAACGCGCGCCGGACGGGCAGGACCTGCGACGGTGCAGGGCTGCGGTGCTCCCCGCATGGTAGTCCGCATGGTGGGATCACGCGCCGCCCGGTGTACCGCCTTTCGGCGCACGGGCTTTGGCGTCCTCCCTCAGCGCAGCAGCGCGAGGACCAGCAGCGTGCCGGTCGCGGCGGCCTCCGCCATCGCCCCGAGCACGTCCCCGGTGATCCCGCCGAACCGTCGCACACAGCGCCGCCGCAGCAGCAGGGCTCCGCCAGTGCCCAGCGCAACGGCCAGCGGGAGAAGCAGAGTTGACGCACCGTCGGCCGACCCGGCGAGAGCGAGCAGAGCGGCCGCGCCGCCCGTCGAGACGAGAGCCGCACCCGGCGCCACCGCGCTCGCCACCATCGCGCCCAACCCGCCCGGCCGGGCCGCCGGCACCGACCGCAGGCACCCCCAGGCGAGCGCGCACCGCGCCGCCACCGCCGCCGCGAGCACCGCGAGCGCGCCGCGCAGCGGGGAGACGGCGAACTGCCCGGCCAGCGCGGCCACCTGCGCCAGCAGCACGAGGACGAGGGTGAGCACCCCGAACGGGCCGATGTCCGACTGCTTCATGATCCGCAGCGCGTCCTCGGCGGGCTTCCCGCTGCCCAGGCCGTCCGCGACGTCCGCGAGCCCGTCCAGGTGCAGCCCCCGGGTGAGCACCGCGAGCGCCCCGACCGCCGCCACCGCGCCGAGCGCCCCGCCCGCGCGCCAGGCGACCAGCGCCCCCGCCGCCGCCGCGACCGCCCCCAGCACCACCCCGACCAGCGGTGCGAGCACCATCGCCCGCCCCCCGGCCTCCCGGTCCCAGCGCCGCACCCGCACCGGCAGCACCGACAGGGTCCCGAACGCGAACCGCAGCCCGTCCCGCACACCAACCACCCACCGACCACTCGGACACGACGAAAGGGCCCGGACCCGTCGTCACCGACGCGGCCCGGGCCCCCGGACTCCCGCTACAGCTTCCCCAGCAGCTCCGCCGCCGTCGGCAGCCGGGCCGGCTCCTTGGGCGCGGCCGGGACGAACACCTCCGGCACCTCCTCGGCCAGCGTGTCCGCCGCCGCCTGGAGCAGCGGCAGCGCCATCAGCGCGCCGACCCCCTCGCCCATGGTGATGCCCTGCTCCTGCAACGGCGTCAGGGTCAGCCGGTCGTACGCCTTCGCCTGCGCCGGCTCACCGCTGGTCTGCCCGGCCCGCCACCACTCCGGTGCCCGGAACGCGATCCGCTGCGCGACCAGCGCGCAGGCCGCCGAGACCACCCCGTCCAGCACCACCGGCAGCTTGCGCACCGCGGCCTGCAGCAGGAACCCGGTGACCGCCGCGAAGTCCGCGCCGCCGGTGGCCCCCAGCAGCGCCAGCTGGTCGCCCAGCACCGGCCGGGCCCGGCGCAGCGAGTCCCGCACCGTCGCACACTTGACCATCCACACCCGGTCGTCGATGCCCGACCCGCGCCCGGTGACCGCCGCCGCGTCCGTCCCGCAGAGCGCGCCGACCAGCACCGCCGCCACCGTGGTCGAGCCGACCCCGAGGTCGCCCAGCACCACCAGGTCCGTCCCGGCGTCGGCCTCCTCGTCGGCCACCGCCATACCGGCCCGGAACGCCCGGGCGGTCTCCTCGGGGGTCAGCGCGTCCTCGACGTCGATCCGCCCGGAGCCGCGCCGCACCCGGTGCGCCGTCACCTCGGCGGGGAACTCCGCGGCATCGGCGTCGACCGCGACGTCCACCACCCGCACCCCGGCGCCGAAGCGGCGGGCGAGCAGCGCGACCGGCGCGGTGCCGTCGAGCACCGAGCGCACCCGTGCCGCCGTGCCGCCCTGCGCGGGCAGCCGGGACACCCCGAGGCGGGCCACCCCGTGGTCGGCGGCGAACAGCACCACCTTGGGCGCCGACAGCGGCCGCACCGGGGAACGCCCCTGCACGGACGACAGCCAGGCGCCCAGCTCCTCCAGCTTGCCGAGGCCGTTGCGCGGCCGGTCCAGCTCCTGCCACCGCTCCTCGGCGGCGCGCCGGGCGCTCTCGTCGGGGCGCTCGACGAGCGAGGAGAACGTATCGAGATCCACGGTCGTGTCCATCGTCCGGAAGGCTACACGCCGCGGGTGTTCACCGGAGGGGCGCCGGCGCCGAAAGGCGGGAAGGGCCGGGCCGCCGTTCAGCCGGCGGCGGGCTTGACCGTGAGCACCTGCCCCGCCACGACCAGCAGCACCCGCTCGGAGGCGTCGGCGACCGCCATGTTGAGCCGGCCCAGGGTGTCGCGGAACCGGCGGCCGGCCGCGGTCGCCGGGACGACGCCCATGCCCACCTCGTTGCTGACCGCGACCGCCGGCCGCCGGGTGCCGGCCCAGGCCGCCGCCAGCGCCGCGCAGCGCCGCTGCACCGCGGCCTCGCCGCCGTCCGCCCAGAGCGCGTCGTCCCAGGCACCGCACTCGTCCATGACCGCGGTCAGCCACAGCCCCAGGCAGTCGACCAGCACCGGCGCCGGGTCGGCGGTGTCGGCCAGCACCGCCTCCAGGTCGCAGGTCTCGGCGGTGCGCCAGCTCGCCGGGCGCCGCTCGCGGTGCAGCGCGACCCGCTGCGCCCATTCGGCGTCGCCGTCCCGGGTGCCGCCGGTGGCGACGTAGAGCACGTCCCGGTGGTGGGCGAGCAGCTGCTCGGCCCTGGTCGACTTGCCGGACCGGGCGCCGCCGAGGAGCAGGGTGCGGGGGAGCGGGGCGTCAGCTGTCATGCGTCCCATCCTCGCGCACCGCGCATACCGAAGATCCGGCCGGGCAACCTGAGGGCTTAGGGTGCGCTCACAGCGCATCGCTGATCGTCGGCGGGAGGAGCCGGGCATGGTCTGGACGTGGCGGTACGAGAAGGCGGACGGCACCGTGGTGGCCCCGGACGGCGGCCAGGCGGAGGAGTTCGCCGGCCAGGGGGACGCGGAGACCTGGATCGGGGAGAACTGGAAGCAGCTGGCCGAGGACGGGGTGGACCGCGCGGTGCTGCTGGACGACGGCCGCGAGGTCTACACGATGAGCCTGCACGAGGACTGAGCCGCCGGGCGGTGGCCCCGGGGCCGGCCCGGCTCCGGGGCTACTTCATCCCGACGACGTGCAGCAGCGCGGCGACCTGCCGGTACGGGTCGGTGCGTCCGGCCCGCTCCTCGGCCTCCAGCAGCTGGGCGAGCTGCCGGCCGTCGACCGGCGGCGCGTCGTCGGGGGCGTGGTCGGTGAAGACCCGCACGCCGTACCAGCGCCGCAGCGGCACGGACACCTCGGAGAGGGTGACGGCGAGGTCGCCGATCCGGTCGGCGCGGGCCGCCAGTCCGAGCCGGTTGTAGTACCGGTCGCTCTCGAAGGCCTCCAGCGCGGCCCGCCAGTCGCCGGCCGCGGCCGGGCGCAGGGCGAGCGCGTCGCGGTTGCGCACCACCAGCGAGAGCAGCCCGCCGGGGGCGAGCAGCCGGGCCAGCGAGGCGATCATCGGATCGGGGTCCGGCAGGTACATCAGCACGCCGTGGCAGAGCACGACGTCGAAGCTGCGCGCGCCGAACCAGCGCCCGCACTGGTGACCGTCGCCGATCAGCAGCTGGACCCGTTCCCGCACCGCCCCGGGCTCCTCGGCGAGCACCTCCTGGGCGGTGCCGAGCGCGGCCGGGTCGGAGTCGATGCCGGTGACGTAGTGCCCGGCCCGGGCCAGCCGCAGGGCCTGGGTGCCCTGCCCGCAGCCGATGTCGAGGACCCGCTGCCCGGTGCGGCCGGTGAGCTGCTCGGCGAGCTGCCGGGCGACCATCTCCTGCCGGACGAGGTTGCGCAGCGAGCCGGGCCGCCCGGGGGAGGGGCCGGCGCCGCCGGCGAAGGAGCCGCTGCGCGAGGGCAGCCGCCGGTCGTAGCCGGTCAGCTCGTACCCGCGGTCGTACCCGCCGCGCTCCTGGGCGCCCCGGTCGTGGCCGCCGCCGCCCTGGCCGGGGAGCGCGTAGAGGCCGGGCCCGTCCCAGACGGGAGGGGCCCAGCCGGAGTCCACCGGTTCGGCGGTCAGGGCTTCTCCCCGCGCCGCACCTGCGGCTTGGGCAGTCGCAGCCGGCGCATCTGCAGGATGCGCATCAGGCCGTAGGCGACCGCGCCGCGGGTGTTCTGCCCGGCGAAACGCTCGGCGAGCTGCTTGCGCAGGCCGAAGCCGAGCCGGACGAAGTCCAGGACCACCAGGACGAAGAAGGTGAGGAACAGCAGCGTGGAGAGCAGCTGGAGGGCCGGCACCTTGACGATGCTGAGCACCAGGATGAGGACGGCGGCCGGGAGGAAGAACTCGGCCAGCGACCAGCGGGCGTCCACGTAGTCGCGGGCGAACTTGCGCACCGGGCCCTTGTCACGGGCCGGCAGGTGGCGCTCGTCGCCCTCCAGCAGCGCGGTGCGCTGCTTCTCGCGCTCGGAACGCATCCGTTCGCGGGCCTGGCGGGTGGCCTCCTTGCGGTCCTTGGGCACGCTCACCCGGGTCCGCCGGTTGGCCTCGGCCTCACTGCGCTTGGGCGTGGGCCGGCCCTTCTTCGCCTGCGGGTCGCGGGGCTGGGTCGTCTCGTCCTGCTTCTCCAGCACGGCGGCGGAGGCAGCGGCATCATCTGAACGGCGTCGGAACACACCACCAGCGTACGGGGTGCGGGACGCCGTTCTCGGGTCCCCCGGGAACCAAACGCATATCGATCGCGTCCCGGGCCGCCGGCTTCGGGGTTCCCCGGGGTTCCCCGTAGGGGATCACTCTGCTGACCGGCGGGTGGAACGAGAGCGGGATCCACCCCGCGGATGAGGCTTTGCGGGACCGACCTGTAGCAGGCTTGTTGCAGGCAGGTGCACTGCGGCGACGCGCTCGCTGCACATACACTCGTCGTGTCTGGTAACGAGACAGAGACCGCAGGCCGGAGAAGGGGGCACCCAGGCCCATGAGCGACGGAATCATGAAGCGTATGGGGCTGATCTTCCGCTCCAAGGCGAACAAGGCCCTGGACCGGGCGGAAGACCCGCGTGAGACGCTGGATTATTCGTACCAGAAGCAGCTGGAGCTGCTGCAGAAGGTGCGTCGGGGCGTCGCGGACGTGGCCACCTCGCGCAAGCGTCTGGAGCTCCAGCTGACCCAGCTGCAGCAGCAGTCGGCGAAGTACGAGGACCAGGGCCGCAAGGCGCTCTCGCTCGGCCGGGAGGACCTCGCCCGCGAGGCCCTGACCCGCAAGTCGAACATGCAGTCCCAGATCAACGACCTGCAGGTGCAGTACCAGCAGCTCCAGGCCGAGGAGGAGAAGCTCACGCTCGCCTCCCAGCGGCTGCAGGCCAAGGTCGACGCCTTCCGCACCAAGAAGGAGACCATCAAGGCCACCTACACCGCGGCTCAGGCGCAGACCCGGATCGCCGAGTCCTTCTCCGGCATCTCGGAGGAGATGGGCGACGTCGGCCTCGCGATCCAGCGGGCCGAGGACAAGACCGCGCAGATGCAGGCCCGGGCCGGCGCGATCGACGAGCTGCTGGCCTCCGGTGCGCTCGACGACGCCAGCGGCCTCGGCCGCAAGGACGACATCGAGGCCGAGCTGGAGCGGGTGGCCGGCGGTTCGGACGTCGAGCTGGAGCTGGCCCGCATGAAGGCCGAGCTGACCGGCGGCTCCCCGGCCTCCGGCCCGCAGGCGATCGAGCAGGGCCGCCCGCAGGACGCCGCACCGCAGCAGCAGGACACCCCGAGGATCAACTACAACAAGTGATCCCGGCTCCGTTCCGGAGCACCTCCGCGAGACATCCCCAGGAACAGGGAGACCGACGGCATGATCATGAGGGTCATGGGTGAGGGGCAGTTCGAGGTGGGCGAGGCCCATCTGAACCGGCTCAACGAGCTGGACGACGAACTCCTCACCGCACTGGAGTCGGGGGACGAGGACCACTTCCGCCGGGCGCTCGGCGAGCTGCTCGGCGCCGTGAAGCAGTTCGGCACCCCGCTGGCGGACGACTCGCTGGAGCCGTCCGACCTGATCCTGCCGGACGCCGAGGCCACCATCGACCAGGTCCGCGAACTGCTGCGGTCCGAGGGCGACGGTCTCATCCCGGGCGTTCCCGAGTAGCCGCCGTCTCGGCCAGACACGAGGGCGGGCCCCCTCCCACCGGGGAGGGGGCCCGCCCTTGGTCGTCCGTGCCGCCGGGCGGCGGGCCGCTACGGCAGCGCCAGCATCCGGTCCAGCGCGGCCTTGGCGTACTTCTCGGTCTCCGAGTCGACGGTGATGACGTTCGGCACCCGGCCCTCGACCAGCGACTCCAGCGCCCAGACCAGGTGTGGCAGGTCGATCCGGTTCATGGTCGAGCAGAAGCAGACCGCCCGGTCCAGGAAGACGATCTCCTTGTCCGGGTGCGCCTTGGCGAGCCGGCGGACCAGGTTCAGTTCGGTGCCGATGGCCCACCTGGAGCCGGGCTCGGCGGCGTCCAGCGCCTTGATGATGTACTCGGTCGAGCCCACCATGTCGGCGGCCGCGACGACCTCGTGCCGGCACTCCGGGTGCACCAGGACGGTGACGCCGGGGATCCGCTCGCGCACGTCGTTCACCGAGTCCAGGGTGAACCGGCCGTGCACCGAGCAGTGGCCGCGCCACAGGATCATCTTCGCGTCCCGCAGCTGCTCGGCGGTCAGGCCGCCGTTCGGCCTGTGCGGGTTGTAGACCACGCAGTCGTCCAGCGAGAAGCCCATGTCGCGCACGGCGGTGTTACGGCCGAGGTGCTGGTCGGGCAGGAACAGCACCTTCTGGCCCTGCTCGAAGGCCCACTCCAGCGCCCGGCGGGCGTTGGAGGAGGTGCAGATGGTGCCGCCGTGCCGGCCGGTGAAGGCCTTGATGTCGGCGGAGGAGTTCATGTACGAGACCGGGACGGTGACGTCGGCTATGCCGGCCTCGGTCAGCACGTCCCAGCACTCGGCGACCTGCTCGGCGGTGGCCATGTCGGCCATCGAACAGCCGGCCGCGAGGTCCGGGAGGACGACCTTCTGGGCGTCCCCGGTGAGGATGTCGGCCGACTCGGCCATGAAGTGCACACCGCAGAAGACGATGTACTCGGCCTCCGGGCGGGCCGCCGCGTCGCGGGCGAGCTTGAAGGAGTCGCCGGTGACGTCGGCGAACTCGATCACCTCGTCGCGCTGGTAGTGGTGGCCCAGGATGAAGACGCGGTCGCCGAGCGCGGCCTTGGCCGCCCGGGCGCGCTCGACGAGGTCCGGGTCGGAGGCCGGCGGGAGGTCGCCGGGGCACTCGACGCCGCGCTCGCTGTTCGGATCGGCCTCACGGCCGAGCAGCAGCAGAGCGAGCGGCGTCGGGGTGGGGTCGACGCCGTAGGTCTCGGTGATGGTGGTGGTCACGGGCGGGTGCCCTTCTGTGCGGCCGATCAAGCGGTGAAGCCTTTTCGTCTATCTGACGCAATCTATGATAACCGGTTAGCGTCAGAGTGACGATGGCCATCCTGTCGATGTGACGAGAACCGCTCGCCGGTTCGGAGCCTTCCCGGCCGTGTGCGGCGTGGCCGGAACGGGATCCCGGCCGGTCCGGGTTTCGCTGGTCCCATGAAGGCAATCGCGATCCACCGCTACGGCGGCCCCGAGGTGGTCGAGTACACCGACCTGCCCGATCCGAAGGTCGGCCCGGACTCGGTCCTGGTGCAGGTCAGGGCGGCCGGGGTGAACCCGGTCGACTGGAAGGTGCGGGAGGGGCGTCTGGACGGCCTGCTCGACGCGCACTTCCCGCTGGTGATGGGCTGGGACGCCGCGGGGGTGGTGCGCGCGGTGGGCGGCGGGGTCACCGAGTTCGCCCCCGGCGACGAGGTCTACGGCTACGTGCGCAAGGACGCGGTGGAGCACGGCACCTACGCGGAGCTGGTCGCCGCGCCGGTGCGCACGCTGGCCCGCAGACCGGCCGCGCTGGACTGGGCGCAGGCCGGCGGGCTGCCGCTGGCCGGGCTCACCGCCCTCCAGTCGCTGCGGGCGGTGGGCGTGGGCGCCGGGGACACCGTGCTGGTGCACGCCGCCGCCGGCGGGGTGGGCCACCTGGCGGTCCAGCTGGCCGGGGCCTTCGGCGCCCGGGTGATCGGCACCGCCGGCGAGCGCAACCACGACTACCTGCGCTCGCTGGGGGCCGAGCCGGTCCGCTACGGCGAGGGCCTGGCCGACCGGGTCCGGGCGCTCGCCCCGCAGGGGGTGGACGCCGCGCTGGACCTGGTCGGCGGCGACGCCGTCGCGGTCTCGGCCGGACTGGTCGGCGACCCCGCGCGGATCGCCTCGGTCGCCGACTTCGGGGTCCGGGCGCTCGGCGGCCGGTACGTCTGGGTCCGTCCGGACGCCGCCGGGCTGGCCGAGCTGGCCGCACTCGCCGACGAGGGCCGGCTGACGGTGACCGTCGCCTCCACCTTCCCGCTCGCCCAGGCCGCCTCGGCGCAGGCGCTGGTGGCGGAGGGGCGCACCCGGGGCAAGATCGTCCTCCTCACCGGCTGAGCCCCGGCCCGGCCCCGCCGCCGCCCCGCCGCCGCCCTGCCCCCGTCCCGGCGCCCGTCCCGGCGCCCGTCCCGTCATCCGTCAGAGGTGGACTCACTCCTGACATCCGCCAGAATGGGTGCCGAACCGTTTCGGCGGGCCGCAGCGGTCCCGCCCCACCGCCACCGATCCCGCCCCCGACGCCGCACGACCCGTGGAGCCCCGCACCGATGACCAGCAGCCGCGCGCACGAGACGGTCGGGGCCTCCCTGGACGAGACCGACCGCCTCCTCCTCGCCCGGCTGGCCGGGGACGGCCGTGCCTCCTACGCGGAGATCGGGGTCCAGGTGAACCTCTCCGCCACCGCCGTGCGCCGCCGGATCGACCGGCTGCGGGCGCGCGGGGTGGTCCGCGGCTTCACCGTGGTGCTCGACCCCTCGGTGCTCGGCTGGCAGACCGAGGCCTTCGTCGAGGTCTACTGCCGCGAGCGGACCGCCCCCGAGGAGATCCTCGCCAGCCTGCGGCAGTTCCCCGAGGTGATCGCCGCCTGGACGGTCACCGGCGACCCGGACGCGCTGGTCCACCTGCGGGCCGCCGACATGCGGCACCTGGAGGCGGTCATCGAACGCATCCGCCGCGAGCCCGGCGTCCAGCGCAGCCGCTCCTCCGTCGTCCTCTCCCAGCTCATCGGCTGACCCCTCCGGGGCCCCGCGCAGGAATCCTGCGCGGGGCCCGCGGAAGACGCCGGAAAGCTGCCCGACCGGCCGCGTTCCGACGCGCGGGCGGGGCCCGTCGCTGCCTACGCTGATCACGTCCGGCCGTGCGGTGCCAACCCCCCGCCCCGCCGGACCCTCCCCGACACCCCACAGCCGAGAGGGACACCCGTGTCCGCAGCCCCCGACCGCATGCACCGGCCCGACAGCGACCTGGTCGACCTGGTTTTCGACTACATGCGCGAGCGGCTGCAGTACGACCCCGTCCCGCTGGACCACCCCGGCGACGGCGAGCACCTGCGCGCCCAGCTGTCCGGCCTGCTCAACCAGCACGGCAACAGCCCGGCCGACGTGCTCAAGCTCTACGACCACGAGCTGTCCCGCGCGGTGATCTCCGCCGACAGCCCGCGCTACCTGTCCTTCATCCCGTGCGCCCCCACCAAGGCCGCGCTGCTCTTCGACATGGTCGTCTCCTGCGCCTCGCTCCAGGGCATCTCCTGGCTGGAGGCGGCCGGCGCGATCGCCGCCGAGAACCAGGTGCTGCGGCTGATAGCGGACCGCGCGGGCCTGCCGGACTCGGCCGGCGGCGTCTTCGTCTCCGGCGGCTCGGCCGGCAACCTCTCCGCGCTGGTGGTCGCCCGCGACACCGCCCGCCGCCGCCTGGGCGTCGGGCCGCAGGCCCGGCTGCGGATCGCGGTCGCCGACCAGGTGCACTCCTCGGTCAAGAACACCTTCAACATCATCGGCGTCGAGGCGTTCAAGGTGCCGACCGTGGACCGCCGCTTCACCGGCGAGGCGCTGCGCGCCGCGCTGGCGGCCGACCCGGACCCGGAGACCGTCATCGCCGTCGTCGGCACCGCCGGCACCACCAACGAGGGCATCGTCGACGACCTCCAGGGCCTGGCCGAGGTCGCCCGCGAGCGCGACCTCTGGTTCCACGTCGACGGCGCCTACGGCGGCGCGGGCCTGTTCGCCCCCTCCGTCCGGGAGCGCTACAACGGCATCGAGCACGCCGACTCCTTCGTCGTCGACCCGCACAAGTGGCTCTTCGCGCCGTTCGACTGCGCCGCGCTGCTCTACCGCAACCCCCAGCTCGCCCGCGCCGTGCACACCCAGGACGCCGCCTACCTGGACGTCCTGCACACCGAGGGCGACGAGTGGAACCCCACCGACTACGCCTACCACCTGACCCGGCGCGCCCGCGGCCTGCCGCTGTGGTTCTCGCTCGCCGTGAACGGCGTCCAGGCCTACACCGACGCCATCGAGGCCGGCCTCACGCTCGCCCGGGAGACCGCGCAGCTGATCCGCGACACCGACCACCTGGAGCTGCTGTTCGACCCGCAGCTCTCCGCGGTCTGCTTCAAGCGCACGGGCTGGACCAACGACGACTACTACCGCTGGTCGCAGCAGCTGCTCGCGGACCAGATCGGCTTCGTCACCCCGACCGGCTGGGACGGCGAGACCGTCGCCCGCTTCGCCTTCCTGCACCCGGGCACCACCATGGAGATGGTCCGCGAGATCCTCGACACCATGGCGTGAGCCACCCGCGACGACGGACCCCCGCCCGGCCCCGGCCCGGCGGGGGTCCGTCGTCGCGAGGGGCGCACGGCGCGCGTGGCGCGCGAGGAGCGCGGGCTACAGCAGCCCGCCGTTCGGCACGTACGGCGCCGGCGGGCGCATCCCGCGCAGGCCCAGGTAGCCGCGGGTCTCCACGGTCAGCCCCACTTCGAGGCCGACGTCCAGCGCCCACTCCTGCTCCGCGGTCAGCGCCTCCACCCGCGCCTCCACCCCCTCCGGCACCCGGGCCAGCGCCTCGCGCAGCAGCCGGGTGGCGATCCGCTTGGAGGTGGCCGCCAGCAGCTTCACCTCGCCGCCGTCCCGGTAGCAGTAGCCGCTGCCCGCCAGCGAGTCCGCGATCAGCAGCTCCTCGCAGTGGGCGATCAGCAGCCCGTGGTCCGGCCCGTGCGCCGAGCCGCGCAGCCGCCGGTCCACCGAGTCCAGCAGGTGCAGGTGCGTCACGTTGCCCGGGTGCACCGGGATGTCCCCCGGGTCGACCAGCCCCGAGCGGTCCACCCGCCCGGTCAGCTGCATCGCCGGGTACAGGGTGAAGCCGGCCAGCCGGTAGCGGCGCACGGCCGCCGGGGACGGCGAGGCGCACAGCATCCCGCGCAGGCACCCGCGCCCGTACGCGAGCGCCCGCTCCAGCAGCAGCCGGCCGACCCCCTTGCCCTGCGCCCGCGGCACCACCACCAGCAGCGCCAGCACCCAGACGCCCTCGCGGCGCAGCGCCAGCACCGCCCCGACCGGCTCGCCGTCGAGCTCGGCGATCCAGCAGCCCTGCGGATCGGTGCGCGCCAGGTGTCTGGTCCGGGCCAGCTGGTAGACGGACGGCCGGGGCGGCCCGCTCACGGCCGGGGCGTCGGGGAGCGAGGCGAACGCGGCACGGGCGAGCGACTGGACGGCCTCCGCGTCGGCGGCGGTGTCCTGGACCGGGCGCAGGATCATGCCCACCATCCTGGCCGTCCGGGCGCCGCCGCGTGGCCGGTTCGCCCCGATCGGTCCGCTCGGGCGGTGACCGCCGTCCGCCGGTGTGCGAGCATGGGGAGCGTAGCGGGAGCGGGTGCACGCCCGGCCCACGGAATCACGCCGTCACGAGGCCGCCGAAATCAGCCGGCCGTCCGGGAAATGAAACCGGGCGGCCGTCGGTTGGCACTGGCGGCAGACCGTCGTCAAGACCGGGAGAAAGCAGATGACCGTCAAGGACGAGACCACCGTAGAGGGTGGCATCCTCCTCACCGATGCCGCCGCGGGCAAGGTCAAGGCCCTGCTGGAGCAGGAAGGCCGGGACGACCTCGCGCTGCGGGTCGCCGTCCAGCCCGGCGGCTGCTCCGGCCTGCGTTACCAGCTGTTCTTCGACGAGCGCTCGCTCGACGGCGACGTGGTCAAGGACTTCGACGGCGTCAAGGTCGTCACCGACCGGATGAGCGCCCCGTACCTGGGCGGCGCCACCGTCGACTTCGTCGACACCATCGAGAAGCAGGGCTTCACGATCGACAACCCGAACGCCACCGGCTCCTGCGCCTGCGGCGACTCGTTCAGCTAGGCGTCGACGCGGAGGCGGCCCCGGATCCCCGGGGCCGCCTTCGTCGTGTCCGGGCGGGGCTCACGCCGTCACGGGGCGCCCGGGACGTCCGGGGCCGCCGGGTCCGGGCCGGCCTGCGGGTCCGCCTCCAGCGGCACCTCCTGCCCGGTGGCCACGTCGGTCACCGTCCGGCCCCGCAGCGGCTCCTTCAGCTCGGCCGCGACCGTCTGCCGCTGGGCGAGCGCGACGCAGTCCTCCCCGGCCGGTACCGGCGCGGCCGTGGTCACCCGGATGTCCACCCGGCCCGGCTTGGACTCGTCCGCCTTGAGCGCGTACCGCTGGCAGACCCCGCCGTAGAACCAGACGGTCAGCCGGGTGCCGTCCACCCGGTAGGTGACCGCCGGGTGCACCGGCGAGCCGCTCCCGGGCCCGTTCGGCGCCGGCTCGCCCACCGCGATGCCGTTGCCGCCCGCGCCCGGGGGAGTGGGCGCAGGGGTCGGCGTCAGCGCCGGGCCGGTGGCGGCCGGCCGCGGGTCCGGGGCGGTGGCCGACGGGTCGGCCGGCGGCGTGGTGACCGGAGCCGGGGCGGCCGGGTCGGCCGGCGCGGACGGGACGGACGTCGCCGCCGGGGCCGGGGCCGTGGCCGCCGGGTCCGGCGCGGCGGACGCGCTCGCCGCCGCCCGCTCCGTGCCGGAGGGCGCGGCGTCCGAATGCGCCTCGGCCCCGCCGCCGCACCCGGCCAGCACGGTCACCATCGCCAGCGCCAGGCCCGCCAGTGCCGTCGCCCGCGCCCGGCCGGAACGCCGGGGCATGGTCTCCAGATCCATCTGCACATCCTCCCGAGGGTTCGGCGGCGCGCCGTTGCGGCCGCACCGCGCGGATGTGACGTGCCCCGGACGCTCCCGGTTCCCTCCGGCCCCGGAACCGGCCCCCGGAGCCGCCCCTGGAACCCGCGCCCCGGGGTCAGGGACCGTACTCGGGCATCCCCGCGACCAGCCGCTGGGCCCCGGAGGGGACGCGGATGCCCGGCCCGGCCGGCGCGCTCTCCTGCCGGCCGGTCGCCAGCAGCGGCCAGAACCGCCGCAGCCGGCGCGAGGAATCCACCAGCGCCTCCAGCGACTCGCCGTCCGCGTCTCCGCGCAGGGCGGGCGGAACCCGCAGCGGGTGGTGACTGGGCATCATCGGCCATCACTCCGATCCACCATCGCCGCGGCAGCGTCGCCGCGGACCTGGGCGGGGGCCGGCCGGGCCCCCTGCTGCCGACCCTAGGCCCTCTCTTTCGGATCACGCCAGGCGGTCGCCGCCGGAGCACGCACCTCGCCGGCTTGTCGTCGGTCGCCGATGGCCCCCAGCCTCCGGCCGGGAGGTGCCCCCACCGCATGGACTCCCTCCTCCGCACCGCCGATGCACGCTCCCTCCTTGCCCGCCCACGGGCAGGAGGGGCCCATCAACGACGCCCGCTCGTCCGACGTGATCCGAAAGAGAGGACCTAGGCCGGGCGGGCCGGAGCCGACCAGGGCTACCACTGGGTAGTACACGTTCGGGGACGACGGGTGACAACGGACGGGCACCGGCACGCGTGCGGTCTTGCTGGTGTCCCGCCCGCGCCGGGTACCGTGGGTGGGTTCCACCCCCGTAGTCCCATGGCCCCGCCGCCATCCTGAGGAGACCCCGTGCGTATCGCCGTCGCCGGCTCGATCGCGACCGACCACCTGATGACCTTCCCCGGCCGGTTCGCCGACCAGCTGGTCGCCGAGCAGCTGCACACCGTGTCGCTGTCCTTCCTGGTCGACACCCTCGACATCCGCCGCGGCGGCGTCGCGCCCAACATCGCCTTCGGCATGGGCGTCCTGGGCCTGCGCCCGGTCCTGGTCGGCGCGGCCGGCGCGGACTTCGCCGAGTACCGCAGCTGGCTGGAGCGCAACAACGTGGACTGCCGCTCCGTCCACATCTCCGAGACCCGGCACACCGCGCGCTTCATGTGCACCACCGACGAGGACCACAACCAGATCGCCTCGTTCTACACCGGCGCCATGGCCGAGGCCCGCAACATCGAGCTCAAGCCGATCGCCGACCGCGTCGGCGGCCTCGACCTGGTGCTGATCGGCGCCGACGACCCGCAGGCGATGGTCCGCCACACCCAGGAGTGCCGCACCCGCGGCTACGCCTTCGCCGCCGACCCGTCCCAGCAGCTGGCCCGCCTCGACGGCCACGACATCCGCCAGATCGTCGACGGCGCCGCCTACCTCTTCACCAACGAGTACGAGGCCGCGCTGATCGAGTCCAAGACCGGCTGGGACTCCGACGAGATCCTCTCCCGGGTCGGCACCCGGATCACCACCCTGGGCAGCAAGGGCGTCCGGATCGACCGCAAGGGCGAGACCCCGGTGCAGGTCGGCTGCGCCCCGGAGACCGCCAAGGTGGACCCGACCGGCGTCGGCGACGCCTTCCGGGCCGGCTTCCTGGCCGGCCTCTCCTGGGACCTGGAGCTGGAGCGCGCCGCCCAGCTCGGCTGCATGCTCGCCACCCTGGTGATCGAGACCGTCGGCACCCAGGAGTACGAGCTGCGCCCGCACGACTTCCTGCAGCGCTTCACCGCCGCCTACGGCGAGGAGGCCGGCGCCGAGCTCCGCGCGCACCTGGTCAGCTGAGCCGCCGCACCAGGTACGCCGAGCCCCGGTCGCCGCCGTACTCGGCGGCCGGGGCCTCCCCGAGGTACTCCTGCCCGCGCATCGCGCACCAGGCCGGGACGTCCAGCCGGGCCGCCTCGTCGTCGGCCAGCACCGCGATCGTGCCGCCCACCGGCACCTCGCCGATCCGCTTCGCCAGCTCGATCACCGGCAGCGGGCACCTCTTGCCCAGCGCGTCGACGGTGAGCGCCCCGCCGGACGCCTCCCCGGCGGCCGGCGGCAGGGCCAGGTCCAGCCCCAGCGGCGCGCGGACCCCGGCCACCACCTCCGGCAGGACGGCGAGGAACCGTTCGACGTCCGCCTCGGCGGTGCCGAACGGCAGCGAGACCCGGACGTTGCCCTCGGTGAGCACGCCCATCGCCGCCAGCACATGGCTCGGGGTCAGCGTGGAGGAGGTGCAGGAGGAGCCGGAGGAGACGGCGAACCCGGCCCGGTCCAGCTCGCCCAGCAGCACCTCGCCGTCCACGTACAGGCAGGAGAAGGTGACGAGGTGCGGCAGCCGCCGCACCGGGTCGCCGACCACCTCGACCTCGGGCACCAGCTGCGGCACCCGCGCCCGGATCCGCTCGACCAGCTCGTGCAGCCGCGCGTTCTCCCGCTCCGCCTCGGCCCGCACCGCCCGCAGCGAGGCCGCCGCCGCGACGATCGCCGGGACGTTGACGAAGCCCGGCACCCGGCCGCCCTCGCGCTCGTCGGCGGGCAGCGGCGAGGCGTACCGCACGCCCTTGCGCACCGCGAGCACCCCGACCCCGGCCGGGCCGCCCCACTTGTGCGCGCTGGCGGTCAGCAGCGACCAGCCGGCCGGCACGTCCGTGCGCCCGGCGCTCTGCGCGGCGTCCACCAGCAGCGGCACCTCCCCGCAGAGCGCGGCCGTCCCGGCGACCGGCTGCACCGTGCCCACCTCGTGGTTGGCGGACTGCAGCACGGCGAGCGCGGTGTCCGGCCGCAGCGCCGCGGCGAACGCCGCCGGGTCGACCCGGCCGAGCCGGTCCACCGGCACCGCGGTGACCTCGCCGCCCGCTGCCTCGTGCCGCTCCGCGGTGTGCAGCACGCTGGAGTGCTCGACGGCGGAGTGCACCAGGTGCCGGCCGCGCCGCCGGTTGCCGTGCAGCGCGCCCAGCACGCCGAGCTGGACGGCCTGGGTGCCGCTGGCGGTGAAGGAGATCTCGTCGGCCCGGCAGCCGAGCACCTCGGCCACCGTCTCCCGGGCGGCGTCGAGCAGCATCCGGGCCTGCCGCCCGGAGCGGTAGAGCCGGGCGGGGTCGGCCCACCCTTCGTCGAGGGCGGCGGTCAGCGCCTGCCGGGCGACGGGGTGGAGCGGTGCGGTGGAGGCCACATCGAAGTACACGGTCACATTTAACGACACTCCCGGGTGCGTTCCGGGCTCCGGCGGCACCTCACCGGCCGTCAGTCGATCACCCCGAATGTCCGGATCGTCCGCGTCCGACGGGGCGTCACACCCGTTGTCCGAGGTCATCCCCCGATCGGGCGTACGGACCCCGAATGCCTAGGATGACCTGCGGCGCAGCCCCTGCCGGGCCTGATCGGGTGCTCGGGCGGCGCGTTACCGGGACCTGCCCGTCAGCAGCGCATAAGGCTGGAGTAGGGTTTGGCCCGCATAAGCATTCAAACCGTGCCCGTGGACGGGTCGCCGAGGAGGGGAAACCTCCCCGGGGCGACGCGAAGGCGGGCGAGACTTCGGGAAGGCGCTACGTGAGTCCCAACGGCTCCGACCGCTCGCCGCGGCGCACGATGCGGCGGAAGCTGCCTCAGGCGCTGGCACTGGGCCTCGTCATCGCGACCGCCACCGGCTGCTCGGCCAACGACCTCCCCAGGCTTGGCCTCCCGAGCCCCGTCACCAAGGAAGGGCCGATGGTCCTCCACATGTGGCAGGGCTCCTGGATCGCGGCGCTGGTGGTCGGCGTACTGATGTGGGGTCTGATCATCTGGAGCGTGATCTTCCACCGGCGCAGCCGCACCGGCGTGCAGGTCCCCCCGCAGACCCGGTACAACGTGCCCATCGAGGCGCTCTACACCGCGGTCCCGATCATCATCGTGTCGGTCCTCTTCTACTTCGTCGCCCGCGACGAGTCGAAGCTGACCGCCGTCTCCGAGAAGCCGCAGCACACCGTCAACGTGGTGGGCTTCCAGTGGAGCTGGGCGTTCAACTACGAGAACACCGAGAACCCGGACCCGACCAGCCAGGTGGCCGCGTACGAGGTGGGTACCCCCGGCGAGCCGCCGACGCTGTACCTGCCGGTCGACGAGACGGTGCAGTTCCGCCTCACCTCTCGTGACGTGATCCACGACTTCTGGCCGATCAACTTCATGATGAAGATGGACGTCGTGCCGGGTGTGGTCAACAAGTTCGAGGTCACCCCGACCGTCAAGGGTGAGTACATGGGCAAGTGCGCCGAGCTCTGCGGCGTCGACCACTCGCGCATGCTGTTCAACGTGAAGGTCGTCGACCGTGCCGAGTACGACCAGCACCTGAAGGACCTGCGGGCCAAGGGTCAGACCGGCGCGGTGCCCTCCGGCATCACGACCATGGGAAGTGAAGAGAAGTGACCATCCTCAACGAGCCCGCCGCGGCCGGCGGGGGCGCCGGGGCCGTCACGGTCGGGGCGCAGCGGACCCGGAAGCCGGGTTCCACCATCATCAAGTGGCTCACCACCACTGACCACAAGACGATCGGCACGCTGTACCTGGCGACGTCGTTCGCGTTCTTCCTGATCGGCGGCATCCTGGCGCTGGTCATGCGCGCCGAGCTGGCTCGTCCCGGGACCCAGATCCTGTCGAACGAGCAGTTCAACCAGGCGTTCACGATGCACGGCACGGTCATGCTGCTGATGTTCGCGACGCCGCTCTTCGCCGGTTTCGCGAACTGGATCATGCCGCTGCAGATCGGCGCCCCGGACGTCGCGTTCCCGCGTCTGAACATGTTCGCCTACTGGCTGTACCTGTTCGGCTCGCTGATCGCGGTCGCCGGCTTCCTCACCCCGCAGGGCGCCGCCGACTTCGGCTGGTTCGCCTACGCGCCGCTGTCGGACGCGGTCCGCTCGCCGGGCATCGGCGCCGACATGTGGATCATGGGTCTGGCCTTCTCCGGCTTCGGCACCATCCTGGGTGCGGTCAACTTCATCACCACGATCATCTGCATGCGGGCCCCCGGCCTGACGATGTTCCGGATGTCGATCTTCACCTGGAACGTCCTGCTGACCGCGGTGCTGATCCTGCTGGCCTTCCCGGTCCTGGCCGCCGCGCTGTTCGCCCTGGAGGCGGACCGCAAGTTCGGGGCGCACGTCTTCGACCCGGCCAACGGCGGTGCGCTGCTCTGGCAGCACCTGTTCTGGTTCTTCGGCCACCCCGAGGTCTACATCATCGCGCTGCCGTTCTTCGGCATCGTGTCGGAGATTATCCCGGTCTTCAGCCGCAAGCCGATGTTCGGCTACTCCGGCCTGATCGCGGCCACCATCGCGATCGCCGGTCTGTCCGTGACGGTGTGGGCCCACCACATGTACGTCACCGGCCAGGTGCTGCTGCCCTTCTTCTCCTTCATGACCTTCCTGATCGCGGTCCCGACCGGTGTGAAGTTCTTCAACTGGGTCGGCACCATGTGGAAGGGCTCGCTCAGCTTCGAGACCCCGATGCTGTGGACCGTCGGCTTCCTGGTCACCTTCCTCTTCGGTGGTCTGACCGGTGTCCTGCTGGCCTCCCCGCCGATCGACTTCCACGTCTCGGACTCGTACTTCGTCGTCGCCCACTTCCACTACGTGGTCTTCGGCACCGTCGTCTTCGCGATGTTCGCCGGCTTCCACTTCTGGTGGCCGAAGATGACCGGCAAGATGCTGGACGAGCGCCTCGGCAAGATCACCTTCTGGACGCTGTTCTTCGGCTTCCACACCACCTTCCTGGTGCAGCACTGGCTCGGCGCGGAGGGCATGCCCCGCCGCTACGCCGACTACCTGGCCGCCGACGGTTTCACCACCCTGAACACCGTCTCGACCATCGGCTCGTTCCTGCTCGGCCTGTCGATCCTGCCGTTCCTCTACAACGTCTGGAAGACCGCCAAGTACGGCGAGAAGATCGAGGTCGACGACCCGTGGGGCTACGGCCGTTCGCTGGAGTGGGCGACCTCCTGCCCGCCGCCGCGGCACAACTTCCTCACCCTGCCCCGGATCCGCTCCGAATCCCCGGCCTTCGACCTCCACTACCCGGAGATCGCCGCGCTGGACTACCTGGAGAACCACGGCGAGCCGGCCAAGCACCTCGCCGGTGTGACCCCGGCGAAGTACGACGCCCCGCAGCTGGGCAAGGGCAAGAAGGAGGGTGACGTCTGATGAAGGAACAGGGCAAGATCTTCCTGGGCCTTTCGGTCTTCGTGCTGGCCATGGCGATCACCTACGGCCTGTGGACCAACAACTCCGACCACGGCATCGAGGCCGCGGGCACCACCGCGCTCTTCCTCGCCTTCGGTCTGTGCGCCTTCATCGGCTACTACCTCGCCTTCACCGCCCGCCGGGTGGACAGCGGCGCGGGTGACAACCCCGAGGCCGAGGTCGCGGACGACTCCGGCGAGCTGGGCTTCTTCGCCCCGCACAGCTGGCAGCCGCTCTCGCTGGCCATCGGCGGCGCGCTCGCCTTCCTCGGCGTGATCTTCGGCTGGTGGCTGATGTTCTGGTCGCTGCCGATCATCCTGATCGGTCTGTTCGGTTGGGTCTTCGAGTTCTACCGGGGCGAGAACCAGAACCAGTAGGCACCGGTTCCCCCTGGCACAGGGCCGGGCATCCCGCACGGGATGCCCGGCCCTGTTGCGTCCCCGGAGTGACGGCCTCACCCCCGCGGCCCAACGGCGCCCCGTTCGGTTGTCGCTCCGGCGGACGCGGTTCCTACGATCTGACCAATCGTGCGAAACCCCCGGGAGGCGGTCATGGCCGACAGACGCGGAATAGCGGGTCTCGGCGGCATCACGCTGGCCCTCGTCGTACTGGTCCCGCTGGCCGGCTGCACCTCCGGCGGCGGGGGCACGGCCGAGGTGGTGCGCAAGGTCGACGCCGCGGAGCTGGTGCACCTGTCCGCCACCGAGGGGGCCGACCCCTCCCAGCCGCTCACGGTGACCGCCGTGCCGGGCAGCCGGCTGACCGACGTCACCGTGGTCGGCCCGGACGGCCGGGTGGTCGCCGGGAGGCTCTCGGACGATCAGAGCAGCTGGCAGACCACCGGCCGGCTCAAGGCCGCCACCGCCTACACGGTGCGGATCGCCGCCGCCGACGGCCTCGGCGGGCGCGGCGAGACCACGGCCGGCTTCTCCACCCTGGCCGCCCAGCACCTGCTGACCGCCAAGCTCGGCCCGGACTCCTCCGGCACCGGCGTCTACGGCGTGGGCCAGCCGCTCACCGTCCAGCTCTCCGAGGCCGTGAAGGACCCGCAGGCCCGCCAGGAGGTCGAGCGCGCGCTGACGGTGGTCTCGCAGCCGGCCGTCACCGGCGGCTGGTACTGGGTGGACGACAAGAACGTGCACTTCCGCCCCGAGGACTACTGGCCGACCGGCACCACCGTCAGCCTGGCCTTCGAGGCCACCGGCAGCCGGATCTCCGACGGCCTGTACGGCGGCGACCGGGCCGCCCTGGCGCTGCGGATCGGCGAGCGCGTCGAGACCGTGGTGGACGCGGCCGCCCACGAGCTCACCCTCAAGCGTGACGGCCAGGTGGTCCGGACGATACCGGTGACCACCGGCAAGCCCGGCTTCGACACCCGCAACGGCGTCAAGGTGGTGCTGGGCCAGGAGCGCAAGGTCCGGATGAGCGGCGAGACGATCGGGATAGCGGCCGGCAGCCAGGAGTCCTACGACCTCGACGTCGAGTGGGCCACCCGGGTGACCTGGAGCGGCGAGTACGTGCACGCCGCGCCCTGGTCGGTGGGCTCCCAGGGGGTGGAGAACGTCAGCCACGGCTGCACCGGGATGAGCACCGACAACGCCCGCTGGTTCTACCAGAACACCAGGGTGGGGGACCTGGTGACGGTGGTGAACAGCCGCGGCAAGCCGATGGAGCCGTTCGGCAACGGCTTCGGCGACTGGAACGTCGCCTGGAACGAGTGGGTCAAGCACAGCGCCCTGGGCGGGCCCGTCAGCACCACCGCCCCGACCACCCGGGCGCCGGCCACCGGAATGATCGCCCCGCAGCTCTGAGGGCCGCTCAGCCCGCCGCGGAGTCGTCCCGGTACGCCACCCGCAGGGCGCCCTCCACGACGCGCAGGGCGTCCGCCGGCGGCACTCCGAGGCGCCGGGCCCGCTCGGCGTACTCGGCGGCGGCCGCCGCGGCCAGCCGGTGCGCGGAGTCGCCGGTCGCGGCGATCAGGGTGCCGCGCCGGCCGTGGGTCTCCACCACGCCGTCCGCCTCCAGCTCCCGGTAGGCGCGGGCGACCGTCCCGGCGGCCAGCCCGAGCCGCTCGGCCAGCGCGCGGACGGTGGGCAGCCGCAGCCCGGTGGCCAGCTCGCCGCTGCGGGCCTGCTCGGCGATCTGGGCGCGGATCTGCTCGTACGGGGGAGTGGCGGAGGCCGGGTCGACGGACAGCTGCACGGGGGACTCCTGACGGACGGTGCGGGGGACGGGGGACGGGGGACGGGGGACGGTGCGGGGGACGGGAGGCGGGTACGGCAAAGCCCGAGGGCCGCCGACCAGAAGAACTCTGGTCAGCGGCCCTCGGGTGCGACGCGGGGGTGCGTACGGGATCAGTGGTGGCCGTGGCCGCTGGTGATCTCGTGATGCTCCTCGGCGGTCGGCTTGGGGATCTGGCTGCCCTCGCCGTAGAAGCCGCGGGAGAGCTTCGCCCGGGTCCGGGTGAGGACGCCGGCCTTGCGGGCCACGCCGTTCTCGTCCGTCGGGGCCGGCAGCTCGAACGGCTGCACCTGCTCGTGCGCGGTGAGCTTGTGCAGGTCCTGCTGCGGCAGCTGGGCGTGCACCTCGATGAACTCGCCGTGCGGCAGGCGCTTGATGACGCCGGTCTCGCGGCCGTGCAGCACCTTCTCCTTGTCACGGCGCTGGAGGCCGAGGCACCAGCGCTTGGTGATGATGAAGACCACGACCGGGACGACGAAGAAGCCGACGCGGACGGCGTAGGTGACCGAGTTGATCGACAGGTGGAGGTGGGTGGCGAACAGGTCGTTGCCACCGGCCACCAGCAGGATCAGGTAGAGGCTGATCCAGGCGGCGCCCAGCGCGGTGCGGACCGGGGCGTTGCGCGGACGGTCCAGGATGTGGTGCTCGCGCTTGTCGCCGGTGATCCAGCCCTCGATGAACGGGTAGACCGCGATCGAGACCAGGACCAGCGGGAAGATCGCCAGCGGAACCAGGACACCCAGGTTGAGGGTGTGGCCCCACAGCCCGATCTCCCAGCCCGGCATGAGGCGGATCAGACCCTCGGAGAAGCCCATGTACCAGTCGGGCTGGGCGTCGGTGGACACCTGGTCCGCGCGGTACGGGCCGACCGACCAGACCGGGTTGATCGTGGCGATCGCCGAGATGACGGCGATGAGGCCGAACACCAGGAAGAAGAAGCCACCGGCCTTGGCCATGTAGACCGGCATCAGCGGCATGCCGACGACGTTCTTCTCGGTCTTGCCCGGGCCCGCCCACTGGGTGTGCTTGTGGTAGAAGACCAGGATCAGGTGGGCGACCAGCAGGCCCAGCATGATGCCCGGGATCAGCAGCACGTGGATGGTGAAGAACCGCGGCACGATGTCGGTGCCGGGGAACTCGCCGCCGAACAGGAACATCTGGATGTAGGTGCCCACCAGCGGGACGGCGAGGATCGCGCCTTCCATGAAGCGGATGCCGGTGCCGGAGAGCAGGTCGTCGGGCAGCGAGTAGCCGAAGAAGCCGTCGAACATGCCCAGGACCAGCAGCAGGAAGCCGAAGACCCAGTTGATCTCGCGCGGCTTGCGGAACGCGCCGGTGAAGAAGACCCGCATCATGTGCACGAGCATCGCCGCCACGAAGACCAGGGCGGCCCAGTGGTGGATCTGGCGGACCAGCAGACCGCCGCGCACCTCGAAGCTGATGTCGACCGTCGAGGCGTAGGCCTCGGACATCGGGAGGCCCTTGAGCGGCACGTAGGAGCCGTCGTAGATGACCTCGCCCATCGAGGGCTTGAAGAACAGCGTCAGGTAGACGCCGGTCAGGATGATGATGATGAAGGTGTAGAGGCAGATCTCGCCCAGCATGAAGGACCAGTGGTCCGGGAAGATCTTCCGCAGGTTGGCCTTGGCGAGGGAGTAGATCCCCAGCCGGCCGTCCGTCCAGTCCGCTGCCTGCTCCCACTTGTTCGCGGGCTTGGCGCGCGTGCTGGCGGGCTTGGCGGCGCCGGAGGTGGTGCTGCTCGCACTGCTCATCGAGCACGCTCCCAGAAGCTCGGGCCGACGGCTTCGTCGAAGTCGCCGTGGGCGACCAGGAAGCCCTTCTCGTCAGTGGTGATCTTCAGCTGCGGCAGCGGGTGGCCGGCCGGGCCGAAGATGACGCGCGCGCCGTCCGCCAGGTCGAAGGTCGACTGGTGGCAGGGGCAGAGCGCGTGGTGGGTCTGCTGCTCGTACAGGCTGATCGGGCAGCCGACGTGGGTGCAGATCTTGGAGTAGGCGAGGATGCCCTCGAAACCCTTCTCCTTGGACTTCTCGTCCTTGATGTCCTCCGGCGCGATGCGCACCAGCATGAGGGCGTCCTTCGCGATGCGAACCTGGAAGTCCTCGGAGTGCGTGGTCAGGCCCTCGGGCATCGCGAAGGTCAGCGACCCCTGGATGATGTCCTCGGCCTTCATCGGCAGGTTGGTGTTCATGTTGATCAGCTGCAGCGGCTTGGCCTCGGTGGCCTCGTCCCAGCCGGTGTGCTGCAGCTTGTCCTCGGGCAGCGGGCCCAGGTCGCGGAGCAGGACCACGCCGGAGAGCGGGACCAGCGCCATCGAACCGATGAGGGTGTTGCGGATCATCTTGCGGCGGCCGAAGCCGGACTCCGCGGCACCGGTCTTGAACTGCTCGATGACGTCCGCGCGGACCTCGTCGTCGGCCTCGATCGGGTGACGCTCGGCCGGGATCTCGTGGTCCGACATCAGGGTGCGGGCCCAGTGGACCGCACCGGCACCGATGAGGAACAGCGCGAGGCCCAGGGTCATGCCGAGCGCGAAGTTCAGCGCGCTGACGTGGCCCAGCGGCCAGATGTAGACGATCTTGTCCGGGTCGATGGCCACGTACGAGGCGATGAAGCCGACGGTGGCGATCATCGACACGACGAACATCAGCGACACCTGGCGCTCGGCCCGCTTGGCGGCCCGCTCGTCGATGTCGGTGCGGCGCGGCTCGTGGGCCGGCAGACCGGGGTCGGCGAACGGGTCGCCGTGGGCGGCCACCTCGTGGTGCCCGGCGGAGCCGTGCGACTCCGGGAGCTTCTCTTCTGACATGTCGTGGCTCATGACTTCTTGGCCTTGGTGGTGTGGGCGGCGACCCAGATCGCGACCAGGATGAGCGCGCCGAGACCGAAGATCCAGCCGAACAGGCCCTCGGTCACCGGACCGAGGCTGCCGAGCGTGAGACCGCCGGGGTTGGGCTCATCGTTGGTGGTGTGGCGGACGAAGGCCACGATCTGCTTCTTCTGCTCCTCGGGCATGGTGCTGTCCGGGAACGACGGCATGTTCTGCGGGCCGGTCTGCATGGCCTCGTAGATGTGCTTGGCGTCCACGCCCTCCAGCGACGGGGCGTACTTGCCCTGGGTGAGGGCACCGCCCTGGCCGGAGAAGTTGTGGCACTGGGCGCAGTTGGTGCGGAACAGCTCGCCACCCTTGGCGAGGTCCTCGGGGTTGGTCGAGGTGAGCTGCTCATCGGTCGGCGTCACCGGGCCGGGGCCGAGCGAGGCGACGAAGGCGGCGAGCTGGTCGATCTCCGCCTGCGAGTAGATGTTCGGCTTGCGCGGCACCTGGGCGCCGGGCTGCTGGGCCGGCATGCGGCCGGTGCCCACCTGGAAGTCCACCGCGGCGGAACCGACGCCGACCAGGCTCGGACCGTCGCTGGACCCCTGGCCGTTCAGGCCGTGGCAGGAGGAGCAGCCCACGGCGAAGAGCTTCTTGCCCTCGTCGATCGCGAGCGACTGCGCGGCGACGTCGGCCTGCGCCTTGTCGGCGGGCGCGAACGCGGCGTACAGCCCCCCGGTTGCCGCCAGGGCGAGAAGTAGGACGACCAGCGCCGCCAGTGGGTGGCGCCGTCGTGCGGAGAGCTTTTTCACGGAATAACCCCGGTGTCAGGATCTGGTCGACTGGTGGGTGCACCCGGCGGCCGGTCTGGCCGGCACGAGGCTGCCTGTCTAGGGCTGCGCGCGCGGTCGGTCGGTGGGAGCGTCGGCACCGGCGAAATCGGGCCGTCGCCGGTGAGGGCGGGACCCGAGGCCGGTGGCCAGCGACCTGATCAGCTGGTTACTTGATCAGGTAGATGGTCGCGAACAGGCCGATCCACACGACGTCGACGAAGTGCCAGTAGTACGACACCACGATGGCGGCGGTGGCCTGCTCGTGAGTGAAGCGCTTGGCTGCGTACGTCCGTCCCAGGACCAGCAGGAAGGCGATCAGACCACCCGTCACGTGCAGACCGTGGAAGCCGGTGGTCAGGTAGAACACCGTGCCGTACGGGTCCGAGGACAGCGAGAGGCCGTCCTTCTTGACCAGCTCGGTGTACTCGAAGATCTGGCCGCCGATGAAGATCGCGCCCATCACGAAGGTCAGGACGAACCACGAGCGGAGCTTCTTCACGTCCCCGCGCTCGGCGGCGAAGACGCCGAGCTGGCAGGTGAGCGAGGAGAGCACCAGGATCGTGGTGTTGACCGAGGAGAAGGGCACGTTGAGGGCGTGCGCCTTCTCGGTCCAGAACTCCGGCCCCTTGACGGAGCGGAGCGTGAAGTACATCGCGAAGAGGGCCGCGAAGAACATCAACTCGGAACTGAGCCAGACGATCGTTCCGACGCTGACCATGTTCGGCCGGTTGACCGATCCGTGCGCGTGCCCGGTTTCTACTGCTGTTGCTGTCGCCACGACGGACATTATGTCGGTCCCTTATTCCGTCTTCACGCCGGGGGGTGTCCCTCGGAGTGTCCGGTGCGTGCGGTATGCCCCCCTGGCACCCGAACGGCCGTCCGTACCCCTGCTGAGCAGCCCGGTGTCCCTTTTCTGACGGTTCCTCGAAGGGGCCCTTCGGGGCCTCTGGCGGCGTGTCGCGGCGGCCTCGCGGGGCCGTCGGTAGTAAGGGGAGAGACCGTTCGTCCGCCGTACGGGTGGTCCGGGCGGGCGGGGGTGACGCGGCGTGCTCCGCCCGGACCAGTCGCGGGCGCGGCGGGTCGGGAGGGATCTCGCGGGAAGGGTTCGGCGGCGGGTGATCGGGAGTAGCATCCGGGGAGAGGCGAACGTGGTCCGGATCACACGTGAGGGAGCAGGCCCATGGCGTACACGACCGACGAGACGTTGACCGTTCTGGTCTACAGCCACGACCGCACCACCCGCGAGCAGGTGCTGACCGCTCTCGGCCGGCGGCCCGCGGAGGACCTTCCGGAGCTGGCGTACCTGGAGTGCGCGACCACTCCGGCGGTGCTCAAGGCGCTGGAGAAGGGCGGCATCGACCTCTGCGTCCTGGACGGCGAGGCGGTGCCGGCCGGCGGGCTCGGGCTCGCCCGGCAGCTGAAGGACGAGATCTACGGCTGCCCGCCGCTGCTGGTGCTGATCGGCCGGCCGCAGGACTCCTGGCTGGCGGCCTGGAGCCGGGCCGACGCCGCGATCTCCCAGCCGGTGGACCCGGTGGCGCTGGCGGAGGCCGTCGCGACCCTGCTGCGGGCCCGGATGGCCAAGCGGGCGCCCGCCGCGCGCTAGGCGGCGACCCGGAGGTCCGCCCCGGCGTCCCGCTGCGGCGTCTCACCACCAGAGAAGAAGGGTGAACGGCGGGGCCCCGGCACCCCGCCGCTCGATAGGCTGACTGACGTCCCTACGTCCTTCCCCGTCCGCGGGGAGCGAGAGCTGGAGTCAGCCATGGTGAACGTGCACCCTGCGAACGGCGGTAGCGAGCCCGCGCAGGTGGTCCGCACCTGGCCGGACATCCTGTCGGCGCTGCTGAGGGGGGAGGACCTCGACCGCGCGGCCACCGCGTGGGCGATGGACCGGATCATGAGCGGGGAGGCCTCCCCGGTGCAGATCGCCGGCTTCATGGTGGCGCTGCGGGCCAAGGGCGAGACGGTCGACGAGATCTCCGGACTGGTCGACTCGATGTACGCGCACGCCGAGCCGCTGACCATCCCCGGCCCGGCGGTGGACATCGTCGGCACCGGCGGCGACCGGGCCAAGACCGTCAACATCTCGACGATGTCGGCGATCGTGGCCGCGGCGGCCGGCGCCAAGGTGGTCAAGCACGGCAACCGGGCCGCCTCCTCGGCCAGCGGCTCCTCGGACGTGCTGGAGAAGCTGGGCATCAGCCTGAACCTGCGGCCGCGCCGGGTCGCCGAGGTGGCCGAGGAGGTCGGGCTCACCTTCTGCTTCGCGGCGACCTTCCACCCGTCGATGCGGTACGCCGGCCCGGCCCGCAGCGAGCTCGGGGTGCCGACCGCCTTCAACATCCTCGGCCCGCTCACCAACCCGGCCCGGGTGACGGCGCACGCCGTCGGCTGCTTCGACACCCGGCTCGCCGGGCTGATCGCCGGGGTGCTGGCGCAGCGCGGAGCCAGCGCACTGGTCTTCCGGGGCGACGACGGGCTGGACGAGCTGACCATCACCACCACCTCGCGGGTCTGGATCGTCCGGGACGGGGCGGTCACCGAGACCTCCTTCGACCCGCGCGAGGTCGGCATCGAGCCGGTCGGCATCGAGGCGCTGCGCGGCGGGGACCCGGTGTACAACGCGGACGTCGCGCGCCGGCTGCTGGCGGGGGAGCGCGGTCCGGTGCGCGACGCGGTGGTGCTGAACTCGGCGGCCGCGCTGGTGGCCCTCGACCTGAGCGGCGCGCCGCTCGCCGAGCAGCTCGGGGCGGCGATGCGGCGCACCGCGGCGGCCATCGACTCGGGTGCCGCGCAGGACCTGCTGAAGCACTGGTCCGAGGCCACCGCCCGGGCGTGACACGGCAGTCGGGGCCCGCCGGGGGTTCTCCCCGGCGGGCCCCGGCGCATGTCCGGGATGCGGACGCCCGTTTGACCACGGGAGGGACGCGACCTAAAGTCTTCGTCAGGTCATGAGCGACAGCGTCAAGCCCCAGCTGGCTGTCCGGCAACCCTCCGTCCGTGGCGGGGTGCCCTGGGTGAGGACCGGGTCACGTGGCGATTGGTCCGCGTGGCAAGCGCGGACGCCGGACCGATCGCACTCCCGGGGTCCCTGACCCGTACAGGAGTGCATCCCCATGTCCCTCTCGACCTCCCTCTGCGCCCCCCTCGCCGTCCTCGGTCACGACGTCCAGGTCCCGCTGGCCAACGGCGAGAAGGTCGACTACGCGGCGCTCGACTACGCCGCCAGCTCCCCGGCGCTCCAGCGGGTCTGGGACGACGTCGCCGCCTACGCCCCCTACTACGGCAGCGTGCACCGCGGCGCCGGCTACCTGTCGCAGCTCTCCACCGACCTGTTCGAGCAGAGCCGCCGCACCGTCGCCGAGTTCCTCGACCTGCGCGAGGGCGACCAGGTGGTCTTCACCCGCGCCACCACCGACTCGCTCAACCTGCTGGCCGGCGCCGTCCCGGCCGGGACGCAGGTGTTCGCCTTCGAGACCGAGCACCACGCCTCGCTGCTGCCCTGGGCGCACGCCGGCCTGCCGGTCACCTACCTGCGCGCCCCCCGCTCGCACGCCGAGGCGGTCGCCGCCTTCGACGCCGCGCTGGCGCAGGCGCCCGAGGGCCCGAAGCTGCTCTGCGTCACCGGTGCCTCCAACGTCACCGGCGAGCTCTGGCCGGTCGCCGAGCTGACCCGCACCGCCCACCGCCACGGCGCCCGGGTGGTGCTGGACGCCGCGCAGCTGGCCCCGCACCACCGGGTCTCGGTGCGCGAGCTGGACGTCGACTGGATCGCCTTCTCCGGCCACAAGCTGTACGCCCCGTTCGGCGCCGGGGTGCTGGCCGGCCGGGCCGACTGGCTGGACGCCGCCGACCCCTACCTGGCCGGCGGCGGCGCCACCCGCACGGTGGCCCGGGAGGCCGACGGTTCGGTCGCCGTGCAGTGGCACACCGGTCCGGCCCGGCACGAGGCCGGTTCGCCCAACGTCATCGGCGTCTACGCGATCGCCTCGGCCTGCCGGGCGCTCACCGAGGCCGGCTTCGACGCCCTGGAGGCCCGCGAGCGCGCGCTGGTCGCGCGGCTGAAGGCCGGGCTGGCCGAGATCCCCGAGGTGCGGGTGCTGAACCTGTTCGGCGCCGACTCGGACCGGGTGGGCGTGCTCTCCTTCGTCGTCCGGGGCTGGAACAGCTCGCACTTCTCGGCCGCGCTGTCCGCCGAGTACGGCATCGGGGTCCGCGACGGCCTGTTCTGCGCCCACCCGCTGGTGCGCACCCTGCTCGGCGACGAGGAGGCCGCGCCCTCGGAGTGCGGAGCCCCGGAGCCCTCGCTGCCCGGCGAGCGCAGCCTGAACGCGATCCGGGTGAGCTTCGGCGCCGGCACCCCGGACGAGCACGTGGACCGCTTCCTGAAGGCCGTCCGCGAGCTGGTCACGGACGGCGCGGCCTGGACCTACCGCAACGAGGGCGGCCGCTGCGTCGCGGACACCCGCCGGGAGGGCTGAGCGGGGGCCCGGCCTCCGGGCCCGCCGCCCCGGCCCGCCCGTGCGGTCCTACTCGTCCAGGCCGATCGCGAACGCGGCCTCCAGGTCGTGCTGGGAGTAGGTGCGGAAGGCGATCTGGGTCTCGGTGTGGGCCACGCCCGGGACCTTGTTGAGCCGGCCGGGGATCACCTCGGCGAGGTCGTCGTGCCGGCCCACCCGCACCATCGCGACCAGGTCGTAGCCGCCGGTCACCGAGTAGACCTCGCTGACGCCCTCGATGGCGGCGATCGCCTCGGCGATCTCCGGGATGCGGTCGACGCTGGTCTTGATCAGGACGATGGCGGTGATCACGGTGGCGTACTCCTTTGTGAGGTGCCGCCAGCGTATCGGGCGCCGCCGGTGCCGTCGCGGGGGCGGGTGGCGCGGGGACGGCGCCCGGTGAGGGTGCAGGCGTAGAGGAAACCGGACGCGAACCCGATGACGTGCACCAGGTACGCGACCCCGGGCCCGGCGGAGTGCACCGACCACCACTGGAGGGCGAACCAGAGCCCCAGCACCAGCCACGCCGGGAAGCGCAGCGGCAGGAAGAGCAGCAGCGGCACGAGGGTGGTGACCCGAGCCCGCGGGTGGAGGCGCAGATAGGCGCCGAGCGCGGCGGAGATCGCCCCGGACGCGCCGATCAGCACCCTGGTCGCGTCCGCCGAGTGCGCCTCGGCCAGGGCGAAGCCGTAGGTGGTGAGCGCCCCGGACGCCAGGTAGAAGAGGAGGAACCGGGCGCGCCCCAGCCGCCGCTCCACGGCCGGGCCGAAGACGTGCAGGAAGAGCAGGTTGCCGAGCAGGTGCAGCCAGCCGGCGTGCAGGAAGAGCGCGCTGAGCACCGACAGCGCCGGGTGCTTGCCCGGGGTGGGCGCGGCCGGGCAGCCCGGCACCGGGTCGGGGGCCTCGGCGAGCTGGCCGGCGGTCAGCGGGTGTCCGGTCAGCAGCTCGGCGGGGACGGCCCCCCAGCGCTGCTCGTAGCGCTGCTCCGCGCAGACCCGGGCCTGGCCGCGGCCGTAGAGCGGGTTGAGCCCGGCGGCCGGTCCGAGCAGGAACACCGCGGTGTTGAGCGCGATCAGGGCGTAGCAGACGGCCGGGGCGCCGGCGGCCGGCCGGCCGCGGCGGGTGCCGGCAGGGGCGGGCAGGACCGGGAGCGCCATGAGCCCCAGCATCCCCCCGGGACGGGGCGGGCACCGCGTGGTTGCGGCAGGTGGGCTACCCGGTGGCGGTGGGTCGGCCGGTGGCCGTGAAGGTTGCCCCAGGCAATAGGCTTGGGGCGGGCATTCCCGCCTCCCGCCGCCGACGCCGGGGCTCCGGGGGGAGCGCCTGAGCCCGTTCAGGGACCACCCGAGAGGACCCCCGATGACCGTCCCCGCTCTGACCGCCGAGACGCGCTGGCGCTGCACGCTCTGCGGCAACCTGACCCGTTTCGACGTGACCCGGACCGCCCGGGTCACCGAGTTCCTCCACTTCGACCTGGCCGGCGAGTCCAAGGTCGAGGAGACCCAGGTGCACAGCGAGACCGTCGAGTCGGTGCGCTGTCGCTGGTGCAACGCGGTGGACCAGGTCGAGCTGGTCGCCCGCCCGGGCGCGGCCGACGGCGCCGAGGCCGTCGAGCAGGCCTGACCGCCTGATCCGTGCGGCGGGCGGTGCGGGGCGTGGCCGCTCGCCGCACGGGACAATACAGAGAGAACGCACGGAGTGCGACGGGGGCGGCGGCCGGGGGCCGTACCCCGCTGGACCAGGATCGGAGCCGAGGACGTGGTGGACGCAGCGAAGGAGCCCGCCGGGCCGCAGGGGCGGCAGCCCGCTGTGGACGCGCAGGCGCCGGACGCGGCAGGGGCCGCCCCCTCCGGCACCGACGCCCCGGCCGCCGGCGAGGAGTCCGGCGGCGGTGACGACCCGGCGGCAGCCGTCGACGGGCGGGCGCCGCGGACGGCGGACGCCGGGGCCGGCGCGGCGGGCAGCGCCGAGACGCTGGACCGGCCGCTGCCCGAGGGCGTGCGCCGGCGCGTGGTGGGTCTCGCCTCCGACGCGCTCGGCGGGCTGCCGCTCGGGGAGCTGCCCCAGTCGCTGCGCCAGTACGCCAAGTTCACCCCCGCGCGCCGGGCCAAGTACGCGGCGACCGCGCTGGCGGCGGCGCTGGAGGCGGAGCCGGCCTTCCGGTCGCGGATAGCGGAGCGGCTGCGGCTGGGCCAGCCGGACCTCGTCAAGGCGCTGGAGTCGGGCACCGTGCCGGGCGCCGCCGACCCGATGGACGTGGCGGCGGCCGCCTATCTGGTGCGCTCCGCCGGGTGGAGCCGGCTGGTGGCCGCGGTCGGCGAGGAGGCCGAGCGGGCGGGCGCCGAGGGTGCGGCGGCCGAGGCGGCCCGGCTGGTGGAGAAGCTGCAGGCCGAGCTGGCCGAGCTGCGCGCCGCGGCGCGCAGCGACCTGGAGCGCCAGCGGGCCGAGTCGGAGGACGTCCGGCGGGAGGCCGACTCGCTGCGCCGCCGGCTGCGGTCGCTGGAGAGCGACACCCGCCGGGCGCAGGCGGAGACCCGCAAGGTGACGGGCGAGCTGGAGGCGCTCCGGGCGCAGGCGGCGGCCGAGCGGAGCGCGGCGGAGACCGAGGCGCGCCGGCTGCGGCACCGGATCACGGAGCTGGAGAACGCCGCCGAGCAGGGCCGCCGGTCGGCCCGCGAGGGGCGCAGCGTCGAGGACATGCGGCTGCGGCTGCTGCTGGACACCGTGCTGCAGTCGGCGCAGGGGCTGCAGCGGGAGCTGGCGCTGCCGGTGTCCCAGATCCGCCCGGCGGACCTGGTGGAGGCGGTGGTGCCGGGGGCGGCCTCGCCGCACGACGTGGCGCGCCGCGGCCTGGCCGAGGACGATCCGGCGCTGCTGGACCAGCTGCTGGCGATCCCGCAGGTCCATCTGGTGGTGGACGGCTACAACGTGACCAAGACGGGCTATCCGACGCTGCCGCTGGAGCAGCAGCGGATCCGGTTGCTGGGCGGGCTGGCGATGCTGGCCCAGCGCACCCAGGCGGAGGTCACCTGTGTGTTCGACGGCCAGGACCTGGACGTGCCGGTGATCATGGCGCCGCCGCGCGGGGTGCGGGTGCGGTTCAGCCGGACCGGGGAGACGGCGGACGAGCTGATCCGCCGGCTGGTCCGGGCCGAGCCGCAGGGGCGCCCGGTGGTGGTGGTCTCCACCGACCGGGAGGTCGCGGAGGGCGTGCGGAAGGCCGGTGCGCGCCCCGTCGCGTCGGTGCTGCTGCTGAACCGGCTGGCCCGGCCGTAGCCGCTCCCGGGGCGGCCCGGCCGGTATGACGGCTGGTCAGCGCCGGGATTGCCGTGATGTGCGAATTCTGTGAAGTCAGATGGGCGGTTCGGGTTCACGCGAACGGGGGAGTGGCGCGAAGCGTGGATCTTCACTAGGGTCTGGCGTCAAACCTATTTTCCGGATTCTCACCCGTTCGGGTGGGGCCATTGGAAGAAGGAGCCGGTCCCTTGGCCTCCCACCGCCGTCCCAAGCAGCCGAGCCGCGCGCGGGTCTCCGTGCTCACCGCTGCCGCTGCGACCGCGGTCGCCCTCTCCGCCCAGGTCGCCGCCCACGCCGCGCCCAGTCCGTCGCCCAAGAAGGACGACGTCAAGGCGCAGATCGACCAGTTGCAGGAAGAGGCCGAGCAGGCCACCGAGAAGTACAACGGCGCCAAGGAGCGCGCGGACCAACTGCGCAAGCAGGCGGACCAGCTGCAGGACCAGGTGGCCCGCGGCCAGGAGCAGATGACCCAGCTTCAGGCCGGGCTGGCCGAGGTGGCGGGCGAGCAGTACCGCACCGGCGGCATCGACCCGTCCGTGCAGCTGATGCTCACCTCCGACCCGTCCGGCTACCTGGACAAGGCCTCCAGCGTCCAGCAGGCCAGCTCCAGCCAGGCCGAGGCGCTCAAGGGCCTGCAGGACCAGCAGCGCCGGCTCGACCAGCAGAAGGCCGAGGCCGCCGCCGTGCTGGCCTCGCTGGACAGCACCACCAAGGACCTGAACCAGACCAAGGCCGAGGTCAACAAGAAGCTCCGGGAGGCCCAGGAGCTGCTGAACTCGCTCAGCGCCGCCGACCGCGCGGCCCTGAAGGCGGCCCAGCAGCAGGCCGACCGCGCCTCCCGCGGCTCGGAGCGCACCGACCTGGGCAGCCTGCCGCAGGCGAGCGGCAAGGCGGGCTCCGCGGTCGCCCTCGCGATGAGCAAGCAGGGCTCGCCCTACGGCTGGGGCGATTCCGGCCCGAACACCTTCGACTGCTCCGGCCTGATGGTCTGGGCGTACGGCAAGGCCGGCGTCTCGCTGCCGCGCACCTCGCAGGCCCAGGGCAACTACGGCACCCGGGTGCCCTCCCTGGCCGAGGCCCAGCCGGGCGACCTGGTCATCTACCGCGACGACCGCAGCCACGTCGGCATGTACATCGGCAACGGCATGGTGGTGCACGCGCCGCGCACCGGTGACGTGGTGAAGGTGATGAAGGCCGACGCCATGAAGATCAACACGATCCGCCGGGTCTGACGGCCGGCCGGTCTGACGGGTCGCCACGACACGCCCGGGTGGCCCGTCCCGGCTCCTGTGATCAGCGCCACCTCCACTCGGGGGTGGCGCTGACGTTTCGGCCGCGCATTCGACCGGCTGACGGGGAATGATCAGCCCGACGTGGGGGTGTGATCACGTTCCGTCATTTTCACAAGGGAACTTGGGTATTCTTCCGACTTTTTTCTGACAAGGATTTGAACGGATCACGGATCTGTTACTAGGGTCGTGCCTCGAACCACGCACAGTCGATCACCCAGCCTGGGTGGCGGCGGGGTTCGCCGCCGAGTTCGTGAAGCAGCGGGAGGGGGCCTTCGGGTCATCCCTCCGAGTGAGGGCCCAGCAGTCGGGGGTCCGCTGTGGAGCGGAGCCGGGGAACCACGTTCCTCTGGGGTGAATCGGCGCCAGGCCGGCCGCGCGAGCGGCGGGTGAGGCGTCGTAGGGCACGCTTCCGCCCGAACCCGTCAGCTCACCCGGTAGGCGGATGAGGAAGAAGGAGTCCGCCTTCGTGGCGTCCCATCGTCGTCCCAAGCCCGCCGGCCGCGCCCGTGTCTCGATCCTGACCGGTGTCGCCGCCGCTGCCGTCGCCCTCTCCGCGCAGTCCGGCGCCCACGCCGACCCGACGCCGACCAAGGACCAGGTCAAGGAGCAGGTCGACCAGCTCAACGAGCAGGCCGAGGTCGCCACCGAGAAGTACAACGGCGCCCAGGCCAAGCAGCAGGAGCTGCAGAAGCAGGTCGCCGAGCTGCAGGACAAGGTGGCCCGTCAGCAGGCCTCGGTCACCGAGGCGCAGGGCGGCCTCGCCGAGATCGCCGGTGAGCAGTACCGCACGGGCGGCATCTCGCAGACCGTCCAGCTGATGCTCTCCGCCAGCCCGGACAACTTCCTCAGCCAGGCCGACGCCCTGAACCAGGCCGGTTCCACGCAGTCCGGCGCGCTGAAGGAGCTCCAGGAGCAGCAGCGCAGGCTCGACCAGGACCGCACCGAGACCCAGGCCAAGCTCGCCGAGCTGGAGGCCACCACCCAGCAGCTGAAGTCCTCCAAGGAGGACGTCCAGGGCAAGCTGCAGAAGGCCCAGGACCTGCTCAACACGCTCACCGAGCAGGAGCGCCAGGCCCTGCGCGCGGCCGAGGAGAAGGCCGCCGCCGAGGCCAAGGCCAAGGCGGACGCCGCCAAGGCCGAGGCCGCCAAGGCCGCCAAGGAGAAGGCCGACGCCGAGCGCGCCTCCCGCGACGCCAACCGCAGCAACCCGAGCGCGCCGTCCACGGCCGCCCCGGCCCCGGCCCCGGCCCAGGCCCCGGCCGCCGCCAAGCCGGCCGCCCCGGCGGCGCCCGCCGCCAACAGCTCGCGCGCCGCCGCCGCGATCGCCGCCGCGGAGAGCAAGCTCGGCTCCCCGTACGTGTACGGCGCCACCGGCCCGAACTCCTTCGACTGCTCGGGCCTCACCGGCTGGGCGTACGCCCAGGCGGGCGTGTCGCTGCCGCGCACCTCGCAGGCGCAGGCCACCGCCGGCACCCAGATCGGCTCGGACATCTCCAAGGCCCAGCCCGGCGACCTGGTGATCTTCTACGGCGACCGCCACCACGTGGGCATCTACGTCGGCGGCGGCCAGGTCATCCACGCCCCGAAGCCGGGCGCGTCGGTCCGCTACGAGGCCGCGTCCAACATGCCGGTCAACACCATCGTGCGCCTCTGACCCACGGTCGGCAGGCTCCGCCGGGCCCGGTTCCCCCGCACGGGGGGACCGGGCCCGCGGCATTCCCCGGCCCGCCGGGACGCTCGGTCCGCGAACCGATCTGACGTCCGACGAGTGTCCGAATATTCGGGTTCGGAGGGGTTTGGAATCGGTTGCCCCGACTCGCTAACGTCTGCCACCGGACGCCCGCTTCGACAGCCGCCCGCCCCGGTGCGGCGGCGGGCCGGGCCAGGATCGGAGCCGACGTCGCATGGCCGTGCACCGCCGTTCCCCGCTGTCAGGTGCGCACGTGCTCGCCCGGGCGCTGGTGCTCACCGCGGCGGCCGCCACCGCGTTGGGCGTGACGGCCGGCGGCAGTGCCCGGGCCGTGCCCGGCCCGCCGGACGCCCCGGCCGACCGCAAGGACGTCAAGGCCCAGGTGGAGCAGCTCTACGACGAGGCCGAGCAGGCCTCCGAGCGCTACAACGCCGCCCAGGAGGCCCAGCAGCGGCTCCAGCACGAGACCGGCACGCTGCAGCAGCAGATCGCCGTCTCCCAGGACGAGCTCAACCGGCTGCGCGGCGAACTCGCCACCGTGGCCGGCGCCGAGTACCGCGGCGGCGGGATGACCCGGACCGTCCAGCTGATGCTCTCCACCGACCCGGAGGCCTACCTCTCCCGCGCCCGGGCCCTCGACCAGAGCGCCGAGCGGCAGAACGAGGCCCTGCACGAGCTGCGGGGCCGTCAGCGGGTGCTCGACCAGCGCCGGGCCGAGACCACCGCCAAGCTGGCCGAGCTGGAGCAGACCCGCAAGGCGCTGGCCGAGAGCAAGCAGCAGATCCAGCAGCGGCTCGCCGCGGCGCAGCGGCTGCTCAACAGCCTCGGCTCCGCCGAACGCGCCCGGCTCGCCGCCCAGGACGCCCGCGAGGCGGAGCAGCGGGCCACCCGCGGCACCGACCGGCTGGACTTCGGCACCGCCCCGGCCGCCTCGGAGCGCGGCGCCGCCGCGCTGGCCGCCGCGGTGCGGATGATCGGCGCGCCCTACGTCTACGGATCCACCGGGCCCAAGGCCTTCGACTGCTCCGGTCTGATGTACTGGAGCTGGCGGCAGGCCGGAGTGACCCTGCCGCGCACCTCGCAGGCCCAGGCGTACGCCGGGCGGCGGGTCAGCCTCTCCGAAGCGCGGCCGGGAGACCTGGTGATCTTCTACCGGGACATGCACCACGTCGGGATGTACGCCGGCGGCGGGGTGATCGTGCACGCCCCCTACCCGGGCGCCAAGGTCCGCTACGAGGCCGTCAACGCGATGCCCGTCTCGGGGGTGATCCGGCTCTGAGCCGCCCGGATCCCGCCGCCGGCCGCCGGCCCTCGCGGCGCACCGCCCTGCTGCTCGCGGCCGGCGGGCTGGTCCAGCTGTCGCTGCCGGGGGCCGCCCCGGCGCGGCCCGCCGCCGCGGCCGCGGACGAGCACGCCGAGGTCCTGGCGCTGCTCGGCGCGCGGGCCCGGGCGCTGAGCGCCGGGCCGCCCGCGCTGCCGGTACGGGCCGGCTACCGCAACCTGCTGCTCGGCCCGGTGGGCCGGGACGGGCGGTGCGCCGCCACCGCCGAGCTGACCGTCGAGGTGACCGGGTACGACCGGCAGCCGGTGGTGCACCCGCGCCGGCTGGCGCTGGTCCGCTCCGCGGCCGGCTGGCGGGTCGAACGGGAGGAGGGCGCGGGCGGGCCGCCGCCGCTGTGGGACCTCGGCGCCGTCCGGGCCGAGGCGGGCGCGCGCTGCCTGGTGCTCGGGGTGGACGCCGGGGGCGCTCCCGCCTCCGCCGGGTCCTCCTCCGCCGGGTCCTCCTCCGCCGGACTCGCCGCCGTCGGCGACCGGGCGGCGGCGGCCGTCGAAGCGCTCTGGGGCACCGCCTGGGCGGGCCGGCTGCTGCTCGAACTGCCCGCCACCGGGGAGCAGTTCGCCCGCCTGGTGGCGGACGACCGGCCCGGCTGGTCCGGCATGGCCGCGGTCACCGTGGCGGCGCCCGGCGCGCCGTTGAACGCCCCGGCCGACCGGATCCTGGTCAACCCGGAGACCTTCGCGGGGCTGAGCGACTTCGGCCGGCAGGTGGTCGTCACCCATGAGGCGGCGCACGTGGCGACCCGGGCCGACACCCGCGCCTGGACGCCGCTCTGGCTCTCCGAGGGCGCCGCCGACTGGACCGGCTACCACGACTCGGGCCGCACGCCCCGGCAGATCGCCCCGGAGCTGGCCCGGGACGTCGCCGCCGGGCGGCTGCCCTCCGCGCTCCCCGAGGACGCCGCCTTCACGGCCGGCGGGGAGGGCCTCGCCCAGGTCTACGAGCAGGCCTGGCTGGCCTGTGACCTGATCGCCCGCCGGTTCGGGCCGCAGCGGCTGGTGGCCCTCTACCGGGCGGTCGGCGCGGCGGCTCCGGGCCCGGACCGGACGGCCTGGCTGGACGGGCTGCTGCGGGAGCGGCTCGGCCCGGGCCTGGCCGAGTTCACCCGCCACTGGCTGGCCGAGGTCCGCACGCTGGCCCCCTGAGGGCCGTCCCGGAGCCGTTCTCGGCCGTTCTCGGCCGTTCTCGGCCGCTCTACGGCCGTTCTACGGCCGGGCGGAGGGCCGGGCCGAGGGCCGGACGCCCTGGCGGCGCTCGCCGGGGGAGGTCCGCGGCCGCTCGATGCCGTCCAGCAGGTCCTGCTCGTAGGCGATGCCCGGGCGCACCGAGAAGGCGGCCGCCGGCACCGGCTCGGGGCGGGTCAGCACCACGGTCTCCGGGAGCCGCTCGGCGCGCCGGGTGGAGCGCCAGAGCCGGACGCAGGAGAGCCCGGTGGCGGCCAGCAGCAGCAGGTTGCGCACGGCCAGCACCGCGATCGCCCCCGGCCGGCTGGCGACCACGTCGCCGAAGAGCAGCGGGAACTCCGCCAGGGTCAGCGGGGTCGCGGCCAGGATCAACAGCGCCACCGGCCGCTGGCTGGTGCCGCGCACGGTCAGGCAGACCGCCGCCACGCCGACCAGCCAGACCAGGTACTGCGGGCTGATCACCCGGCTGGTCACGGTGAAGATCAGCAGCGCGGCGAGCGCCGCGTCGTACATGGTGGCCGCGTTGCGCCGCTTGGCGGTGAAGCGCCACAGCAGCAGCCAGCCGAAGCCGAGCACGGTGCCGGCCAGCATCACCTTGCTGACCACGTCCACCCACGGCCCGAGCATCTCGACCGAGCCGTAGTTCATCATCACCTTGCCGTCCCAGGCCCCGGTGATCCGGGCGAGGTGGATCGGCAGCGCGCCGACCGACTCCACCTCGATGCCGCGGTCCTTCTGGAACGTCAGGAACTCGAAGGCGCCGTTCATCCCGGCCGCCAGCAGGAAGCCGATCGCGGCGGTCGCGGCGGCCGCGGCCGTCCAGGAGCGGCGGGTGCGCCGGCCGGAGGGGGTGCCGATGAGACCGAGCAGCGGCCAGATCTTGACGATGCCGCCGAGGCCCAGCAGCAGGCCGCCGATCGCCGGGCGGCGGACCAGCGCCAGCAGGCCGGCCACCGCGATCGCGGTGACGATCACGTCGTAGCGGTTGTAGATCATCGGGCCGAGCAGCGGGACGCCGGCCACCCAGACCCAGGCGCCGGTCAGCGCCCGGCCCTTGCGCAGGCCCGTGCGGACCAGCAGGGCCATCGCGGCCGCGTCGGCGATCCCGCAGATCACCCAGAACGACACCAGGTACGACCAGGGCAGCAGGCCCGGCAGCAGGATCACCAGGGCGGCGCCGGGCGGGTACTGCCAGGTGACGTCGTCCAGCGGGAAGGTGCCGGTCTGCAGCACGCCGTACCAGCCGTGGTAGATCAGCCAGACGTCGGCGGTGATGTCCCCGCCGGGCATCCGCAGCACGCCGGTCACCAGCAGCAGCAGGAGCGTCCGGGTGGCCACCCAGCTCGCTCCGAGCGCCAGGAGCGCGCCCGAGCGTCCGGAGGGGCGCGTGGTGCTCTGCGCCGGCTCGCGGCGGACGGCGAGCGCCGTGCCGGAGCCCTCGGCGCCGCTGGATGTACCGGACTCGGTGGCCGGGGCCAACTCCACTGCGCTCCCTCGTTCGTCTCGGACGTCCCGTCGGCGGCGCCGCGCGACAGACGCCCGGCGGTCCGGGCGGCTCGGCGCCGGGCCGCCGTCACGGGGCCGGACCGGCCACGCCGACCGCCCGGGTCCTAGGACAGACCCGGGGGTGGAACGGTTGCCGTGCGTGGATCCGTTCCCGGCGGGTCGTGGTGTTGACCTATCGTACGGATCACCCAGCGGTACACCGAGCACCCCCCGACCGAGCGAGCCGTGGCCTGATGCACAAGACCTTGATCGTGACCAACGACTTCCCGCCGAGGCCCGGCGGCATCCAGGCCTTCGTCCACAACATGGCCGTCCGTCAGCCCGCAGGGAGCGTGGTGGTGTACGCCTCCACCTGGCGCGACGGCACCGAGGTGGCGCGTTTCGACGCCGAGCAGCCGTTCCCGGTGATCCGCGACCGGACGAAGGTGATGGTTCCCACACCCCGGGTCACCCGGCGGGCCGCCGAGATCCTGCGGGCCGAGCGCTGCGACTCGGTCTGGTTCGGCGCCGCCGCCCCGCTCGGGCTGATGGCCCCCGCGCTGCGCCGGGCCGGTGCCGGGCGGCTGCTCGGCATGACCCACGGCCACGAGGCCGCCTGGGCCCAGCTCCCGGCGGCCCGGCAGCTGCTGCGCCGGATCGGCACCGGCACCGACGTGCTCACCTACCTCGGCGAGTACACCCGCTCCCGGATCGCCGCCGCGGTCGGCCCGGAGGCCGCCGCGCGGATGGTGCAGCTGCCGCCCGGCGTGGACGAGCGGACCTTCCACCCGGACTCCGGCGGCGCCGCCGTGCGCGAGCGGCTCGGGCTGGCCGGCCGGCCGGTGGTGGTCTGCGTCTCCCGGCTGGTGCCGCGCAAGGGCCAGGACACCCTCGTCGAGGCGATGCCGCAGATCCTCGCCGACGTGCCGGACGCCGTGCTGCTGATCGTCGGCGGCGGCCCCTACCGGGCGGACCTGGAGAAGCTGGTGGACGCCCGCGGCGTGCGCTCCGCCGTCCGGTTCACCGGCGCGGTGCCGTGGGAGGAGCTGCCGGCCCACTACGGCGCCGGGGACGTCTTCGCCATGCCCTGCCGCACCCGGCGCGGCGGGCTGGACGTCGAGGGGCTCGGCATCGTCTACCTGGAGGCCTCGGCGACCGGCCTGCCGGTGGTGGCGGGGGACTCCGGCGGCGCGCCGGACGCGGTGCTGGAGGGCGAGACCGGCTACGTGGTGCCGGGCGGCACGCCGGCGGCGGCGGCCGAGCGGATCGTGCGGCTGCTGAAGGACGAGGAGCTGCGCCGCCGGATGGGCGAGGCCGGGCGGCGCTGGGTGGACCGCTCCTGGCGCTGGGACCTGCTCGCCGGGCGGCTGACCTCCCTGCTGGCGGGCTGAGGCGGTACCGGGGGTGTACCGGTGCGGCCCGCCCCACCGTTCAGGGGGCGGGCCGCACCGGCGGCTCGGGGGAGCGGCTACTTCCGGTAGATCGCCTCGACGTCGGCCGCGAAGTCCTTCAGCACGACGTTGCGCTTGAGCTTCAGCGAGGGCGTCAGATGACCGCTCTCCTCGGAGAAGACGGTGTCGAGCAGACGGAACTTCTTCACCGCCTCGGCGTGCGAGACGGCCGCGTTGCCGTCGTCCACCGCCGTCTGCAGGGCGGCCAGCAGGTCCGGGTCCTCGCGCAGGTCGGCCACCGTGGCGCCGGCGGGCTTGCCGTTCAGCTCCTTCCACTGGGGGAAGAAGTCCTCGTCGACGGTGATCAGGCAGGCCACGAAGGGCTTGCGGTCGCCGACCACCATGACCTCGCCGACCAGGGCGTGCGCCCGGATCCGGTCCTCGATCACCGCCGGGGCGACGTTCTTGCCGCCCGCGGTGACGATGATCTCCTTCTTGCGGCCGGTGATGGCGAGGTAGCCCTCGTCGTCCAGCGAGCCGAGGTCACCGGTGGCGATCCAGCCGTCCTTGAGCGTCTCGGCGGTGGCCTGCGGGTTGTTCCAGTAGCCGGTGAAGACGTGCGGGCCCTTGAAGAAGACCTCGCCGTCCTCGGCGATCCGCACCGAGGCGCCGGGGACCGGCTGGCCGACCGTGCCGATCTTCGGCTTGTCCCACGGATTGAAGGCGGTGGCCGCGCAGGTCTCGGTCAGGCCGTAGCCCTCCAGCACGGTGAAGCCGATGCCCCGGTAGAAGTGGCCGAGCCGCTCGCCGAGCGGGGCGCCGCCGGAGATCGCGTGGGTGGCCCGGCCGCCGAGCGCGGCCCGCAGCTTGCTGTAGACCAGCTTGTCGAAGACGGCGTGCCTGAGCCTGAGCAGCAGCCCGGCGCCGCCCGCGTCCAGCGCCCGGCTGTAGGCGATCGCGGTGTCGGCGGCCTTGTCGAAGATCCTGCCCTTGCCGTCGGCCTGCGCCTTGGCCCGCGCCGTGTTGTACACCTTCTCGAACACCCGGGGCACGCCCAGGATCAGGGTCGGCCGGAACGCGGCCAGCTCGGCCGTGACGTCCCGGATGTCGGAGACGTGGCCGAGCTTGATCGGGGCCATCGCCGGGGCGATCTCGGCGATCCGGGCGAGCACGTGGGCCAGCGGCAGGAAGAGCAGGACGGAGCTCTCGCCGGTGCGGAACAGCGGCGCCAGCCGCTCCACGACGTTGCCGCACTCGGCCAGGAAGTTGCCGTGCGTCAGCTGACAGCCCTTCGGGCGCCCGGTGGTGCCCGAGGTGTAGACGATGGTGGCGATCGAGTCCGGGCCGGCCGTCGAGCGGCGCTCGGTGACGGTCGCGTCGTCGACCCCGCGGCCCGACTCGGCCAGCGCGGCGAGCGCGGTGCCCTCGATCTGCCAGCTCTGCTTCAGGCCCGGCAGGCGGTCGCGGACCTCGGCGACCACCGCGCTGTGCGTCGCGGCCTCGGTGAACACGGCGACCGCCCCGGAGTCGCCGAGGATCCACTCGACCTGCTCGGCGGAGGAGGTCTCGTACACCGGCACGGTGATCGCGCCGGCCGTCCAGATCGCGAAGTCCAGCAGCGTCCACTCGTACCGGGTGCGGGACATGATGCCCACCCGGTCGCCCGGCCCGATCCCCGCGGCGATCAGACCCTTCGCGGCGGCGTGCACCTCGACCAGGAACTGGGCGGCGGTCAACTCCTGCCACCGGCCGTCCACCTTGCGGCTCAGCACTGCGACGTCCGGGTGCCGCTCGGCGTTCTGGACCACGAGGTCGGAGAGGTTACCGCCGCTCGGTACCTGGTAGAGGGCCGGAAGGCTGAAGTCGAGCAAGACTGCTCCTCGTTCGCGACGCTGCGGGACGGCAGGACGTTACTGCCCGGTAGGCAGCTTCGACCAGGGGGGTCGGCTCCGGTGTTCGAAGTGTCACACCTTGACCCGTCCGACCAGGTCGGGACCGGGTCGTTCGAATGGCACCCTACGGCAGCCCGCAGGTGACCGGCCGGTAGCCGGCGGGCGGGCCACGCACGGCCCGCCCGCCGCCGGAGCCCGGGCCCCTTCCGGGGTGCACCGCGGCACGGGCCGGATCGCGCGGCGCGGTAGCCTGCTCCGGGCGCACCCGGCCGAGCAGGCTCGGCCGGACCAGCAGCAAGGGACGACGCGGAGGGCCATTCCATGGCGGAGCACACCAGGTCGAGCATCACCATCGACGCGACCCCGGCGACGGTCATGGCCGTGATCGCGGACTTCGCCGCCTACCCGGCCTGGACCGGTGAGGTCAAGGAGATCGAGGTCCTGGAGACCGCGGCGGACGGCCGCGCCGCCCAGGTCCGGCTGGTGCTCGACGCCGGCGCCATCCGCGACGAGCACGTGCTCGCCTACACCTGGGACGGCGACCGCGAGTGCGCCTGGACCCTGGTGCGCAGCCAGATGCTCCGCTCGCTCGACGGCTCCTACACCCTGGCCCCGCTGGGCGCCGACCGCACCGAGGTCACCTACCAGCTCGCCGTCGACGTCAAGATCCCGATGCTCGGCATGATCAAGCGCAAGGCCGAGAAGGTCATCATCGACCGGGCCCTGGCCGGTCTGAAGAAGCGCGTCGAGGACACCGCCGCCGGCCCGGCGCTCTGAGCGCGGCGGCACGGACGAACGGGGGAGGCACGGCATGACGGCGACTCGCACCATCCTGGTCAGCGGCGACCGGGCGGCGCCCGTGGTGGCCGCCGCCACCGCGCTGCACGCCGCCCGCCGGGGCCGGCGCACCGTCCTGCTGGCCGCCGACGACCCCCACCGCACCCTGGACGCCGCCCTCGGCGTGCGGCTGGAGGCCGCACCGGCCGCGTACGCGCCCGGCCTGAGCGTCGCCCGGACCGACGAGCAGGCCGCCTTCCGGCGCGCGCTCGGCGAGATCGGCGGACGGCTGAAGCCCGCGCTCGACCTGCTCGGCGCCGACCCGCTCGACCCCGAGGAGCTCACCTCCCTGCCCGGCACCGCCCGGCTCGCCCTGCTGCGCGCGCTGCCCGCGGCCGACGCGGACGTCCTGGTGGTGCTCGCCCCGCCGCCCGCCGACCTCATCGCCACCCTCGCGCTGCCCGAACAGCTGGAGCGCTACCTGGCCCGGCTCGTCCCCGAGCAGCGCCAGGCCGCCCGGGCACTGCGCCCGCTGCTGGCCGGTCTCGCCGGGGTGCCGATGCCCGCCGACTGGCTGTACGAGGCGCGCGGCAAGGCGGCCGGCGCGCTCGCCGCCGCGCGCGCCGCGATCACCGCGCCCGGCACCAGCGTCCGCCTGGTCACCTCCGCCGACGCCCACCCCTTCGACGAACTGCGCCGGATCCGCACCGGACTGGCCCTGCACGGCCACCACCCGGACGCCGTGGTGGTGCACGGCGTGCTGCCGGACGCCGCGACCGGCTCGCCCGACCCCTGGCTGGCCGCCCTGGCCCGCCGCCGGCAGGACGAACTGGCCGCGCTGGCCGCCGGTTGCGAGGACGTCCCGGTGCTCACCACCGGGCCCGCCGAGGCCACCCCCGAGGCCGTCGCCGACCGCCTCTACGGCACCGGTCCGGGCCCCGAGCCGCGCCCGGCCGGGCCCTGGACCGTCGAGGACCGGCTGGCCGCCGACGGCCTGCTCGTCTGGCACCTGACCCTGCCCGGCGCCGACCGCGCCGACCTCGACCTGGTGCGGCGCGGCGACGAACTGGTGGTCGGCCTCGGCGCCCACCGGCGGGTGCTCACCCTGCCCTCGGCGCTGCGCCGCTGCACGGTGGCCGGCGCGGGCCTGCACGACGGCGTCCTCGCCGTCCGCTTCACCCCCGACCCCGCCCTGTGGCCCCGTTAGCCCGCACCCGTTCGCCCGTCCGGCCCCTGCCCGGTCCGGTAGCGTCGGGGCGGGCGGCCGCGGGTGCGGCCGCCGCTGCTGAGGAGGCGTGCGCGAGATGACCACCACGGACCGGACCGAGCCCACCGCCGAGCAGGACGGGAGCCCGCACCCGTTCGGCCCGGAGCTGGGCCCGCTGGTGGACGAGGTGCGCCGGTTCGCCTCCGCCGTCGGCGAGAAGGCCCAGGAGGCGAGTGCCGGGACCCTGATCTCGCTGGCCGGGCTGGCCGACCGCCTGCGCGAGAAGCAGCCCGAGGTCTACGGCCACCTCGCCGCCGCCGGCACCGGTCTGGCCGCCGCCGGCTCCGAGCTGCTGGCGGCCTACCGGGCCGCGGTCGCCGGCCACGAGCACCGCTGGACCGCGGGCGCCGCTGCCCGCAGCGAGCGGGTGGACCTGGACGACACGCCTGAGGGCCCGTCCGACAAGCAGTGAACCCCTGACTGCCTCCGGATCACGTTCTGGCTTCACCCTGCGGCGCCACGGCTGAAAACGTACGACTTTTGAAGGGGCTCGGCCCGGTTGGCGCCGTATTGTCTTCGGTTAATGTAGGCGGCGGTGTGTACGGGGGCATGGTTGGGCGGTACCGTTCCGTCCAGCGGGAACGAGTGAATAGCTGAGGGACACATGGCTCTGACCATCGGCGTCGACGTCGGCGGGACCAAGATCGCGGCAGGTGTGGTCGACGAGGCCGGCGAGATCCTCGCCCGGACCAGGGTGCCCACCCCGGCCGACCCGCAGTGGGCGGTCGACGCGATCGCGCAGGCCGTGCGCGAGCTCAAGGAGCAGTACCCCGACGTGACCGCGGCCGGCATCGGCGCCCCCGGCTTCGTCGACCGCAACCGCTCGACGGTGATCTTCGCCCCCAACATCGCCTGGGAGGACGAGCCCCTGCGCGGCCGGATCGAGGAGCTCACCGGCCTGCCCGCGGTCATCGAGAACGACGCCAACTGCGCCGCCTGGGCCGAGTACCGGTTCGGCGCGGGCACCGGCCACGAGGACATGGTGCTGATCACCGTCGGCACCGGCATCGGCGGCGGCCTCGTCCTGGACGGCCGGCTGCACCGCGGCCGGTTCGGCGTGGCCGGCGAGATCGGCCACCTCAACATGGTCCCGGACGGCCTGCCCTGCGGCTGCGGTGGCAAGGGCTGCTGGGAGCAGTACGGCTCCGGCCGGGCGCTGCGCCGCTACGGCCGCGAGCGCGCCGCCGCCGACCCGCTGCGCGGCAGGCGGATGCTGGAGCTCAACGACGGCGTCGCCGAGACGATCCGCGGCATCCACATCACCCAGGCCGCCGAGGAGGGCGACCCGCTCGCCCTGGAGTGCTACGCCGAGCTGGCCGACTGGCTGGGCCGGGGGATGGCCGACCTCGCGGCGCTCTTCGACCCGGGCGTCTTCGTGCTCGGCGGCGGGGTCTCCGACTCCGGCCGGCTGCTGCTCGACCCGGTCGCCAAGGCGTTCGAGCACTACCTGACCGGCGGGGTGCACCGTCCGCGCGCCGAGGTGGTGCTCGCCTCGACCGGCTCGGCCGCCGGCATCGCGGGCGCGGCCGACCTGGCCCGCACGGTCTGACCCGCCCGCCCCGGCTCCACCGCGGCCCGCCCCTCCGCCCGGAGGGGCGGGCCGCGTCGCGTGCCGTCCTGCCGTACGGTCGTCACCGAGGACGCCGAGGGCGCCGAGAACGCCGAGGACGTCCGGGACGCCCAGGGGAGGACACCGCGATGACCACCACCGCACCGGCCGAACTGCCGCCGCCCGCGCCCGGCCGGCTGCGGCTGCTCAGCTACAACGTCCGCTCGCTGCGCGACGACCGCCGCGCGCTGGCCCGGGTGATCCGCGCCTGCGCGCCCGACCTCGTCTGCGTCCAGGAGTCACCGCGCTACTGGCGCCCCCAGGGGCAGGCCGGCGGGCTCGCCCGGCGGACCGGCACCGTGGTCCTCGCCGGCGGCGGCCGGGCCGCCGCCGGGCCGCTGCTGCTCGGCCGCCCCGGCGTGCGGGTGCTGGCCGTCCACGACCGGCTGCTGCCGAAGACCCGCGGGCTGCACGCGCGCGGCTTCGCGACCGCCCTGGTGGAGGTGCCCGGCGCGGTGCCGTTCACCGTCACCAGCTGTCACCTCAGCCTGGACACCGACGAGCGGCGGCGGCAGTTCGACCTGCTCGCCGGGCAGCTGCGGCACGCCGAACTCGGGGTGATCGCCGGGGACTTCAACGAGCACCCGGACGGCCCGGGCTGGCGGTCGCTGGCCGGCCGGCTCCAGGACGGGCACGTGGTGGCGCCCTGGGGCGGCGAGATGACGTCCGTCCCGGAGAACCCCTACCAGCGGCTGGACGCCGTCTTCGCCACGCCGGGCATCGAGGTGCTCGCCTGCGGCGTCCCGCACGGACTGCCCGGCGTCACCGAGACCGACCTGCGGGCCGCCACCGACCACCTCCCGGTGCTCGCCGTCCTCCAACTGCCCGTCACCGGCGAGACCCGTCCCTGAGGGTCTGTCTCCCGGAGCCTTGCCGGGGCCGCGACGCCCGGCCCGCACGCCCCCGGCCGTCGGCCGGGAGGTGCCCCCGCCCCCGCCGTGCGATGCACGCCCCGGACGCCGCGGCCCGAGCCGACACCGTCCACGGGACGCGCCCCGGCGGCAGGGTCAGACGACCGCGCCGCCGTGCGGGTCCTCGGGTTCGTCCTCGTCGCGCTCCTTCATCCGGACCACCAGCGTGGCGAAGCCGCCGAGGAAGGCGGCCACCCCGACCCAGGCGGGCCAGCCGGAGACCTCGCGCCAGACGACCGCGTCGAAGAGCAGCAGCGCCGGACCGCCGAGCACCGCGAGCCAGGCGAACTTGGCGGTGGTGTCGGCCGGCGGCAGCGGCGGCGGCTCCGGCGGCTCGAAGTGGCCGTCGTCGGTCTCCTCGGCCAGCTCGAAGTCGCGCGGGCCGGAACCGGCGGCCGGCATGACCGGCCGGTCGGAGCGGGGGCGCGGCCGGGGTGCCAGGTCGGAGAGGTCGCCGGGCTCGCCGGGGCGGCCGTCGGGCTCCTTGAAGCCCTTGAGCTCGCCGCGCGCCCGGAGGTTCTCGATCTCCGGCCAGTTCGGGTTGTTGAGGTCGACCGGGTCGTCGAACTGGGCGATCAGCGCCGCGAAGATCTCGTCCTGCTCGGCCTGGCTGCGCTCGGGCGCGCGCCGGGCCCGGGACGACGGTCCGGCCGCGGTGCCCGCGGCCCCCTCGCCGGCCGTCCCCGTCGCCCCGCCCGGCCCCGCCGCCCCGGAAGCTCCGGACGCGCCGCCCGCCGGGGCGTCGTCGGCGGCGGGAGCGTCCGCCACCTTCTCGCCCGCCGGCCCGCGGCCCGTCTGCTCGCCGTCCGTCCGCCCGGCGCCCGGCCGTGCGCCGCCGGTGGTCGCACCCTCCTCGCGGGGCGTCTCGTCCTCGCCGCCCGCCGTGCTGCTCTCGTGCACTTCCGGCCCTTCAGCCTTGGTGGTGGTCGGATTTCGCCGGGGTGACGCCCGCCGCGTGCGAGGGGGCCAGCCGTCGGATGAAGTCCTGGGCGGTCGCGAATATTTCCGCCGCGTCGTGGTCCAGCGTCGCGACGTGGTAGCTGCGCTGGCACAGCCGCTCCGTCACGTCGGTCGAGGATATCCGGGCCAGCACCAGCTCGGAGTTGGCCGCGGAGACCACGTGGTCCTGCGGGCTGCGGAAGAGCAGCACCGGCTGGGTCACCTGCGGCAGCCGCTCCTGGACGTCCTTCCACAGCCGGGCCAGCGACCAGGCGGCGTGCAGCGGCGTCCGGTCGTAGGCCAGCTCGACCGCGCCGGGCCGGGCGATGTCGTTGGCGACCCCGGGCAGGCTCGGGAGCAGGTGCCGCAGCACCGGCAGAATGACACTCGCGGGGTTGTCCGAGCGCACCGACGGGTTGACCAGCACCAGGCCGGCGACCGCGGACCCGTGCACCGCGGCCAGCCGCAGCGCCAGCCCGCCGCCCATCGACAGCCCGAGGACGAACACCCGCTCGCACCGCGCCGTGAGGTCCAGCAGCTCCCGCTCGACCTCGGCGTACCAGTCCTCCCACCGGGTCGGCTGCATGTCCTGCCAGCGGGTCCCGTGGCCCGGCAGCAGCGGCAGCGAGACGGTGTACCCGGCGGCGGCGAGGTCCTCCGCCCACGGCCGCAGCGACTGCGGCGAGCCGGTGAAGCCGTGGCAGAGCAGGACGCCCACCGGTCCGCCGCGGTGGCGGTACGGTTCGGCGCCGGGCAGCAGCGGCATGGCGGACTCCTTCGCGGGCGAGGACGCTGGAGGGTGGCGCTGGTTCGTACGGGGGCGTGCGGGGCGCGCCGGTGCGGGAGGCTGCGGAATCCGCATCGTCCCACGGGCCCGCCCGCTCCGTACACCCCCGCCCGGATCCCGGCCCGACGCCCCGTCACCCGCGGGCCGGACACCCCGTCGGGGCGGGGCGGGGCACGGGCGGACCCCACGGGGCATTAGGATCGACCGGTCCGCAATACAGGAGGCCCGGGTTGTTCTACCGACTGATGAAGATGATCGTCGCGCCGCTGCTGCGGATCTTCTTCCGGCCGTGGATCGAGGGTGAGGAGAACATCCCCGCCGAGGGTGCCGCGATCATCGCGAGCAACCACCTCTCCTTCTCGGACTCCTTCTTCTTCCCCGCGCTGATCAAGCGGCGGGTGACGTTCATCGCCAAGGCCGAGTACTTCACCACGCCGGGCATCAAGGGCCGGCTGACCGCGGCCTTCTTCAAGGGCGTCGGCCAGCTCCCGGTGGACCGCTCGGGCGTGCGCGGCGCCGGCGAGGCGGCGATCCGCTCGGCGATCGCCGTGCTGGACCGCGGCGAGCTGTTCGGCGTCTACCCGGAGGGCACCCGCTCGCCCGACGGCAAGCTCTACCGGGGCAAGGTCGGCGGCCTGGCCCGCGTCGCGCTGGCGACCGGCGCGCCGGTCATCCCGGTCGCGATGATCGACACCGAGAAGGTGCAGCCGCCCGGCCAGGTGATCCCGAACTTCGGCATCCGCCCGGGCATCCGGATCGGCCGCCCGCTGGACTTCTCCCGCTACCACGGCATGGAGAACGACCGCTTCATCCTCCGTTCGGTGACGGACGAGGTGATGTACGAGATCATGCGGCTCTCCGGCCAGGAGTACGTGGACATCTACGCGACGGCCGCCAAGCGCCAGATCTCCGAGGACAAGAAGAAGGCCGACGCCGAGCGCAAGGCCGTCCAGAAGGCCGAGCAGGCCGCCGCCAAGGCCGAGAAGGCCGAGGAGAAGGCGGAGGCGGAGCGGGCCGCCGAGGCCGCGAAGGCCGAGCAGGAGCAGCAGGAGAAGGGGACCGGGCAGGCCTGAGCAGGGGCCGGCCGGTCGCCGGGGGGAGGACGGCAGGGATGACGGACGGCGGCAGAACCGGGCCCGTGCCCGGCACGGTCGGCGCGGCGGTGGCGGCGGGCGGCATGTCCGTCGAACTGCCGCTGTGGCGGGCCATCTCCTTCTTCCGGGTGCTGGCGCTCTGCTACGCGGTGCTCCGGTACTTCGACTCCTACCTGCAGTTCGTCCACCCGGTCGCCGGCTGGATCTACCTCGGCGCGCTGACCCTCTGGACGCTCGCCTCCACCCGGGCCTTCTCCGGCCCGCACCGCTGCACCTGGTACGTGCTCGCCGCCGACCTCGTCCTCGCCGTCACCGGCATCGTGATGAGCGGCATGATCGACGCGCCGTCCCGGATCAGCCACGGCGCGCCGACGCTGCCCACCATCTGGGCGGCCGGCACCGTGCTCGGCTTCGCCGGGCGGGGCGGCTGGCGCTGGGCGGCGGCCGCCGGCTCGGTGATCGGGGTGGCCAACATCCTCGGCCACGGCGGGCCGACCGGCGACAACGTCCACAACATCGTCCTGCTGATGCTGGCCGGCTGCGCGATCGGCTACGTCATGGAGCTCGCCCGGGCCAGCGAGGCGACGCTCACCCGGGCGCTCCAGGTCGAGGCGGCCACCCGGGAGCGCGAGCGGCTCTCCCGCGACATCCACGACGGCGTGCTCCAGGTGCTCGCCCTGGTCCAGCGCCGGGGCGCCGGGGCCCCGCCCGGCGCCGCCGCCCCGGCCGACGGCGCGGACCTCGCCGAGCTGGGGCGGCTGGCGGGCGAGCAGGAGCGCGCGCTGCGGGCGCTGATGAGCGGCGGCCCGCTGCCCGGCCGGCGTGAGCCGGAGCAGCCGCAGCGGCCGCAGGACCTGCGCACCCTGCTCGCCCGGTACGCGGACGAGCGGGTCACGCTGTCCGCCCCCGGCACCCCGGTGCTGCTGCCGGCCCCGGCCGCCGGCGAGCTCGCCGCGGCCGTCGGCGCCGCGGTGGACAACGTCCGCAAGCACGCCGGTCCCGCGGCGCGCGCCTGGATCCTGCTGGAGGACGAGCCGCAGGCGGTCACCGTCTCGATCCGCGACGACGGTCCCGGCTTCGCGCCCGGTCGGCTCGGCGAGGCCGAGCGGGCCGGCCGGCTGGGCGTCTCCCAGTCGATCCGCGGCCGGCTGCGGGACCTCGGCGGGACCGCCGAGCTGTACTCGGCGCCCGGTGAGGGCGTCGAGGTGGAACTGACGGTCCCGCGCGCCGGCTCCGACGCCCCGGCCGGTCTCCGCTGAGCTCCCCTCCGTGCCGACCCCTCCCCTGAAAGGGCCCCGAGCATGACCACCGAGCAGCCGATCGAGCAGCCGATCGACCAGCAGGCGCCCGCCGGGCGGCCGGTGCGGGTCATGGTGGTGGACGACCACCCGATGTGGCGCGACGCCGTCTCCCGCGACCTCGCCGAGGCCGGGCTGGACGTGGTGGCCACCGCCGGCGACGGCGAGGAGGCCGTCCGCCGGGCCCGCGCCTGCTCCCCGCAGGTCGTGGTGCTCGACCTCAACCTGCCCGCCCTGTCCGGCGCCGAGGTCTGCCGCCAGGTGGTCGCGCACGACCCGACGGTGCGCGTCCTGGTGCTCTCCGCCAGCGGTGAGCACGCGGACGTGCTGGAGGCGGTGAAGTCCGGCGCCACCGGCTACCTGGTGAAGTCGGCGGGGCGGGAGGAACTGCTGGACGCGGTGCGGCGCACCGCCGTCGGCGACGCGGTGTTCACCCCCGGTCTGGCCGGCCTGGTGCTCGGCGAGTTCCGCCGGCTGGCCGCCGAGCCGCCCGCCCCGGCCGCGCCGGTGGTCCCGCAGCTGACCGCCCGGGAGACCGAGGTGCTGCGGATGGTCGCCAAGGGCCTGTCCTACAAGCAGATCGCCGACCGGCTGGTGCTGTCGCACCGCACGGTGCAGAACCACGTGCAGAACACCCTGGGCAAGCTCCAGCTGCACAACCGGGTCGAGCTGGTCCGCTACGCGATCGAACAGGGGCTGGACGACGGGATCTGACGGCCGGGCGGGGAGCGCGGCGGCGCCCCGCCCGGCGCGGCGGTTCAGCGGGGGACGGCCACGGCTTCGCGCAGCAGCCCGGCGACGATCTCCACGCCCTCCCGGGTGAGCACCGACTCCGGGTGGAACTGCAGCCCGGCGAAGCCCGGCCCGCGCAGCGCGTGGACGTCCCCGGTCAGCGGGTCGCGGGACACCTCGACGCCCTCGGCGGCCAGCCGGGCGGCGTCGGCGTCGTCGCAGCGGGCGGTGAAGGCGTTGTAGAAGCCGACCGTGCGCCGCGTCCCGAACAGGTCGATGTCCTCCTGCGCGCCCTGGTACGGCACCGCCTTGCGGACCAGCGGCAGCCCGAGCGCGGCGGACAGCAGCTGGTGGCTGAGGCAGACGGCGAGCAGCGGGGCGGTGCGCCGGCCCGCGCGGACGGCGGCCAGCGCGTCGGCCACGACCGGGCGCAGCACCGCCATCTTGGGATCGCCCCCGGCGGCCGGGTCGCCCGGGCCGGGGCCGAGCACCAGCGGGCCCCGGTGGGCGGCGACCCGCTCGCGCAGGCCCGGCGCGTCGTAGCGGACCACGGTGACCCGGTGGCCGAGCGAGGTCAGCAGGTGGGCGAGCATCGCGGTGAAGGTGTCCTCGCCGTCGACGACCAGGGTCTCCAGGTCCTCGGTGACCCGGGCCGGCTGCTGCATCCGCAGCCAGAACGGGGCGAGCCCGGCCCGCCGGGCGTCCAGGGCGGCCTGGACGCGGTGGTCGTCGGCCAGCCGCGGGCCGCTCGGGCCGGCCGGGCGGGCGGGAGCCGGGCGGGCGCCGATCGCGGTGAGCACCCCGGCGGCCTTGGCGTGGGTCTCGGCGACCTCGGAGAGCGGGTCGGAGTGGCGCACCAGGGTCGCGCCGACCCGGACGGCGAGCCAGCCGGTGGCCGGGTCGATGTCGGCGGTGCGGATGCAGATCGGCGAGTCCAGCAGCTGGCCGCCGCTGGCCGAGCGGCCGATCAGGGCGAGCGCGCCGGAGTAGTAGCCGCGGCCGTCGCGCTCGTAGCGCTTGATCACCCGGGTGGCGTTCTGCACCGGGCTGCCGGTGACGGTGGCGGCGAACATCGTCTCCTTGAGCACCTCGCGGACGTCCAGCGAGGTGCGGCCGCGCAGCTCGTACTCGGTGTGCGCGAGGTGGGACATCTCCTTGAGCCGGGGGCCGAGCACCTGGCCGCCGAGGTCGCCGACGGTGCACATCATCTTGAGCTCCTCGTCGACCACCATGGTCAGCTCCTCCAGCTCCTTGGGGTCGTGGAGGAAGTCGAGCAGCGAGTCGAGGCCGGCGCCGGAGGCCGGATAGCGGTAGGTGCCGGAGATCGGGTTCATCACGACCGTCCCGCCGCTCTGCCGGACGTGCACCTCGGGGGAGGCGCCGACCAGGCAGCGACCCGGCAGGCCGTCGGCGGGACGCTCGCCGGTGTGCACCAGGAAGGTCCAGTAGGCGCCGCGCTCCTGCTCCAGCAGCCGGCCGAACAGGGTGAGCGCGAGCGCGGGCGAGCAGTGTCCCTCCCCGGCGCCGCCGGGGGCGTTCAGGGTCGCGGTGAAGTCGCGGCGGACGACGAAGTTGGCGCCCTCGCCGCGGCCGATCTCCTCCTCGATCACCCGGCGGACGATCTCGGCGTACTCGGCGTCGTCGACGTCGAAGCCGCCGCCGCTCAGCGTGACCGGCAGCCGGGGGAGCGCGGCGGCGACCTCGGCGAGCGGCAGGGCGTACTGCTCGGTGACGGCGAGGGCCCGGAGCGGGGTGGCGTCGTCGTGCGCCTCGAAGCCGCGCTCGCGGATCTGCCGGTAGGGGACGAGGGCGAGCAGGTCGTGCACGGGGCCGTCGGCGGGGACGCCGTGGCGGACCGGGAGGTCGGCCAGCCGCTCGTAGGCGTCGACGGTGCCGATCAGGACCTCGACGGTGTCCGGCGCGGTGCGCGGGGTGCGGCGGTGCAGCAGGGCGAAGGCCGGTGCGTCGGCGGCGGTGAGGCGGGCGAGCAGGTCGGCGGCGCTGGTCACGGTAACGGCGTTCCTTCCGGGGGGGGGGGGGGGGGGGGCGGGGGGGGGGCCCCCCCCCCGGGGGGGGGGGCGGGCGGCCGGGGCCCCCCGCGGGCCGCGCCGCCGGGCGGCCGGGCGGCGGCGGGGTGCGGGCGGGGCGCCGCCGGGGGCGGCGCGCCCCGCCCCCCGCCCGGGGGCCCGGGGCGCCCCCCCCCCGCCCGCGGCGGGGGGGGGGGATCCGCTCCCGGGAGGGCTGTCGGCCGGCTGGAGAACGCCGACGGCCGCCCCGAGGGGCGGCCGGTCGTCTGCGTCTAGGAACGCGCGGGCTGTGGGCCACCCAGGGGGTCGGCCCACCACCAGGAGAAGGTGTGCGGCGTGTTCACGGGCCCGAGCCTAGCGGATGCCCGGCCGGGAGTGAGGCCCGTCACCCGATTGTCCGCACGGTGTCTCACCCCTCGGGCGGTGGTCACAATTCGGTTGTCGCACCCCGTAGCCTTGAGCGCGTGACCGTGACGAATCCCCACTCCTGGCAGTCCCTGCCCGCGGCGCAGCAGCCTGAATGGCCGGACCAAGAGGCTCTGCGCAAGACCCTTGCCGAGCTCGCCTCGTATCCGCCGCTCGTCTTCGCGGGCGAGTGCGACCAGCTGCGCGCCCGGCTCGGTGCCGTGGCCCGTGGTGAGGCGTTCCTGCTGCAGGGCGGTGACTGCGCCGAGGCCTTCGACGGCGTCTCGGCGGAGCACATCCGCAACAAGCTGAAGACCCTGCTGCAGATGGCGGCCGTGCTGACGTACGCGGCCTCGGTGCCGGTCGTCAAGGTCGGCCGCATCGCCGGCCAGTACTCCAAGCCGCGCTCCAAGTCGACCGAGACCCGCGACGGCGTGACCCTGCCGGTCTACCGGGGCGACTCGGTGAACGGCTTCGAGTTCACCCCCGAGTCCCGCATCCCGGACCCGGAGCGCCTGAAGCGGATGTACAACGCCTCCGCCGCGACGCTCAACCTGGTGCGCGCCTTCACCACCGGTGGCTACGCCGACCTGCGCCAGGTGCACGCCTGGAACCAGGACTTCGTGCGCAACTCGCCGGCCGGCCAGCGCTACGAGCAGCTCGCCCGCGAGATCGACAACGCGCTGGCGTTCATGAACGCCTGCGGCGTGGCGCCGGAGGAGTTCAGGACGGTCGAGTTCTTCTCGTCCCACGAGGCGCTGATCCTGGACTACGAGACCGCGCTGACCCGCGTGGACTCGCGCACCGGCGAGCTGTACGACGTCTCCGGCCACATGGTGTGGATCGGCGAGCGCACCCGCCAGCTGGACCACGCGCACATCGAGTTCGCCTCGAAGATCCGCAACCCGATCGGCGTGAAGCTCGGCCCGACCACCTCGGTCGACGAGGCGCTCACCCTGATCGAGAAGCTGGACCCGGAGCGCGAGCCCGGCCGGCTCACCTTCATCACCCGGATGGGCGCGGGCAAGGTCCGCGAGCACCTGCCCACCCTGGTGGAGAAGGTCACCGCCTCCGGTGCGCAGCCGGTCTGGATCTGCGACCCGATGCACGGCAACACCTTCGAGGCGTCCAGCGGTCACAAGACCCGCCGCTTCGACGACGTGCTCGACGAGGTCAAGGGCTTCTTCGAGGTGCACCGCGCGCTCGGCACCCACCCGGGCGGCATCCACGTGGAGCTGACCGGTGACGACGTCACCGAGTGCGTCGGCGGCGGCGACGAGGTGCTGGTCGACGACCTGCACCAGCGCTACGAGACGGCCTGCGACCCGCGGCTCAACCGCAGCCAGTCGCTGGACCTCGCGTTCCTGGTCGCCGAGATGTACCGCGGCGGCCACTGACCGGCCGCCGGCCGGCGCCTGGGGCGCTCGGCTGTGACAGAAGCCTCTGCGGCCCGGGGTTCCCCCGGGCCGCAGAGGCTTTTGCGCACCCGGCCCGGCCGGGTAAGGTGAGGCTTAGTGAACCAAGGCTTGCCTTAGTCAAGATCCGCTCCGCTCCACCGCTGCACCCCCGGGAGAGACCGCAATGTACGTGTGCATGTGCCATGCGGTCACCGAGGACCAGGTGAAGCAGGCGATCGACGGCGGTGCCAACACCCCCCGCCAGATCGCCAAGGGCTGCCGGGCCGGGACCGACTGCGGCTCCTGCGTGCGGCGGATCCAGGCCCTGCTCGGCGAGCACGGCGCCCGGCCCTGCCCGACCGCCCGGCTCGCCGCGAGGCTGGGCCTGGCCGACCCGGAGGCCGGGGTCGCGCCCGCAGCGGCGCCGGTGCCGGCACCGGCGCCGCTGCGCGCCGCCTGACCGGAGCCCCGGGCGGGGGCGGCGCCGGAGGAGGTCAGGACTCCGGCTGCTCGATCAGCTGGGCGATGTAGAGCGCCTCCCCGAGCTTCTCGACCAGTTCGAGCTGGGTGTCGAGGTAGTCGATGTGCTCCTCCTCGTCCGCCAGGATCGACTCGAAGATGTTGGCCGAGGTGATGTCGTTCTTGGCCCGCATCACCACGATCCCGCGCTTCAGCCGGTCGATCGCCTCCACCTCGACCTGCCGGTCGGCCTCGAACATCTCCTTGACCGTCTGGCCGATCCGGACGTGGAAGAGCCGCTGGTAGTTGGGCAGCCCGTCGAGGAAGAGGATGCGGTCGGTGAGCACCTCGGCGTGCTTCATCTCGTCGAAGGACTCGTGCCGGGTGTACTTGGCGAGCTTCGTCCAGCCGAAGTTCTCCTGCATCTTGGCGTGCAGGAAGTACTGGTTGATTGCGGTCAGCTCGGCGGTGAGCTGCTCGTTGAGGAACTCGATGACCTCTGCGTCGCCTTTCATGGCGCTGCCTTCCTGCTCGCGTGCGGGACCGGGACCGTTTACCCTCCGGCGTCGGCTCCAGGCATCCTGGCACCGTGATGGGAAGAAATTCCAGTAAGTTCACACTCACTAGGACATGTGTCGGAATATCCGATTTGCCCCGCGCGCAGGGCGGCGCACGGGAAGAGCACGCTCCGCTCTTGCCCCGTGCGAGCGGGCGCACGGGGTGGTGAAGGGGCGCGCGCCGGGCGTCGCCCGCCGTCTGTCACCATGGATCCATGGGTCAGTCCGAACAAGAACCGCCGCCGCCGTCTGACCCCGGGCTCCCGCCGGGCCAGCGCGTCCAGCGCGGCTGGCCCGCCCTGCACTACGGCCCGGTGCCCCGCTTCAAGCCGCTGACCTGGGACCTCCAGGTGTTCGGCGCGACCGCCTCGGCGGAGAAGCACAGCTGGGACTTCGAGGGCTTCAACGCGCTGCCCCGCACCACCGTCCGGGCCGACCTGCACTGCGTGACCAGGTTCTCGGTGCTCGACGGCGAGTGGACCGGGGTGCCCGCCGCCGTCCTGCTGGACCTGGTGCCGCCGGACACCGGCGTCACCCACGTCATGGTCTGGGCCGAGTACGGCTACAGCGCCAACCTGCGGCTGGAGGAGTTCGCCGCGCCCGACACCCTGCTCGCCACCCACCGGGACGGCGAGGCGCTCACCGCCGAGCACGGCTTCCCGGTGCGGCTGGTGGTCCCGCGGCTGTACGCCTGGAAGGGCCCGAAGTGGGTCCGGGCGGTCGAGTACATGCGGGCCGACCGGCGCGGCTTCTGGGAGGAGCGCGGCTACCACAACCGGGCCGATCCGTGGCGGGAGCAGCGCTACACCCACCAGGAGGAGCCGGGCGACGGGCCGCTGCGGTAGCGGCGTCCTCCGGGCCCGGCCCGGTTCCGGGCCTAGAGGAACGGGAAGGTGACCGTGACCACGGTGCGCTGCGGGCGGCGCTCGCCCGCCGCCGGGGACTGGCCGGTCACCTTGCCGGTGCCGAACAGGTTGACCCCGTTGCTCTGCATCGAGAACCCGGCCGCCTGGAGCGCCTTCTCCGCGGCCTCCTTGGACATCCCGGTGACGTCCGGGACCGGCACCATGCCCTTGCTGACCACCAGCGCGACCGGCGTGTTCTCCGGCACCTGCTGTCCGGCCGCCGGTGAACTGCTGATCACCGAGCCCTCGGCGACGGTGTCGTGGTAGGTCTCGGTGACCGTGCCGGCCGTCAGCTGCGCCCCGGTCAGCGCCGAGGCGGCCTGCGCGGCCGGGCGGCCGGTCACGTCGGGGACGGCGATCCGCTTGGGCCCGCGCGAGACGGTGAGGGTGACGGCGTCGCTCTTCCTGGTCCGGGTGCCCACCCCGGGGTCGGCCGCCATCACCTGGCCGGCCGGGACGGACTCGCTGTACACCTCGGAGACCTTCCCGTGCATGCCGGCGGCGTCCAGGATCCGCTCCGCCTCGGTCCGGTTCTTGCCGAGCACGCCCGGCACGGTGCCGTACACGGCGCCGGAGATGGCGTACGTCGCCCCGCCGACCAGCAGGGCCACGGCGAGGACCACGGCCGTCCAGATCAGCGGCCCGCGCGGCACCCGGCGGGTGGTGGAGCGGCTGCGCCGGGCGCGCGGCGGGCGCGGGGCGCGCTCCGGCGGTGGCTCGTCGTACGGGCGCGGCTCGGTGAGCAACTGGTCCATGACGTCCGGCGGCACGTCCAGCACGCTGGTGCGCTCGACCGGGGGCGGCAGCAGCACGGGGGTGAGCACCGAGGTCGCCTCGCCGGCCGCGTACCGCCCGCCGGTGCGGGTGGCGGCGGGGGGTTCGGCGTCCAGCTGGGCCGGGGTGAGTCCCCGGCGGACCCGCTGGAGCGCGGCGAGCAGCTCGACCGCGTCGTGCGGGCGGTGCGCGCGGTCCCGGGCGCAGGCGCCCGCCACTATGGCGTCCAGCTCGGGCGTCACCCCGGGGACGGCGGCGGACGGCGGCGGAATGTCCTCGTGCAGGTGGCGGTACATCACCTGGACGGGGTTCTCGCCGGTGTGCGGGCGGGAGCCGGTGAGCATCTCGTACAGCAGGATGCCGGCCGCGTAGACGTCCACCCGCTGGTCGGTCTCGGCGCCGGGGCGGATCTGTTCGGGCGCGAGGTAGGAGACGGTGCCGAGCACGGTGCCGGCGGTCGCGGTGGTGGAGGTGGTGGCGCCGTCGGCGGCGTTCAGCACCCGGACCAGGCCGAAGTCGGCGACCTTCACCAGGCCGTCGTCGGTGATCAGCACGTTCTCGGGCTTGACGTCGCGGTGCACCAGACCGGCCCGGTGGGCGGCGCCGAGGGCGGCGAGCACCGGTTCCAGGATGTCCAGGGCGGCCCGGACGGAGAGCGCGCCGCGGTCGCGCAGCAGGTCGCGCAGGGTGCCGCCGGGCACGTACTCCATGGCGAGGAAGACGTGCCCGCCGTCGGCGCCCTGGTCGAAGACGTTGACGACGTTGGGGTGGGCGAGCCGGGCGACGGCCTTGGCCTCGCGGATGAAACGGGTGGTGAACGCGGTGTCGCCGGCCAGCGAGGGGTGCATCACCTTGAGCGCCACGATCCGGTCGAGCCGGGTGTCGTTGCCCTGGTAGACCGTGGACATCCCGCCGGCGGCGATCCGCCGCTCGACCCGGTACCGGCCGTCGAGCAGGGTACCGATCAGGGGGTCGCGCAATGCCATGTCCACCCGGCGAGTCTAGGGCGTGGGGGTGCGCCGGCCCCGGGGGACACCGCCCCCGGGGCCGCTCTGTGCCCGGTTTGTGACACCGGGATGATGATCGGATCAATAATCCGGAATGTCGGACCCTCAGAACGCCGGGTGCTCGCGGGTGTCCAGGTCGGCGCGGCCGGCCATCGCGGAGGACGCCTCGGCGTGGAAGCGGCGCGGGATCCGGCCGGCCCGGTGGGCGAGGCGGCCGGCCTCGGCGGCGTGCCGCATCGCGTCGGCCATCAGCACCGGGTCCTGGGCCCGGGTGACGGCGGAGGCCAGCATCACCGCGGCGCAGCCCAGCTCCATCGCCAGCGCCACGTCCGAGGCGGTGCCGGCGCCGGCGTCCAGGATCACCGGGACGCCCGCGCCCTCCACGATCAGCTGGAAGTTGTGCGGGTTGCGGATGCCGAGGCCGGAGCCGATCGGCGAGCCCAGCGGCATGATCGCCGCGCAGCCGACGTCCTCCAGCTTGCGGGCCAGCACCGGGTCGTCGTTGGTGTACGGCAGCACGGTGAAGCCGTCGTCGACCAGCGTCTCGGCGGCGTCCAGCAGCTCGATCGGGTCCGGCAGGAGGGTCCGCTCGTCGGCGATCACCTCCAGCTTCACCCAGTCCGTGCCGAGCGCCTCACGGGCCAGCCGGGCCGTCAGCACGGCCTCGCCGGCGGTGAAGCAGCCGGCCGTGTTGGGCAGCACCCGGATGCCGTTGCGGGTCAGCACGTCGAGCACCGAGCCCTGCGTGCCGGCGTCCACCCGGCGCATCGCCACCGTGGTCAGCTCGGTGCCGGACACCCGGAGCGCCTGCTCCAGCACCTCCAGGCTGGGAGCGCCGCCGGTGCCCATGATCAGCCGGGAGGAGAAGGACGTCCCGGCGATGGTGAGGAGGTCGTCGGCCATCGGTCAGCCCCCCTGGACGGCGGTGAGGATCTCGATCCGGTCGCCCGCCGACAGCGGTGTGCGCGGCCACTCGGCGCGCGGCACCACGGCCTCGTTCAGCGCGGCGGCCACACCGGAGTGCGCCTGGCTGAGGGTGGCGACCACCTCGGCGAGGGTGGTCGAGGCGGGCACCTCACGGGGCTCGCCGTTGACGCTCAGGGGGATGTCGCTCGTGCGGGGGCTCATGCCGGGACCTTCGTGAATCGGGTGGGGGAGAACGGGAGGGCGAGCTCCGGCAGGGTGCCGGTGACCAGGTACTCGGCCAGCACGTCGCCGGTGACGGGCGTCAGCAGGACGCCGTTGCGGTAGTGGCCGGTGGCGGCGACCAGCCCGGGCAGTGCGGTCGGGCCGAGCAGCGGCGCGTTGTCCGGCGAGCCGGGCCGCAGCCCGGCGCCGGTCTCCACCAGCGGCAGCTCGGTGATGCCGGGGACCAGCTCGTGCGCGTCGCGCAGCAGCTCGTACACCCCGCCGGCGGTCACCGTGGTGTCGTGGCCCTGCTCCTCGGTGGTCGCGCCGACCACCAGCTCGCCGTTCTCGCGCGGCACCAGGTAGAGGTGGCCGCCGCGGACGACGGCGCGCACGTTGCGGGAGAGGAACGGCCGGTACGCCTCCGGCACCCGCAGCCGCAGCACCTGGCCCTTGACCGGGCGGATGGCCGGCAGCACGCCCGGGGGCAGGCCGGGCAGCAGATGGCTGCGCGAGCCGGCCGCGAGCACGGTCCGGTCGGCGGTGACGCTCTCCCCGGTGGCCAGCCGGGCGCCGGCCGCCCGGTCGCGCTCGACCAGCAGCTCGGTGACCTCGGTGCGGTGCACCACCACGCCGGTCCGCCCGCACGCGTGCAGCAGGGCCTCGGCCAGCCGGCGGCCGTCGACCTGGTGGTCGTCGGTGACGTGCAGGCCGCCGCGCACGCCGGGGGCGAGCATCGGCTCCAGCCGGCGGGCCTCGCGGCCGGTGAGCCACTGCGAGTCCAGGCCGAGCCGCTGGTGGAAGGCGTGCAGCTCCCGCAGTTCGGCGCGGTCGTCGGAGTCGAGGGCGACGGCGAGGGTGCCGCACTGCCGGTAACCGGTGTCCGTGCCGCCGCTCGCCTCGGTGAGTTCGGCGGCGAAGGCCGCGTACCGCTCGTTGGAGGCCATCCCGAGGCGCAGCAGGGGCTCCTCGCCGTACTGGAGTTCGGTGACCGGGGCGAGCATGCCCGCCGCGACCTGGGCGGCGCCGTGGCCCGGCCGGGGATCGACCACGACGACCCGCAGACCGCGCTGGGCCGCCCGCCAGGCGACGACGAGTCCGATGATCCCACCGCCGATGACCAGCACCTCGGCGTGGGCGCCCCGTCCCAGGCGTGTCAAAGCTGTTCTCCCTTCGCCGGAATGACCCGGATCAGGTTCGGACGGTCGCGGGCCGTGCCAGCCCGCCTCTCAGCCCGGTCCGCCGGGCTCCCGTGATGGTGCCCCCACCTTAACTCCGGGTGGCGTCGCCCCTAAAGGCGCCGGCGAAGGGGGCGGCCTAGGTCCGGAGACCTCGGACCGGGCTCAGTACAGTGACGGCGTGGATGAGCTGAGCGGAACGGGACGGACGGACCGGGTGGTCGTGGTCGGCGCCGGGCTGGCCGGGGCGCGGTGCGCCACGGTGCTGCGGCGCGACGGCTTCCGGGGGCGGATCACGCTGGTCGGCGAGGAGCGGCACGCCCCGTACGACCGGCCGCCGCTCTCCAAGGACGTCCTGCTCGGCAAGACCGACAGCACCGCCCTGGACCTCGACTTCGCCGGGCTGGACGTCGAACTGCTGACCGGCCGCCGGGCCACCGGCCTCACCCCCGGCGGCCCCGGCGGCGCGGGCGTGCTGCACACCGACGCCGGGGACGAGCCGTACACCGCGCTGGTGATCGCCACCGGCGCCGAGCCGCGCGCCCTGCCCGGCGCCGAGCGCGCCCACCTGCTGCACACCCTGGACGACGCGCTCGCGCTGCGCGCCCTGCTCCGCCCCGGACTGCGCCTGGTGCTGGTCGGCGCGGGCTGGATCGGCGCCGAGGTGGCCACCGCCGCCCGGACGGCCGGCTGCGAGGTGACCGTCGTCGAGGCGGGCCCGGCCCCCGTCCCTGGCGCGCTGCCCGCCGAGGTCGGCCGGGCGATGGCCGCCTGGTACGCCGAGGCCGGGGTGGACCTGCGCTGCGGCACCGGCGTCGCCGCCGTCGAGCCGGGCGCGGTGCTGCTCGCCGACGGCTCGCACCTGCCCGCCGACGAGGTGGTGGTCGGCATCGGCGCCCGCCCGGCCACCGGCTGGCTGTCCGGCACCGGGGTCGCCCTGGACGCGGCCGGCGCCGTCCTGGCCGACGAGCGGCTGCGCACCACCGTGCCCGGCGTCCTCGCGGCCGGCGACTGCGTCAGCTACCCCTCGGCGCGTTCCGGCACCCGGGTCACCGTCCAGCACTGGGATCACGCGCTGCAGTCCGGCGCGGCGGTCGCCGCCACCCTGCTCGGCACGGACGCGCCGCCGTACGACCCGGTGCAGTACTTCTGGTCCGAGCAGTTCGGGCGGATGGTCCAGTACGCCGGGCGGCACGGCGCGGACGACGAGCTGCTGTGGCGCGGCTCGCCGCAGGACGCGCACTGGTCGGTGCTGTGGCTGCGCGACGGCGTCCTGCGGGCGCTGCTCGCGGTGGGCCGGCCGCGCGACCTGACCCAGGGCCGGCGGCTGGCCGAGCGCGGCGCCGTGCTCGACCCGGCCCGCGCCGCCGACCCGGCGGTCCCGCTGAAGGCGGCCCTGGCCGCCGGCTAGCGCGGGGCGGCGGACCCGCTGGTGCGCGGCGGGCCGCCGAGGTGGCAGTCTGGTGCTTGTGAGTGAGATCGAAGCCAAGATTGAAGCCCTGGTCCCCGCGTGGCTGTACCTCCCCGACATCTCCGAGCAGTGGGGTGTGGTGGTCACCGAGGTCCGCAACATGGTCAAGAAGGGTGACCTGATCGCCGTCCGGCGCGGCCCCAACAAGTCGCTGCAGGTCCCGGCGGCGTTCATCGACGAGACCGGCCCGGTCAAGCACCTGGTCGGCACGCTGACGGTGCTGCGCGACAGCGGGTTCAGCGACGAGGAGATCCTTGAGTGGATGTTCACCGAGGACCCGTCGCTGCCCGGCACCCCCGTCCAGGCGCTCTGGGAGAACCGGGCCACCGAGGTCAAGCGCCGCGCCCAGGCGATGGCGCTGTGACCGACCCGGCCACGACCGACCCGGCCACGACCGACCGCCGCGCCCGGCTCGCCGACGCCCGGCTCTACCTGTGCACCGACGCCCGGCGCGAGCGCGGCGACCTCGCCGAGTTCCTGGACGCCGCGCTGGCGGGGGGCGTGGACATCGTCCAGCTCCGGGACAAGGGCCTGGAGGCCCGGCAGGAGCTGGCGGCGCTGGAGGTCTTCGCCGACGCCTGCCGCCGGCACGGCAAGCTGCTCGCCGTCAACGACCGCGCCGACGTCGCCCATGCGGCCGGCCCGGACGTGCTGCACCTCGGGCAGGACGACCTGCCGGTGCCCGCCGCCCGGGCGATCATCGGCGAGGACGTGCTGATCGGGCGCTCCTGCCACGCCGAGTCCGAGGTGGACGCGGCCGCCGCCGAACCCGGCGTCGACTACTTCTGCACCGGCCCGGTCTGGCCGACCCCGACCAAGCCGGGCCGCCCCGCGCCGGGCCTCGGCCTGGTCGGGTACGCGGCGAAGCTGGGGACCGCGCGGCCGTGGTTCGCCATCGGCGGCATCGACCTCGGCAACCTGGACGAGGTGCTCGCCGCCGGCGCCCGCCGGGTGGTGGTCGTGCGGGCCATCACCGCCGCGGACGACCCGGGGGCCGCGGCCGCCGCGTTCGCCCGCCGGCTGCGCGAGGTCTGACCGGCGGGGCCGCCGCCGTCCGTCCCGTCCGTCCTGTCCGTGCTGCGCCGCGGGTGCCCGGCGCCCGTCCGTGCGTCCTTCCGGCGTCCGGCGCAGTGCGTGGCAGTACGTGTCAGTACTTGCGGGCGGTGGCGGCCCCGGCCAGCGCCAGCAGCGTCCCGCGGGCCGCCGGGTCCGCCAGCGGGGCCGCCTCCAGCGCGGCCAGCGCCTGGCGCAGCAGTTCCTCGATCCGCTGCTCCACCCGCTCCGGCGCGCCGCTGCGGGCCACCAGCTCCCGCAGCCCGGCGACCTCCCCGGCGGTCAGGTCCGGCGCACCCAGGCGCTCGTCCAGGTACCGCGCCTCGGTGGCCGGCAGCCCCCGCATGGCGTGCGCGACCAGCAGCGTCCGCTTGCCCTCGCGCAGGTCGTCGCCGGCCGGCTTGCCGGTGACCGCCGGATCGCCGAACACGCCGAGCAGGTCGTCCCGCAGCTGGAACGCCTCGCCCAGCGGCAGGCCGAACGCCCCGTACGCCTCCACCAGCCGGGACGGGGCGCCCGCCAGCAGCGCGCCGACCTGCAGCGGTCGCTCGATCGTGTACTTGGCCGACTTGTAGTGCAGGACGGTCTGCGCCCGCTCCAGGGCGCCCTCGTCGGTGGAGTCCCCGGCGACCGGCTCCAGGACGTCCAGGTACTGGCCGACCATGACCTCGGTGCGCATCAGGTCGAACACCGGCTTGGCGGCCAGCACCGCGGCCGGGTCCAGGCCGCAGTTGAGGAACAGCTCGTCGCACCAGATCAGCAGCAGGTCGCCGAGCAGCACCGCCGCCGAGGCGCCGTACTGCTCGCGGTCGCCGCGCCAGCCGCGCTCACGGTGCATCGCCTCGAAGCGGCGGTGCACCGAGGGCAGGCCGCGCCGGGTGTCGCTGCGGTCCATGAGGTCGTCGTGGACGAGCGCGCTGGCCTGCAGCAGCTCCAGGGCCGCCGCCGCCCGGGCGATCCCCTCGCCGGCCGCCGGGCCGCCGGCGCCGCGCCAGCCCCAGTAGCAGAACGCCGGGCGCAGCCGCTTGCCGCCGTCCAGCAGGAAGTCGCGCAGCGCCTCGGTGACCGGCTCCAGCTGCGGGGAGACCTTGCCGAGCAGGGCCGACTGGCCGTCCATGAAGCCGGCGAGGGCGGCGTTGACGCGCTCGCGCACGTCCTCCACGTCAATCGGGTTGGCCGGCCGGTGGCTGGACGAGGTCACGATGGGGCTCCGGAGGGTAGCTGGGGTGCAGCGCAAGCGTATCCGGGGCGGAGGGGAACAGGTGTGCGCACGGGCTCCGGCCCGGTCGCGCGGACCGGTGTTCGTACCGGCACCATCGCCGGGGGCGGCGTCGTCCATCCGGAGTCCACCCCTCGTCCATCCGGCGTCTCAAAGGCTGGAACCGAGTTGTCCGTGCCCTTCCGCCGACGGCTAACCTGCCATCATGGCACTCGGTATCGCTTCGACCAGACCGGACCGCGCACAGACGGTCCGCGACCTCCTGGCTGCGGGAAAGCGGTCCTTCTCCTTCGAGTTCATGCCGCCGCGCACCGAGGCCGGTGAGCAGAAGCTCTGGGACGCCATCCGGCGGCTCGAACCGCTCGACCCCAACTTCGTCTGCATGACGTACGGCGCCGGCGGCTCCTCGCGCGAGCGCACGGTGAACATGGTCGGCCGGATCGCCACCGAGACCACGCTCACCCCGGTCGCCCACCTGACCGCCGTCGACCACTCGGTCGCCGAGCTGCGCAACATCATCGGCCAGTACGCCGACCAGGGCGTGCGCAACGTCCTCGCAGTGCGCGGCGACCCGCCCGGCGACCCGCTGGGCGAGTGGATCAGCCACCCGCAGGGCGTCACCTACGCGTACGAGCTGGTCGAGCTGATCAAGGGCATCGGCGACTTCTGCGTCGGCGTGGCGGCCTCGCCCAACATGCACCCGCGCTCGACCAACTGGGACGACGACATCCGGCACTTCGTGGCGAAGGTCCGCTCGGGGGCCGACTACGCGATCACCCAGATGTTCTTCGAGGTCGACGACTACCTGCGGCTGCGCGACCGGGTCTCGGCCGCCGGCTGCGACACGCCGATCATCCCGGAGATCATGCCGGTCACCAACGCCAAGCAGCTGGAGCGGTTCCCGCAGCTGAGCGGCTCGGCGTTCCCGCCGGACCTCGAAGCCCGGCTGCGCGCGGTCGTCGACGACCCGGCGGCGCTGCGCGCGATCGGCATGGAGCACGCCACCGCGATGTCCGAGCGGCTGCTCGCGGAGGGCGTCCCCGGGCTGCACTTCATCACGCTGAACCACTCGACGGCGACCCTGGAGATCTACCAGAACCTCGGTCTGCACCGGCGCTGAGCTGCGCCGGATCGCGTGCCCGCGGAGGACGGGAACGCGATGCGGTACCCGGGCCGTTGAACCGGTACAGTCGCCGCACACGCGCGGCGGGCGCGGGCACGCGACTGGAGGTAGCGGGCGGGATGGGCATCGGATACCTGCTGCTGTACGGCGCGTTGGCGGTGGTGGCGCTCTGGCTGGTCGCCGAGCTGCTGTTCCAGAACCGGGCTCCGCTGCACTGGCGCGGACTCGCCCTCGGCGGCTTCCTCGCGGTGGCCGGCGGGATGGCCGTCGGCTCGGTCCCGGTGATCGGCGCGGGCGCCGCGATGTTCGCGGTCGGGCAGACCTTCGTGACGCTCTCGGTGAAGCGCGGGTACGCGGCCGGGTGGTCGCTGCGCGCGGCGGACGGGAGCCTGCCCGGGCCGCTCGCCCGGGTGCCGCTCCTCGGTGCGCTCACCGGCGGGGGTGCGGTGGTCGCGGCGACGGCGGTCGCGGTGGAGCAGGTCGGCGAGGTCGGCGCGGTCGAGGAGGCCCCGGCCGCGGCGCCGGCCGTGGAGGAGACGGCCGTCGAGCAGACCGCCGCCTTCGAGATGCAGGAGCTCGCCGCCGACGGCGTCTACGCACCGGCGTACTACGAGCAGCAGCAGCCGCAGCAGGACGCGTACACCGAGGCCTACCAGGTGGGCTACGACCCGGCGCAGCAGCAGCCGCAGTACGGCTACGACCAGCAGCAGTGGCAGCAGCCCGTCGGCTACGACCAGGGCTACGGCGGCTATGCGCAGCAGCAGCCGCCGCAGTACGGCTATGAGCAGCAGCAGCCCGACCCCTACGCCGCCTATCAGCAGCAGCCGCAGCCGCAGTACGGCTACGACCAGCAGCAGTGGCAGCCCACCGAGCCCCAGCCGCACCCCGACCAACCCATCACCGGCATCCCCCAGCAGCCCCAGCAGCCGCACTACGACCAGTACGGCTACCAGCAGCAGCCCCCCACCTGGCAGCAGCAACCCTGACCCACCCGACTCCCCACTCCCACTAGGCAATCTATGCGCGTAGATATGCCCGGCCCGGAGTGGAAAGTCGGCCGGTCCGACTTCCTGTTCCGGTCGTCGCTCCATCGCCGCCGCCCGCGCGAGAAGTCGGCGGGCCCGACTTTCCATCCCGCGCGCCTGCCTGCCGAGGTCGAAGCCTGGCCTCGGGAGCGAGAAGTTGGCCCACCCGACTTTCTGCTCCCGCGAGGGGTATCTATGCGCGTAGATTGCGGAGCGCGGAGTAGGAAGTCGACCGGGCCGACTTCCTGCTCCGGCTGCCCTGTCGCTGGCTGTCCGCGCGAGAAGTCGGCGGGTCCGACTTTCCGTGTCGGCGCACGCCCGCCGAGGCCCGGCCGGACCCTGCGCGAGGGGGGCCTGGCCGGCGCTCCACCAGAGCATCTATGCGCGTAGATTTCTGTGCCGCGGAGGGAAAAGTCGGCGGGCCCGACTTCCTGCGCGGGGTCGCACGCCTTCGCCCGGGCTTGGAGTGCGAGAAGTTGGGCCGCGAGGCGGGTCTATGCGCGTAGGTTCGGCCCGGGCGTGGAGTGGGAAGTCGGCCGGTCCGACTTTCTGCTCCGGGTGGTTCGCTGGTGGGTGACTGGAGCGGGAAGTCGGCGGGGGCGGCTTTCTGGGCCGGACGTATCGGTGGGGGTGGCGGTCAGGCGGGGCCGATGAGGTTGGCGACGATGCAGGCGGACATGCCCACGCGGGCGAGGCCGCCGCCGGGGTGGGCGGCGCCGCCGGTGAGGTAGAGGCCGGGGTGGTCCTCGTTGGGGGCCTGGAGGAGGGTGCCGTCGAGGCCGGCGAGGGCCGGGGGCGGGACGGAGCCGAAGAAGGAGCCGGCCTCGCGCTCGGTGTGTTCCGGGGTCCGGACCGCGCGCCAGAGCAGCCGCTCGCGCAGGTTCAGGCCGGCCGCGTCGACGTGGGCGAGCATCCGGTCGGCGAAGGCGTCCGCCACCCCCGGCGCGCCCCAGTCGAGGTCGAGCGACGGGGTGGTCGCGGTCAGCACCACGGCCTCGTGCCCCTCCGGGTGCAGCGACGGGTCGTCCGGCCTCAGCACCTGTACGGTCGGCCGGTCGGCGAGCGGCGCGCCCGGGTCGAAGACGCCGGCCAGCTCGGCCGCCGGGTCACCGGCGTGCACCACCGTGCGGTGCGCCGTGCCCGCAGGCCGGGCGCCGCGCAGCGCGAGCAGCACGCTCACCCGGCCCGGCACGCCGTGCAGCCGCCCGGCGGCGGCGGGCCACTCGTCGGAACTCTCCGCCGGGCCCATCCACTGGGTGTGCAGCACCCGGGCGTCGATCGAGGAGACCACCAGGTCGGCGTCGATCCGGTCGCCCTTGGTCTGCACGCCGCACACCCGGCCGTCACGGACGACCACCTTCGCCACCGGCGTCTGGAAGCGGAACTCCACCCCCCGCTGCTCGCAGCGGCGGTACACCGCGTCGGCCAGCGCGCGCAGGCCGCCCCTGACGTACCAGACGCCGAAGGACTGCTCCATGTACGGCAGCACGGTCGCCCCGGCCGGGGCGGTGCGCGGGTCGAGGCCGAACCGCAGGGCGTGCTCGTGCAGCAGAGCGGTCAGGCCAGGGTGCCCGCCGAGCTGTTCGGCGGCGACGTCGGCGAGCGTCCACTGGCGCGGGGCGCGCCGTCGGCCGAACAGGCCGCGCCGGGCCGGGGCGGGTACGGGGTACGGGTCGGTGTGCAGCGGCGCCGGGTCGGCAGGCAGCGGCTCCTCCAGCAGCGGGCGGCGGGTGGCCTCCCAGACCGTGCGGCCGTGGTTGAGCACACCGGCCCACTGCTCGCCCGCGCCCGGGCCGAAGGCCTGGTCGAGGGCCTGGATCACGCCGCCCCGGGAGGCGTTGGGCAGGGACACGGCCGTCCCGTCGGGGAACAGGTGCCGGCTCTCCGGGTCGACCGGGCCGAGTTCGACCAGCTCTTCCAGCGGCTCCCGCCCGGTCTTCAGCGCGAGGTCGCGGTAGACGGCCGGCAGGGTGAGCAGCCCGGGGCCGGTGTCGAAGGCGAAGCCGTCGCGCTCGTAGCGGCCGACCATGCCGCCGTAGGCGCCCCGTGCCTCGCAGACCGTCACCTTGTGCCCGAGGGTCGCCAGCCGGGAAGCCGCCGCGAGCCCGCTCATACCTGCGCCGATGATGACGATCCGTGCCATGGTTCCGATCCTAGGACCGCCGGATGCCTCCCCCGGCCACCGGCTGCCCGGCCGCGGGCCCGGCCGCCCCGGCGGCGTGGGCGGCGCGGCGTTCGCGACGGCGGGCGCGGAAGGCGCGGATCCGGTTGATCGCGAACCACACCAGCAGGACGCCGGCCAGCAGCAGGACGGCGGCGATCGAGGCGGCCAGCCACGGGTGGAAGATCGCCAGCGTGACCAGCCCGGCCACCGAGAGGTCCTCGGCGAGCGAGACCACGATGTTGCTGGCCGGCTCGGGGGAGGTGTTGACCGCCATCCGCAGCGAGGCCTTCACCAGATGGCTGACCAGCGCCGTCGTGCCGCCCATCGCGCCCGCCGCGACCTCGCCCAGGGACCCCGGGTCGGCGGAGGCGAGCAGCGCGCCGACGGTCGCGCCCGCGACCGGCCGGATCACCGTGTGGGCGGCGTCCCAGACGCTGTCCACGTACGGGATCTTGTCGGCCACCGCCTCCAGCAGGAACAGCACCGCGGCCGCCAGCAGCACATCGGTGCGCTCCAGGGCGGCCGGCACCGACTCGGCCCCGGCGAACCGGCCCAGCAGGCCGAGCAGCAGCACCACCGCGTACGCGTTGATCCCGCTCGCCAGTCCGCTGGTGAAGATCAGCGGGACGATCGTCATCCGTTTCCCCGTCCGTTCCTGCTCGCAGTCCCCGCCGGAGTCGGCCCGGCTCGCCGTACCGTACCGGGACGCCGCCGCCGGGGCCGGTGGTTCCCGTCCGGACCGTCTGAGTACGGATACTCAGACGGACGATTGAGTATCTGCGCGGATGGCCTCCGACCTGCACGGACGTCACAGTGGTCACACCGGGTCGGCGGCGCGTCGGGCGCCCCGCCCCGCAGGAGCGGACGGCCGGCGCAGCGCCGCGGGCCCGTCCGCACCGGAGCCGGCCGGAGGCCGCGCACCGCCGGCACGGGGCGGCGGAGCGGGCCACGGGGGAGCCGGCGCCCGGGGGGGCGGACGTTCCGAAGTGCCGTTCGTGGGGGGCGGCGCTTCGGGGGGCAGGTCGGGCGGGCGCACCGCGGGGCCCGATTGTCAGTGGTGCCGTTCACGATGGAGGGGCACGGGCCACCCGGCCCGCGCGCTGCCTCGGAACGGGGGAGACCATGACCATCAGCCACCCTGAGCCCGTCACCGCCCGCCTCCACTCCGCCGCCTACCGACCGGGGAGCGCCCCGCGCCCCTCCGCCCACCGGCCGTCCGCCGGTGCCGACGTGCATCCGGTGCTCCGCCGGAGCGCCGCCCCGCCCGCCGCGCTCGACCTGCTCGCCGAGGCCCACCGCACCCTGGCCCGGGCCCGCACCCTGGAGGACCCGCTGGAGCGGTACGCCGCCGCGCACCTCGCGGCGCTGCGCACCGTCGCGGCGGTCCTGGCCGTGCGCGGGCGCCCGGAGAAGAGCGAGCGGCGGCGCCGGGCGATCCGCAGCGCCTGGGAGGTCCTGCCCGAGGTGGCACCCGAACTCGCCGAGTGGGCCCCGTACTTCGCGGCGGGCGCGCGCCGCCGGGCAGCCGCCGAGGCGGGCATCCGGGGCTCGGCCTCGGCCCGGGACGCGGACGACCTGGTCCGCAACTCGGCGCTGTTCCTGCGCCTGGTCGAGCGCCTGCTCGGTCTGCACGCCGCCCCGCCCGCCCCGCGTCTGCCGCTGGACGGCGTGGACGACGCCGCCGGCCGGCCGGCGGACGCTCCGCCGGGGGAGGAGGTGCGCGAGGCCGGGTGAGGGAAGGGGCGGCCGAACGGCGGCCGGGGCGGACCGTGCCTGGTGGCCTAAGGTGGAGGCAACCTGATCGACACTGCACGTGCCAAGGAGCCCCGCCTTGTACCCGACGCGTCCCCGCAGCGCCCTGCGTACCGCCGTGGTGTGGGAGGTGGTGCGCGCCGCCCTGGAGAAGCGGGTGGCCGAGCTGGACCAGCCGGTGCTCGACGTCGTGGACACCGGCGGCGGCACCGGCAACTTCGCCGTGCCGGTGGCCCGGCTGGGCCACCGGGTCACGGTGGTCGACCCGAGCCCGGACGCGCTGTTCGCGCTGGAGCGCCGGGCCGCCGAGGCCGGCGTGACCGACCTGGTGCGCGCCGTGCAGGGCGACACCCAGACGCTCCCCGAGCTGGTCGCGCCCGGCAGCGTCGACGCGGTGCTCTGCCACGGCGTGCTGGAGGTCGTCGACGACCCGGCCGAGGCGCTCGGCAGCCTGGCCGGCACCCTGCGCCGGGGCGGCTTCGTGAGCCTGCTGGCCGCCAACCGCAACGGCGCCGTCCTCGCCCGGGCGCTCGGCGGCCACTTCGACGACGCCCGCGCGGTGCTGGGTGCCGCCGACGGCCGCTGGGGCGCGAACGACCCGATGCCGCGCCGCTTCACCGGCGAGGAGCTGGACCGGCTGACGGCCGGGGCCGGACTGCGGGTGGAGTCGGTGCACGGCGTGCGGGTCTTCGCCGACCTGGTGCCGGGCGTCCTGGTGGACACCGAGCCGGGCGCGCTCGACGCGCTGCTCAAGCTGGAGGAGGCCGCCGCCGGGCAGCCCGCCTTCCACGCGGTGGCGACCCAGCTGCACCTGCTGGCCACCCTGGGCTGACCGGACGGCCGACCGCCGTTCGCCGGCGGACTTCCCTCCGTTCGCCGACGGATCTCCGGCACGCCCCCCGCCCGTCTCCCCGCCTTCTCCCCGGGATCTCCCCAGGTCCGGGCCGATTCCAATGGATCGGGCACTTGTCCGGCGCCCTCCGCGTTGGTGAGGGTGCGGTGAGGAGCCGCCGAAGTGGCCGGGCCCACGCGTGGTCGACCACTCCGCGGAGGGCCCGTGGACCGTATGATCTGGGTAAAGCCGGAAAGCATGACCGCCGGATGCTCGGGGCATATGGACGACACGGGCCCGGGCCCCCCGCACAGGCGTCCGACCGCGTGTTCTGAAGGCTGATTGGACTTGCCACCCCGACCGGGGCGGCGGACCGGTCGCACCCGCGACCGACGAGTAGGAGGACTCCGTGCCGCTCTCGGAGCACGAGCAGCGACTGCTCGACCAGATGGAGCGAGCGCTGTATGCCGAAGATCCCAAATTCGCGTCTGCGCTTGAGGGAAGCGGTCTGCGCACCTACACCCGCCGACGGGTCTACCTGGCCGTCGGCGGCTTCGTGGTCGGTATCGGCCTGCTGATGGGCGGCATGGTCGTCGACCAGATCTGGGTCAGCGTGGTGGGCTTCCTGGTGATGCTCGGATGCGCCGTCTTCGCGGTGACGGGCTGGCGCCGTGCCCCCGCCGGCCAGGCGCAGCGCTCCGGCGGCCAGGCCGCCGCGCCCCGCCGCAAGGCCGGGATGATGGACCGGGTCGAGCAGCGCTGGCAGCGCCGGCGGGACGAGCAGACCGGCGGGTTCTGAGACCCGGGGCCGCCCCGCGGCCACCCTGGCGACCATCCCACGGAGACCTTCACGGAGACCTCACGGCCCGTACCGCCGGACGGTACGGGCACCGGAGCGGACACCGGTCCGCACAGCGCGACGGACACGACGAGGGCGGGCAGTCGAGCGACTGCCCGCCCTCGTGGTGCGTTCGGCTCGCGGTGCGTCCGGGCCCGTCAGGACTCCCCGCCGCCGCCCGGGCCGCGGCGCCGGCGTCGGCCCAGGGCCCGGCGGACCGGTCCGCCGACCGCCCCGGCCGCCCGCGCCACCAGCGCGCCGGTCCGCAGCCGGACGGTCAGCAGCGCGTCCGAGAGCCGCCACCGCAGCTGGGCGGAGGACGGCGGCAGCAGCAGCGCCCTGATCCGGCCCCGTCGTCCGACCCGCGCCCGCAGACCGGCCCGGGCGGTCCTGACGTCGGCCGCCAGCGGTTCGCCGACCTGCGCGGAGCGGGCGTAGAGCACCCGCTCGGTGGCCAGCGCCACCCGGCCGGCGGCCGCCGCCGAGGCCTCGTCCAGCTCGCCGGTCTCGACGATCCGGCGGGCGGCGGCGCGCGGGGTGCGCGACTCGTCCGGCGGGATGCCGAGGTCCCAGGCGGAGTCGATCAGTTCGTCCCAGGCGGCCAGCACCTGGGCGTCGGTGAGCCCGTCCGGTCCCGGCCCGCCCGGCCCGCCGGGGCCGCGCCGCCCGCCCGCGCCCAGCCGGCGCCGGCGCAGCAGGGCGCGCCAGACCATCGGGGTGAGCAGGAGCACCAGAGCGAGCAGGGCGACGACCAGCGCGGCCAGGGTCTTGCCGGAGGGCAGGGTGAACCCCTGGTCGGTGCCGGCCGCGGTGTCGCGCCGGTCGCCGCAGTCGCCGGTGCGGCGCAGCTTGGCGTCGCAGTCGGGGTTGGCGGACGGCGTCTCGACCGGCGCGGTGGCCTGCGGCTGCGGGACCGGGGCGGTGGTCGGCTGGGTGGCCGGGGCGGAGACCGGGTCGGAGTAGTCGGGCTGGATGCCGCGGGTCGGGGTGGGCTCGAAGCGCAGCCAGCCGTAGCCCTCGAAGTACAGCTCGGGCCAGGCGTGGTACATCGCGTCGGTCACCGAGTAGACGTTGCCGCCCTTGGTGTCGCCGGGGGTGAAGCCGAGCGCGACGCGGGAGGGGACACCGAGGTAGCGGGCCATCACCGCCATGGTGGAGGCGAAGTGGACGCAGAAGCCGCGGCGGCGGGCGAGGAAGTCCGCCATCGCGTCGCCGCCGCTGTCGGTCCTGGTGGTGGCGTCGTAGGTGAACGCCGGGCCGGTGAACCAGGCGCGCAGCGCGTCCATCTTGTCGTACTGGGTCGGCGCGTTCTTGGTGATGTCGAGCGCGGTCTGCTTGACCACGGGGGGCAGCTCGGGAACGGTGAGGTACTGCCGGGTGATCCGCTCGGCCGGCTTGGGCGCGGTGCGCAGGCTGGTGGCGGTGGGCTGCACCTCCAGGCCGGTGGCCACGTACTTGAGGCCCTTGATCGCCTTGTCCTTGGCGGGGAGCACGCTGGCGGTGGCCGGGTCGAGCTGCCAGGCGGAGGTGTCGCGCAGGTTGACCGTCCGCGCCGGGTAGGGCAGCGGCAGCCAGGCGTCGTCCAGCCGGTTGCCGATCATGACCTCGGTCTTGGCCTCCGGCACGTCGACGGGCCCCAGGCCCTCGGGGGCGGGCAGGGCGCCGGTGAACGGCACGGTGTTCGACGAGCCGCGCTTCCAGGTCTCGCCGTCGAAGACGTCCAGCGCCCCGGTGCGCAGGTAGGTGGAGCCGGCGGACTTGCCCTCCGACCAGTAGGTGAACAGCTCGACGTGACGGGGGTTGGGCAGCGCCCCGGTCAGCGCGACCAGCGGGTCGAGGCTGCTGACGCCCGCGCCGCCGTGCCGGCCGGCGGCCGTGCCGGAGCCGCTGTGCAGCAGGCCCGAGCCCCAGCGCGGCAGGAAGGCCGGCAGCAGCAGGGCGAGCACCAGCGCCACCACGCCGACCTGACGGCCGCCCTGGCCGAGCGCGCCGAGGCCGCCGCCCTCACCGTGTTCGGCGCCGCGGAAGATCCGGCCCCAGCGGGAGACCCGGTCCTGGCCCTCGGCGAAGAGCAGCAGCAGGTAGCCGGCGGCGGCGGTGGCGAACCAGAGCCAGCTGCCCTGGTCGCCGGCCAGGCCGTTGCCGACGGAGTAGAGGGCTAGCAGCGGCAGCCCGGCCAGGGCCGAGCGGCGGTAGGTGACCGCGACGGTGTCCACCGCGACGGCGATCAGGCCGACCGAGCCGACCAGGATCATCCGCAGCCCGGGGTTGGGCGGGGCGGGGATGGCGTAGTCGCGGACGTCGGTGAACCCCTGGGCGAGGACCCGGCCGAGGGTGCGGACCGACTCGGTGCCCGGCACCATGCCGCCGAAGACCGCGGAGGAGGAGGCGAAGCCGAGCAGCAGCAGGACGAACAGCACCAGCAGCTGGCCGAGCGGGACGGTCCACCGGTAGAACGGCGTGCGCCGCAGCCCGGCGCCCACCAGCGCGAGGACCGTCACCACCAGGAAGGCGTGGGCGATCCAGCCCCTGGAGGTCAGCAGCGGGGTCAGGCAGAGCGCGGCCAGGGCGGTGGCCAGCGCCGAGTACACGGTCAGTTTGGCCCGGGTGGTCACGCGCCGGCCTCTTCTCGGTAGGGGGCGGACGACTCGGCCCGGTCGGCGGCCCGCCACAGCTCGGGGACGGAGTCGCCGGCGCGGACGGTGAGCACCGTCCAGCCGGCCTCGCGCAGCCGGCGCGCCCGGTCGCGGAACTCCTCGCCGCCGGTGTCGGGGGCGAGCAGGCGCAGCCCGGCCCAGGTGCCGGTGTCGAGCAGGAAGGCGACGGCGCCGCCGGTGCGGCTGCGCAGCCGGGCGAGCCGGGCGGTCTGCTCCTCGTCGAGTTCGCCGAGGACGGCCACCAGCAGGCCCTCGCCGCCGGAGCGCAGCGGCTCCTCGGCGCGGGAGAGCCCGGCGCCGTCGGAGAGGTCGACGACCGCGAGCGCGTCCAGGATGACGCCGGAGGTGACGGCGGCGCCGTGCCCGCCGTCGCCCTCGATGCCGGGCACGGCGTGGCCGGTGTCGGTGAGCAGCCGGGTCTGGTACCCGCGTTCCAGCAGGTGCACGGCGACGGAGGCGGCGCAGCCGACGGCCCATTCGAAGGACGAGGCCGGGCCGCTGCCGCGGTGGCCGGTCTCGCGGGTGTCCAGCAGGACGGTGGCGCGGGCCCGGCGGGGCTGCTCCTCGCGCCGGACCATCAGCTCGCCGTAGCGGGCGGTGGACTTCCAGTGCACCCGGCGCAGGTCGTCGCCGGCCCGGTACTCGCGCAGGATGACGTCGTCGTCGCCGGCCAGCGCGAGGGAGCGGGTGTGGCTCTCGCCCTGCCCGGCCCACTCGCCGCTGAGCCGCACGTGCGGCAGCGCCAGCACCTGGGGGACGACGGTGAGCACGTCGGAGGCGGAGAACGAGCGGTTCAGCTCGCACATCCCGAACGGGTCGGAGAGCCGCAGCTGCAGCGGGCCGAGCGGGTAGCGGCCGCGCAGGTCGGAGCGGACCCGGTAGGAGACCTCGCGGTGGCCGCGCGGCTCGACCCGGTCCAGCACGAACCGCGGGCGCGGCCCGAGCACGTACGGGACTTTGTCCTCCAGCAGCAGCAGGCCGGTGGGGACCCGTGAGACGTTGTCCACCCGCAGGTGCACCCGGGCCTCCTGGCCGGCCACCGCGCGGTGCGGGGTGAGCCGGCGTCCGCTGGCGACCCGGTAGCGGGTGTTGGCCAGCAGCAGCGCGGCGGCCAGCGGCAGCACGGCGAGCAGGACGCCGACGCGCAGCAGTGCGTCCTGGCCGAGCAGGTACGCGCAGACCACGGCGGTCAGCCCGGCGGCGAGGAAGGAGCGGCCGCGGGTGGTGAGGCCGCGCAGGCCGGCGCGCAGGCCCGACGGTCCGTCGGACGGGCCCACCTCAGCCCCTCCGGACGGCGGTGCCGCCCTGCTGCGGGCGCGGCAGCGGCAGGCGGGCGACCAGGTCGGCGACGATCTGCTCGGCGGTGCGGCGGCTGAGCTGGGTCTCGGCGGTGGGCATCAGGCGGTGGGCGAGCACCGGGACGGCGAGGCGCTGGAGGTCGTCCGGGGTGACGTAGTCGCGGCCCTCCAGGGCGGCGGCGGCGCGGGCGGCCCGGACCAGGTGCAGGGTGGCGCGCGGCGAGGCGCCGAGCCGCAGCTCGTGGCTGGTGCGGGTGGCGGCGACCAGGTCGACGGCGTAGCGGCGGACCGGGTCGGCGACGTGCACGGTGCGGACCAGCTCGATCAGTTTGAGGATGTCGGCGGCGTGCGCGACCGGCTGCAGGTCGTCCAGCGGGCTGGCGCCGGCGTGCACGTCGAGCATCGCGAACTCGGCCTCGGGGCTGGGGTAGCCCATCGAGATCCGGGCCATGAAGCGGTCCCGCTGGGCCTCCGGGAGGGGGTAGGTGCCCTCCATCTCCACCGGGTTCTGGGTGGCGACGACCATGAACGGCGAGGGCAGCTCGTAGCTGGTGCCGTCGATGGTGACCTGGCGCTCCTCCATCGACTCCAGCAGCGCGGACTGGGTCTTGGGGGAGGCCCGGTTGATCTCGTCGCCGACCACGATCTGGGCGAAGATCGCACCGGGGCGGAACTCGAAGTCGCGCTGCTGCTGGTCGAAGATGTTGGTGCCGGTGACGTCCGAGGGCAGCAGGTCCGGGGTGAACTGGATGCGCCGCACGGTGCAGTCGACGGACCGGGCGAGCGCCTTGGCGAGCATGGTCTTGCCGACGCCGGGCACGTCCTCCAGCAGCAGGTGGCCCTCGGCGAGCAGGACGGTCAGGGCGATCCGGACGGCCTCGGGCTTGCCCTCGATCACGCTCTCGATGTTGCCGCGGATCCGGTCGACGACGGCGGCGAGTTCCGGCAGGCCGACCGGGGCGTAGCCCGCCGCCTCCTGGTCGCCCCCCGTACGACCGTCGAGACCGGCCTGATCGCTGTAGCTCGTCACCCGTTCGCTCCCTGGCACACCACGACCGGCTCCGTCCGAGCCCGGCCCCACCCCATGCTGGACGCGGCCCCTCCGGGCGCGGTTCCGCGTGCGGGAGCCGGGTGCCGGAGTACGGCCTGCGGCTGGCCGCCCCAGGTGGTTCGAGGTCAGACCGGCAGGCGCATTCTCCCCCCTGCGGAGGCCAGAAGTCACCACTTGGAAGGGCCGCGCAGCTCGGCGGGGGGCCCGGTGGGCCCGGACGGGCCGGTCGGACGGGCCGGTCGGACGGGCCGGTCGGGCAGGGATCAGCCGATCTCGCGCAGCAGGCCGGTGTGGACGTCGAACACGAAGCCGCGCACGTCGTCGGTGTGGAGCAGGAAGGGCGAGGTGCGCACCCGCTGCATCGACTGGCGGACGTCGCCGTCCAGGTCGACGAAGGCCTCGACCGCCCACTGCGGGCGCTGGCCGACCTCCAGCTCCAGCTCGCGCCGGAAGTCCTCGGTGAGACCGAGCAGGCCGCAGCCGGTGTGGTGGATCAGGGCGATCGAACGGGTGCCCAGGGCGCGCTGGCTGATGGTGAGGGAGCGGATGGTGTCGTCGGTGACCACACCGCCCGCGTTGCGGATGACGTGGGCGTCGCCGAGTTCGAGGCCGAGTGCGGCGAACAGGTCGAGACGGGCGTCCATGCAGGCCACCACGGCGATCCGCTGGACCGGGCGGGCGTCCATGCCGCCGTCGCGGAAGGTCATCGCGTACGCGCGGTTGGCGGCGACGAAACGGTCGATCACGGTCGGTGGGGCGGGGTCGGCAGCGGCGGTCGGACCGGGCCGGTCGGGAGTCACTGTCATGGGGGAGACGTTAGTGCGATTTCCCGGTGGGTGGTGGGGCCGATTGCTACAGAGCGGGCGCCTGTTGCCGAGGGCATCCCGACAACCGCCGGACGGGGTCCGTGTGCGCCACCCGGGTGGTGCACCGGGCCCCTGGCATGTGCCACGAGCACCCCCGCGACCTGCGGAGATCCGTACCGCCGCCCGGGTGGTGCGCCGGAGCGGGCCATTGACTGACGGGGCGTGCGCGATAGAGTTGCGGCGCAGTGGAGCACACCCGCCGTGGCCCGTCAACCGGGCCTTTCCGGCCGTGCGGTGACCGACGCGGCCCGTGGCCTCCACCCGCTCTCCGTGCCACCTGGCGCACCTTCCCCGGCGCCGGGCGGTCACGACCTTCCCCTCGGAGCGGGCGGGGACCACGGGCCGCGCGGCCCGGCCCGAGCGACGGCTCCACCACCCGGTGGGACAGAATGGTCGGAGCTCCCCGGACGTCGGGCGGCTTTCGCACCGAGGAAGGGCGCCACAGCGCATGACCACCAACGAGCCGGCACCCAAGCACGTCCCGGTGATGCTGCAGCGGTGCATGGACGCGCTGGCCCCGGCGATCTCGCGGCCCGGCGCGGTGGTGGTGGACGCCACCCTCGGCCTCGGCGGTCACAGCGAGGCGCTGCTCACCCAGTTCCCGGAGGTCCGGCTGATCGCGGTGGACCGCGACCCGGCGGCGCTGAAGCTCTCCGGCGAGCGGCTGGCCCGCTTCGGTGACCGGGCGACCCTGGTGCACGCCGTCTACGACGAGATCCCCGAGGTGCTGGACCGGCTGGACGTTCCCAGGATCGACGGCATCCTCTTCGACCTCGGTGTCTCCTCGATGCAGCTGGACGAGGCCGACCGCGGCTTCGCCTACGCCCAGGACGCGCCGCTGGACATGCGGATGGACCAGACCCGGGGGATCAGCGCGGCCGAGGTGCTGAACACCTACAGCCACGGCGAGCTGGCCCGGATCCTCAAGTTCTACGGCGAGGAGCGCTTCGCCGGCAAGATCGCCTCCGTCATCGTCCGGGAGCGCGAGAAGGAACCGTTCACCACCAGCGCGCGTCTGGTCGAGTTGGTGCGGGGCGCCATCCCGGCCGCCACCCGCCGCACCGGCGGGAACCCGGCCAAGCGGACCTTCCAGGCGCTGCGGATCGAGGTCAACGGCGAGCTGGAGGTCCTGGACCGGGCGATCCCCGGGGCGCTGGACGTCCTGGCGCTCGGCGGGCGGATCGTCGTGATGTCGTACCAGTCGCTGGAGGACCGCCTGGTCAAGCAGTACTTCGCGGCCGGCGCCACCAGCACCGCCCCGCCGGGGCTGCCGTTCGTCCCCGAGGAGCACCAGCCCTGGCTGAAGCTGATCACTCGCGGTGCCGAGTTGGCCACGGAGGAGGAGATCGAGGAGAACCGGCGCGCCGCGCCCGTGCGGTTGCGGGTGGCGGAGAGGATCAGGGACCGAAGCACCCGGCGCTGACCGGCACCGGGGCGGTCCGAAGGGCGGAGGAAAGACTGTGGGGCCGGTGGCCGGAGGCGGGGCGGGGGGCCGTGTGCTCCCCGGGCAGAGCGGCAGGGCGCGGATCACCGTGCGTCCGGGACGGCCGGTGCGGGGACGCACACCGTTCGCGGTCCTGGTGGTGCTGCTGCTCGGCGCCGGGCTGCTCGGGCTGCTCGCGCTGAACACCGCGCTCAACGAGGGCTCCTTCGAGCTGTCCCGGCTGCAGCGCCAGACCACCGTGCTGACCGACGAGCAGCAGGGGCTGCAGCACCAGATCGACCAGAACTCCGCGCCGGACGCGCTGGCCCGCCGGGCCGCCGAGCTGGGCATGGTGCCGGCCGGCGGGATGGCCTTCCTCGACCTGCCGAACGGCGGCGCGGTGGTCGGCACGCCCAAGGCGGCCCAGGACAGCCCCCCGGTGAAACGGTCCACCGCCGAACCGTGGCCCGCCAGGCAGCCCGCGCCCGGCGCCCAGCCGGGTGCCCAGCCCGGTGCCCAGCCGGGCACCCAGCCCAGCGCCGCCCCGCCGAGCGGCCAGCCGGCCACGGGGACGACGGCTCCGGCCGCCCCGCCGCCGCCCACCACCGCTCCCGCCCCGCCGACCGGCCCGGCGGCCGGCGGTGACGTCACCGTCCAGGTCAACCCGGGCCCGGCGCAGCCGTCGCCGCACGCGGGCGGAGGTGCCGGCCGATGAGCACCCCCCGCCAGCCCTCCGGCGGCGGCGCCGACGGGCGCCGTCCGGTCAGGGGCGCCGCGCCGCGCCCGGCCGCCCCGCGCGGGCAGTCCGCCGGCCGCGCCCAGAACCCGAAGCCGCAGAACCCGAAGACGCCCGACCCCAAGGCCCAGAGCCCCAAGGCGCAGAACCCCAGGGCCCAGGGCCCCCGGCCGCAGAGCGCCAAGCCGGCGGCGGCCAAGCCGTCGGCCGGCCGGGCCCAGGGCGCCCGGGCCCAGGCCCCGAGGGAGCAGTCCGCCCGGCCCCGCCCCCCGCGCGCCCCGGAGCAGCGCCGTTCGGACGGCCGCCCGTCGGTGCCCCGTCCGCGCCCGCAGCGCCGCCCGCCGGCCCGCCGGCCGGTCTCCCGGGGGATCCGGCTGGCCGATCCGCGCCGCCGGCTGCGGGTGGTCACCATCGCGCTCTCGGTGGTGTTCTCGGTCTTCGCCGGGCGCCTGGTCCAGCTCCAGCTGCTGGACTCCGACGCGCTGGCCGCCGACGCCAACACCAACCGCTACCTGAACATCCCGATCACCGCCGAGCGCGGCTCGATAACGTCCTCCGACGGCGTGGCCCTGGCCACCACCGTCGACGCCTACGACATCACCGCCGACCCGGCGATGTTCACCCCCGAGGCGACCGGCCTGCCGGACGCGCCCGAGCAGGCGGCCGCGCTGCTGGCGCCGATCCTCGGCGTGCCCAAGGAGAAGATCGCCGCCGACCTGCACACGCCCAAGACCCGGTACAAGCGGCTCGCCGCCCAGCAGAGCCCGGACGTCAAGAACCAGATCAGCGACCTCAAGTCCGGCCTGGAGAAGCAGGCCGGCTCGCGCGCCTGCCAGGCCCAGAAGCGGCTGCTGAACAAGCCCGCCGAGGAGGGCGGCCGCACCCGGCTGGACAACGAGTGCGTCAACCCGCTGGCCGGCGTCTTCAACCGGGAGACCCAGAAGCGGGTCTACCCGTCCGACGGGCTGGCCGCGAACCTGGTCGGCTTCGTCAACGCCGAGGGCGAGGGGGCCGGCGGGCTGGAGCAGCAGTACCAGGGGCTGCTGGCCGGCAAGGACGGCCACAGCAGCTACGCCCAGGCCGGCGGCCGTCTGGTGCCCACCGCGGGCGGCTCGCTGGAGCCCGCCGTGCCCGGCACCGACCTGCGGCTGACCATCAACCGGGACATCCAGTGGGCCGCCCAGCGGGCCATCACCGACCAGGTCGCCAACGCCGGGGCGGAGAAGGGCTACGTGATCGTCCAGGACGTGCGGAACGGCCAGGTGCTGGCGATGGCCACCTCGCCCGGCTTCAACCCCAACGACCTGAGCACCGCCAAGAACTCGCAGCTCGGCAACGCCGCCCTCCAGGACGCCTACGAGCCCGGCTCCACCGCCAAGCTGATGACCATGGCGGCCGTGCTGGACACCGGCAAGGCCACCTGGGACACCAAGGTCACCGTGCCGTACCCGCTGGTCCGCGGCGACGTGGCGTTCAAGGACGACGTGGAGCACGACACCTGGTACCTCACCCTGGCCGGCGTGCTCGCCAAGTCCTCCAACATCGGCACCATCGAGGCCGCCCAGACCCTCGGCGCCACCCAGCCCGAGGCCAACCAGGTGCTCTACGACTACCTGCGGAAGTTCGGCATCGGCCAGCAGACCGGTCTGGGCTTCCCCGGCGAGACCGCCGGACTGCTGGACAAGCCGGAGGACTGGAAGGCCTCCAAGCAGTACACGATCCCGTTCGGCCAGGGCCTGTCGGTCAACGCGCTGCAGGCGACCTCGGTGTTCTCGACCATCGCCAACGGCGGGGTCCGGGTGGCGCCCAGCGTCGTCCAGGGCACCACCGCTCCGGACGGCAAGTACTCCCCGGCCCCGGCGTCCGCGCAGTCCCGGGTGGTCGGCGAGCAGACCGCCAAGACCCTCACCGAGATGCTGGAGTCGGTCGTCTCGGACGAGCAGGGCACCGGCGGCAAGGCCGCGATCCCGGGCTACCGGGTCGCCGGCAAGACCGGAACCGCCAACCGGGTCGACCCCAAGGCCGGCGGCTACCGGGGCTACACCGCCTCCTTCATCGGCTTCGCCCCGGCCGACCAGCCGCGGGTCACCGTCTCCTGCGTGATCCAGGACCCGGTCAACGGCCACTTCGGCGGCCAGCTGTGCGGTCCGGTGTTCAAGCAGGTGATGGAGTTCACCCTCAAGACCCTCCAGGTCCCGCCGAGCGGCAGCGAGGCGCCCAACCTGCCCGTCGAGTGGAAGCCGTGATCGACCATGAGCAACGACCTGGCGGGTGCGGCCGCCGGTACGGAAAAGCGCCGGTTTGGCCCTGGACGCCCTTCGGCGGATAGCCTCTCCGCCGTGCCGAAACCCGATCAAACCACCGTGAGCCCGCCCCGCCCCGCCCGGACCGCAGCCCGGCCGCTCGCCGAGGTCGCCCGCCTGCTGGGCCTCGACCCCGTCGAGGGACCCGAGGTCACCGGCGTCACCCACAACGCCCGCGAGGTCCGCCCCGGCGACCTCTACGTGGCGTTCCCGGGGGCCAACCACCACGGCGCGTCGTTCGCCGGGCAGGCCGCCGCGGCCGGCGCGGTCGCGGTGCTCACCGACCCGGCCGGCGCCGAGCTGGCGGCCGGCAGCGGCCTGCCGCTGCTGGTGGTCGACCGGCCCCGGGCCCGGATGGGCGAGCTCGCGGCCGCCGTCTACGGCCGGCCGTCCGAGCGGCTGCTGATGATCGGGCTCACCGGCACCAACGGCAAGACCACCACCTCCTACCTGGTCGAGGGCGGCCTGCGCGGCGCCGGCCGCCACCCCGGCGTGATCGGCACCGTCGAGATGCGGGTCGGCGACGAGCGGATCAAGAGCGAGCGGACCACCCCCGAGGCCACCGACCTGCACGCGATCCTCGCCGTGATGGGCGAGCGCGGCGCCGACGCGGTGACCATGGAGGTCTCCAGCCACGCCCTGGTCTACGGCCGCACCGACGGCGTGGCCTACGACGTCGCGCTGTTCAACAACCTCACCCCCGAGCACCTCGACTTCCACCCGGACATGGAGGACTACTTCCAGGCGAAGGCCCGGCTCTTCCAGCCCGGAAAGTCCCGCGCCGGCGTGGTCAACCTGGACGACGCCTACGGCCGCCGGCTCGCCGCGGAGGCGAAGATCCCGGTCGCCACCTTCTCCGCCACCGGCGCCCCCGGGGCGGACTGGCGCGCGGTGGACGTCCAGCTCGGCCCGGTCGGCTCGACCTTCCGGGTGCTCGGCCCCGACGGCGCCGAGGCGGACGCCTCAGTCCCGCTGCCCGGCCCGTTCAACGTCGCCAACGCGCTGGCCGCGATCGTCCTGCTCGCCACCGCCGGGCTCCCGCTGGAGCGGGCGGTGGCCGGCGTCGCCGCCGTCCCCGGCGTGCCCGGCCGGCTGGAGCGGGTCGACGCCGGGCAGCCCTACGTCGCGGTGGTCGACTACGCGCACAAGCCGGACGCCCTGGAGGCCGTCCTCGGCTCGCTGCGCGAGGTCACCAAGGGCCGGCTGCACGTGGTGGTCGGCTGCGGCGGCGACCGCGACCCCCACAAGCGCGCCCCGATGGGCGGCATCGCCGCCCGGCTCGCCGACACCGCCGTGCTGACCAGCGACAACCCGCGCAGCGAGGACCCGCTGGCGATCCTCGCCACCATGCTGAACGGCGCCGCCGCGGTGCCCGAGGCCGAGCGCGGCGCCGTCCTGGTCGTGCCCGACCGCGCCGAGGCGATCGAACTGGCGGTCGCCCGCGCCCAGGCCGGCGACACCGTGCTGGTGGCCGGCAAGGGCCACGAGCTCGGCCAGTACGTACGAGACGAGATCCGCCCCTTCGACGACCGGGAGGTGCTGCGCGGATCCATCGCGCGGACCACGGCCGCCCGGGGCACCGGAGGAGTAGAGCAGCCGTGATCGCACTGACCCTCGCCGAGGTGGCCGCCGCAGTCGGCGGAACCCTGGCCGGCGCCGACCCCGACGCCCTGGTGACCGCCCCGGTCGAGGTCGACTCCCGCAAGGTCCGCCCCGGTGGTCTGTTCGCGGCCTTCGTCGGCGAGCACGCGGACGGCCACGACTACGCGGCCACCGCGGTCGAGGCCGGCGCCGTCGCGGTGCTGGCCTCCCGCCCGGTCGGCGTGCCCGCCGTGCTGGTCGACAGCGTGGTGGACGCGCTCGGCAAGCTGGCCCGCGCCGTCGTGGGCCGCTCCCGGGCCGCCGTGGTCGCGCTGACCGGCTCGGCCGGCAAGACCAGCACCAAGGACCTCATCGCCCAGCTGCTGGGGCGCCTGGGCGACACGGTCTACCCGCCCGGCTCGCTCAACAACGAGATCGGCCACCCGATGACCGCCCTGCGGGTCGAGGACGCGACCCGGCACCTGGTGCTGGAGATGGGGGCCCGGCACAAGGGCGACATCGAGTACCTCACCTCGATCACCCCGCCCCGGATCGGCCTGGTGCTGAACGTCGGCACCGCGCACGTCGGGGAGTTCGGCTCCCAGGAGGCCATCGCCGAGGCCAAGGGCGAACTCGTCGAGGCGCTGCCCGCCGACGGCACGGCGATCCTCAACGCGGACGACCGCCTGGTGCGTGCCATGGCCGCGCGCACCAGGGCCGGGGTGGTGTTCTTCGGGGAGTCCCCGGACGCCGACGTCCGGGCACGGGACGTTCGCCTGGACTCCACCGGACGGCCATCCTTCACGCTGAGCACCCCGGCCGGTTCCGCACCCGTGCAGCTGCGCCTGTACGGTGAGCACCACGTCTCGAACGCCCTCGCCGCCGCCGCGGTGGCGATGGAGCTCGGGATGACCGTCGACGACACCGCCGAAGCGCTGAGCCAGGCGGGTGCGCTGTCCCGCTGGCGCATGGAGGTCGTCGACCGGGCCGATGGTGTCACCGTCGTCAACGACGCCTACAACGCGAACCCCGACTCGATGCGGGCCGCGCTGCGGGCGCTGATCTCGATCGGGGGGCGCGGCCCGGAGCGCCGCCGCACCTGGGCGGTGCTCGGCGAGATGCGGGAGCTCGGCGAGGACAGCCTGGCCGAGCATGACGCCATCGGGAGGCTCGCCGTCCGGCTGGACGTCACCAAGCTGGTGGCGGTCGGCGGACGCGAGGCGGCCTGCATGGAACTGGGCGCGAGGAACGAAGGTTCGTGGGGTGAGGAGTCGGTGCTGGTGTCCGACGCGGACGCGGCGGTCGAGCTGCTGCGCAGTCAGCTGCGGCCGGGGGATGTGGTGCTGGTGAAGGCGTCCCGTTCGGTGGGGCTGGAGAAGGTGGCCGAGGCCCTCCTCGCGGACGGTGCGGCCGAGTAATGAAGCAGATCCTCTTCTCCGGCATGATCGGCCTGATCCTGTCGCTGGCCGGCACTCCCGCGCTGATCAAACTGCTCGCCCGGCAGGGCTACGGCCAGTACATCCGCGACGACGGCCCCAAGGCGCACCACAGCAAGAAGGGCACGCCCACCATGGGCGGCATCGCCTTCATCCTGGCGACCCTGGTGGCCTACTTCGCGACCAAGGCGATAACGGGCGAGAGCCCGACCGCCTCCGGCCTGCTGGTGCTGTTCCTGACGACCGGTCTGGGCCTGGTGGGCTTCCTCGACGACTACATCAAGGTCGTCAAGCGGCGCTCGCTGGGCCTGCGGGCGAAGGCCAAGCTGGCCGGCCAGTCCATCGTCGGCCTGCTGTTCGCGGTCCTCGCCCTGCAGTTCCCCGACAACGCCGGCCGCCGCCCGGCCTCCGAGCACCTGTCCTTCGTCCGGGACTTCGAGTGGGCGATCGGCCCGGTGCTGTTCGTCATCTTCGCGTACTTCCTGATCGCCGCGACCTCCAACGGCGTCAACCTGACGGACGGTCTGGACGGCCTGGCCACCGGCGCCTCGGTGATGGCCTTCGGCGCCTACACCTTCATCGGCGTCTGGGAGTACGGCCAGAGCTGCGCCTACGTGGCCTCGGCCACCTCCAACTGCTACGACGTCCGCGACCCGCTGGACCTCGCGGTGGTCGCGGCCGCCCTGATGGGCTCCTGCTTCGGCTTCCTCTGGTGGAACACCTCGCCCGCCAAGATCTTCATGGGCGACACCGGCTCGCTGGCGCTCGGCGGCGCGCTGGCCGGTCTGGCGATCTGCTCGCGCACCGAGATCCTGCTCGTCCTGCTGGGCGGCCTCTTCGTGATCATCACCCTCTCGGTGATCATCCAGGTCGGCTCGTTCCGGATGACCGGCAAGCGCGTCTTCAAGATGGCCCCCCTGCAGCACCACTTCGAACTCAAGGGCTGGAGCGAGGTCCTCGTCGTGGTCCGGTTCTGGATCATCCAGGGCCTGTGCGTGGCCGTCGGCCTCGGCCTCTTCTACGCGGGATGGGTGACCGGATGACCGCCGCCGAACCGACCTCCCCGGACTGGGCCGGCCTGCCGGTCGCCGTCGCCGGGCTCGGCGTCTCCGGCATCAGCGCCGCCCGCGTCCTGCGCGGCCTCGGCGCGGAGGTCACCGTCGTGGACGGCGGCTCCGGCGAGGGCCTGCGGGCCCGCGCCGCCGAGCTGGAGGCCCAGGGCGTCACCGTGCGCCTCGGCGACGGCGCCACCCTGCCCGAGGGCACCCGGCTGGTCGTCACCTCGCCGGGCTGGCCGCCGAGCAGCCCGCTGTTCGCCGCGGCCGCCGAGGCCGGCGTCGAGGTCTGGGGCGACGTCGAGCTGGCCTGGCACCTGCGCCGGCCGCTGCCCGCCACCGGCGGGCCCGCCCCCTGGCTGGCCGTCACCGGCACCAACGGCAAGACCACCACCGTCCAGATGCTCGCCTCGATCCTCACCGCGGCCGGCCTGCGCACCGCCGCCGTCGGCAACGTCGGCGTCTCGGTGCTGGACGCGGTGCTCGCCGAGGAGCCCTACGACGTGCTCGCCGTCGAGCTCTCCAGCTACCAGCTGCACTGGGCGCCCTCGCTGCGCCCGTACGCGGCGGCCGTGCTCAACCTGGCGCCCGACCACCTCGACTGGCACGGCTCGATGGAGGCGTACGCCGCCGACAAGGGCCGGATCTACGAGGGCAACGTCGTCGCCTGCGTGTACAACCTGGCCGACCCGGCCACCGAGGCGCTGGTCCGCGAGGCCGACGTCGAGGAGGGCTGCCGGGCCGTCGGCTTCGGCCTCGGCGCGCCCGGCCCGTCGAACCTCGGCGTGGTCGACGGCCTGCTGGTGGACCGCGCGTTCGTGCCCGATCGGGCGACCAGCGCCGCCGAACTGGGCTCGGTCGAGGACGTCCACCCGCCGGCGCCCCACAACATCACCAACGCCCTCGCGGCCGCCGCGCTGGCCCGCGCCTACGGCGTGGAGCCGAAGGCCGTGCGGGAGGGCCTGCGGGCCTTCCGGCCGGACGCGCACCGGATCGCCGAGGTGGCGGTGGTCGACGGCGTCACGTACGTCGACGACTCCAAGGCGACCAACACCCACGCCGCCGCGGCCTCGCTCGCCGCGTACCGGCCGGTCGTCTGGATCGCCGGCGGCCTGGCCAAGGGCGCGACCTTCGACGACCTCGTCCAGGGCGCGGCCGAGCGACTGCGGGGCGCCGTGCTGATCGGCGAGGACCGCGCGCTGATCCGCGAGGCACTGGCGCGACACGCCCCGGATGTCCCGGTGATCGAGGCGGCCGAGGGCCAGACTGGCGCGGTGGCGATGACCGAGGTGGTCCGTGCGGCCGCGTCACTCGCCCGAACGGGTGACACGGTGCTGCTGGCCCCGGCCTGCGCCTCGATGGACATGTTCACCAACTACGGCGAGCGCGGCGACCTCTTCGCCGCGGCCGTCCGGGAGCAGGCGGACGGGAACCGGTAGGCAACCCGTGCCTCGTGGCCTCCGGCCGGGGGCCGCGAGGATCAGAAGGGGAGCTGTGGTGGGGCAGGGCGGCAGGGCGGGCGGTTCGAGCGTGCCGGAGAAGGGCCGCCCGGCCGGGTCCTGGCGAGTGATCTCGGCCACCACCACCGCCTACAAGTCGGCCGGCCCGCTCGGCCGGCTGCAGGCCTTCCGGGCCCGCGTGCGGTACGCCCTGGACCGGCCGCTCACCCCCTACCTGCTGATCGCGGGCACGGCGCTGCTGCTGGTCGTGCTCGGGCTGATGATGGTCTTCTCCGCCTCGCAGATCCTCGCCCTGGGCCAGCACCGCTCGACCCAGTTCTACTTCTACAAGCAGCTGCTCGCGGTGGTGCTCGGCCTCGCCCTGCTGCTCGGCTTCGCGCTGGTGCCGGTGGCCGTGCTGCGGGTGATCGTCTACCCGGTGATGCTGGTGGTGATCGGCGCCATGGTGCTGGTCGCGATCCCGGGCATCGGCATGGAGGTCAACGGCAACCGGAACTGGCTGGATTTCGGCGTGTTCCAGTTCCAGCCGTCGGAGTTCGCCAAACTCGCCCTGGTGCTCTGGGGCGCCGACCTGCTCGCCCGCAAGCAGAAGACCGGCACCCTCGACCAGTGGAAGCACCTGCTGGTGCCGCTGGTGCCGGGCACCCTGCTGCTGCTCGCGCTGATCATGCTCGGCGGCGACATGGGCACCACGATGATCCTGGTGGCGATGCTCTTCGGCCTGCTGTGGATGGTCGGCGCGCCGCTGCGGCTGTTCGTCGCCACCCTCGGCGTGGCCGTCGTCGTCTGCACCGCCCTGGTGGTGACCGTCCCGCACCGCGCCGAGCGGCTCTCCTGCATCGGCGTGACCAAGCTCGACCCGGCCGGCACCTGCTTCCAGGCCCTGCACGGCGTCTACTCGTTCGGCCTCGGCGGCCTGTTCGGCTCCGGGCTCGGCGCCGGCGTCGAGAAGTGGGGCCAGCTCCCGGAGGCGCACACCGACTTCATCTTCGCCACCACGGGCGAGGAACTCGGTCTGGTGGGGACGCTGTCGGTGATCGGTCTCTTCGCGGCACTAGGCTACGCGGGTATCCGTGTGGCCATCGGCACGAAGGATCCCTTCGTCAGGTACGCCGCGGGAGCCGCCACCACCTGGATCATGGCGCAGGCCGTGATCAACCTGGGGTCGGCGCTGGGACTGCTGCCCATCGCGGGCGTCCCGCTCCCGCTGTTCTCCTACGGCGGTTCCGCCATGCTGTCGGCCATGTCCGCGATCGGGGTGCTGCTCTGCCTGGCACGCAGCAGCTCGGGCGCGAAGGCGGCCCTGGCCGCCCGGAGCAAGAACTCCCGGATCAGGAAGCAGCTGGCCCGGGTGCTGCCACGACGACGAACCACAGCGCGCCCGGCCAGCGGGCCGGCACGCAGGGAGCGGTGAATTTCGGTGCATGTCGTACTCGCCGGCGGGGGGACCGCCGGTCACATCGAGCCGGCCATGGCCCTCGCGGACGCCCTCCGCAGGCACGACCCGTCCGTCGGGATCACCGCCCTCGGCACCGAGCGCGGCCTGGAGACCCGGCTGGTGCCCGAGCGCGGCTACCAGTTGGAGCTGATCCCGGCCGTCCCGCTGCCCCGCAAGCCCACCCCCGAGCTGATCACCGTCCCGGGCCGGCTGCGCGGCACCGTCCGCGCCGCCCAGGAGATCATCGAGCGGGTCAAGGCGGACGCCGTGGTCGGCTTCGGCGGCTACGTCGCGATGCCGGCCTACCTGGCCGCCAAGCGGGCCGGCGTGCCGATCGTGGTGCACGAGGCCAACGCCCGCCCCGGCCTGGCCAACAAGATCGGCGCCCGGTACAGCGACTTCGTCGCCGTCTCCACCCCGGACAGCAAGCTGCGCGACTCCCGGTACATCGGCATCCCGCTGCGCCGGACCATCGCGACCCTGGACCGGAACGCCGTCCGCCCGGAGGCCCGGCACTACTTCGGCCTCGACCAGCGGCTGCCCACCCTGCTGGTGTCCGGCGGTTCGCAGGGCGCCCGCCGGCTGAACGAGACGATCGCCGCGATCGCCCCCCGGCTCCAGCAGTACGGGGTGCAGATCCTGCACGCGGTCGGCCCGAAGAACGAGCTGCCGCAGGTCGACGAGATCCCCGGGATGCCGCCGTACCGCCCGGTGCCGTACCTGGACCGGATGGACCTCGCCTACGCGGCGGCCGACATGATGCTCTGCCGGGCCGGTGCCATGACGGTGGCCGAGCTGGCCGCGGTCGGCCTGCCCGCCGCGTTCGTGCCGCTGCCGATCGGCAACGGCGAGCAGCGGCTGAACGCCCAGCCGATGGTCAAGGCCGGCGGCGGCCTGCTGGTCGACGACGCCGAGCTGAGCCCGGACTGGGTGCTGCAGAACGTGCTGCCGGTGCTCACCGACCCGCAGCGGCTGTGGGACATGAGCCGCTCCGCCGCCGAGTTCGGCCGCCGGGACGCCGACGAGCTGCTGGTGGGCATGGTCTACGAGGCCATCGAGGCCGCCCGGGGCGGCCGCCGTCGTGGCTGACGCCCGGCCCGCCGATCCCCTCGACGAGGAGTTCGAGGCCGAGGAGCACGCTCCTCGGCTCCGGCTCTCCCGGCGGGGGGTGGTGGTGCTGGGCGCCCTGACCGCGGTGCTCCTGGGGGTGCTGTCCTGGCTGGTGTTCTTCTCCTCGGTGCTGGAGGTCCGTTCGGTCTCGGTGCAGGGGATGCGGGACGACCGGCTGACGGCCGACGAGGTCCGCTCGGCGGTCGGCGGGGCCGGTTCCGGCCCGCTGGCCCGGGTGGACCTCGACGAGACCCGCCGGCGGGTGGAGGCGATACCCCGGGTGGCGAAGGCGGAGGTGTGGCGCGGCTGGCCGAACACCCTGCGGGTGAAGGTCACCCAGCGCACGGCGGTCGCCGCGGTCAAGGGCGAGGACGGACTCTTCACCCAGGTGGACGCGGGCGGGGTGAGCTTCGCCACCGAGCCGGCCGCTCCGGAGGGGGTGCCGGTGGTGGAACTGAAGCTCAGCCAGCAGGCGCTGGACGTCGAGTCGGTGATCGACCGTCCCCAGCTGGTGCGGGGCGCGGTGGCGGTGGCCGCCGGCCTGCCGGAGGACGTCCGGCAGCGGGCCGGAGCGGTCCTGGTGCACTCGTACGACGACATCCAGCTGCAGCTCGGCGGGGGTTTGACGGTGCGCTGGGGGAGCCCCGAGCAGACCGATCGAAAAGCCCGGGCGCTGGTGGCGCTGCTGAATCAGAAGGGTACGAACTTCGACGTCAGCGCCCCTGACTCGCCTGCGGTGTCCGGATGATCCGGTAGGTTTTCCGGGTACACAAGGGGTTCGCGCGGAGCGCGTCGCCGACAGGGCGGCGGGCGACGGGTGGGCTTGACGCGGTTTCGTGTCGGCCCGACCCTTGGTGGTCACCCCGGTGTCATTCGCCGGTCGATGATCACATAGGCTCAAAAGAAAAAGGGAAGCTCGGCGTGTTCGTTGAAACACGTGGCCGGAGCCACCTAGTGTCCTGTGTCACCAGCCTCTGTTCCCTGGTGATGTGACAGAGGCGCAGCACTAACCCTAAAGGTCAAGTTTAGGGTTGGGGTCGGCGGTCGGCATTTCGGACATTACGTCAGGAACCAGGCTCCCTACCCATCGACATCCGTCGGTTCGTCCCTGACCGGGCATCGGGCCGACCCGGAAATTCGAGGCGAGAGGCCTTCGACGTGGCAGCACCGCAGAACTACCTCGCAGTCATCAAGGTCGTCGGTATCGGCGGCGGTGGTGTCAACGCCATCAACCGGATGATCGAGGTCGGTCTCAAGGGCGTCGAGTTCATCGCGATCAACACCGATGCGCAGGCCCTCCTCATGAGCGACGCCGACGTCAAGCTCGATGTGGGCCGTGAACTCACCCGGGGCCTCGGCGCCGGCGCCAACCCCGAGGTCGGCCGGAAGGCCGCCGAGGACCACCGCGAGGAGATCGAGGAGGTCCTCAAGGGGGCCGACATGGTCTTCGTCACCGCCGGCGAGGGCGGCGGCACCGGCACGGGCGGCGCGCCGGTCGTCGCCAACATCGCCCGCTCGCTGGGCGCGCTCACCATCGGCGTGGTCACCCGCCCGTTCACCTTCGAGGGCCGGCGGCGCGCCAACCAGGCCGAGGACGGCATCGCCGCCCTGCGCGAAGAGGTCGACACCCTCATCGTGATCCCCAACGACCGGCTGCTGTCCATCTCGGACCGCCAGGTCAGCGTCCTGGACGCGTTCCGCTCGGCCGACCAGGTCCTGCTCTCCGGTGTCCAGGGCATCACCGACCTGATCACCACCCCCGGTCTGATCAACCTGGACTTCGCCGACGTCAAGTCCGTCATGTCGGACGCCGGCTCGGCGCTCATGGGCATCGGCTCGGCCCGCGGCGAGGACCGCGCCAAGGCCGCCGCCGTGATGGCGATCTCCTCGCCGCTGCTGGAGGCCTCGATCGACGGCGCCCGCGGCGTGCTGCTCTCCATCTCCGGCGGCTCCGACCTCGGCCTGTTCGAGATCAACGAGTCCGCCCAGCTGGTCAGCGAGGCGGCCCACCCCGAGGCCAACATCATCTTCGGTGCCGTCATCGACGACGCCCTCGGCGACGAGGTCCGGGTCACCGTCATCGCGGCCGGCTTCGACGGCGGGCAGCCGCCGGCCATCGTCCGCGAGCCGGTGGTCAAGGCGAGCGGGACCCCGGCCAACCCGCCGGCCTCCGCGTCCGGCGGCAGCGCCCCCGAGCGTCCGGCCGGCCGCCCCTCCTACGGCGGCATCGGTTCGGTGACCTCCCGTCCGGACGGCGAGGGCTCCGCCCCGGCCCGCCCGGCCGAGGCCCCGGCCACCGCGACCGCCGCCCCGGTGCCGCCGCAGGTGCAGCCGGTCCGCCAGCCGTTCGTGGAGAGCCCGGCGGAGGAGCTCGACGTCCCGGATTTCCTTAAGTGATCGACCACGCGGTCCGCGACGGTGCTCACTTCGCCTTCACCTCCCGGTGGGGCGGGGTGAGCACTTCGCCGTACGGGGAGCTGAACCTCGGCGGGGCGGTGGGGGACGACCCGGCGGCCGTCCGGGAGAACCGGGCGATCGCGGCCCGCGCGCTCGGCCTCGACCCGGCCGACGTGGTCTGGATGAACCAGGTGCACGGCGCGGACGTGGCCGTGGTGACCGAGCGGCAGCCGGCCGGCGGGGCGCCGAGCGTCGACGCGGTGGTCACCGACCGTCCGCTGGCCCTGGCGGTGCTCACCGCCGACTGCACCCCGGTGCTGCTGGCCGACCCGGTCGCGGGGGTGGTCGGCGCGGCCCACGCCGGACGGCCCGGCCTCGCCGCCGGGGTGGTCCCGGCGGTGGTCCGGGCGATGACGGAACTCGGGGCCGAGCCCGGGCGGATCACCGCCGCCACCGGCCCCGCGGTCTGCGGCCGCTGCTACGAGGTGCCCGAGGGGCTGCGCGCCGAGGTCGCGGACCGGGTGCCCGCCGCGTACGCCGAGACCTCCTGGGGGACCCCGGCGCTGGACGTGCCGCGGGGGGTCGAGGCCCAGCTGGCCGCCGCGGGGATCACCGGACTGGTGCGGTCACCGGTCTGTACCCTCGAATCCGCCGATCACTACTCCTACCGCCGCGAGCAGCGCACCGGCCGGCTCGCGAGCTATGTCTGGTTGGGCTCTGAACACTGATGACGAATGACATCTACGGACCGTTCCCGGCCGGTTCCGGTCAGTTTCCGGACAAGGACTGGCTGGACGCGCTGACGGATGGTCAGCGGGCCCGCTACGAGGAACTGGGCACCAATCTGGAGGTCGTCGAGCGCCGGATCGCCGACGCCTGCGCCGCCGCCGGGCGGGCCCGCGACGAGGTCCGGCTGATCGTGGTCACCAAGACCTACCCCGCCGAGGACACCGCGCTGCTGGCCGGGCTGGGCGTCACCGACGTCGCGGAGAACCGCGACCAGGACGCCGCACCCAAGGCGGAGCAGTGCAGAAACCTTCCTCTGGACTGGCACTTCGTCGGCCAGCTGCAGACCAACAAGGTCCGCTCGGTCGTCCGCTACGCCGATCGCGTCCACTCGGTGGACCGGCCGCGGCTGGTGGAGTCGCTCGGCGCGGCGGTGCGCAAGGCCGGGCGCGCCGACCTCGGCTGCCTGGTGCAGATCGCGCTGGACAAGGAGCACGGCGAGGGCGAGCACCGCGCCGGGGTCGCCCCGGCGGACGTCGCGGCCCTGGCCGACGCGATCGCCGACACGCCCGGGCTGCGCCTGGACGGTGTGATGACGGTCGCTCCGCTCGCCGGACCGCTGGCCGGCGACCCGGCGGCGGCCTTCGATCGGCTGGCGGAAATCGCAACCGCCGTACGCACCGACCATCCGGCTGCCACCATGGTGTCGGCAGGGATGAGCGGTGACCTTGAGCAGGCCATTGCCGCCGGGGCGACACATGTGCGCGTCGGAACGGCGGTACTCGGAGTGCGGTCACCCCTCGGGTAACGTCACCGGGTAGTAGATCAGACTGCAGGACAAAATAGGACAGAAGCTAGCAGCTTATCTGAGCGCTAGCCAACCGTGGATCGCAGCTCCGCGGCCCTCATCCACGAACTCTGACCGGCCGTCGGCCCGATGAAGCGTCGTGGGCGGACCGCGGAATCCGCAGGCGGGGCCGCACGGCCCGGCCGCCGGGACGGAGCCGGTCCACCACAAGCGGAGGAGACAGGAGCATGGCCGGCGCGATGCGCAAGATGGCGGTCTACCTCGGCCTCGTGGAGGACGAGACGTACGACGGCCAGGGGTACGACCCCGACGACGACTACGACGCGGACCCCGAGCCGATCCGGACCGGACGGACCGAGGACATTCCGCGGCCGGCCGCGCCCGCGCCCGCGCCGGTCTCCTCGATCGCCCCGCAGCCGGTCCCGGCCGCCGTCCCGATCCGCCAGGAAACCCCGAGGATGGCCCCAGTGTCGTCCATCACACCCGAACGCCGCCACAACCTGGAGAAGAGCGCCCCGGTGATCATGCCCAAGGTCGTGAACGAACGAGAGCCCTACCGCATCACCACGCTGCACCCTAGGACCTACAACGAGGCCCGTACCATCGGCGAACAGTTCCGCGGTGGTACCCCCGTGATCATGAATCTCACGGAGATGGACGACACCGACGCGAAGCGGCTCGTAGACTTCGCGGCTGGACTCGTCTTCGGTCTGCACGGCAGTATCGAGCGCGTGACGCAGAAGGTGTTCCTGCTGTCGCCTGCTAACGTCGATGTCACGGCGGAGGACAAGGCTCGGATCGCCGAGGGTGGGTTCTTCAACCAGAGCTGACCCGGCCACGACTTTACGTGTGGATCTGATCGACAGTGAGTTAGCGACAGGAGAGCGGCCCGCGGGCCGAGAACAGGGGAGAGGGAAGCGCGATGGAGATCGTGTGGGCAGTGCTCTACTACGCACTGACCGTCTTCCTGGTGTTCCTGCTCGTGCGGTTGGTGATGGACTGGGTCTTCCAGTTCGCGCGTTCGTGGCGGCCGGGCAAGGCCATGGTTCTGGTCCTGGAGGCCACGTACACTGTCACGGATCCGCCGCTCAAGCTTCTGCGGCGGTTCATTCCGCCGCTGCGTCTCGGGGGCGTGGCGCTCGACCTGTCCTTCTTCGTACTGATGATCATTGTGTATGTCCTGATCTCGCTTGTGCGGCCCTAGTCGTAGGTGAGCGATGCGACAGGATGCCGGTGCCGACGATCACGTTGAGGTGAAGAGATGCCATTGACCCCCGAGGACGTTCGGAACAAGCAGTTCACGACCGTCCGCCTGCGCGAAGGCTATGACGAGGACGAGGTCGATGCCTTCCTCGACGAGGTCGAGGCGGAGCTGACCCGTCTCCTCCGCGAGAACGAGGACCTGCGCGCCAAGCTGGCCGCAGCGACCCGGGCCGCCGCGCAGAACCAGGCCAACATGCGCAAGGAGCCGCCGCAGGACGCCCGGCCCGGCGCCCCCGTGCCGGCGGCCATATCCGGCCCGCCGGTCCCCGGCCAGCAGGGCGGCCCGGGCGGCCCGCAGCAGCAGATGGGCCCGGGCGGTCCGCAGCAGCAGATGGGCCCCGGCCCGCAGCAGCAGCAGATGGGCAACCAGCCGCTCGGCCTGCCGTCCGGCGCCCCGCAGCTCCCCGCCGGCCAGGGCGGTCCGATGGGCGGCCCCGGCGGCCCGCAGCAGCAGATGGGTCAGACCATGGGCGGCCAGCAGCAGCTGGTCCAGCCGATGGGCGGTCAGATGCTGCAGCCGATGGGCGGCCCCGGCGGCCCGCAGGGCATGGGCAACCCCATGGGCCAGGGCATGGGCCAGCAGCAGATGCAGCAGATGGGCGGCCCCATGGGCGGCCCGCAGCAGATGGGCGGCCCGATGGGCGCCCCGATGCAGCAGCAGGGCCCCGGCGGCGACAGCGCCGCCCGGGTGCTGGCGCTCGCCCAGCAGACCGCCGACCAGGCGATCTCCGAGGCGCGTTCCGAGGCCAACAAGATCGTCGGCGAGGCCCGCAGCCGCGCCGAGGGCCTGGAGCGCGACGCCCGTGCCAAGGCCGACGCGCTGGAGCGGGACGCCCAGGAGAAGCACCGGGTCGCGATGGGCTCGCTGGAGTCCGCCCGCGCCACGCTGGAGCGCAAGGTCGAGGACCTGCGGGCGTTCGAGCGCGAGTACCGGACGCGCCTGAAGTCCTACCTGGAGACCCAGCTGCGCCAGCTGGAGTCGCAGGCGGACGACTCGCTCGCCCCGCCGCGGATCCCCGCCACCGCCTCGCTGCCGCCGGCCGCGTCGTCGATGGCCCCCGCCGGTGCGAGCGCGATGAGCAGCCCCTCGCCGAGCTTCGGCGGCAGCCAGCCGTCGTTCGGCGGGAACCAGCCCTCCTTCGGCGGGCAGAGCTCCTTCGGCGGGAACTCCGGTGCGCCGGGCTTCGGCGGGCAGGCCTCGGGCGGCAACTCGGGTGCGCCGCAGATGCAGCCGGCCGGCATGACCCAGCCGATGGCGGCGGTCCGGCCGCAGCCGCCGCAGCCGATGCAGCAGGCTCCCGCGCCCATGCGGGGCTTCCTGATCGACGAGGACGGCGACAACTAGGCGCGCTGTTCGTAGCGAGCGCCCCCTTCCTGACCCTTCGGGTCCGGGAGGGGGCGCTTTCGCGTGGTGGCGCGCCGGGTCGGGGCACGGCGCAGCCGCCGCCGGTCGTGGACCGGCGGCGGCTGCGGCGGGTTCGGTCAGGCCTTGCGGAGCTGGAAGGCGAGGCCGAGGGAGTCGTCGGAGAAGGTGTCGGACTGCCAGTCGGCGGCGCCGGCGGCGAAGTCGGTGGCGAGGACCTCCTCGGCGACGAGGGCGCCGTGCTCGGCGATGGCCTCCGCGGTCTCGTCGCTGGTGGCCCGCCAGCGCAGGACGATCCGGTCGGCGACGTCCAGGCCGGAGTTCTTGCGGGCCTCCTGGATCTGGCGGATCGCGTCGCGGGCGATGCCGAGGCGCTTCAGCTCGGGGGTGATCGCCAGGTCGAGGGCGACGGTGGCACCGGACTCGTTGGCGACGGCCCAGCCCTCGCGCGGGGTCTCGGTGATGATCACCTCCTCGGGGGAGAGGGTGACGCTCTCGCCGTTCAGCTCGACGGAGGTGGTGCCCCCGGTGCGCAGTTCGGCGGCGAGCCTGGCGGCGTCCGCGGCGGCGACCGCCTTGGCGACGTCCTGCACGCCCTTGCCGAAACGCTTGCCCAGCGCGCGGAAGTTGGCCTTGGCGGTGGTGTCGACCAGCGATCCGCCGTCCGCCCCGGAGGGGGACGACGCGGCGAGCGACTCCAGGGCGGAGACGTTGAGCTCCTCGGCGATCTGCGCGCGCAGGTCGGCGGGCAGCTCGTCCCAGCCCTGGGCGGCGACCAGGGCCCGGGACAGCGGCTGACGGGTCTTCACGCCGGACTCGGCGCGGGTGGCCCGGCCCAGCTCGACCAGACGGCGGACCAGCGCCATGTGGCGGGAGAGGTCGGCGTCGACCAGCGACTCGTCCGCCTGCGGCCAGCCGGCCAGGTGGACCGAGAGCGGCGCGTCCGGGACCACCGGGACGACCAGGTCCTGCCAGACCCGCTCGGTGATGAACGGGGTGAGCGGGGCCATCAGCCGGGTGACCGTCTCCAGCGCCTCGTGCAGGGTGGCGAGCGCGGCGGCGTCGCCCTGCCAGAAGCGGCGGCGGCCGCGGCGCACGTACCAGTTGGAGAGGTCGTCGACGAAGCCGGAGAGCAGCTTGCCGGCGCGCTGGGTGTCGTACGCCTCGAAGGCCGCGTCGACCTCGCGGACCAGGGTGTTCAGCTCGGAGAGCACCCAGCGGTCCAGCTGCGGGCGGTCGGCCGGGGCCGGGTCGGCCGCGGACGGGGCCCAGCCGGAGGTGCGGGCGTACAGGGCCTGGAAGGCGACGGTGTTCCAGTAGGTGAGGAGGGTCTTGCGGACCACCTCCTGGATCGTGCCGTGGCCGACCCGGCGGGCCGACCAGGGCGAGCCGCCGGCGGCCATGAACCAGCGGACGGCGTCGGCGCCGTGCTGGTCCATCAGCGGGATCGGCTGCAGGATGTTGCCCAGGTGCTTGGACATCTTGCGGCCGTCCTCGGCCAGGATGTGGCCCAGGCAGACGACGTTCTCGTACGAGCTCCTGTCGAAGACCAGGGTGCCGACGGCCATCAGCGTGTAGAACCAGCCGCGGGTCTGGTCGATCGCCTCGGAGATGAACTGCGCCGGGTAGCGCTTCTCGAACAGCTCCTTGTTCTGGTACGGGTAGCCGTACTGGGCGAAGGGCATCGAGCCCGAGTCGTACCAGGCGTCGATCACCTCGGGCACCCGGGTGGCGGTGCCGGAGCACTCGCGGCAGGCGAAGGTGACGTCGTCGATGTACGGGCGGTGCGGGTCGAGGCCGCTCTGGTCGGTGCCGGTCAGCTCGGTCAGCTCGGCCAGCGAGCCGACGCAGGTGAGGTGGCCCTCCTCGCAGCGCCAGATCGGCAGCGGGGTGCCCCAGTAGCGGTTGCGGCTGAGCGCCCAGTCGATGTTGTTGTTCAGCCAGTCGCCGAAGCGGCCGTGCTTGACGTTCTCGGGGAACCAGTTGGTGGCCTCGTTCTCCCGGACCATGGCGTCCTTGACCGCGGTGGTGCGGATGTACCAGGACGGCTGCGCGTAGTAGAGCAGCGCGGTGTGGCAGCGCCAGCAGTGCGGGTAGCTGTGCTCGTACGGCAGGTGGCGGAAGAGCAGGTCACGGGCCTGGAGGTCCTTGACCAGGGCCTCGTCGGCCTTCTTGAAGAACTGGCCGCCGACCAGCGGGACCTCGGGGGCGAAGGTGCCGTCGGCCAGCACCGGGTTGACCACCGGCAGGCCGTACCTGCGGCAGGTCGCGAGGTCGTCGGCGCCGAAGGCGGGCGACTGGTGGACGATGCCGGTGCCGTCCTCGGTGGTGACGTACTCGGCGTTGAGGACGTAGTGCGCGTTCTCGATCTCGACCAGGTCGAACGGGCGGCGGTAGGCCCAGCGCTCCATCTCGGCGCCGGTGAAGGACTCGCCGGTCGGCTCCCAGCCCTCGCCGAGGGCCTTGGCCAGCAGTGGCTCGGCGACCACCAGCTGCTCGGTGCCGTCGGTGGCCACCACGTAGGTGACCTCGGGGTGCACGGCGGCGGCGGTGTTGGAGACCAGGGTCCACGGGGTGGTGGTCCACACCAGCAGGGCGGCCCGGCCGGCCAGCGGACCGCTGGTCAGCGGGAAGCGGACGAAGACCGAGGGGTCGACGACGGTCTCGTAGCCCTGGGCCAGCTCGTGGTCGGAGAGGCCGGTGCCGCAGCGCGGGCACCAGGGGGCGACCCGGTGGTCCTGGACCAGGAGGCCCTTGTCGAAGATCTGCTTGAGCGACCACCAGACGGACTGCACGTAGGACGGGTCCATGGTGCGGTAGGCCTCGTCGAGGTCGACCCAGTAGCCCATCCGGGTGGTGAGCTCGGTGAACGCGTCGGTGTGGCGGGTCACCGACTCGCGGCACTTGGCGTTGAACTCGGCGATCCCGTACGCCTCGATGTCCTGCTTGCCGGAGAAGCCGAGCTCCTTCTCGACGGCCAGCTCGACCGGCAGGCCGTGGCAGTCCCAGCCGGCCTTGCGGGCGACGTGGTAGCCCTTCATCGTCCGGTAGCGGGGGAAGACGTCCTTGAAGACGCGGGCCTCGATGTGGTGGGCGCCGGGCATGCCGTTGGCGGTCGGCGGGCCCTCGTAGAAGACCCACTCGGGGCGGCCCTCGGACTGCTCCAGGCTGCGCTGGAACACCTTGTTGTCCTGCCAGAAGGAGAGGATCTGGTGTTCGAGGGCGGGCAGGTCGACCTGCGCGGGGACGGGGTTGTAGGTGCTGGCCATCGCGGGCGTCTACCTCCGGCGGATGCGTGGACGGGATCCGACGGAGGGACGAGACGGCGTGCCGTCCCGCGGTACCACCCTCCTTGGCCGCGGTCCTGCGTGCGGCCCTCTTGTTTGGGCTTGCGGCCGGGTCTACTGGGCCGGCGATCGAGGTCGCGGACCGTTCTTCCGGCGGCTCCGGGGTGATCTTCGCGCGGTGCACACCCCCGGGCTCGCACCGTCCCCGGGTCGCTGGTGGCTGCGTACTGCGGTACTCGTCCCCATCTGCGCCTTGCAGGCCCAGTGTATCGGCCGTCGCAAGTCGGTTTCGGCGCGCCCGGCCCGGGGGCACAACTCTGTTCGGCGTGCTGGGCGTGGCGGTTGTGACGTCTGCCCGAGTGGGATCATTGTGGGGCGTCGGTATGTCATGTTGTGACCGATTTTGATCGGGATTATCGTTCCGGCACTGGAAGCCGCCGGGAACCGGCGGCTCGATTCGTTCGTAGATGGGGTCGAAGCCATGGCTGAGAAGGCAACCGGCGCGGGTACCGCCACCAAGCGGACACGCAAGGCCGTGGCAGGCGACCCAGGGGAGGGGACCGTGACCACTACCGCACGGCGCAAGAACACCACCGACACCACCCTCGTGGCCCCGGGCCGCACCCGTCCCCCGGCTCCGGCCGGGGCCGCCGCCCGGTCCGCCGGCGGCGCCGAGTCGGTCGACCCGGCCGAGCTGCCGGTCCGGCCCGGCGAGGACCCGTGGACCTCCGAGGAGGTGCACGAGCTGCACGCCGAGCTGATCAGCGACATCGACCGGCTCCAGCACGAGATCGGCGCGGCCGAGGCCGCCATCACCGGTCTGATGCGCGACTCCAACGACGGAGCCGGCGACGACCAGGTGGACGCCGGTACGAAGAACATCTCGCGGGAGAGCGAGCTGGCGCTGGCCAACAACGCCCGCGACAGCCTCGCCCAGACCGAGCACGCGCTGGCCCGGCTGGAGGGCGTGGGCTTCGGCACCTGCGAGTCCTGCGGCCAGGCCATCGGCAAGGCGCGGATGCAGGCGTTCCCCCGGGCGACGCTGTGCGTCCAGTGCAAGGCGAAGCAGGAACGCCGCTGACGGCTCCGGGCGAGCGGCCGGGGCGACGCGGGGGGTCGGGCGTGCCGTAGGCTCGACCCCGTAACGTCGCCCGACCCCTCGGCGGATCGGGCTTCCCACCGGCCCTCGGCCCCCCACGTCACGGCAGCGGAGCGGATCATCAGTACGCAAGGTTCCCCCCAGACCCGGGACGAGTCCGTCCCGACGCCCGCCGACGTCGCGGCCGGGGCCGTCCCGGTTGACGGGGAGGACCCCGCGGCGCCCGCCGCCCGGCCGGAGGCTCCTGCCGGACCGGAGTCCTCCGCCCAGCCGGAGGCCGCCGCCCTGCCGCAGGCTCCGGCGCGGACCGGGGAACCGGCCCCGGCCGGGGAGGCCGCGCCGGCCGAGGAGCCGAAGGGCCCCCGGCGGATCGGCGTGCTGCTGATCATCGCCCTGCTCGCCTTCCTGATCGACCTCGGCAGCAAGCTGCTGGTCGTCGCCCGGCTGGAGAACCACGCGGCGATCAAGGTGATCGGCGACGTGGTGACCTTCCAGGTGATCCGCAACTCCGGCGCCGCCTTCGGCATGGGGCAGGCGCTGACCGTCGTCTTCACCATGATCGCCTCGGCGGTCATCGTGGTGATCTGGCGGATCGCCCGGCGGCTGTACAGCCTGCCCTGGGCGATCGCCCTGGGCCTGCTGCTCGGCGGGGCGCTGGGCAACCTCACCGACCGGCTGTTCCGCTCGCCCGGCGTCTTCCGCGGGCACGTGGTGGACTTCATCTCGGTCCAGCACTTCGCGGTCTTCAACCTCGCCGACTCGGCGATCGTCTGCGGCGGCATCCTGGTCGTCCTGCTCTCCTTCCGGGGCAGCAACCCGGACGGCACCGTGCACCAGCCGGCGGACAAGGGCGAGAAGGCCGGCGGGGCCGAGTAGCGTCACGGCCCCGGCGCCGCGGGAGGCGTCCGGCGGGGCGGCGCGCGTCCGGCATACTCGTACGGGTGAGTACCGCAGCGCAGATCCGCAGCCTCCCCGTTCCCGACGGCCTGGAGGGCGAGCGCCTCGACGCCGCCCTCGCCCGGATGTTCGGCTTCTCCCGGACCAAGGCCGCCGAGCTGGCCGCCGACGGCAAGGTGACGCTCGACGGCGCAGTCGCCGGCAAGTCGGACCGGGTCACCGCCGGCTCCTGGCTGGAGGTCGAGATCCCGGCGCCCGCCGCACCGGTGCGGATCGTCGCCGAGCCGGTCGAGGGCATGCGCATCGTCCACGACGACGAGGACATCGTGCTCGTCGACAAGCCGGTCGGCGTCGCCGCGCACCCCAGCCCCGGCTGGACCGGCCCCACCGTGATCGGCGGGCTCGCCGCGGCCGGCTACCGGATCTCCACCTCGGGCGCCGCCGAGCGCCAGGGCATCGTGCACCGGCTGGACGTCGGCACCTCCGGGCTGATGGTGGTGGCCAAGTCGGAGCGCGCCTACACCGACCTCAAGCGGCAGTTCCACGACCGGGTGACCGCGAAGAAGTACCACACCCTGGTCCAGGGCCACCCGGACCCGCTCAGCGGCACCGTCGACGCGCCCATCGGGCGGCACCCCAGCTCCGACTGGAAGTGGGCCGTCACCCGCGAGGGCAAGCCGTCGATCACCCACTACGACCTCGTCGAGGCCTACCGGGCCGCCTCGCTGCTGGACATCAAGCTGGAGACCGGCCGCACCCACCAGATCCGCGTCCACATGTCCGCGCTGCGCCACCCCTGCGTCGGCGACCTCACCTACGGGGCCGACCCGACACTCGCCAAGCGGCTGGGCCTGACCCGGCAGTGGCTGCACGCCGTGTCGCTCGGCTTCGAGCACCCGGCGGACGGCGAGTGGGTGCAGTTCTCCAGCGAGTACCCTGCGGACCTGCGGAAGGCACTGGACATCATCGCGTCGGAGAGCTGAGGGGGCCGGACATGGACGGGACGATCAGGGTGGCGCGGGGGGAGGCCGACCTCGCGCTGGTGCACGGTGTCCGCCGGGACGTCTTCATCGTGGAGCAGGGGATCGCCGAGGAGGAGGAGTGGGACGACCTCGACGCCACCGCGGAGCACCTGCTGGCGTTCGGCGCGGACGGTGAGCCGGTCGGCACCGCGCGGCTGATCTTCGGGGAGCAGGCGCTGGGGCTCACCGGCGGGATCGAGGGCCGGGTGCTGCTCGGCCGGCTCGCGGTGCTGAGGGCGGCCCGGGGGACCGGGCTCGGCGCGCGGCTGGTGCGGGCGGTCGAGGCCGCGGGAGTGGCGCGCGGGGCGCGCGAGATGGAACTGCACGCGCAGGTGCACGCGCTCGGGTTCTACGAGCGTCTGGGGTACGCGGCCGAGGGGCCGGTCTACGAGGACGCCGGCATCCCGCACCGGACGATGACCCGGGTGCTCTAGGCCCGCTCCGGTCCACCGGGAGGCCTGGGCCCGCCGGGCCGGTGATTTTATCGGACGCCTACTCCGGGGGCGGCTACGATCACCGCCATGGAGCTCGGAGGGGCGTGGCGCCGGTGGCGAGGCCGTGGGACGGCCGCCGGACGGAGACTGGTGGCCGGGGCGGTGGCCCTGGTGGCCGTCGCCGGGGTCGGCACGGCGGTGGCCGTCGCGGCCGGCGGCGAGCAGTCCGTCCGGCAGGAGGACCGCTTCCTCGCCATGCCCGAGACGCCCGGCAGCCCGCAGGTCGTCCAGCTGGACACCTCCTTCTTCACCACCGGTGACGGCCCGCGCCCGGCCGTCCTGCTCGGGCACGGCTTCGGCGGCTCCAAGGAGGGCGAGCGGGAACGCGCCCAGGAGCTCGCCCGCCAGGGGTACGCGGTGCTGACCTGGTCGGCACGCGGCTTCGGGCGCTCCGGCGGGCGGATCGGGCTGAACGCGCCGGACCGCGAGGTCGAGGACGTCAAGCACCTGGTGGACTGGCTGGCGCAGCGCCCGGAGGTCCGGCAGGACGGCCCCGGCGACCCCCGGGTGGGGATCACCGGTGCCTCGTACGGCGGCGCGGTGGCGCTGCTCGGCTCCGCGTACGACAGCCGGATCGACGCGGTGGCCAGTGCGATCACCTGGTGGAACCTGGCCGACGCGCTGTTCCCGCAGGGGGTGCGCGGCTCCGGCGCGATCGACGGCGTGTTCAAGAAGCTGTGGGCCGGGATCTTCTTCACCACCGGCTCGGTGGGCGAGCTCGGACCGTCCGGCGGTGCGGCGCGGCCGGCCCTGGCGCCCGAGCAGGGCGGCGGTCAGGTCGGCTGCGGCCGGTTCCTGGACGAGCTGTGCCGGATGTACGACCGGGTGGCGGCCTCCGGGCACGCGGACCCCGAGGCCGTCGCACTGCTCGACCGCTCCAGCCCGTCCTCGGTCGCCGAGCGGCTGAAGGCGCCCACGCTGGTGGTCCAGGGCCAGCAGGACTCGCTGTTCCCGCTCGACCAGGGCGACGCGATCGCCCGGGCGGTGGCCGCCAACGGCGCCCCGGTGGCGGTGGACTGGTTCGCCGGCGGGCACGACGGCGCGACCGACACCAGTGACCGGGTGGACGCCCGGGTGGTGCAGTGGTTCGACCGCCACCTGAAGAGCGACGGGCCGAAGGGCGGCGGGGGAGACACCGGCGCGGCGTTCCGGGTGACCAGGACCGGCGGGGTCGACTCGACCGGCTTCCAGACGGTGCTGCGCGGGGCGAGCGCGGACGCCTACCCGGGCCTCGGCGGCACCGGCGCGCGGCGGATCGAGCTGAAGTCCCCCTCCGGCGAGGCCGAGCAGGCCTTCGCCAACCCGCCCGGCGGCGCGCCGCCCAACATCTCCGCGCTGCCGGGCTTCGGCGGCGCGCTCGGCCAGGCGTCCCAGCTGGGCGCCGGGCTGTCGCTGGACTTCCCCGGCCAGTACGCCGCCTTCGAGTCGGCGCCGCTGGACGGCTCGGTGCACCTGACCGGACAGCCGGCCGTGGACGTCCGGGTGGAGGCGGACCGGCCGGACGCGGTGCTCTTCGCCAAGCTGTACGACGTCGCCCCGGACGGCAAGCAGAGCCTGCCTCAGCAGCTGTCCGCCCCGCTGCGGGTGACCGGCGCGGACGCGCCCGGGGGGAGGACCGTCACGGTGGCGCTGCCCACCGTCGACCACACCTTCGACGCCGGGCACCGGCTGCGGCTGGTGCTCGCCTCGACCGACCTCGCGTACGCCTCGCCCACCGAGCCCGCCGCCTACCGGGCGGCCGTCACCGGACCGGTGACCCTGCCGACCGTCGAGGAGCTGGTCACCGAGGCGGCGCCGCTGCCGTCCCGGACCTGGGTGCTGCCGCTGGTGGCGCTCGCCCTGGCCGCCGCGCTGGTGCTGGTGCCGAGGCTGCGTGCGGCCCGGTCCGCGCGCCGGGCGCACGGACCGGCGTACGATCCGGCGCTGGCCGGGGTGCCGCTGCAGATCACCGGCCTGAGCAAGCGCTACAAGGGCGCCGCCGACCGGTACGCCGTCCGCGACCTGGGCTTCCGGGTGGAGCAGGGCCAGGTGCTCGGCCTGCTCGGGCCCAACGGCGCGGGCAAGACCACCACGCTGCGGATGCTGATGGGTCTGATCAGGCCGGACGCCGGCGAGATCCGGGTCTTCGGCCACCTGGTGCGGCCCGGCGCCCCGGTGCTCTCCCGGGTCGGCGCGTTCGTCGAGGGCGCGGGCTTCCTGCCGCACCTCACCGGGCGGGCCAACCTGCGGCTGTACTGGCAGGCCACCGGCCGTCCGGAGGCGGACGCGCACCTGGAGGAGGCGCTGGCCATCGCCGGGCTCGGCGAGGCGCTGGACCGGGCGGTGCGCACCTACTCGCAGGGCATGCGGCAGCGCCTGGCGATCGCCCAGGCCATGCTCGGCCTGCCGGACCTGCTGATCCTCGACGAGCCGGCCAACGGGCTGGACCCGCCGCAGATCCGTGAGATGCGCGAGGTGATGATCCGGTACGCGGCGGCCGGGCGGACCGTCATCGTCTCCAGCCACCTGCTGGCCGAGGTCGAGCAGAGCTGCAGCGACCTGGTGGTGATGGACCGGGGCCGGCTGGTCACCACCGGCGCGGTCGCGGAGATCGTCGGCGCGGGCGCGCAGCTGCTGATCGGCACCGACGCCTCGTTCGGGGCGATGGAGCTGGCGGCGGCGGCCGGGAAGGTGGCCGCGCTGGACGGGGTCGGCTCGGCGGAGGCCGTGGAGGGCGGACTGCTCGTCCGGCTGGACGGCATGACGGGCAGCCGGCTGCTCGCCGAGCTGGTGCGGCTCGGGGTGCCGGTGGAGTCGGCCGGGCCGCAGCGCCGGCTGGAGGACGCGTTCCTGTCGCTGATCGGAGGTGCGGCGTGAGCGCCGTGGATACGGAGGTGCCGGCCGGCCGGGCGGACGATCACGGGGCCGATCACGCGGCCGGCTACCGGGCCGGGCGGACCCTGCCGTTCCGGGTCGAGGTGGTCCGCCAGCTGCGGCGGCGCCGGACGCTGGTGATCGGCGGGGTGCTGGCCGCGATGCCGCTGGTCGTGCTGGCGGCGTTCGCGGTCGCGGGCACGCCCGGGCGGACCGGCCGGACCACGTTCATCGAGCTCGCCACGGCCTCCGGGCCGAACTTCGCGGCGACCATGCTCTTCATGGGCACCGGCTTCATGCTGGTGATCCCGGTCGCGCTGTTCTGCGGCGACACGGTGGCCTCGGAGGCCAGCTGGTCCTCGCTGCGCTACCTGCTGGCCGCGCCGGTGCCGCGGACCCGGCTGCTGGTGCGCAAGTTCCTGGTGGGGCTGCTCTTCTCGGCGGCGGCCGTGACACTGCTGCCGCTGGTCGGGCTGGCGGTCGGCACCGCGGCGTACGGCTGGGGGGACCTCCAGCTGCCCGTCGGGGCGAGCCTGACGGCGGGGGAGGCGCTGCCCCGGCTGGCGGTCGCGGTGGGGTACGTGTTCCTGAGCGAGATCGTGATCGCCGCGGCGGCGTTCTGGCTCTCCACCGCGACGGACGCGCCGCTGGGAGCGGTGGGCGGGGCGGTGTTCGCCTCGATCATCACCGGGGTGCTGGACGCCATCACGGCGCTCGGGGACCTGCGGGGCTGGCTGCCGGCGCACTGGCAGTACGCGTGGGCGGACGCCCTGCAGCCGCGGATGGAGTGGGGCGGGATGGTGCAGGGGGTGTCGCTCTCGCTGTCCTACGCGGCGGTGCTGCTGGCGCTCGCCTTCCGGGGGTTCGCCCGCAAGGACGTGGTGTCGTAGCGCGTCCGGGGCGCCTCCGGTGACGGCCCCGCCCTCCGGGGGCGGCCGGAGGGCGGGGCCGGTGCGGTGGTGGCTACTTGACGGGGGAGTAGACCCGTTCGATCCGCTGGGTGCCGGACTTGGTGCGGTAGGAACGCGTCCAGGTGCTGGTGGCGTCCTTGCGGGTCCGGTCGGAGAGGACGTAGTAGTCCATCTGCGTCTGGGCGGGGGTGACCTCCAGGACGCCGTAGCCGTGCGAGTCCAGGTCGACCCACTTGATGTGCGGGTTGGCGGCCTTGACCGCGGTGGCGGCGACCAGCGAGAGGGTCTGCGGCGCGACCTTGAGGATGTCGTCGATGTTGTCCGAGGTGACCGAGGTGACCACGAACTCGGTGGCGGCGCTGCCCGACAGCGGGTAGGTGGCGGCCTCGTTCGGGACGTCCGCGGCCCAGGCCGAGTGGATGTCGCCGGTGAGGAAGACGGTGTTGGTGATGCCGTTCGCCTTGAGGTGGCCGAGCAGCTCGCGGCGGTCGTGGGTGTAGCCGTCCCACTGGTCGGTGTTGATCGCCAGGCCCTCGCCGGGCAGGCCGAGCAGCTTGGCCAGCGGGCGCAGCAGGTGGTCCGGCAGCGAGAAGAGCGCGACCGGGGAGATCATCACCTCGTTGCCGATCAGCCGCCAGGTCGTGTCGGAGGCGGAGAGGCCGGCCTTCAGCCAGTCCATCTGGGCGCGGCCGGTGATGGTGCGGCCGGCCGCGTCGACCTCGCCGTTGCCGACCTTGACCTGCTGGGAGCGGAACGAGCGCTGGTCCATCAGGTGCAGGTCGGCGAGCTTGCCGTAGCGCAGGCGGCGGTAGGTGGTGCCGGCGACGGACGGGCGGACCGGCATCCACTCGAAGTAGGCCTGCTTGGCGCCGGCGACCCGGGCCGCCCAGTCGCCCTCGGCCCCCGGGGTGTGGTTCTCGGCGCCGCCGGACCAGGCGTCGTTGGCGAACTCGTGGTCGTCCCAGATCGCGATGGCCGGGACCTGGGCGTGCAGGGCCTGGAGGTCCTCGTCCGTCTTGTACCGGCCGTGGCGGGTGCGGTAGTCGGCGAGGGTGAGGATCTCGTGGGCGGGCGCGTGCGGGCGGACCACGGAGCCGGCGGCGCAGAACTCGCCGGTCTTGTACTCGTAGATGTAGTCGCCGAGGAAGAGGAAGGCGTCGAGGTCGCCGCGGGCCGCCAGGTGGCGGTAGGCGGAGAAGTAGCCGGCCTCCCAGTTGGCGCAGGAGGCGACGCCGAAGCGGAGCCGGTCGAGGGCGGCGTCGGCGGCCGGGGTGGTGCGGGTGCGGCCGACCGGGGACGTCGTGGCGCCGGCGGTGAAGCGGTACCAGTAGGCGGTGTCCGGGGTGAGGCCGCGGACGTCCGCCTTGACGGTGTGGTCGGTGGCGGCGGAGGTGGTCACGGTGCCGCTCGCCGCGATCCGGGTGAAGCCCTTGTCGGCGGCGAGCTCCCAGCGGACCTCGGTGTCGGCGCCCAGGCCCGAGCCGGGGACGGCCTCGGGGGCCGGGGTGACCCGGGTCCAGAGCAGGATGCCGTCGGGCAGCGGGTCGCCGGAGGCGACGCCGTGCAGGAACTGCGGGGCGGTGGCGGCCCGGGCCGTGGCTCCGAGGGTGAGCGGCAGGGCGGCGGCGCCCGCGACGATGGCGGTGGCCTTGAGCACCTGGCGGCGGTGGGGGCGGGCGGGGGTCATGTCTTCGACAAGGTCGGTCACGGCGGACAGGCTACCGGCGGGTAATGGGCTGTTCCAGAGGCAGAACTGACTGTTCGTCGTCGATTCACCGGCCCTGGGCGTCGCGCCACCGCGGCGGGTGGGCGCGGCCACCTGGCGGCCATGCGCGATGATGGGAGGGTTCCCGTCCGCTGCAAGGAAGTCCTTCCCCGTGGCCCAGATCCTGCTCCTGCACTCCGCCTTCGGCCTGCGTCCCGCCGTCCACGCCGCCGCCGACCGGCTGCGTGCCGCCGGGCACACCGTGCACACCCCCGACCTCTACGAGGGGCGGACCTTCGACGACGTCGAGGAGGGCATGGCGTACAAGGAGGAGGTCGGCAGCGAGGAACTCCTGCGCCGGGCGGTCGGCGCGGCCGCCCCGCTGCTGACCCCCGGCACCGCCCTCGTCTACGCCGGCTTCTCGCTCGGCGGCTCGCTCGCCCAGAACCTCGCCCTCGCCGACGAGAACGCGCGCGGGCTGCTCCTCCTGCATGGCACCTCCGACATCCGCGAGGACGCGTCCACCGCCGTCCCCGTCCAGCTCCACGTGGCCGAGCCCGACCCGTTCGAGCCGGAGGACTGGCTGAACGCCTGGTACCTGAACATGCGCAGGATCGGCGCCGACGTCGAGATCCACCGCTACCACGGCGCCGGCCACCTCTTCACCGACCCCGACCTGCCGGACTACGACGCCGAGGCCGCCGGGCGGACCTGGGCCGTGGCCCTGGACTTCCTGGCCGAGCTGGACGGGTAGCCCGCCCCTCCCGGCGCGGGAAGCCGGCCCGGCCGACTTCCCGCGGCAGCGGGACGGGGAGGATGGGGGTGTGACGAGGATGAGTGACGGGCGGTACGCGCCGGCGGGGTCGTTGATCGGAATGGTGCAGCGGGGGCGCGGGCTGGGTGCGCGGATGGTGGCGGAGGATCCGCGGGGGACCGCCGAGGTGGTGGCGGGGTGCGTGCGGTGGGACTGGCGCTGGGACGACGCCGATCAGCGGGCGGTGTACCTGGCGCGGTTGGTGCGGGACACCGGGGTGCGGGTGGAGCCGGCGGGGGAGGCCGGGACCGGGCGGCGGCACGAGGGGGCCGCGGGGGGCGCCGAGGACGACGCCGAGGGCGACGTCGAGACGCTGGTCGGGCGCCTGGAGCGGGACTGGGTGGAGAAGCGGTGGTGCGGGCCGGCGGACACCGCCCGGGCGCTGGCGCGGTTCGGGGCGCGGGCCGCGGATGCGGCGTCGTTGCTCAGGCGGTTCTGGCTGTGGACGCCGCACTCGCACGAGCGGGTGGCGTACCTGGAGGCGTTGGCGGTGATCGAGCCGGCGGGGCTGGAGGGGATCTATGCGGAGTGCCTGTGGGACTGCGAGGACGCCGCGCGGCTGATGGGGGTGGAGCGGGCGCCGGACGGGCCCGAGGTGCGCGAGCGGCTGGCCCGCCTCCGGGAGGACCCGGTGGAGACGCCGGAGGTCAGGGCCGCCGCCTCGGCGCGGCTGGCGGCCCTGACCGGGCCGCACGGCCGGTGACGGCGGCTGCGGGTGGGACGTGGGCGATCCTTCGGGGCGTGGCGAGTGGCGGGGGACAGCTGCGTCCGGAGGCTAGAGTAGGAACGTGAACGTGTGAGTGCTGGTCCGGGCCCTGGTAGCGGCTCGGACCGCATCTGTTTCCGGGCACCCTTCGTGACCTGCGCGTTCGCCGGCCCACCTGTCTGCACCGAGCCTACGGAGGCCCCGCCTTGAGCGATCAGCCGTTCGCGCATCTGCACGTCCACACCGAGTACTCGATGCTGGACGGCGCCGCCCGGCTGAAGCAGATGTTCAAGGAGGTCGAGCGGCTGGGCCAGACCCATGTCGCGATGACCGACCACGGCAACATGTACGGCGCGGCCGAGTTCCACAAACAGGCCACCGCCGCCGGCATCACCCCGGTGATCGGCATCGAGGCGTACGTCGCCCCGGAGTCCCGGTCGAACACCAAGCGCATCCTGTGGGGCCAGCCGCACCAGAAGAAGGACGACGTCTCGGCGTCCGGTGCCTACACCCACAAGACCATCTGGGCCCGGAACAAGGAGGGCCTGCACAACCTCTTCAAGCTGACCTCGCGCTCCTACTCCGAGGGCTGGCTGGTCAAGTGGCCGCGGATGGACAAGGAGCTGATCTCCGAGCTGTCCGGCGGCCTGATGGCCACCACCGGCTGCCCGTCCGGCGAGCTGCAGACCCGGCTGCGCCTCGGCCAGTTCGACGAGGCGCTGCGGTCGGCCGCCGAGTACCAGGAGATCTTCGGCAAGGAGAACTACTTCCTGGAGCTGATGGACCACGGCCTCGACATCGAGAAGCGGGTCCGCGACGGGCTGATCGAGATCGGGAAGAAGCTCGGCATCCCGCCGGTCGTCACCAACGACTCGCACTACACCACCGAGGCCGACGCCGGAGCCCACGACCTGCTGCTCTGCGTGCAGACCGGCAAGAACCTCTCCGACCCGGACCGCTTCCGGTTCGACGGCACCGGCTACTACATCAAGTCGGCCGCCGAGATGTACGCCCTGGACCAGTCGGACGCCTGGCAGGAGGGCTGCCGCAACAGCCAGCTGCTGGTGGCCGAGCGGGTCGACACCGAGGGCATGTTCCAGTTCCGCAACCTCATGCCGCGCTTCCCGATCCCGGAGGGCTTCGAGTCCGAGGCGGACTTCTTCAGGTCCAAGGTCTGGGAGGGCATGGACTGGCGCTTCCCGGACGGGTACGACGAGGAGCACAAGAAGCTCGCCGAGTACGAGATGGACACCATCATCCAGATGGGGTTCCCGGCGTACTTCCTCGTGGTCGCCGACTTCATCATGTGGGCGAAGGGCCAGGGCATCGCGGTGGGCCCGGGCCGTGGTTCGGCGGCCGGCTCGCTGGTCGCGTACGCCATGGGCATCACCGACCTCGACCCGATCCCCCACGGCCTCATCTTCGAGCGCTTCCTCAACCCCGAGCGCATCTCCATGCCCGACGTCGACATCGACTTCGACGAGCGCCGGCGCGGTGACGTGATCCGGTACGTGACGGAGAAGTGGGGATCCGACAAGGTCGCCATGATCGTCACGTACGGCACCATCAAGGCGAAGGCCGCCATCAAGGACTCCTCGCGGGTCCTCGGCTACCCGTACGCGATGGGTGACCGGATCACCAAGGCGATGCCGCCGGACGTCATGGGCAAGGGCATCCCGCTGTCCGGCATCACCGACCCGACCCACCCGCGCTACAGCGAGGCCGGCGAGATCCGCGGGCTGTACGAGACCGACCCCGACGTGCGCAAGGTGATCGACACCGCGCGCGGCATCGAGGGCCTGATCCGCCAGCCCGGCGTGCACGCGGCCGGCGTCATCATGTCCGCCGAGCCGCTGACCGACCACATCCCGGTCTGGACCCGGCACACCGACGGCGTCACCATCACGCAGTTCGACTACCCCACCTGTGAGGGCCTCGGCCTTCTCAAGATGGACTTCCTCGGCCTGCGCAACCTGACGATCATGGACGACGCCGTCAAGGCGATCGAGAAGAACAAGGGCATCAAGATCAACCTTCTTGAGCTGCCCCTGGACGACAAGCCGACCTACGAACTGCTCGCGCGCGGCGACACGCTCGGCGTCTTCCAGCTCGACGGCGGCCCCATGCGCTCGCTGCTGCGCCTGATGAAGCCCGACAACTTCGAGGACATCTCCGCGGTGCTGGCGCTGTACCGGCCCGGCCCGATGGGCGTCAACTCGCACACCAACTACGCGCTGCGCAAGAACGGCCAGCAGGAGATCACCCCGATCCACCCGGAGCTGGAGAAGCCCCTGGAGGAGGTGCTCCGGCCCACCTACGGCCTGATCGTCTACCAGGAGCAGGTGCAGAAGGCCGCGCAGATCCTGGCCGGCTACTCGCTCGGCCAGGCCGACCTGCTGCGCCGCGCGATGGGCAAGAAGAAGAAGGAGATCCTGGAGGCCGAGTTCGTTCCGTTCCAGAAGGGCTGCCGGGAGCGCGGCTACTCCGATGCGGCGATCCAGGCGGTCTGGGACGTGCTCGTCCCCTTCTCCGGCTACGCGTTCAACAAAGCACACACCGCGGGCTACGGGCTCGTCTCGTACTGGACGGCGTACCTCAAGGCCAACTACCCGGCCGAGTACATGTCCGGCCTGCTGACCTCGGTGAAGGACGACAAGGACAAGTCGGCCGTCTACCTCAACGAGTGCCGCAAGATGGGCATCAACGTCCTGCCGCCGGACGTCAACGAGTCGGACGCGGACTTCACCCCGCACGGTGACACCACCGTCCGGTTCGGCCTGACCGCCATCCGCAACGTCGGCGGTCCGGTCGTCGAGTCGATGATCCGGACCCGGAAGACCAAGGGGAAGTTCTCCTCCTTCCCGGACTTCCTGGAGAAGGTGGAGTCGGTGGTCTGCAACAAGCGGACCGTGGAATCGCTGATCAAGGCCGGCTCCTTCGACTCGCTCGGGCACACCCGCAAGGGCCTGACCGCGCAGTTCGAGCCGATGATCGACAACGTCGTCGGCATCAAACGCAAGGAGGCCGAGGGGCAGTTCGACCTGTTCGGCGGCGACGCGTCGAGCGACGAGCCGAGCTTCGGGCTGGACGTCGTGTTCTCCGAGGAGGAGTGGGAGAAGTCCTTCCTGCTCACCCAGGAGCGGGAGATGCTCGGCCTGTACGTCTCCTCGCACCCGCTGCACGGCATCGAGCACGTGCTCGCGGACAAGGCGGACTGCGCGGTGGCGGACCTCGCCGAGCGGCCGGACGGGACGATCGTCACCATCGGCGGCATCATCTCGGGCCTCCAGCGCAAGATGACCAAGCAGGGCAACGCCTGGGCGATCGCGACGGTCGAGGACCTGGCGGGCTCGATCGACTGCATGTTCTTCCCGGCCAGCTACCAGCTGGTGTCCTCGCAGCTGGTCGAGGACGCGGTGGTGTTCGTGCGCGGCAAGCTGGACAAGCGCGAGGACGTGCCGCGGCTGATGGGGATGGAGCTCTCCGTCCCGGACCTGTCGAACGCCCACGCCGAGGCGCCGATCATCATCAACATCCCGAGCGGGAAGGTGACGCCCCCGCTGGTGGCGCGGCTCGGCGAGGTGCTGAGCAGCCACCGGGGGACCACGGAGGTGCGGGTCCGGCTGGAGGCGCGCAGCAAGACGACGGTGCTGCGGCTCGACCGGCACCGGGTGAAGTCGGACCCGGCGCTGTTCGGGGACCTGAAGCAGCTGCTCGGCCCGAGCTGCCTGGCGGGCAACGGGACGGGCTGACCCCCGCCGTCCCGGCCCCGCCGCGCCCCGCCGCTACGCGGAGTTGCGCAGCGGGGCCGGGACGGCGGTGTGCAGGGCGGAGACGAAGGCGGAGATCGCCGGGTGGGCTCCGGCGCCGGCGCGGAAGGCCGCACGGGTGCGGCGGTACATCGGCAGCCGGGTGAGGACGACCCCCGGCGGGGGCCGGTCGGTGCCGAGGTGCGGGACCAGCGCGACCCCCTGGCCGGCCGCGACCAGGGCGAGCACGGTGGCGAAGTCGTCGATCTGGTGGCGGATCCGGGGCGCGAAGCCGGCGGCCTCGCAGGCCCGGACGGCCATGCTGTGGCACAGGGTGCCGGGCGGGGCCAGGATCCACGGCTCGGTGCGCTGGTCGGCGACGGCGCCGGGGACGCGGGCCGCCAGGTACATCGGCTCGGTGAAGACCGGCCGGGTCACCGCCAGGCCGGGCTCCGGGTCGGCGGGCACCAGGTCGTACTCGTGGACCAGGGCCACGTCCAGCTCGCCCGCCCGCAGCGCCGCCGCGACCGCGGCCGGGTCGACCTCGGTGACCATCGGTTCCAGGCCCGGGTGCCAGCCGGCCAGCTCGGCGAGGACGGCGGGGATGATCGCGCGGGCCGCCGACGGGTAGGTGCCGATCCGCAGCGGGCCGGCCAGCCCCTCGCGGGCGTGCGCGAGTTCGGCGTCCGCCTGCTCCAGGCGTTCGAGCACGGCCTCGGCGTGCCGGACCAGGTTGCGCCCGGCCGGGGTGAGGGTGACCCGGCGGCCGGTGCGTTCCAGCAGCGGGACACCGGCCTCCTTCTCCAGGACGGACAGCTGCTGGGAGACCGCCGAAGGGCTGAAGCTGAGCGCCTCGGCGACGGCGGCGATGGTGCCGAGGTGGGCGAGTTCGCGCAGCAGGCGCAGGCGTCGGACGTCGAGCATCGGCTCAGCTTACGAGAAGCTTCGGAAACGTGAACTGGACCTGGGGGATCGGCGGACCGGAGGATCGTGGGCATGGAACTCGAAGGCATTCTCGTCCCACTGGTCACCCCGTTCGCCGCCGACGGCTCGGTGGCACTGGACGCACTGGAGAAGCTGGCGGGACGGGTGCTGGACGACGGCGCGGCCGGGCTGGTCGCGCTCGGGACCACCGGGGAGCCGGCCGCGCTGAGCGCGGACGAGCGGAGCGCGGTCACCGAGGTCTGCGCGTCGGTCTGCGCCGCGCGCGGCGTGCCCCTGCTGGTCGGCGCGGGCGGGCCGGGCACCGCCGCGGCCGCCGGGGAACTGGCCGCCCTGGCCGCGCGGGTGCCGGGGGTGGCGGGCGCCCTGGTGACGGTGCCGTCCTTCGTCCGGCCGGGCGAGGCCGGGACGGTCGCGCACTTCCGGGCGCTGGCCGGGGCCAGTCCGGTGCCGTTGGTGATCTACCACATCCCGTACCGGACCGGGCAGGCGCTGTCCGGCGCGGCGCTGCTGGAGCTGGCCGCGCTGCCGAACGTGGTGGGCGTCAAGTACGCGACCGGCGGGGTGGACCAGGCGGCGGTGGAGCTGCTGGCCGGCGCGCCGCAGGGGTTCTCGGTGCTGGGCGGGGACGACGCCGTCCTGGCGCCGCTGCTGGCGCTGGGCGCGGCCGGCGGCATCCTGGCCTCGGCGCACCTGGCCACCGCGCGCTTCGTGGAGCTGGCCGGGGCGTGGCGCTCCGGGGACGTGACCCGCGCCAGGGCGCTGGGCCGCCGGCTGACCGCCCTGGCGGTGGCGGCCTTCGCCGCACCGAACCCGGCGGTGGTCAAGGGCGTGCTGCACGCGCAGGGGCTGATCCCGACGCCGGACGTCCGGCTGCCGCTGCTGCCGGCCGGGCCGGACGAGGTCGCGCGGGCGCTGGAACTGGCGAATGGTCTGGACCTCTAGCGCCCACTGGGTGGAATGCAAGGCCGTCCGATCACGGTGACAAGGCATGATGGGCGGAGTGCGGCTGTGAGTAGCATGATCAATGAGGAGTAGTCGGATGAAGATCGGCATTGTCGGGGCCACCGGTCAGGTCGGCGGCGTGGTCCGCGAGATCCTGGCCCAGCGCGACCTCCCGGTGGAGCAGCTGCGGCTGTTCGCCTCGGCCCGCTCGGCCGGGCGCACGCTGCCCTGGAAGGGCACCGAGGTCACCGTCGAGGACGCCGCCACGGCCGACTACGCCGGCCTGGACATCGTGATCTTCTCGGCCGGCGGTGCCACCTCCAAGGCGCTCGCCCCCCGGGTCGCCGCCGCCGGCGCCGTCGTCATCGACAACTCCTCCGCCTGGCGCCGCGACCCCGAGGTCCCGCTGGTCGTCTCCGAGGTCAACCCCGGGGCGGTCGCGAACCGCCCCAAGGGCATCATCGCCAACCCGAACTGCACCACGATGGCCGCCATGCCCGTGCTGCGCCCGCTGCACGAGGAGGCCGGCCTGGCCGCCCTCGTCGTCTCCACCTACCAGGCCGTGTCCGGCAGCGGCGTGGCCGGCGTGGCCGAGCTCCAGGACCAGGCCGCCAAGGTCGTGGACGGCGCCGCCGCACTCGCCCACGACGGCTCGGCCGTGGACTTCCCCGAGCCCAAGGTCTACCGCCGCCCGATCGCCTTCAACGTCGTCCCGCTGGCCGGCTCGATCGTCGAGGACGGCTCCAACGAGACCGACGAGGAGCAGAAGCTCCGCCACGAGAGCCGCAAGATCCTCGGCATCCCCGAGCTCAAGGTGGCCGGCACCTGCGTGCGCGTCCCGGTCTTCTCCGGCCACTCGCTGCAGATCAACGCCCGCTTCGAGCGCCCGATCAGCCCCGAGCGCGCGGCCGAGCTGCTCGCCGGCGCCCCGGGCGTCGAGCTGAGCGAGATCCCCACCCCGCTCCAGGCCGCGGGCCAGGACCCGAGCTACGTCGGCCGGATCCGCGTCGACGAGACGGTGGAGAACGGCCTGTCGCTGTTCGTCTCCAACGACAACCTGCGCAAGGGCGCCGCGCTCAACGCCGTCCAGCTGGCCGAGCTGGTCGCCGCCGAGCTCAAGGGCTGAGCGGGCGCACCCGCACCGGGAGGGGCCCCGTCCGGATCGGACGGGGCCCCTCGTGCCGTGTGGGGGAAAGCCGGAGACGGCCGAGGTTCGGGGGGCGGATCCCGGGGAAAAAGGTGACGCAATGACCGGGCGGTCGCGGGCACCCCCTCACCCCACTCCGTCCGGGCCGGGCGCACCGCGCCCACCCCGGCACCGTCGGCCCCGGCGGAGCCCCACCCGAGGGCGAGCGGAAAGAGGTGCGCGATGGACCGCTGTGTCGTCCTGGTGGACGCCGGATACCTGCTGGGCGCCGCCGCGAGCCTGCTCGCCGGTGACCCCTCCCGCTCCAAGGTCACCGTCGACCACACCGCGCTGATCGCCGCCCTGCGCGAGCGCGCCGAGGCCGAGACCGGCCTGCCACTGCTGCGGATCTACTGGTTCGACGCCGCGCCCGAACGGCGCCCGATGCCCGAGCACCGGCGGCTGCGGGTGCTGCCCCGGGTCACCGTGCGGCTCGGCGCGCTCACCCGGGCCGAGGGCCGCTGGGTGCAGAAGGGCGTCGACGCCGCGATGCACGCCGAACTCTCCGAACTCGCCCGCAACCGGGCCTGCGCCGAGGTCGTGCTGATCACCGGCGACGGCGATCTGCTGCCCGGGATGATGTCCGCCAAGGAGCACGGCGTCGTCGTCCACCTCTGGGCCCTGCAGGCCGCCGACGGCGACTTCAACCAGTCGGAGGACCTCGTCGGCGAGGCCGACGAGCGGCGGGTGCTGGACCGCGAGTGGATCGAGGGGTCGTTCAGCCTCCGCGACACCTCCAGCGTCTTCCCCGGCCCCGGAGCCCGGCACGACATCGCCAAGATCCTCGCCGCGCCGCCCGCGGCGCCCCCCGGCGCCCTGCCCGGCCCGCTGCCCGCCGCCCAGGTGCCCGGCCGTCCCGCCGAGGACGAGCCCGCCGTCGCCGTCGCCGCCACCGCCGCCACGGCCGTCCCCGCCGTCAACGGGAGCCCCCAGCCGGCCGCCGCCGGGCTCAAGGTCGTCCCCACCCCCAAGGACCTCGCCGGGCGCAGCGCGGACCGCCAGGCCGCCGTCGCCCAGCAGCAGAACGGCCATCCGCAGAGCGGCCCGGTGCTGCGCTGGTCCTCCGACCGGGGCTGGATCGACCGGCCGGCCACCGAGCCCGCCGTCACCGCCGGCGACGGCCTGCCCACCCTCGCCCAGCTCACCACCGCCGAGCAGCGCTGGGCCGACCGCGAGGAGGACATCACCTCCATCGGCGGCGACGCCCACGAGGTCGGCCAGGTCTTCGCCCGCCGCTGGACCAGCCGGATCGGCGACGTCGAACGGCTCACCGTGCTGTGGCCCGGCTACCCGCGCATCCCGCACCGGGTCGACGGCGAGCTGCTGCGCTACGCCGCCCGCTTCGGGCTGCTCGCCCACAAGGACGACCAGATCGACGAGCACGACCGCTACGCGATCCGGGCGGGCTTCTGGAAGGAGCTCGCCGCCCGCGTCCCCGGCGGGGACGCGGTCGTCGACGACTGACCGGGCCGGGCGGCCGGGGCCCCGTTGTCCGGTTCGCCCGTTGCACCGCGTAGAGTCTCCGGTCGTGAGTGAGTCGGCAGGGCGGGCACCCCAGGAGACCTCGCCGTGCTGTGCCGTACGCGACCTGGTCCGGACGTACCGCGCCGGGCGCGGCGCCTCCGCCGCGGGGATCCGGGCCAACGACGGCATCACCCTGACCGTCCGGCAGGGTGAGATCTTCGGCCTGCTCGGACCCAACGGCGCGGGCAAGTCCACCCTGGTCCGCCAGCTCACCGGACTGCTGCGCCCCGACTCCGGCAGCATCGAGATCCTCGGCCACGACGTGGTCCGGCACCCCGAACGGGCCGCCCGGCTGCTCGGCTACCTCGGCCAGGAGTCCACCGCGCTCGACGAGCTGACCGTCGCCCTCGCCGCCGAGACCACCGGCCGGCTGCGCGGCCTGAGCCGGGCAGCGGCCCGCGCCGCCGCCGAGGAGGTGATCGCCGAGCTCGCCCTGGAGCCACTGGCCCACCGGCCGCTCGCCAAGCTCTCCGGCGGTCAGCGCCGGCTCGCCTGCTTCGCCGCCGCCCTGGTCGGCGACCGCCCGCTGCTCGTCCTGGACGAGCCCACCACCGGCATGGACCCGGTCGCCCGGCGCGCCGTCTGGTCGGCGGTCGAACGCCGCCGGGCCGAGCGTTCCACCACCGTGCTGCTGGTCACCCACAACGTGATCGAGGCGGAGACCGTGCTCGACCGGGTCGCCGTGATCGACGACGGCCGGGTGATCGCCTGCGACACCCCCGGCGGCCTGAAGGCGCTGGTCGACGGCGACGTCCGGCTCGACCTGGTCTGGCGGGACGAGGCCCCGCTGGCCGTCCCCGCGGTGGCGGCGCTCGCCGAACGGGCCGAGCGCACCGGCCGCCGCTGGACCGTGCGCACCACCCCCGAGCAGGCCCGCGAACTGGTCGCCGCCGTCACCACCGGCCCGGCCTTCGCCGCCCTGGACGACTTCACCCTGGCCACCCCGAGCCTTGAGGACGCCTACCTCAAGCTGGGCGGCCGCCACGGAGGACTGGCCAAGTGACGCTGCTCTCGGCACCGCCGCGGACCACCCCGGACGCGGCCGGCGGGCCCGCCCCGCTCGCCCCCGCCGCCCGGCTGCTGCCCGCCCTCGCCGCCGTCTACCGGGCGCAGCTCGCCCGCGCCCGGGTGGCGCGGATCCCGCTGCTGTTCGTGGCCACCTTCCAGTCGCTCGGCATCCTGGTGATGATGCGGGGCGTCGTCGACGCCGGGCAGACCTCGGCCGCCCGCTACGTGGTGTCCGGCTCCAGCGTGCTGGTGGTCGCCTTCGTGGCGCTCAACCTGCTCGCCCAGTACTTCGGCCGGCTGCGGGCCAGCGGCGGGCTGGACCACTACGCGACGCTGCCGGTGCCGGCCGCCTCCGTGGTGCTCGGCGCGGCCGCCGCGTTCGCCTCGTTCACCCTGCCCGGGACACTGGTCACGGCGGGGGTCGGCGCGGTGATGTTCGGGCTGCCGCTCGGGCAGCTGTGGGTGCTGCTCGCGGTGGTGCCGCTGGCCGGGGCGGCGCTCTCCGGGCTCGGCGCGGCCTGCGGGCTGCTCGCGCCCAAGCAGGAGATCGCCACCATGCTCGGCCAGCTGGGCATGTCGGCGGCGCTGCTGCTCGGCGTCCTGCCGGTGGACCACCTGCCGCAGCCGGTCCTGTGGCTGCGCGACCTGCTGCCGTCCACCTATGCGGTGGAGGCGTTCGCCCGCACGTTCCGGCCGTCGCCGGACTGGGCGGCGGTGCTCGGGGACCTCGCGGTGTGCGCGGGGGTGGGCGTGGTGTCGCTGGCCGTCGCCACCTGGGCGTACCGGCGGGCGACCCGGCGGTAGCCGGACCGGGCCGGGCACCCGGGCGCCCGGGCGGCGGGTGGCCGGGCCGCGGGGCCGCCGACCGTGAAACGATGGGGGCGTGACCGTACCGAACACACCTCCGGATCCCGCGGACGCCGCCCCGGCGGACGCCGTGCCCGCTCCGCACGCTCTCCGTGATCCGTACGCACTGCCGCCCGGGCCGGACCCGGCGGGCGGCGGGGCGCGGCCGGCGGAGCCGCCGGTGCAGCGGCTGCTGCCCGAGCTGAGGATCGGGGCGGCCACGGTGCTGGCCTGTCTGGTGCTGGGGGTCGTGATGGGCGCGCTGTGGGCCTGGCTGGCGCCCAGGGTGCCGCTGGTGGTGGACGGCAACAAGATCCTCTACGGGGACCCGGAGGGGGAGCAGCGGGCCGGGGCCGACAGCGTGTTCGTGCTGCTCGGGCTGGGGATGGGACTGCTGACCGCGCTGGGCGCCTTCCTGGTCACCCGCAAGCGCGGCGGCGGGATCGCGGTGGCGGCCGGGCTGGCGGTCGGCGGGCTGCTCGCGTCGGTGGGGGCCTGGGGGCTCGGGCGGTGGCTCGGGCCGGGCAGTGACCTGGTCGCCGAGGCACGGCGGGTCGGCAACGGCGGGCACTTCCAGGCGGACATCGACCTCGGGGCGTACGGGGCGGTGCTGGCGTGGCCGATGGCGGCGATGGTGGTGCTGCTGGCGCTGTCGGCGGCGTTCGGGAAGCGGGAGGAGGACCCGCCGCCGTACTGGATGCCGGGGCCCGTGACCGTGGACGCCGGGGCCCCGGCGGAGGAACGCCGGGAGGGCTGAGGGCACCCGGCGGGCCGGCCGGGGAACGGTGCGGCCCCGGCCCCTGCGCCGCGCCGCCCGGTGCGCCCCCGCCGCGAGCGCCCCGGGAGGGTCAGCGGGCGATGGGGGCGGTGCGGGCGCCCGTGAGGGTGACGAGGTGCGCGGGCGCGAGTTCGACTTCGAGGCCGCGGCGGCCGGCGGAGACGTAGACGGTGGGGTGGGCGAGGGCGCTGGCGTCGACGACGGTGCGCAGGGGGCGGCGCTGGCCCAGCGGGGAGATGCCGCCGAGGACGTAGCCGCTGCTGCGCTCGGCGGCGGCCGGGTCGGCCATCGCGGCGCGCTTGCCGCCGACCGCCGCGGCCAGGGCCTTGAGGTCGAGCTGCCCGGTGACCGGGACGACGCCGACGGTGAGGACGCCGTCGACGTCGGCGACCAGCGTCTTGAACACCCGCTCGGCCGGGACGCCGAGCAGCTCGGCGGCCTCGCCGCCGTAGGAGGCGGCGGCCGGGTCGTGCTCGTAGGAGTGGACCGTGAACGGTACGGCGGCGCTCTCCAGGGCGGCCGTCGCGGGCGTTCCCCGGCCGCCCTTCTTCGGCTTCTTGGCCACGGGGGCCTCCGTCATCAGTTGGGGCTGAAGGACTGGCGGGTGAGGTTGACGGCGGGCAGCGACGGCAGCCAGCTGAGCACCGCCGTCTCGCGGCGCAGCAGGTCGAGCTCGGCGCGCAGCCGCTGGGCGTTGTCGGGGCAGGCGAGCAGCTGCTGCTTCAGCGGGACCTCCAGGACGGCGGCCGCGGCGACCAGGTAGGACAGCACCTGGGGGTCCCCGGGCAGCTCCTGGCGGCCGACCGTGCTGGCCTCCCGCGCGCCGGCGAGCCGGCGCTGGTAGGTGCGGAAGACCCGCTCGACCTCGGCGGCGAGCGCGCCGGAGCCCTCGCCGGTGCGCTCCTCGATGGGGTCGAGCTCACCGGTGAGGTACGGGCCGGCGACGTCGACGGACCGCAGCCGGAACCGGGTGGTCCCGGTCACCAGCAGCTCGTACCGGCCGTCGGGCTGCGCCTGGACGGAGGTGACGTCGGCGACGCAGCCGATGGGGTGGAGCGCCTCCAGCGGGTCGCCGGTGGCGGTGCCGAGGCCGGCCAGCGGGCCGGCCGGGCCGTCCTCGGGGCGGACCGGGGCGACCTCGCGGCCGTCCTTGATGGCGAGCACGCCGAAGCGGCGCGGCCGGTCCTCGGGCTGCTCCAGCAGATCGGCGACGAGACGGCGGTAGCGCTCCTCGAAGACGTTCAGGGGCATCACCAGGCCCGGGAAGAGCACGGTGTTCAGCGGGAAGAGCGGAAGCCGTTCTGTCACGGCGGACAGCGTAGTTCCCCGGACCGGCCGGGCCTTCACGGCCCTGGCCGCGCTAGCCGCGCTGGAGCATCCGGCTGGCGCCGGCGGCGACCGTGGTGGCGAGCACCCAGCCGACGATCACCAGGCCGGAGGAGACCCACTGGGCGGTGCCGCCGGGGTTCCAGCCGCTCTGGCCGAGGTCGACGACCGGCAGCAGCTGGCCGAGCGCGTACAGCACCGGGTTCCAGTGCGGGCGCTCGTCGGCCTTGAGCGGCTGGAGCGCGTGGGTGGCGAAGTAGAGGCTGCCGAGCGCCCAGGCGAGCAGCAGCCACAGCGCCGCCCGGCCGGGGCGGAAGCCGTAGCCGACGGTGGCGTCCTGGACCCGGCCCCAGATCCGGGCCGGCAGCGGCAGGGTGCGCCGGCGCCGGCGCTGCTTGGCGTAGAGCACCGTGCGGGCGTCGTCGTCGGCGCCGTCGCGGCGCAGTGCGGCGGCGAGCTGCTCGTAGGACTCGGGCTGGAAGTCCACCGAGGCGCTCTCCAGCCAGGCGATCCGCTGCTGGACGGTGAACGGCGCGGCCGGGCGCAGGCACTCGTAGGTGAAGCCGGTGAGGCCGAGGTGCCCGCCCTGCGGCCAGGCGTCGGGGGCGTCGACGAGGTTGCCGATCCGGGCGCGGGAGAGCGAGACGGTGCCACTGGGCGGGGTGCGGCAGGTGAACCGCAGTTCGGGGGTCTGGATCCGGCGCAGGGCCAGTTCGTCGCCCTCGCCGAGGTGGAACTCGGCGCCGGAGATCAGGCAGGCGTTCTCGAACCGGCCGTCGGAGAGCCGGACCCGTCCGTACGCGCGGAACGGCGTGCTGTCGGCGTTCGGCGGGACCACCTGGCCGTAGCCGGAGCCGTAGTAGGACTGCGAGTCGGTCCAGCCGCGGTCGGCGGAGCTGCTGAGGTACAGCGTGTGGCCGACGATGATCCGGGGGGCGTTGAGCGCGTTGGGGTTGTCCGGGACGGCCCGCAGCAGGGCGCCGCGCAGCGAGAGCCGGCCGCCGATCCGGGCGGTGCGCAGGCTCACCTCGCCGACGGACTCCAGCCGCTCGGCCTCGAAGTCCTGGCTGACGGCGAGGCCGTCGGCGGACAGTGCCCGGCCGAACCGGTCGCCGCCCAGCACGGCCTGGTTGAGCAGCAGGTCGGTGCCGATCCGGGCGTCGGTGAGCCGGACGCCCTGCGGGATGCGGCAGCGGGCCAGGTGGAGGTCCCCGGAGGTGACCAGCCGGGAGGCCTCCAGGCGGGGGACCAGACAGCCGACCAGGCGCAGGGTGCCGGCCTCGGCCTCGGACATGAGGATCTTCTGCTCGAAGCGGCAGTCGTGCAGTTCGACGTAGTGCCCGATGGTGCCGCCGGCCAGCCGCAGCGGCCCGGTGACCAGGGCGCCGGTGAGCTTGAGCGAGGCGACCCGGCCGGGGACGGCGGCGGGCCCGTCCAGCAGCAGACGGGAGAGCACCTGGGCGCGGATCGTCCGCCCGGAGCCCCAGGCGGCCTCGCCGAACGGGTCGTCCTCGGCCGCGTCGCCGGTGCGCAGATCGTGGATCCGGCCGTGTCGGAACGCGTGCCAGAGCGCCTGTTCGGCGGCCGTCCAGTCGTCCGGTGCCCGATCCGTCACGGTTCCCCCCAGTCGTCCCCGGCCTCCCCCGGCCGTCTCGCCCTTCGTATCACGGACTGAAATGCGGGACCGCCGGTTCCGGCCACTCCTTACACTGGGTGGCGTGATCTCTCGAATCGATCTGCGCGGCTCGCTCGACGACCCGCGCGACCTGCTGCCCCGTGCCGACTTCGACGTCGCGGCCGCCCTGGAGAAGGTGCGTCCGATCGCCGAGGACGTGCATCATCGCGGGGTCGCGGCGCTGATCGAGATCACCGAGCGCTTCGACGGCGTGCGGCTGGAGACCACCCGGGTGCCGGCCGGGCAGATCGCCGAGGCCCTGGAGGGGCTGGAGCCGAAGGTGCGCGCCGCGCTGGAGGAGTCGATCCGCCGCGCCCGCATCGTGCACGGGGACCAGCGCCGCGAGGGCCGCACCACCCAGGTGGTGCCGGGCGGCACGGTGACCCAGCGCTGGGTGCCGGTCGACCGGGTCGGGCTGTACGTGCCGGGCGGTCTGGCCGTCTACCCGTCCTCCGTTGTGATGAACGTGGTGCCGGCCCAGGAGGCGGGCGTGCGCGGCATCGCGGTGACCTCCCCGCCGCAGAAGGCCTTCGGCGGCCGGGTGCACCCGACCATTCTGGCGGCCTGCGCGCTGCTCGGCGTCACCGAGGTGTACGCGGTCGGCGGCGCCCAGGCGGTCGCCATGTTCGCGCTCGGCACCGAGGAGTGCGAGCCGGTGAACATGGTCACCGGCCCCGGTAACATCTACGTGGCCGCCGCCAAGCGCTACTTCGCCGGGCGGATCGGCATCGACTCGGAGGCCGGCCCGACCGAGATCGCCGTCCTCGCCGACGACAGCGCCGACCCGGTGGACGTCGCCGCCGACCTGATCAGCCAGGCCGAGCACGGCCCGACCTCCGGCTCGGTGCTGGTCACCGACTCGGTGGCGCTGGCCGACGCGGTCGAGGCCGAGCTGAAGGCGCAGGTCGCCCGCACCAGGCACAGCGAGCGGGTGGCCGAGGCGCTGGGCGGCCGGCAGTCCGGCATCATCCTGGTCGACGACCTGGAGCAGGGCCTGACCGTGGTCAACGCCTACGCGGCCGAGCACCTGGAGATTCAGACCCGGGACCCGCACGCGGTCGCCGCGAAGGTCCGCAACGCCGGCGCGATCTTCCTCGGCCGGTTCACCCCGGTCTCGCTCGGCGACTACGCGGCCGGCTCCAACCACGTGCTGCCCACCGGCGGCTGCGCCTGCCACTCCTCGGGGCTGTCCGTGCAGACCTTCCTGCGCGGCGTGCAGGTCGTCGAGTACGACCGCGAGGCGCTGGCCGGCATCGCCGAGCACGTCGTCAACCTGGCGGACGCCGAGGACCTGCCCGGTCACGGTGACGCGATCAAGGCCCGATTCGGATGGAGTGTGCCGGGCGCGTGACGAAGATCGACGACCTCCCCGTCCGGGACGAGCTGCGCGGCCAGTCGCCCTACGGCGCCCCGCAGCTCGACGTCCCGGTCCAGCTGAACACCAACGAGAACCCGTACCCGCTCCCCGGGGAACTGGTCGCCCGGATCGCCGAGCGGGTCGCCGAGGCCGCCCGCAACCTCAACCGCTACCCCGACCGGGACGCGGTCGAGCTGCGCGACGGCCTGGCGGCGTACCTCACCCGCACCACCGGCCACGCCGTCGCCCGGGAGAACGTCTGGGCCGCCAACGGCTCCAACGAGGTGCTGCAGCAGCTGCTGCAGACCTTCGGAGGGCCTGGCCGCACCGCGCTCGGCTTCGAGCCCTCGTACTCGATGCATGCGCTGATCTCCCGCGGCACCGGCACCGGCTGGATCTCCGGCCCGCGCAACGCCGACTTCACCATCGACCTGGACGCGGCCGTCGCGGCGATCGCCGAGCACCGCCCGCACGTGGTGTTCGTCTGCTCGCCGAACAACCCGACCGGCACCGCGGTGGACGCCGGCACCGTGCTGCGGCTGTACGAGGCCGCGCAGGCCGCCCGGCCCGGCCTGGTGGTGGTCGACGAGGCCTACGTCGAGTTCTCGCACCGCGCCTCGCTGCTGTCGCTGATCGAGGGCCGCCCCAACCTGGTGGTCTCGCGCACCATGTCCAAGGCCTTCGGCGCGGCCGGGCTGCGCCTGGGCTACCTGGCCGCCGACCCGGCGGTGGTGGACGCGGTGCAGCTGGTCCGCCTGCCGTACCACCTGTCGGCCGTCACCCAGGCGACCGCACTGGCCTGCCTGGAGCACACCGACACCCTGCTCGGCTACGTCGGCCGGCTCAAGGACGAGCGCGACCGGCTGGTCGAGGCGCTGCGCGGGCTCGGCCTGGAAGTGACCGACTCGGACGCCAACTTCGTCCAGTTCGGCCGCTTCGCCGACACCCACGCCGTCTGGCAGGCCATCCTCGACCACGGCGTCCTGGTCCGTGACAACGGCGTTCCGGGATGGCTGCGCGTCACCGCCGGCACCCCCGCCGAGAACGACGCCTTCCTGGACGCCGTCGCCACCGTGATCAAGGAGCTGTAACCCCGAATGACCCGCATCGGACGCGTCGAGCGCACCACCAAGGAGACCTCCGTCCTGGTCGAGATAGACCTGGACGGCACCGGCAAGACCGACATCTCCACGGGGGTCGGCTTCTACGACCACATGCTCGACCAGCTCGGGCGCCACGGCCTCTTCGACCTCACCGTGAAGACCGACGGCGACCTGCACATCGACACCCACCACACCATCGAGGACACCGCCCTCGCGCTCGGCGCCGCCTTCAAGCAGGCGCTCGGCGACAAGGTCGGCATCTACCGGTTCGGCAACTGCACCGTGCCGCTGGACGAGTCGCTCGCCCAGGTGACCGTCGACCTCTCCGGCCGCCCCTACCTGGTGCACAGCGAGCCGGAGAAGATGGCGCCGATGATCGGCACCTACGACACCACCATGACCCGGCACATCCTGGAGTCCTTCGTGGCCCAGGCGCAGATCGCGCTGCACGTCCACGTGCCGTACGGGCGCAACGCGCACCACATCGTGGAGTGCCAGTTCAAGGCGCTGGCCCGGGCCCTGCGCTACGCCGCCGAGCGCGACCCGCGCGCGGCCGGCATCCTCCCGTCGACCAAGGGTGCGCTGTGAGCAAGGCCGCGATCGTCCTCATCTTCGCCGGGCTCTTCCTGACCGGCGGGGTCATCTCGTTCTGGAAGCAGAAGCAGTCCAAGGGCGTCATCCTCGTGCTCGCCCTGGGCGCGGTGATGTGCCTGGGCTCGGGCCTCATGCGCCTGTAACCGTCGAGCGAACGAAAGACTGGACACCTGAACATGGGCAAGAACGTCGTGGTGCTCGACTACGGCTCGGGCAACCTCCGCTCGGCGCAGCGCGCCCTGGAGCGGACCGGGGCCGACGTCACCGTCACCTCCGACTACGCGGCGGCGATGGACGCCGACGGCCTGCTCGTCCCCGGCGTCGGCGCCTTCGAGGCCTGCATGCGCGGTCTGAAGTCGGTCCGCGGGGACTGGATCATCGGGCGCCGGCTGGCCGGCGGCCGGCCGGTCATGGGCATCTGCGTCGGCATGCAGATCCTCTTCGAGAAGGGCGTCGAGCACGGCGTGGAGACCGCCGGCTGCGACGAGTGGCCGGGCACGGTGGAGCCGCTGGAGGCGCCGGTCGTGCCGCACATGGGCTGGAACACCGTGGACGCCCCCGAGGGCAGCCGGATGTTCGCCGGCCTGGACGCGGACACCCGCTTCTACTTCGTCCACTCCTACGGGGTGCGCAGCTGGGAGCTGGAGGCGCACAGCGCGCGGATCAACCCGCCGCTGGTCACCTGGGCCACCCACGGGCAGCCGTTCGTCGCGGCCGTCGAGAACGGGCCGCTGTGGGCCACCCAGTTCCACCCCGAGAAGTCCGGCGACGCCGGCGCCGCCCTGCTGACCAACTGGGTCAGCACCCTCTGACGACGGAAGAGTTTCAGATCATGAGCCGCCTCGAACTGCTGCCCGCCGTCGACGTCCGGGACGGCCAGGCCGTCCGCCTGGTCAAGGGCGCCTCCGGCACCGAGACCTCCTTCGGCGAGCCGCTCGCCGCCGCCCTCGCCTGGCAGGACGCCGGCGCCGAGTGGCTGCACCTGGTCGACCTCGACGCCGCCTTCGGCACCGGCTCCAACCGGGACCTGGTGCGCGAGATCACCGAGACCCTGGACATCAAGGTCGAGCTGTCCGGCGGCATCCGCGACGACGCGTCGCTGGCCGCCGCCCTGGCCACCGGCTGCACCCGGGTCAACCTCGGCACCGCCGCCCTGGAGAGCCCCGAGTGGGTCGCCAAGGCCATCGCCGAGCACGGCGAGCGGATCGCCGTCGGCCTGGACGTGGTCGGCACCACCCTGCGCGGCCGCGGCTGGACCAGCGAGGGCGGCCAGCTCTTCGACGTGCTGGCCCGCCTGGACGCCGAGGGCTGCGCCCGCTACGTGGTCACCGACGTCAACCGGGACGGCACCCTGACCGGCCCCAACCTGCAGCTGCTGCGCGACGTCTGCGCCGCCACCGACCGGCCGGTGGTGGCCTCCGGCGGCGTCTCCTCGCTGGACGACCTGCGGGCGATCGCCGGCCTGGTCGGCGAGGGAGTCGAGGGCGCCATCGTGGGCAAGGCACTCTACGAGCAGAAGTTCACCCTGGGAGAGGCGTTGGAGGCGGTTTCGGGATGACGGAACGTCGGATCGTACGCGGCCGGCTCGGCGGGTTCTCGCACTGGGAGGACCTGCTCGGCGCGTCGCAGGCGGTCGCCGCCGGGGACCACGTCCACGTGGCCGGTGCCCGGCCGCTGGCGGACGGGGTGCTGTCCGGCGAGGGCGACCCCTACGAGCAGGCGAGGGCCGCCTTCGGCAACGCGCTGGAGGCCCTGGCCGCGTACGGTCTGACGGCGGACGACGTGGTCCGCACCCGGATGTACCTCACCCACGCCCGTGACATCGACGCGGCGGGCCGTGCCCACCACGAGCTCTTCGGCGCGGTGCGCCCGGCGGCCGCCGTCGTGGTGGTCGAGAGCCTGGTCGACTCGCGGATGCTCGTCGAGATCGAACTCGACGCCCACCGCGCCGGACTCGCCGCAACCCTGGAAGCTCTGGAAGGCAATCAGCCGTGACCCTCGCAGTACGTGTCATCCCCTGCCTGGACGTCGACGCCGGCCGCGTGGTCAAGGGCGTCAACTTCCAGAACCTGCGCGACGCCGGGGACCCGGTCGAGATGGCCAAGCTCTACGACGCCGAGGGCGCCGACGAGCTGACCTTCCTCGACATCACCGCCTCCTCCGGCGACCGCGAGACCACCTACGACGTGGTCCGCCGCACCGCCGAGCAGGTCTTCATCCCGCTGACCGTCGGCGGCGGCATCCGCGCCGTCGAGGACGTCGACAAGCTGCTGCGGGCCGGCGCCGACAAGGTCGGCGTCAACACCGCCGCCATCGCCCGGCCCGAGCTGGTCCGGGAGATCGCCCAGCGGTTCGGCCGCCAGGTGCTGGTGCTCTCGGTGGACGCCCGCCGCTGCCCCGAGGGCACCGTGACCGCCTCCGGCTTCGAGGTCACCACGCACGGCGGCCGCAAGGGCACCGGCCTGGACGCCGTCGAGTGGGCCGGGCGCGCCGCCGAGCTGGGCGCGGGCGAGATCCTGCTCAACTCGATGGACGCCGACGGCACCAAGGACGGCTACGACCTGGAGCTGATCCGGGCCGTCCGCGCGTCCGTGTCGGTGCCGGTGATCGCCTCCGGCGGGGCCGGCAAGCTCGCCGACTTCGCCCCGGCGGTGGAGGCGGGCGCGGACGCGGTGCTGGCCGCCAGCGTCTTCCACTTCGGCGACCTGCGGATCGGCGAGGTCAAGGACGCGCTGCGGGAGGCCGGGCACCCGGTCCGTTAGGGATCCCCCTCGGCCGGCTCCGGCAGGCCGGGCAGCGAGAGCACGGTGGTGCTGCGCCGGCCCGGCCCGGTCAGGCCCCGGCCGGCGCGTGCAGCGCGTGGTGGACCCGGCGGGCGGGCCCGCGCGGCGAAGCTCGGCCAGCAGGGTGCCCCCGGGCCAGCTCCCGTCCGCCCCGTCCGCCGCACGGCCCGCCCCTGCGCTGCTCGTCGGCGAGGACGGCGCAGGGGCGGAGCGGCGGAAGCGGTCAGGAGTCCTTCGGCGGCTCGCCCTTGATCAGCGCGAACGGGGCGCCGAACGGATCGGCCAGCCAGGCGATCCGGCCGACGTCCGGGACGTCCTCCGGCCCCATCAGCACGGTGCCGCCGGCGCCGGTGGCCCGGGAGACCACGCCGTCCACGTCGGAGGCGCCGAAGTACGGGGTCCAGCTGGGCGGCTGGGCCTCGCCCATCACCGGGGCGATGCCGCCGAAGGCGGTGGCCCGCAGATCGCCCTCGGCCGGGGAGAGCACCTTGTACGTCATGCCGGGCGCGGGGAAGTCCTCGGAGCGCCAGCCGAACACCTTCTGGTAGAAGGCGTGGCCCGCGTCCACCGCGCTGGTGTGCAGTTCGACCCAGATCAGCGCGCCGTCCTCGGAGACGACGTCCAGACCGGGCACCGCGGCGGGCTGCCAGACCGCGAACTCGGCGCCCTGCGGGTCGGTCAGCTGGGCCATCCGCCCGGCGTCCATCACGTCGAGGGCCGGGACCCGCACGGCGCCGCCGGCCTGCTCGACGGCCTTGCCGGTGGCCTCGGCGTCGGGCGTGCGGAAGTACGTCGTCCAGGCGGAGTGCGCGCCCTCCTCGGTGAGCGGGCCCACGGCCGCGGCCGTCCTGCCGGCCAGCTGGAGGAAGCCGTAGCCGCCGGCCTCCGGGCCCGCGGACCGGAAGGTCCAGCCGAAGACCGTGCCGTAGAAGGTGGCGGCGGCGGCCGGGTCCGGGCTGCCGAGGTCGATCCAGCAGGGGGAGCCGGCGGGGAAGTCGGTGGTGAGCATGGTGTCGCGTCCCTTCGAGGGGCAGGGAGACGGGTACGACCGGCCGGGCGGGCGTACCCGCCCGGCCACTGCCACCTGCGAGTCTGCACCCCGCCACCGACATCCGCAGCCGGGGCGGCCGGCTACGGGAGCGGCAGGACGTGGCGCAGCGCCTCGACGGCGTCCGGGGCGCCGTCCACCGTCAGCTCGGCGCGGGCGCCGCGGCCGTAGACGAAGAGCAGCAGCTCGCCCGGCTCCCCGGTGATCCGCACCGGCGGCTGACCGGCCGGGCCGACGGTCAGACTGGTGCCGTCCGGGCGGCTCAGCTCCAGCCGCACCGGGGAGCGGCGGCCCGCCTCCAGCCGGGCGATCAGCGGCAGCCGGCGCCAGAGCGCCTCGGCCCGGCCGGGCGGCACGGGCTGCGGCCCGGGGCCGTCACCGGCCCGGGCGACGTCCTCGGCGTGCACGTAGTACTCGACGGTGTTGGCCGCCTCGTCCGCGCCGGGCAGGGAGAACGGCGAGAGGACCGGCGGGCCGGAGCGGAACAGGCGGACCAGCTCCTCGTAGGGCCGCTCGGCGTACGACTCCTGCACCCGGCGGGTCCAGCCCGCCAGCGGCCCGATCCGGATGCCGGCGGCGGCGTCCGGCCGCCGCTCGCGGATCACCAGGTGGGCGGCGAGGTCCCGGGTGGACCACCCGGCGCAGAGGGTGGGCGCGTCCGGCCCGGCGGCGGCCAGCAGTTCGGCCAGACGGTGGCGCTCGGCGTGGGCGTGGTTCGACATGCCTCCACCCTAGGGTCTGCCGCGTTGATCGTTCCCGGGTCCGCGGCGATCGGCCGCCCGCCCCCGGCGGGCTGACGCCGGGTCAGCGCAGCTGCCCGCTCAGCTTCGTGGAGCCGGGGCGGTTGCTCGCCGTCAGGATGCAGGTGTAGTCCCGCCAGCCCTGCTGGTAGAAGGTGTAGCTCGGGCCCACCGGATAGCTGTAGTACGGCCCGCCGCCGCCCTGCCGGGCCTCGGCGGCGGCCTGGGCCTCCTTGCAGCCGTCCCGCATCGCGCCGGCGACCTGGTAGTCGCCGGACAGCCCCTCGGGCAGCAGCTGGTCGGCGATCGCCTCGCCGTCGTGCTTCTCCTCGCAGGGGCGGGGCTCCGGCTTGGTGACGGTCTTGCTCAGCTGCGGGTGGTCCAGGCAACTGCCGACGGGGAAGAAGCTGTACGGCACCACCTTGGCCGGGGCCGGCGTCGGCGTCGGGGTGGGCGTCGGGGACGGCGTGGGAGTGGGCGCCGGCGTGGCCGTGGTGGGGGAGGGCGGAGGCGGCTCGGGCGCCGGCTCGTCCTCGGGCCACAGCAGGACCGTCGCCACCACCGCGAGCAGGACCGCCAGCACCGCCGCGACGGCGATCAGCAGGCCCCGGGACGGCCGGGTGTCGGAGGTGCCCCCGGGGCGGGGGCGGTCGTCGTCGCCGTCGTCCGGCGGTCCGGCCGGTCCGGAAGCGCGCTGCTCGGAGGTCATGACCACGAGAATGGCGCAGAGCGGGGCCGTGCGGCAGGCGGTTTCCACAACTCGTTCGATCGGATGGTCGGCCCGGCGCCCGGCGGCCCCGCCCGCCGTGGCCCGCGGGGCCCGGCCGCGATCCGGACGGCTGCCCGGCGGCCCGGACCGGGCTGACACAATGGCCCCATGCCCACCTCACCCGCCGCCCCCGGTTCCACCGCCCTGGCCCCCGAGATCGCCGCCCGGCTCAAGCGCACCGAGGACGGCCTGCTCCCGGCCGTCGCGCAGCAGTACGACACCGGCGAGGTGCTGATGCTCGGCTGGATGGACGACGAGGCGCTGCACCGCACCCTCACCACCGGCCGCTGCACCTACTGGAGCCGCAGCCGCCGGGAGTACTGGGTGAAGGGCGACACCTCCGGCCACGTCCAGCAGGTCAGGTCGGTCGCGCTGGACTGCGACGGCGACACCCTGCTGGTCAAGGTGGACCAGACCGGTGCGGCCTGCCACACCGGCGACCGCACCTGCTTCGACGCCGGCGTGCTCCCGCTCGGCTGACCGCCCGCCCGGCCGACCCACCCCTTCCGTCCCTCCGTCGTAAGGTGCCGCCCGCCATGGACCTCGAAGCCTTCCGCAAGCTCGCCGTCGACACCCGGGTCATCCCGGTCACCCGCAGGCTCCTCGCGGACGGCCTCACCCCGATCGGCCTCTACCGCAGCCTCGCCGCCGAGCGCCCCGGCACCTTCCTGCTGGAGTCCGCCGAGCAGGGCCGCAGCTGGTCGCGCTACTCCTTCGTCGGCGTGCGCAGCGCCGCCGCCCTGACCGCGGGCCCGGACGGCGACGCCCGCTGGCTCGGCACCCCGCCGGTCGGCATCCCCACCACCGGCGACCCGCTGGAGGTGCTGCGCGCCGCGCTGCGGGCCCTGCACACCCCGCGCCACGCCGACGACGGCCTGCCCCCGCTCACCGGCGGCCTGGTCGGCTACCTCGGCTACGACGTGGTGCGCCGGCTGGAGAAGCTGCCGGACCTCAACCCGGACGACCTCAAGCTGCCCGAGCTGACCCTGCTGCTCGCCACCGACCTCGCGGTGCTCGACCACGCCGACGGCACCGTGCTGCTGATCGCCAACGCGGTCAACCACAACGACCTGGCGAGCGGCGTCGACGAGGCCCACGCGGATGCCGTCGCCCGGCTCGACGCGATGGAGGCCGACCTGCTCAAGCCGGTCGACCCGGGCCTGGCCACCTTCACCCCGAGCGGCCCCGGCGAGGTCCGCTCGCCGTTCGGCGGGGAGCCCTACCGGGCCGCGGTGGAGGAGATCAAGGAGCGGATCCGGGCCGGCGAGGCGTTCCAGGTGGTGCCCTCGCAGCGGTTCGAGGCGCCCTGCCCGGCCTCCGCGCTCGACGTCTACCGGGTGCTGCGCACCACCAACCCGAGCCCGTACATGTACCTGTTCCGCTTCCCCGGCCCGGACGGCGGCGCCGAGGGCGGCTTCGACGTGGTCGGCTCCAGCCCGGAGGCGCTGGTCAAGGTCACCGACGGCGCGGCGATGCTGCACCCGATCGCCGGCACCCGCCACCGCGGCGCCACCCCGCACGAGGACGCCGAGCTGGCCGCCGAACTGCTCGCCGACCCCAAGGAGCGCGCCGAGCACCTGATGCTGGTCGACCTCGGGCGCAACGACCTCGGGCGGGTCTGCGAGCCGGGCAGCGTCGAGGTCGTCGACTTCATGCACATCGAGCGCTACAGCCACGTCATGCACATCGTCTCCACGGTGACCGGCAAGGTCGCCGAGGGCCGGACCGCCTTCGACGTGCTGACCGCCTGCTTCCCGGCCGGCACCCTGTCCGGCGCGCCCAAGCCGCGGGCGATGCGGATCATCGAGGAACTGGAACCCACCCGCCGCGGCCTGTACGGCGGCTGCGTCGGCTACCTGGACTTCGCCGGGGACTCCGACACCGCGATCGCGATCCGCACCGCGGTGCTGCGCGACGGCACGGCGTACGTCCAGGCCGGCGCCGGTGTGGTGGCCGACTCCGACCCGCACGGCGAGGACACCGAATGCCGCAACAAGGCCGCCGCCGTCCTGCGCGCGGTCGCCACGGCGAATACGCTGCGTAGGCCGTAGGACACGCCCCAGGACGTGGGCCCCCGCGCAGTCCGCGGGGGCCGCCGCAGCGGAAAGGGACAGCAGGATGCCGGACGTGCAGCGGCGGATCGTGACCGCCGCCAGGGAGCAGCTGGTGCGGCAGCCGGGCGGCCACGGCGGCGTCCTCGCGGACGTGCGCCTGGAGGGGCGGGCGGCCGCGCTCGTGCTGCTCGCCCCCGGGGCGGTGCCGGACCCGGCCGGGCACTACCGGGCGGTGGACGCGCTGGTGGTGCTGGACGTGCTCCCGGCGCCGGAACGGGCCGAACGCCACCGCTTCCACGCCGCCGCGGGCGTCCCGCTGTACGTCGTGGTGGACCCGGCGGAGGGGGTCTGCACGGTGCACAGCCGTCCGCTGCCCGGCACCGGGTACCGGGAGGCGGAGCGGGTGCCCTTCGGCAACGACCTGTTCCTGCCGCTGGGGGAGCGGACGCTGGTGCTGGAGACCGGCGACTTCCCCACCGAGCCGCCCACCCCGGGTGCGGCGGCGGGGTGAGGACGGGGGACACTGGAACGGTGAGCGCCGAAGCCCCTGCCGACCCCGTGCCCGCCGACCCCGGCCCCGCCGCCGCGCCCGCGCCCGCCGCGCGGGCCGGGCGGCGCACCCTCGGGGTGATGCTGCTGCTCACCGTGCTGGGCGCGGTGCTGGTGCTGACCGCCGCCGGCCGGATCTGGGCCGAGGGGACGGCGGGGACCCTGGAGGTCTCCGTCACCGGCGGGAAGATCTCCGAACTGCCCGCCGGGCTGGCGCTGGTGGCGCTGGCGGCGGCGGTGGCGGTGTTCGCGGTGCGCGGCGCCGGCCGGATCGCGGTGGGGGCACTGACCGTGCTGGCCGGGCTGGGCGCGGCGGCCGCCGCCGCGGCGGGCGCCGGGGACACCGCCGCGCTGGACGCCGAGGCGGCCCGCAAGCTCGCGCTCACCGGCTCGGCCGCGACCGGGGTCGGGCACACCGGCTGGCCGTGGGTGGCGCTGCTGGGCGGGCTGCTGCTGGCGCTGGCCGGGCTGCTGACCGCCCGGTACGGGCGCGGCTGGCCGGCCATGGGCAGCCGCTACGAGGCGCCGGCCGGCAAGGCGCCGGCGAAGCGGCGGACGGCCGCCGCGGACAGCCCGGCGGACCTGTGGAAGGCGCTGGACCGCGGCGAGGATCCGACGGCGCGCTGACCGGCGCGCTGACCGGCGCGGACGCGGGCGGCGCACTGTGACGCGATAGACCCGCCACCCCCTTTGGGACGCCGGTGTGTGGCCCGGCACAATGGAGACGTCCATGGGACACGTCAACCCGGGAGGGGCCGAGCAGGCCCGGCCGGGCCCCCGAGAGCGTAGGAGCACCATCCAATGGCAGCAGCAGCACACGGCCACACCCCCGCCGCCTGGACCGGCGTGACCATCTCGTTCCTCGGCTTCTGCGTCGCGGGCGTCGCGATGATCCTGCCGTCGGTGCTGCTCACCTGGGCCGGCCTGGTGGTCGTCCTGCTCGGCGGCGTGGTCGGCAAGGCCATGTCGATGGCGGGCATGGGCAAGCAGCCCAGCACCAACGTGTACACCCACGAGGAGCAGGCCGCGCTGGCCGCCGCCTCCGCCTGACCGACCGGCGCTCCGCGTGAACGGCGGCCCTCGGGCCGCCGTTCCGCGTGTGCCGGTGGGGCCGGAAACGCACCGCGGCGGGGCACAATCATGGGCGTGAACGCCGCCCCCGCCCCCACCGCCTCCGCCCGGCCCTCCGCGCCGCGCCGGCTGGTGCCGCCGCTCGCCGCAGCGGCCGCCGTGGCCCTCCCCGCCGGGTACGTCGCCGCGGTGGACCCCAACGTCCCCGGGCACTACCCCGACTGCCCCTTCCTGGCGGCCACCGGCTGGTGGTGCCCCGGCTGCGGCGGACTGCGCTGCGTGCACGCGCTGGCCCACGGGGACCTCAGCGGGGCGCTGCACGACAACGCCGTGGCGGTGCTGCTGTTCGCCGTGCTGGCGGTGCTCTGGGTGCGCTGGCTCTGGGCGGCGCTGCGCGCCCTGCCCGGCCCCCGGCCGGCGCTCGGGCCCCGGCGCTGGGTGCTGGTGGGGCTGCTCGTCCTCGTCTTCACGGTGGTCCGCAACCTGCCGATCGGGGCCGGCCTGGCCCCGCCGCCGCTCTGACCGCCGGGGTGGCGATGGTGTGAAGCCGCAGTTCGCGGGCGTGTCCGGGGGTCCGTACCGTGAGACGCGCGCCGGGCGGATGCGCTGTGCGCTCCCCCTTGCCGATACCATCGAAGGGCCGGAGGCCCGCTGGCCGTCCGGCTCCTCGCCAGCAGGACCAGGACTGGCAGACATGATGGGGGCGCCCGAGTGAGTGTGCTCGACTCGATCGTCGAAGGGGTCCGCGAGGACCTCGCCGAGCGGCAGGCCCGGGTCTCGCTGGACGAGCTCAAGGAGCTCGCCGCCAAGGCCCCGGACGCCAAGGACGGCGTGGCGGCGCTGCGCGGCGACGGTGTCCGGGTGATCTGCGAGGTCAAGCGCTCCAGCCCGTCGAAGGGCGCGCTGGCCGCGATCGCGGACCCGGCGTCGCTGGCGATCGACTACGCGGCCGGCGGTGCCGCCGCGATCAGCGTGCTGACCGAGCAGCGCCGCTTCGGCGGGTCGCTGGCGGACCTGGACGCCGTCCGGGCCGCGGTGGACACCCCGCTGCTCCGCAAGGACTTCATCGTCACCGCCTACCAGCTGTGGGAGGCCCGCGCGCACGGCGCCGACCTCGCGCTGCTGATCGTCGCGGCCCTCGACCAGCCGGCCCTGGTGTCGCTGATCGAGCGGGCCGGGTCGATCGGCCTCACCCCGCTGGTCGAGGTGCACGACGAGGAGGAGATCAAGCGCGCGGTGGACGCCGGCGCGCGGATCATCGGCGTCAACGCCCGCAACCTCAAGACCCTGGAGGTGGACCGCAACACCTTCGGCAACGTCGTCCACGCGATCCCGGACGACATCGTCAAGGTCGCCGAGTCCGGGGTGCGCGGCCCGCTGGACGTCATCTCCTACGCCAACCTGGGCGCGGACGCGGTGCTGGTCGGCGAGTCGCTGGTGACCGGCAAGGACCCGCGGGCCGCGGTGGCCGACCTGGTCGCGGCCGGCGCCCACCCGGCGATCCGGCACAAGGACTGATCCCGCCGCCATGAAGATCGCCACCCGTCTCGCCCCCGGCTGCCGCCCGCGCGGCTGCCGCGCGCCCGCGCGCCGGGTGCTGGGCCGACGGGTGCGCTACGTCATCGGCTGCGAGCCCGGGCAGGTGCCGGGGCGGCGATGGCGCGTGACGTCCGGCTGACCGCAGCCGGCGGACGTCACCGTCAACCGTCGTCATCTTCCCGAGGGACTTCACCATGTCCGAACGGTCCGAGAAGGACTACCTGCCCGGCGCCGAGGTGCCGGACGCACGCGGCTACTTCGGCGCGTACGGCGGCCGCTTCATCCCGGAGGCGCTGGTCGCCGCCGTGGAGCAGGTCGCCGAGGAGTACGAGAAGGCCAAGGCCGACCCGGCCTTCGCCGCCGAGCTGGACGCGCTGCTCAAGGACTACACCGGCCGGCCCAGCCCGCTGACCGACGTGCGGCGGTTCTCCGCCGAGGCCGGCGGCGCGCGCATCCTGCTCAAGCGCGAGGACCTCAACCACACCGGCTCGCACAAGATCAACAACGTGCTGGGCCAGGCCCTGCTCACCAAGCGGATGGGCAAGACCCGGATCATCGCCGAGACCGGCGCCGGCCAGCACGGCGTGGCCACCGCCACCGCCTGCGCCCTGTTCGGCTTCGACTGCACCATCTACATGGGCGAGGTCGACACCCGGCGCCAGGCGCTGAACGTCGCCCGGATGCGGATGCTCGGCGCCGAGGTGGTGGCCGTGACGTCCGGCAGCCGCACCCTCAAGGACGCCATCAACGAGGCGTTCCGCGACTGGGTCGCCAACGTCGACTCGACCCACTACCTGTTCGGTACCGTGGCCGGGCCGCACCCGTTCCCGATGATGGTCCGCGACTTCCACCGGGTCATCGGCGTGGAGGCGCGCGAGCAGGTCCTGGAGCGCACCGGGCGGCTGCCCGACGCGGTCGTCGCCTGCGTCGGCGGCGGCTCCAACGCGATGGGCATCTTCCACGAGTTCATCCCGGACGCCGGGGTGCGCCTGATCGGCTGCGAGGCGGCCGGCGAGGGCGCCGAGACCCCGCGGCACGCGGCCACCCTCACCAAGGGCGACCCGGGCGTGCTGCACGGCTCGCGCACCTACGTGCTGCAGGACGAGGACGGCCAGACCATCGAGTCGCACTCGATCTCGGCCGGCCTCGACTACCCGGGCGTCGGCCCGGAGCACGCCTGGCTGAAGGACACCGGCCGGGCCGAGTACCGCCCGGTCACCGACGACGCCGCCATGCAGGCGCTGCGGCTGCTGTCCCGCACCGAGGGCATCATCCCGGCGATCGAGAGCGCGCACGCGCTGGCCGGCGCCCTGGAGCTGGGCCGCGAGCTCGGGCCCGAGGCCACCGTCCTGGTCTCGCTCTCCGGGCGCGGCGACAAGGACATGCACACCGCCGCCGAGTACTTCGGCCTCTACGACGAGCCGGGCGCCGGCTCCGCCCACGGGGGTAAGTGACCATGGCTTCGAAGCTCAGTGGCGTCCTCGCCGCCGCCAAGGCCGAGGACCGCGCCGCGCTGATCGGCTACCTGCCGGCCGGCTTCCCCTCCGTGGACGGCGGCATCCGGGCGGTCGGCGCGCTGATCGAGGGCGGCTGCGACGTCGTCGAGATCGGCCTGCCGCACTCCGACCCGGTGCTGGACGGCCCCACCATCCAGACCGCCGACGACATCGCGCTGCGGGCCGGCGTGCGGATCAAGGACGTGCTGCGCACCGTCCAGGAGGTCGCCGCCGCGCACCCCGCCGCGGCGGTGCTGGTGATGACGTACTGGAACCCGGTGGACCGGTACGGCGTCGCGCGGTTCGCCGCCGACCTCGCCGCGGCCGGCGGGGCGGGCTGCATCCTGCCGGACCTGCCGGTGGAGGAGTCCGAGGAGTGGCGCAAGGCGGCCGGGGAGCACGGTCTGGACACCGTGTTCGTGGTCGCGCCGAGCAGCAAGGACAAGCGGCTGGCCGAGGTCACGGCGGCCGGCAGCGGCTTCGTGTATGCGGCCGCGGTGATGGGCGTGACCGGCAGCCGGGCCCAGGTCGGCGAGCTGGCCGAGGACCTGGTCGCCCGGACCAGGGCCACCACCGACCTGCCGGTCTGCGTCGGTCTCGGCGTGTCGACCCGGGAGCAGGCCGCCCAGGTGGCCGGGTTCGCGGACGGCGTGATCGTCGGTTCGGCGTTCGTGCAGCGGATCCTGGACGCCGACGGGGACGAGCGGGCCGCGCTGGCGGCGGTGCGCGAACTGGCCGGCGAACTGGCCCAGGGCGTCCGTCGGCGGTAGGCCGCCCCTCCGTCCGCGGTGCCCGACGGCCCGCCGCCCCGCCCGGGGCGGCGGGCCTTCGCCGTTCCCGGACCCGTTCGGTCACCCCCTCGACCCGAACGGGTGAACAGTGGCGGGCACGCGCACCAGCCCGCGGTTGGGCGGCGTTGAGTGGAGGGACGAGTGCACGAGCGACGTGCCCGGGGGCCAAGCGAGCGGAAGGGGTCGGCCGATGCCCGGTCTTCAGCGAGCCGTGCTGCTGCGGGCGGCCGCGGCCGCGCTGGCACTCGGCGCCGCCTTCGGGGCGCAGTGCGCGGTCGGGCCGGCGCTGGCCAGGCGGGGGGTGGAGCGCGCCGAGCGGGACGCCCACGTCTGCGCGGAGGCGGTCCGGATGGAGGCGGCGGCCGCGCTGGCCGCCCGCCCGGGCCCCGCCGGGCCCGGCGGCTCCGGGCACGCCGACCGTCACGACGTCGACCGGTACGACCTGGGGTGGCCGTTCGGCTGCGACCCTGATCACTCGTTAGGGTGAAATCACCTCAGAGTGTCTTTACCTTCACTCTTTCGGCTTAACTCCGAAAACCGGAAGAACCCGGCGTCCCCGGGAGCGGTTCATAGGGGCGTGACGGTGTTTCCCGAGGGGGTTGTCCGGATGGCCGGGCCGGCGACGGAGTGGATCGGCACGGCCGCCCGGCTGGGCCTGGCCGTGGTCTGGGGCTGGGCCGGGCTGGCGAAGATCGCCGACCCGGCGGAGGCCGCCCAGGCGGTGCGCGCGTACGAGATCCTGCCCGAGTCCCTGGTCAAACCGGTGGGCCACGGGCTGCCCTTCCTGGAGCTGGCGCTCGCCCTGCTGCTGCTGGCCGGCCTGGGCACCCGGGTGGCCGCGGCGGTCTCCGCGGTGCTGCTGCTCGCCTTCATCGGGGGCATCGCCTCCGCCTGGGCGCGCGGCATCTCGATCGACTGCGGCTGCTTCGGCGGGGGCGGGGCGGTCGACGCCTCGCAGACCGAGTACCTGCAAGAGATCCTGCGCGACACCGGATTCCTGCTGCTGGCCGGCTGGCTGCTCCGGTGGCCCCGCACCAAGTTCTCGGTGGACGGCCTGCTGGCGGGCTGAGCACCCGCCCCACCCCCCGGACCCGCCACCCGCACCCCCACCCCCGAACCTGGATCCCAAGGCTGATGAGCGAGAAGAACCGAGAAGGCAAGCGCACCGCCCGTGAGCGGATGCTGGCGGAACGCGCCGAGGAGGAGGCCCGCGGCCGGCGGAAGCGGAAGCTGGTCATCGGCGGAGTGGCGCTCGCGGTGATCGCCGCCGCCGTGGTCACCGGCGTCGTGGTGCAGGACCAGCGCTCCACGCCGGAGACGCCCACCGCCGTACCGGCCGGCACGATCGGGGACAAGAACCTGGTCGTCCCGGTGGGCTCGGACAACGCGCCGTCCGTCCTCACCGTCTACGAGGACCCGCGCTGCCCCGCCTGCGGCGTCTTCGAGCGGGAGTTCTCGCCCACCATCAGCCAGCTGGAGGACGCGGGCAAGATCTTCACCAACTACCACATCGTCTCGTTCATCGACCGGGCCGTGCCGGGCAAGGGCTCCAAGTACGCGGCCAACGCGCTCGGCTGCGCCCAGGACGCCGGGCACTTCCGCGACTACCACGACGTGCTCTACCGCAACCAGCCGGACGAGACCAACGACGCCTTCGGGAACAAGGCGACCCTGATCAACCTCGCCAAGCAGGTCGACGGCCTGGTCACACCGGCCTTCGAGTCCTGCGTCAACGATCTGAAGTTCGGCGACTGGGTCTCCGCGGTGCAGCAGGACTTCGACAAGTCCAACTTCAAGTCCACGCCGACCGTGCTGCTCAACGGTCAGCCGGTCTACCCCAAGTTCAACAACGAGGAGATCACCCCGGCCAACCTGGTGAAGTGGGTGGACGCCGCCAACCAGGGCAAGCAGCTGGGCACCCCGGGCACCCACGGCCAGTCGCCCGCGCCGACCAGCACCGCCTCGGAGGCCAACAACCCCTCGCCCAACGCCGGCTGAACCGGGCGCGTACGCTGCAGGGTGGCCGCCACCCCCTCCCCGTCCGGAGGGGGCGGCGGCGGGCCGTGCTCCGGGTCCGCGCACCGATCTGTGCCCGACTGTGACCCGCCGGGGTGCCCTGGACGGGCCGCCGACCCTGTAGCGTCGGAGCTGCCATGGATATCGCCTACATTCCCAGCCCGTCGCGGGGTGTCCTGTACCTCGGACCGATCCCGCTGCGCGCCTACGCCTTCTGCATCATCCTCGGTGTCGTCGTGGCCGTCTGGCTCGGCAGCAAGCGCTGGGTCGCCCGGGGCGGTGGCCGCCACACCGTCGGCGACATCGCGGTCTGGGCCGTGCCGTTCGGCCTGGTCGGCGGCCGGCTGTACCACGTGATCACCGACCACCAGCTGTACTTCGGCGAGGGGAAGAACCCCTGGAACGCCTTCAAGATCTGGGAGGGCGGCCTCGGCATCTGGGGCGCGATCGCGCTGGGCGCGGTCGGTGCCTGGATCGGCGCCCGGCGCCGCGGCGTCCCGCTGCCCGCCTACGCCGACGCGATCGCCCCGGGCATCGCGCTCGCCCAGGCGCTCGGCCGCTGGGGCAACTGGTTCAACCAGGAGCTGTACGGGCGGGAGACCACCCTGCCGTGGGGCCTGGAGATCACGAAGACGCTCCCCGGCGGTGAGGTGGTCACCACGGTCCACCACCCCACCTTCCTCTACGAGTCGCTCTGGTGCGTGGGCGTCGCCGCCCTGGTGATCTGGGCGGACAAGCGGTTCACCCTGGGCCACGGGCGGGCCTTCGCGCTGTACGTGGCCGGGTACACGGCGGGCCGGTTCTGGACCGAGTGGCTGCGGGTCGACGAGGCGCACCACATCCTCGGCCTGCGGCTGAACGACTGGGTGGCGATCCTCGTCTTCCTCGGCGCGGTGGCGTACTTCGTCGTCGTCGGGAAGAAGCGGCCGGGCCGGGAGGACCCGGCGAGCATCGACCCGATGGCGCGGGCCGAGGCGGAGGCCGCGGCCCCGGCCGACGAGCCGGAGAAGGACCGACCGGAGAACGACCGGCCGAAGAACGAGGGACCGAAGAACGACCGGCCGGAGGGTGACGGGCCGCCGGACGGCCGCGCCGAGGCGTCGGACCCTCTGGAGAAGGGTGCCAAGCACCCGGCCTGACCTGCACCGACCCCCGCTCCCGGCCGCCCCGCACCCCGTGCGCAGGGTGGCCGGAGCCATGTTCGGACAGCCTTACTTTGCTGGAAATGCCCAGCTCAACAGGGCTACGGTCGACAGGTAGGCGATCGGACCGATGGACGGAGGGGAACGGCCGTGACTGCGACCGCCCTGGAACACGAGAGCGGACCCCACCCCCGGATACCTGCCGCCGGGCACCACCGGGACGTCAACGGCGGCTGGCTGCGTCCGGCGGTGTTCGGCGCGATGGACGGCCTGGTCTCCAACTTCGCGCTGATGACCGGTGTGGTCGGCGGCGCCGTCTCCAACAGCACCGTCGTGCTCACCGGCCTCGCCGGGCTGGCGGCCGGCGCCTGCTCGATGGCGGCGGGCGAGTACACCTCGGTGGCCTCCCAGCGGGAGCTGGTGCAGGCCGAGATCGAGGTCGAGCGGCTGGAGCTGCGCCGCAATCCGCACGGCGAGCTGGCCGAGCTGACCCAGCTGTACGTCGAGCGCGGGGTGGACCCGGACCTCGCCCACGAGGTGGCGCGGCAGCTGTCCGCCGACCCGGAGCAGACGCTCGCGATCCACGCCCGGGAGGAGCTGGGCGTCGACCCCGACGACCTGCCCTCGCCGTGGGTGGCGGCCGGTTCCTCGTTCGTCTGCTTCGCGGTGGGTGCGCTGCTGCCCCTGCTGCCGTACCTGCTGGGCGCGACCTCGCTGCTGCCGGCGCTGCTGGTCGCCGCGGCCGGACTGTTCGTCTGCGGGGCGGTGGTGGCCCGGGTGACGGCGCGCAGCTGGTGGTACAGCGGCCTGCGGCAGCTGGCGCTGGGCGGGATCGCGGCCGGGGTGACCTATCTGCTGGGCGCGCTGATCGGCGGGCAGGTCGGCTGACGGCCGGACGGGCCGCCGCAGGGACCGGCCGGGCACGGTGCCGTTGCATTGTTATGCAGCTGAACGGGTGAGGTTGCACACACGGTCACCCGGCCGCGCCTGGTCTTGTCTCGCCATGTGGGCTCATTGACCGAAGAATCGCATCCGCGGGTCAAGCGCCGGGATGGAATCGCAGGTCGCTGTGACGGGCCACCGGAACCACGGGATTCCGGCCCTGTTTCAGGCCGTGGAGGGCCGGGCACAATCGTCGGGACGTGCGGTGTGGCACGTCCCCTCACCCGCCCGGTGACCTGCGGATCAGTCCGCGATGTGGACGCAATGCTCCGCTTCCCGGGACCTTCGGCATCATGTAACGTGCGTGCCTCAATCGCATCAGGGCCAACGTCGTCCCTACTGCACCAGTTTCGAAAGACGACGACGGGAGAGCCGATGCTGTCTGCATCCATGCACTCCGCCAACGAGCCCCAGGCCGGCGCCACCCGCCCGCCGTACGCGCTCGTTCCGGATGCGCGACCTGCTGCTCAGGGCCTGTACGACCCGCGTAACGAGCACGATGCCTGTGGCGTCGGATTCGTCGCCACGCTGACCGGCACCGCCGACCACACCGTCGTCGAGCAGGCGCTGACCGTCCTGCGCAACCTGGAGCACCGCGGCGCCACCGGCGCCGAGCCGGACTCCGGGGACGGCGCGGGCATCCTCACCCAGATCCCGGACGCCTTCCTGCGCGCCAAGGTCTCCTTCGACCTCCCGGAGGCCGGGTCCTACGCGGTCGGCATCGCCTTCCTGCCCGACGCCGACGACGAGGACGCCGCCGCCGTCGCCCGGATCGAGGCGATCGCGGCCGAGGAGGACCTCACCGTCCTCGGCTGGCGCGACGTCCCGGTCACCCCCGACCTGCTGGGCGCCACCGCGCGCGGCGTGATGCCGCGCTTCCGCCAGCTCTTCCTGGCCGGCGAGGGCAAGGCCGGCCTCGCGCTGGACCGGATCGCCTTCGTGGTCCGCAAGCGCTCCGAGCGCGAGGCCGGGGTCTACTTCCCCTCGCTGTCCGCGCGCACCATCGTCTACAAGGGCATGCTGACCACCGGCCAGCTGGAGCCCTTCTTCCCCGACCTGTCGGACCGGCTCTACGCCTCCGCGCTCGGCCTGGTGCACTCGCGCTTCTCCACCAACACCTTCCCGAGCTGGCCGCTCGCCCACCCGTACCGGTTCGTCGCGCACAACGGCGAGATCAACACCGTCAAGGGCAACCGGAACTGGATGACCGCCCGCGAGTCGCAGCTCGCCACCGACCTCATCCCGGCCAACCGCAACGGGCAGGGCCTGGAGCGGATCTTCCCGATCTGCACCCCGGACCACTCCGACTCGGCCTCCTTCGACGAGGTCCTGGAGCTGCTGCACCTCGGCGGCCGCTCGCTGCCGCACGCCGTGCTGATGATGATCCCGGAGGCGTGGGAGAACCACGCCACCATGGACCCGGCCCGCCGCGCCTTCTACCAGTACCACTCCAACCTGATGGAGCCCTGGGACGGCCCGGCCTGCGTCACCTTCACCGACGGCACCCGGATCGGCGCCGTGCTGGACCGCAACGGGCTGCGCCCCGCCCGCTACTGGATCACCGAGGACGGCCTGGTCGTCCTCTCCTCCGAGGTCGGCGTGCTCGACATCGAGCAGACCCGGGTGGTCAAGAAGGGCCGGCTGCAGCCCGGCCGGATGTTCCTCGTCGACACCGCCGAGCACCGCATCGTCGAGGACGAGGAGATCAAGTCGGCGCTCGCCGCCGAGCACCCCTACGAGGAGTGGGTCGCCGGCGGCCAGATCCAGCTCGCCAAGCTCCCCGAGCGCGAGCACATCGCCCACACCCACGCCTCGGTCACCCGCCGCCAGCAGACCTTCGGCTACACCGAGGAGGAGCTGCGGGTCATCCTGGCGCCGATGGCCAAGACCGGCGCCGAGGCGCTCGGCTCGATGGGCACCGACTCGCCGATCGCCGCGCTGAGCGAGAAGCCGCGCCTGCTGTTCGACTACTTCGTGCAGCTCTTCGCGCAGGTCACCAACCCGCCGCTGGACGCCATCCGCGAGGAGCTCGTCACCTCGCTGCTGTCCAACCTCGGCCCCGAGGGCAACCTGCTGGCCGCCGAGGCCGCGTCCTGCCGCTCCGTCGGCATCACCTTCCCGGTGATCGACAACGACGAGCTGGCCAAGCTGGTCCACATCAACGCGGACGGCGACCAGCCCGGCCTCAAGGCCGTCACGCTGTCCGGCCTGTACAAGGTCGCCGGCGGCGGCGGGGCCCTGGCCGCCCGGCTCGCCGCGATCGCGGCCGAGGCCGACGCGGCCATCGCCGACGGCGCCCGGATCATCGTGCTCTCCGACCGGCACTCCGACGCCGAACACGCCCCGATCCCCTCGCTGCTGCTCACCTCGGCGATCCACCACCACCTGATCCGCACCAAGCAGCGCACCCAGGTGTCGCTGCTGGTCGAGGCGGGCGACGTCCGCGAGGTGCACCACGTCGCGCTGCTGATCGGCTACGGCGCCGGCGCGGTCAACCCGTACCTGGCCATGGAGTCGGTCGAGGACCTGGTCGCCCAGGGCGTGTTCATCCAGGGCGTGGAGCCCGAGAAGGCGATCAAGAACCTGATCAAGGCGCTCGGCAAGGGCGTGCTCAAGGTGATGTCCAAGATGGGCATCTCCACCGTCGCCTCCTACCGCGGCGCCCAGGTCTTCGAGGCGATCGGCCTCTCCCGGGAGCTGGTGGACGCCTACTTCGCCGGCACCACCACCAAGCTCGGCGGCATCGGCCTGGACGAGATCGCCAAGGAGACCGCCGCCCGGCACGCCAAGGCCTACCCGGCCTCCGGCATCCCGGCCGCGCACCGCGCGCTGGAGATCGGCGGCGAGTACCAGTGGCGCCGCGAGGGCGAGCCGCACCTGTTCGACCCGGACACCGTCTTCCGGCTGCAGCACTCCACCCGCAACCGCCGCTACGACATCTTCAAGCAGTACACCGACCGGGTGAACGAGCAGTCCGAGCGGCTGATGACGCTGCGCGGCCTGTTCAAGCTCGACGCGCTCGGCCGCACCCCGGTGCCGGTCGAGGAGGTCGAACCGGTCCCCGAGATCGTCAAGCGGTTCTCCACCGGCGCCATGTCCTACGGCTCGATCTCCCGCGAGGCGCACGAGACCCTGGCCATCGCGATGAACCGCCTCGGCGGCAAGTCCAACACCGGCGAGGGCGGCGAGGACCCGGAGCGCCTCCACGACCCGGAGCGCCGTTCGGCGATCAAGCAGGTCGCCTCCGGCCGGTTCGGCGTCACCTCCGAGTACCTGGTCAACGCCGACGACATCCAGATCAAGATGGCCCAGGGCGCCAAGCCCGGTGAGGGCGGCCAGCTGCCCGGCCACAAGGTGTACCCGTGGGTCGCCAAGACCCGGCACTCCACCCCGGGTGTCGGACTGATCTCGCCGCCGCCCCACCACGACATCTACTCGATCGAGGACCTGGCGCAGCTGATCCACGACCTCAAGAACGCCAACCCCGAGGCCCGCATCCACGTGAAGCTGGTCTCCGAGGTCGGCGTCGGCACGGTCGCGGCCGGCGTCTCCAAGGCGCACGCCGACGTCGTGCTGGTCTCCGGCCACGACGGCGGCACCGGCGCCTCGCCGCTCACCTCGCTCAAGCACGCGGGCGGCCCCTGGGAGCTCGGCCTCGCCGAGACCCAGCAGACCCTGCTGCTCAACGGCCTGCGCGACCGGATCGTGGTGCAGACCGACGGCCAGCTGAAGACCGGCCGCGACGTCGTCATCGCCGCCCTGCTGGGCGCCGAGGAGTTCGGCTTCGCGACCGCCCCGCTGGTGGTCTCCGGCTGCATCATGATGCGCGTCTGCCACCTGGACACCTGCCCGGTCGGCGTCGCCACCCAGAACCCGGTGCTGCGCGAGCGGTTCTCCGGCAAGCCGGAGTTCGTGGTCAACTTCTTCGAGTTCATCGCCGAGGAGGTCCGGGAGATCCTGGCCTCGCTGGGCTTCCGCTCCGTCGAGGAGGCCGTCGGCCACGCCGAGCACATCGACGCCGAGGCCGCGATCGGCCACTGGAAGGCCGCCGGGCTCGACCTGGCCCCGCTCTTCCACGTGCCCGAGCTGCCCGAGGGCGCGGCCCTGCACCGCACCACCACCCAGGACCACGCGCTGGACAAGGCCCTGGACAACCAGCTGATCGACCTGGCCCAGGACGCCCTGGAGAACGGCGAGGCCGTCCGCATCCAGCTGCCGATCCGCAACGTCAACCGGACCGTCGGCACCATGCTCGGCCACCACGTGACCAAGCGGTACCGCGGCGAGGGCCTGCCGGAGGGGACCATCGACGTCACCTTCACCGGCTCGGCCGGCCAGTCCTTCGGCGCCTTCGTGCCGCGCGGCATCACGCTGCGCCTGGAGGGCGACGCCAACGACTACGTCGGCAAGGGCCTGTCCGGCGGCGTGATCGTGGTCCGTCCGGCCCGCGACGCGGCGGCGATCGGCAACGACGCGCAGAACCACGTCATCGCCGGCAACACCATCGGCTACGGCGCCACCAGCGGCCGGATCCACCTGCGCGGCAAGGCCGGAGAGCGCTTCGCCGTCCGCAACTCGGGTGCCACCCTGGTCGTCGAGGGCGTGGGCGACCACGGCCTGGAGTACATGACCGGCGGCCGGGTCGTCATCCTCGGCGAGACCGGACGCAACCTGGCGGCCGGCATGTCCGGCGGCATCGCCTACGTGCTGGACCTGCGCCCCGCGAACGTCAACAGCGGCATGGTGGGCATCGAGGCCCCGAGCGCCGCGGACCGCGAATGGCTGCGCGAGACCGTGCAGCAGCACTACGAGGAGACCGGCTCCACCGTCGCCGCCGAGCTCCTGGCGGACTGGGGCAGCGGGGTCTCCCGCTTCTCCACGATCATGCCGACCGACTACAAGGCCGTGCTCGCCGCCAAGGACGCCGCTGAGCGCGATGGCCTCTCCGAGGCCGAGACCACTCGCAAGATGATGGAGGCGGCACATGGCTGACCCCAAGGGCTTCCTGACCACGCCCAAGCAGCTGGCCGAGCGGCGTCCGGTGGACGTGCGACTGCGCGACTGGAACGAGGTCTACGTCGAACGCAGCCTGCTGCCGATCATCACCAAGCAGGCCGGCCGCTGCATGGACTGCGGCATCCCGTTCTGCCACAACGGCTGCCCGCTCGGGAACCTCATCCCCGAGTGGAACGACCTCGCCTACCGGGACGACTGGACGGGCGCGATCGAGCGGCTGCACGCGACCAACAACTTCCCGGAGTTCACCGGGCGGCTCTGCCCGGCGCCCTGCGAGTCGGCCTGCGTGCTCGGCATCAACCAGGACGCGGTGACCATCAAGAACGTCGAGGTCACCATCATCGACAAGGCCTGGGACCGGGGCGGGGTCACCCCGCAGGTGCCCGAGCGGCTGTCCGGCAAGACGGTCGCCGTGATCGGCTCCGGTCCGGCCGGCCTGGCCGCCGCCCAGCAGCTCACCCGGGCCGGTCACACGGTGGTGGTGTACGAGCGGGCCGACCGGATCGGCGGCCTGCTGCGGTACGGCATCCCCGAGTTCAAGATGGAGAAGCGCCACATCAACCGCCGCATCGAGCAGATGCGCGCGGAGGGCACCCGCTTCCGCACCGGCGTGCACGTCGGCGAGGACCTCACCGGGCAGCAGCTGCGCGAGCGCTTCGACGCGGTGGTCGTCGCGGCCGGCGCCACCACCGCCCGCGACCTGCCGGTGCCCGGGCGCGAGCTCAAGGGCGTCCACCAGGCCATGGAGTACCTGCCGCTGGCCAACAAGGTGCAGGAGGGCGACTTCGTGGAGTCGCCGATCAGCGCCAAGGGCAAGCACGTCGTGGTCATCGGCGGCGGCGACACCGGCGCGGACTGCGTCGGCACCGCGCACCGGCAGGGGGCGGCCTCCGTCACCCAGCTGGAGATCATGCCGCGGCCCGGCGAGGAGCGTCCGGCCGGCCAGCCGTGGCCGACCATGCCGATGACCTACAAGGTCACCTCGGCGCACGAGGAGGGCGGCGAGCGAGTCTACTCCGTCTCCACCACCCGCTTCACCGGCGACGAGGACGGCAACGTCCAGGAGCTGCACCTCGTCGAGGTGCGGTTCAAGGACGGGAAGTTCGAGCAGGTGCCGGGCAGCGAGCGGGTCATCCCGGCGCAGCTGGTCACCCTGGCGATGGGCTTCACCGGGACGGACGTGAAGAACGGTCTGGTCGAGCAGCTGGGCGTGGACCTCGACGCACGCGGTAATGTGGCCCGCGACGGCCGCTTCGCCACCAACGTCGATGGCGTCTACGTCTGCGGTGACGCCGGACGGGGCCAGTCCCTGATCGTCTGGGCCATCGCGGAGGGCCGCTCGGCCGCCGCGGCGGTCGACACCTACCTGGGCGGCAAGACCCCGCTGCCCGCACCGATCCGGCCGACGGACCGCCCCCTGGTGGTCTGATCCGGTCCAGGTAGCCCGGCGCCGCACTGCCGGGTCGTACCGAGCCGCACCCCGTCAGCGTCGCCGGGCCACCGCGGTCCATGGCGCCTGCCCACATCCCCGACCAGTTTGGGGGCAGGCGCCTTTCGCGTTTCCCGGGGGCGGGCCGGTTCCCCGGGGAAGGGGGGCGGGGGAGGCCGGCGGCGTGCTCGGGCCGCGTCAACCGTTGTCGATTCCGGCCGAGTTGTGGTTCCCGGGGGGACATCGGGGGGTTGGGGATGTCCACGGCGACGGCGGGGGACTAGAGTGCGTTCCGGGGAGCTACGGGTCGGCTACCGCGCGTATCCGGACGGCGGTCGTCCGGGCGGTCACGGCGGAGGCCGACGGCTCCGCAGAGGGTGTTCCGAGGACTGTTGTTTGTCGGTCCCTGATGGAAGACTGCGGCCGACGGCCGGGGGGCTGCGCGAGGTGCGGAGGGTTGAGGCGATGGGTGCGACTCAGGCGGGTGGTGGTGCCACGGTGCGGCGTCTGCTGCTGGGGTCGCAACTACGAAGGCTCCGGGAGGCCCGCGGCGTCAGCCGGGAGGAGGCCGGGTACTCGATCCGGGCCTCCGAGTCCAAGATCAGCCGGATGGAACTCGGCCGGGTCGGCTTCAAGGAGCGCGACGTCGCCGACCTGCTGACGCTGTACGGGGTCGACGCGGAGCCGGAACGGGCCTCGGTGCTGGGGCTGGTGCGGGCGGCCAACGCGACGTCCTGGTGGCACGGTTACGGGGACGTCCTGCCGGGCTGGTTCCAGAACTACCTGGGGCTGGAGGAGGCCGCCACCGAGATCCGCAGCTACGAGGTGCAGTTCGTCCACGGGCTGCTGCAGACCGCCGACTACGCGCGGTCGGTGATCACCCACGGCGGGCACGTCACCGAGGCGGCCGAGATCGAGCGGCGGGTGGAGGTGCGGCTCAAACGCCAGGAGGTGCTGACCGCCGAGCGGGCACCGCGGCTGGTCGCGGTGCTGGACGAGGCCGTGCTGCGCCGGCCCTGGGGCGGGCCGGAGCCCATGCGGGCGCAGGTCGACCGGCTGCTGGAGCTGACCGACCTGCCGAACGTCGAACTCCAGGTGATGCCGCTGGGCTTCGGCGGACTGCGGGCGGAGGGCGGGGCGTTCTCGGTCCTGGCCTTCGACGAGCAGGAACTGCCGGACATCGTCTACCTGGAGCAGTTCACCACCGCCCTGTACCTGGACAAGCCGGCGGAGGTCGCCGAGTACGCGGACGCCATGGACGGTCTGGTGGCGGACAGTCTCTCCCCCGAGCGGACACGAGAACTTCTTCGCTCCGTACGCCAAGAACTCTGACGGATAAGTACGATGAGCCCCGATCAGATCTGATCGCGAACGACCGCGAGCGATGGTCGTGCGTTCCCGTAGGCATGAGAGGGATCAGATGTCGTACCTTTCCGAGTTGGCGCTGCAGTACATCGACGGTGAGTGGCGCGAGGGCAGCGGCTCCTGGGACATCGTCGACGTCGACCCCTTCACCGGCGACAAGATCGCCGCCATCACGGTCGCCACCGTCGAGGAGGTCGACCAGGCCTACCGGGCCGCGGCGCTGGCGCAGAAGGAATGGGCGGCCACCAACCCCTACACCCGCCGGCTGGTGTTCGAACGCGCGCTGCGGATCCTGGAGGACCGCGAGCAGGAGATCACCCGGGACATCATGGCGGAGCTCGGCGGCACCGCCGTCAAGGCCTGGTTCGAGCTCTCGCTCACCAAGGACATGCTGCGCGAGGCGATGCAGCTGTCGCTGCGCGCCGAGGGCCGGCTGCTGCCCTCCCCGGTGGACGGCAAGGAGAACCGGCTCTACCGGCTGCCGGTCGGCGTCGTCGGCGTGATCAGCCCGTTCAACTTCCCGCTGTTCCTGTCGATGAAGGCGGTCGCCCCGGCGCTGGCGCTCGGCAACGGCGTGGTGCTCAAGCCGCACCAGGAGACGCCGGTGGTCGGCGGCACCCTGATCGCCAAGATCTTCGAGGAGGCGGGCCTGCCCGCCGGTCTGCTGAACGTCGTGGTCACCGACATCGCCGAGATCGGCGACGCGTTCATCGAGCACCCGATCCCCAAGGTGATCTCCTTCACCGGCTCCGACAAGGTCGGCCGGCACGTCGCCACCGTCGCCGCCGCGCACTTCAAGCGGACCGTCCTGGAGCTGGGCGGCAACAGCGCGCTGATCGTGCTGGACGACGCCGACCTCGACTACGCGGTGGACGCGGCCGTGTTCAGCCGCTTCGTGCACCAGGGGCAGGTCTGCATGGCCGCCAACCGGGTGCTGGTCGACCGCGCGGTGGCCGAGGAGTTCACCCGCAAGTTCGTCGCCAAGGTCGCCACCCTCAAGGTCGGCGACCCCCGGGACCCGGCCACCCACATCGGCCCGCTGATCAACCCCGTCCAGGCCGACGCCCTCACCGCGCAGGTCGACCAGGCGGTCGCCGCCGGCGCCACCGCGCTGCTGCGCGGCACCACCACCGGCAGCCTGATGGAGCCCGTGGTGCTCGGCGACCTGCCGGCCGACGCGCCGATCCTGCGGAACGAGCTGTTCGGGCCGGTCGTGCTGCTGGTGCCGTTCGACGGCGAGGACGAGGCGGTGCGGATCGCCAACGACACCCCGTTCGGGCTCAGCGGCGCGGTGCACACGGCCGACGTCGAGCGCGGCGTGCGGGTCGCCCAGCGGATCGAGACCGGCATGATCCACGTCAACGACGGGACCATCGCGGACGAGCCGGTGGTGCCGTTCGGCGGCGAGAAGAACTCGGGCGTGGGCCGGCTGAACGGCGACGCCACGGTCGACGCGTTCACCACCGTGAAGTGGATCTCGATCCAGCACGGGCGCAGCCGCTTCCCGTTCTGACGGCTGCGGCCGTCCGCTCCGTCCGCTCCCGCGACGGAGGGGACGGCCGGGTTCCACTTGCCCGGCAGGGCTGCCCTATGCTGCGCCTGTCGGATCGTGCGGGGACCAGTGGGGACTGTGTTCGACCGCGTTCGACTGCGGGTGACCGGAACGGACCGAAGGGGTGGCAGGGGTGACCGGGTTTCAGGACATCGGCCGGGAGTGGCTCGTCGGTGACGAGGGCGACGAGGTACGGCCGCCCGCCGACCTGCGCCCCGAGATCCCGCACCCCGCCCGGATGTACGACTACTACATCGGCGGCAAGGACAACTTCCCGGCCGACCGCGAGGCCGCCGAGCAGGTGCTCGCCATCAGCCCGATGGTGCGGCTCAGCGCGCTCGCCAACCGGGCCTTCCTCGGCCGCGCGGTGCGCCACCTCGCCGGCGAGGGCATCCGGCAGTTCGTCGACATCGGCACCGGCATCCCCAGCGCCGGGAACACCCACGAGGTCGCCCAGCGGGTCCGGCCGGACGCCCGGGTGGTCTACCTCGACAACGACCCGATCGTGCTGGTGCACGGCCGCGCCCTGCTGAGCGGCACCACCCCGGACAGCACCTCGGTGGTCCAGGCCGACCTGCGCGACCCGGCCGCGATCCTGGCCACCCCCGAGGTCCGCCGGGCACTGGACTCGGGCGAGCCGGTGGGGCTGCTGCTCGTGGCCGTCCTGCACTTCATCGACGAGCAGGACGACCCGTACGGCATCGTGCACACCCTGGTGGACGCCCTGCCGCCCGGCAGCCGCCTCGTGCTGTCGCACGGCACCCTCGACTTCACCCCGACCGCCGACGCCGGCCGCGGCCCCGCCGTCTACCGCAGCGCCTCCGCCCAGCTGACCATGCGCAGCCGCGACCAGGTGCTCCGCTTCTTCGACGGCCTCACCCTGGCCGACCCCGGCCTGGTCACCGCCCCCCTCTGGCGCCCCGACACCCCCGAGCAGCCCACCGACTCCCAGATCGGCATCTGGGCCGCCGTCGGCGAGAAGCCCGGCGGTCCGGGAGGCGGCCGGAAGGGCTGAGCCGGCCTCAGGCGGCCCGGGTCCCGCGCCGGTAGCCGCCCGGCGCCAGGCCGAACTCCCGCTTGAAGGCCTTGGCGAAGGCGTACTCCGAGCCGTAACCGGTCTGCGCGGCCACGGCGGTGAGGGGGGCCTGCGACTCGCGCAGCAGCCGGGCCGCCGTGGTCATCCGCCAGCGGGTCAGGTAGGCCATCGGAGGCTCGCCGACCAGGCTGGTGAAGCGGCGGGCGAACGCCGCCCGGGAGAGCCCGGCCCGGGCGGCCAGGGACTCCACCGTCCAGGCCGCGGACGGCGCCTCGTGGATCGCGGTCAGCGCCGGGGCCACCGCCGCGTCGCCGAGCGCCGCCGCCCAGCCGGCGGCGGTGGCGGGCGGCTGCTCCTCGAACCACGCCCGCAGGATGTACAGCAGCAGCGAGTCGATCAGTGCCGGGACGATGCCGGTCGAGCCGATCCGCGGGTTGTCCAGCTCGGCGCCGAGCAGCTGGACGGCCGCGCTCAGCTCGGGGTGGCGCCCGTGCCGGGTCCGCAGGTGGACGATCTCCGGCAGCTGCCGCACCAGCGGGTGCGGCCGCGCCTGGTCGAGGTGGTAGTTGCCGCACAGCAGGCTGGTGCGCGGCCCGTCGCCGCCCACGCTGACGGTGCCGATCGGCAGGCCCGGCCGGAAGTGCGAGGGCTGTTCGCGGACGGCCGGGGTCTGCGGGTGGTCGGCGAGGACGTGGCCGCGGCCGTCCCGCAGGAAGACGACGTCCCCCGGGCCGAGCGCGATCGGCCCGGCCGCGTCGTCCTCCAGCGGCACCAGCCAGCAGGTGCCGTGGAGCACCACGTGGAACCCGGCGCCGGCGACCGGGGGCAGCCGCAGCCCCCACGGGGCCCGTCCCTCGGTGCGGACGGAGGCGGGCTGCCCGGTCCGCATCGAGCTCAGTGCCTCGGTCAGGATGTCCACCTGGTCTCCCCCGGTCGCAGTGGTGTCCCCGAGCACCCTACGGCTCAGCCGACGGTCAGGACGATCTTGCCCTGGGTGCGGCCGGCGGCGATCAGCTCGTGGGCCTTGCCGGCGTCCTCCAGCGGGAAGGTCTCGGCGATGTGCGGCCGGATCCGGCCCTCGTCGACCAGTGCGGCGATCGCCTCCAGCGAGGCGTAGTCCGGCTCCACCGAGACACCGGCGAACCGCCGCCCGGCGGCCTCGACCTCGGCGGCCAGCGCGGTGTTCCAGTGCTCCATGATCGAGACCAGCACGCCGCCCTCGCGCAGCACCTCCAGCGAGGCGGTGCCCTGCGAGGAGGAGTCGAACACCACGTCCACCTGCCCGACCCGGCCCAGGAAGCCCTCCTCGCGGTAGTCGACCACCTCGTCGGCGCCCAGCGAGCGCACGAAGTCGTGCTTGGGCCCGCTCGCGAGGGCGGTCACGTGCGCGCCGCGGGCCTTGGCGATCTGCACCGCGAGGTGGCCGACGCCGCCCGCAGCCCGGTGGATCAGCACCCGCTGCCCCTCGGCGAGCCGCGCCGCGTCCACCAGGCCCTGCCAGGCGGTCAGCGCGGCCAGCGGCAGCGCGGCGGCCTGCACGTGGTCCAGCGCGGCGGGCTTGCGGGCCACCTGACGCGAGGGCACGGCCACGTACTCGGCGTAGCCGGTCGCGGCGCGCGGGAAGAACGGCATCCCGAACACCTCGTCACCGGCCGTGAAGCGGGCACCGGGACCGGCCTGCTCGACCACGCCGGAGATGTCCCAGCCGACCCCGAACGGCGGCTCGCCGAGCAGCGGGAACGCACCCGAACGGACCGCCGCGTCCACCGGGTTGACGCCGCTGGCGTGCACCCGGACCAGGACCTCGCCGCCCCGCGGGGCGGGCCGCTCGATCTCGACGAGCTCCAGGACCTCGGGACCGCCGAAGGACTTCTGGGTGACTGCGCGCATGGGACTGCTCCTTCTCGGGAAGACCGTGCTCTCGGTGACGTGATCAACGGTAGGCAGGCCCCGCGCGCGGCTGAATATCCTGCTGTCTCGGAAAGATGTCCCGGCGTCTCGCCCGCCGGCCGCCCGGGGCGGAGGGCACGCGGAGTGGACCCTCCCACGGGGGGAGGGTCCACCATGGGCCCGTGCGAGACCAGGACGACTTCCTCACCATCGGGCGCTTCGCCCGCCTCTGCCGGCTGAGCGTCAAACAGCTCCGCCACTACGACGACACGGGCCTGCTGCCACCGGCCCGGGTCGACCCCGCGACCGGCTACCGCTACTACGCCCCCGCCCAGGCCCGCGACGCGCTCACCGTCGCGCTGCTGCGCGACCTCGACCTGCCGCTCGCGGTGATCGCCGCGACCATGGCGGCCGGCGAGCCGGAGCGGGGCCGGCTGCTGCGCGCCGAACGCGACCGGGTCGCCGAGCGGATCAGCCGCGACCGGGCCCGCCTGGAACTGCTGGAACGCCTCGCGGACGGCGGCGGCCTGCCCGGCTACGAGATCGCCCTCGGCCGGGAGCCGCGGCGCGGGCTCGCCGTCGTGCGGGCGGTGGCGGGCCCGGGCGAGCTGGCGCAGCGGGTCGGCGGGTGCGTGGGGCGGCTGCTGGCGCACCTGGACGGCACGCCGTGGCGGCCGCCGCTGTGGGGGCTGTTCCCGCTGGACCTCGGGGAGGGCATGCGGATCGCCGTCGGCGCCGAGGCGGACGAGGTGGCCGGCCTGGAGCACGAGGTGCTGCCCGGCGGGCCGGTGGTGGAGACCGTCCACCACGGCCCGTACTCCCAACTGCCGCTCGCCTACCACGCCCTGCTGGCCGCCGTGCACGAGCGCGGGCTGCGGCCGCTGGCGCCGGTGCGGGAGGCGTACCTGGTCGGACCGGGGGAGGCCCCGGCGGAGGAGTGGACGACCCGGCTGGTGGTCCGGGTCGAGGAGCGGACGGAGGAGGCGGCGTGAGCGGGTCGCGCGGCGGGACGCACTGCGAGACGACGGCACTGGGCGTGCTGCTGCGCCACGAGGGCATCGACCTGTCGGAGCCGATGCTGTTCGGGCTCGGGGCGGGGCTGTCGTTCGTCTACTGGGACGGCCGGGGGATGGACTTCCCGTTCCTCGGCGGCCGGGTCAAGCCCTTCGAGCTGACCCGCGCGCTGGCCGCCCGGCTCGGGCTGGAGCTGGACGTCCGGGAGACCGCCTCCGCCCGCCGGGCCTGGCAGAACGTGGCCGCCGAGCTGGACGCCGGGCGCCCGGTCGGGCTCCAGCTGGACAGCTACCACCTGGAGTACTTCACCTCCAAGGTGCACTTCGGCGGGCACGTGGTCGCGATGGAGGGCTACGACGCGCGGGACGCGCACCTGGTGGACACCGCGCAGCAGGGCGGCGCGGTCACCACCAGCCTGGCCTCGCTCGCCGCGGCGCGCGCCGAACGCGGCCCGATGACCGCCCGCCACCGCTCCTTCACGCTCGCCCGGCGCGGCGCAGCGCCGGACGTGCGGGGCCTGCTGGCCCCGGCGATGGCCGCGTGTGCGGCGGCGTTCCTCCACCCGCCGATCGCCAACCTCGGGCACCGCGGTATCGCCAAGGCCGCCGCGCTGGTGCCGGGCTGGCTGGACCGGGCCGACCGGCCGGGGATCCGGCTGCCGCAGGCGGCCCGGCTGATGGAGCTGGCCGGGACGGGCGGCGCGCTGTTCCGCAACCTCTACCGGGACTTCCTCGGCGAGAGCGCCGAGCTGCTCGGCGACCCCCGGGTGCGCGGCGCCCGCGACCGGTACGCCGAGGCCGCGGCGGGCTGGACCGAGGTGGCCGCGCTGATCGGCGCGGCGGGGGAGTCCGGGGACGCGGCGCAGCTGGAGCGGGCCGGGCGCCTGCTGGGGGACCTGGCGCGGATCGAGCGCGAGGCGATGGGGGAGCTGGCGCTGCTCGCCGTCTGAGCACGGGACCGGCCCCGGGGCGAGCGCCCCGGGGCCGGTCCGGTGGTGCGGTCGGACCGGGCGCGTCAGAAGACCGGCCGGCCGTCCCGCACCAGGCGCCAGGACTCGGTGAAGAAGTCCGCCGGGTCGATGACGCCCTTCTCCTTCACCCAGGCGATCATCGCGTTGCGGATCTCGTCCGAGTTGGCCCACAGCTTCGGGGCCGCCGCGACGTGCGGGAAGTTGCCGCCGCCGTTGGCGCGGTAGTTGTTGACCGCGAGGACGAACCGGGCGGCCGGGTCGATCGGCCTGCCCTCGAAGGAGAGGTTGACGATCCGCGAGCCGACCGGCTGGGAGATGTCGATGTCGTAGGAGACGCCGTACACGGCGTCGTAGTTGTAGTCCGGGGTGTTCTGCGCGTTGGTGAGCGTCGCCCTGTCGACCGGCGCGTCCGGGGCGAGCCGGGCGTAGTACTTCGCCGAGAACTCCAGGTAGTCCTTGATCTGGGCGCCCGTCAGGAGGCGGGCCTCCAGGGTGTTCTCGTAGATGTACAGGCCGGCCGCGTCCCGCAGCTTGACCTGGCCGGACGGGATGACCGCGGTGCGGTTGAACGGCGCGGCCTGGGCGAGGACCGGCAGCTTGGCGTACTCGCCGCCGGCCAGCGCGGCGCGCACCACGTCGGCCTGGACCCTGCCGATGAGGTCGATGATCGGGGTGTCCCTGAACGGTGCCTCGGCGATGGACAGCTCGGTCCTGGCGGTGCCGATGACCTGGTTGACGTACGCGACGACCTTCTTGTGCTGCTCGGTCATCAGGCCGACGATCTCCGGGTCCTCCGGGACGGTGTTGGAGTTCAGCACCCGGGAGGAGAGCGAGACGACCTTCCACGCGCCCTTGTCGAACTCGACCTCGAAGTCGAAGCAGGTCAGGCGCTGGCCCCAGCACAGCGGCTCGGAGAGCACGACCGTCCGGCCGGTCTCCTTGTTGACGACCAGGCGCTGGGCGATCTCCTTGTGGGCGTGGCCCACCAGGACGGCGTCGATGCCCGGCACCTGCTCGGCCAGCGCCACCGAGGCGTTCTCCGGCCAGGGCAGCTGGTCGCCGTAGGAGGTGGCCTCGTCCGTGCCGGAGTGGCAGGCGACCACGACGACGTCCGCGCCGGCCGCCCTCACCTTCGGCACCCAGGTCCGCGCGGTCTCGACGATGCCCGGGAAGGTCATCCGGCCGGCGACGTTGGCCTTGTCCCAGATCGCGATGCCCGGGTTGGTCAGGCCGACGATGCCGACCTTCAGGGCCGGGCCGTTGCCGAGCTTCAGCTTGCGGATCACGTACGGCGGGAAGGCCGGCTTGTCGTTGCGGGCGTTCAGCGCGTTGGCGCCCAGCAGCGGGAAGTCCAGCTGCTCCTCGTAGGCGCGCAGGGTGTCGATGCCGTAGTTGAACTCGTGGTTGCCGAGCGCGGCGGCGGTGTACTCCATGGTGTTCATGGCGAGCGCCATCGGGTGCTCGGGCGCGGTGTCGGCGTCGGTGGCGATCGGCTCGACCCGGGCGTAGTAGTACGTCAGCTGGGTGCCCTGGATGGTGTCACCGGCGTCGATGAGCAGGCAGCGGTCCCAGCCCTTCTCCTCGCGCACCTGCTTGGCGAGCGTGGAGATCTTGGCGAGGCCGACCTCGTTGTGCGCCTTGTCGGCGTAGACCGCGTCGGTGAAGTAGTCCCAGTTGAGCACCCGGCCGTGCAGGTCGGTGGTGCCCATCACGGTGAAGGCCTGGCGCTTGGTCCGGCCCTTGGCACGGGCCTCGTCCGGTCCGGCCGCCGCGGCGGGGGTGGCGGCGGCGAGGGCGGCGCTGCTCGTGAGGGCGGCGCCGGCGGCGGTGGCGGCGGACCGGGTGACGAAGTCACGGCGGTTCAGGGGCATTGGACGACTCTCCCGGTGGGACTACGGAACGGACCTCGGTGACGCGCGTAGAAGTACGCGCGTAGAAGTGTGCCGTGCCCCCGGGCCGGGGGATAGCCCCCCGACCTGTCCGGCAGATGAGATCTTGGCGACTCGCTCATGACACGGGCGGGCAGGTGCGCGTACTTCCCCACCTGCCCGCCCGCACCCGGCCGGGATCCGCTCTAGATGTACCCCTCGCGGACCGCGTGGGCCACCGCGTGCGCCCGGTTGCGCAGCTGGAGACGGGTGGTCAGACCGTGCAGCACGTTCTTGACGGTCCGTTCCGAGTACGACAGCCGGGCCGCGATCTCCCCGGTGTCCCACCCCTCCGCGACCAGCCGCAGCACATCGGACTCACGCTCCGACAGACCCGTCGGGGCCTGCCCCGGCATGCCCTGCACGGACCGCTGCAGCCGGCCCACCTGGGCGATCAGCCGCCCCTGCAGATCCGCCGGCAGATCGCCGTCGCCCCGGGCCGCGGCCAGCACGGCCCGGCCCAGCCGGTCCGGCGTCGCCTCCCGGCGCCACAGGATCGCCGCCACGCCGCACTCGACGGCCTCCATCAACTCGGTCTCGCGCAGCCGCTCGACCACCAGCACCACCCGCTGCCCGGCACCGCGCACCAGCCGGCGCAGCGCCGCCGTCGCGGCCGCGTCGGCCGACTCGGCGACCAGCACCGTCACCGTGCCCGGCGCGGGCGCACCCGTCGGGTCCACCACCGCGACCCCCGGGAAACGGCGCAGCTGCGCCTCGGCGCCCGCGCGGGAGAGCGGATCGGCGGCCTGGACGGCGACCGGCACCGTCGAGGCGCGGGCCGCCTGGGCGACGGCCGGCCGCGTGGTGCCCGTGGCGCCGCGCACCGCCTGGGCGGCGGACGTCTGGGCGTGCGCGGCCGTGGCCGTGCCCGGCACGGCCACGGCCCCGGCGACCGCACGGGACGCCACCGGGCGCTGCGGCGGCACCGTGCGCGTGGCGGACGCCGAAGCCCGCACCGCCGTACCACGGCGGTCGTACTCGGTGTGCAGAACAGTCAAATCTGGCCCCCTCCTGGAGAAGCCGGCCCGGCCACCCGGTGGACCCCGAACCCTGGGGCATTGCGCCCCACCCGGGACGGCCGGCCGTTTCGACGGCGATCCGGAGGCGCTGCCCATGCCCCGGAAACTGCCTCCATGCTTCCCGCCCGGGCAGCCTCCCGGCCATCGTGGTCCACCACGAGATCGGGCCCGCCGGGCAGTCCCCGCCGACCGGCGGGGGCAACGGATCCGGTCCCGCAGGTGGTCAAAGGGGCGGGCGCACTGCCCCCGGGACAACCGGAGCACGCCCTTCCGGGCCGATCCGTGACACCGGCCGGGTTCACCGGGGCCCGTCGTGTCACGGGGAGAACCGGACTCACCAGTAACGCGTGGTTAGCACGTCAAGCCGATTTCCCGGTACAACGGCGGATACTGCCCCTTCGGACAAGGTCAGGCGGCCGGGAAGGGCAGAAGGGGAGAGAGGGGAAACCGGGGATGAGCACCACCACGTCCACCCGGCTCGCGGAACGCGAACCACAGCTGCGGCAGATCGCGGACCGGGCCGCCGCGGCCCGCCGGGGCACCGGCCACGTCCTGCTGGTCACCGGCGCCACCGGCACCGGCCGCACCGCCCTGCTCGCCGAGGCCGCCCGCCGCGCCGCCGCCGACGGCACCACCGTGCTGCGCGCCCGCTGCTCCGCCGAGGAGACCGCCACCCCCTACGCGGCCGCCCGCCAGCTCTTCGACACCGGCCCCGCCCCCGCCGGCCCCTACGGCCACTGGGGCGCCGCGGCGGCCGCGGACCCCACCGCCACCGCCGGCCCCGGCACCGGCGCCGGCACCGCCGAGGCCACCCTCTGGTCCCTGCTCCGCCTGCACAGCACCCACCACCCGCTGCTGCTCGCCGTCGACGACATCCACCTCGCCGACGAACCCTCCCGGCGCTGGCTGCGCCAGGTCGCCCGCCGGATCGACCGGCTGCCCGCCCTGCTGATCGCCACCGAGCACCGCCAGGCCACCCTCGGCACCCCGCCCGGCCGCTTCGCCCGCGACCTCGCCCCCGACCTCGCCACCACCCTGCGGCTCGCCCCGGTCAGCACCCCCGCCGCCGTCCGGATCGCCCGGCAGCACCTCGGACCCGGCACCCCCGCCGGCCTCGCCGCCGACTGCGCCCGCGCCAGCGGCGGCAACCCGCTGCTGCTCACCGCACTGCTCGCCGACCTCGCCACGGACCCGGCCGACGGCGAGGGCCTGCACGGCGGGGGCCCGGACGGCGAGGGCCCCGGCGGACACCGGCCCGGCGCGCCCCAGCGGCCCGCCACCCTGCCCGAACGCTGCGGCGCCCTGCCCGGCGGCGCCTTCGCCGAAGCCGTCGACGCCTGGCTGCACGGCGCCGGCGACCACGCCGTCACCGTCGCCCGCGTCCTCGCCCGGATGCGCGAACACCCCGCCGCCGACACCACCCCCGCCCCCGGAACCCCGCCCCTCGACCCCGTCCCCCTGCTCGCCGACCTCACCGGCGCCGACCCCGGCCGGCTCACCGGCTGGCTCGCCCACCTCACCCTCCACCACCACCTCGACACCCCCGGCCCCGGCCACTGGCCCCGCTTCGCCCACCCCCTGCTCGCCGACGCCGTCCTCACCGGCCACGCCCCCGGCCACCGCGCCGAGGTCCACCTCGCCGCCGCCGAACACCTCCACCGCACCGGCGCCCCCGACGAAACCGTCGCCGGCCACCTCCTGCTCACCCCCGCCCCCACCCCCCGCTGGGCCGCCGACACCCTGCGCCGCGCCGCCCGCCAGGCCGCCGAGGCCGACCACCCCGCCGACGCCGCCGCCCTGCTGCGCCGCGTCCTCGCCGAACCCCTCAGCGACCGCCAGCGCGGACTGCTGCTCACCGAACTCGGCAGCCTCGAAGTCACTCTCGGCCCCGCCGAACGCACCGTCGGCCTGCGCCACCTCGCCGAAGCCGTCCACCTCCAGCAGACCGACGAAGGCGTCTTCCGCGCCGCCAACACCCTCGGCGCCGTCCTCGCCACCCGCGGCGACACCACCGCCGCCATCGAACTCATGGACGAACTCGCCCACCGCTTCGTCGACCAGGAGGACGTCCTGCACGCCGTCCAGGCCGCCACCGCCCAGATCGCCGCCCACGACGGCCGCAGCTGGCTCCAGGTCGTCGAAGGCGTCCAACGCCTCGCCGCCCGCACCCCCCACCGCCTCGCCCCGCCCGCCTTCGCCCTGCTCACCGAATTCGACGCCACCAGCGGCCTGCTCTCCGCCACCGAGGTCACCGAACGCATCCGCGAACTCGACGAGGCCCCCGTCGACCCGCTCTGCCGCTCCTACCTGCTGGTCTCCCTCGCCACCCTCTCCCAGTGGGCCGACCTCCTCGACCAGGCCGACGAGATCGTCGCCCGCGGCTTCGCCTGCTACCGCGGCGGCCCCCTCGACCCCGGCTACCAGTGCCTGCTCAGCGTCCGCGCCGAAACCAGGATCATGCGCGGCGAGTACCAGGCCCTCCTCGACGACTACGCCCTCACCGCCCCCGGACCCGCCCCCACCCCCGCACCCTCCGCCGCACCACCCGCCCCCGCCCTCCTCCCGGCCACCCCCTGGGGACCCCCCGGGCTGCCCCGGCTGCACACCGTGGGCTCCACCGACCGCCCCGCCGCCCCCGGCCCCTCCTGGTGGACCGCCACCACCCCCGCCCCCCGCCCCGCCCCCGACGACACCGCCCCCGGCCGCTACGCCGAACTCCTCGGCCAGCAGAACGCCCACCTCGTCGCCCAGAGCGTCATCGCCCTCGTCGAGACCGGCCGCCTCTGGCAGGCCCACGGCCTCGCCCGCGCCGTCGCCGCCGACCGCGCCCAGGACTCCTGGGAATGGAACGAGTACCTCCACGCCCGCGGCCTGCTCCGCCTCGCCTCCGGCGAACCCGCCGAAGCCCTCGCCGACCTCCTCGAATGCGGCCGCCGCCAAGGCGAACGCCAGGTCCGCAGCCCCATCGTCACCCCCTGGCGCTCCCTCGCCTCCGAATGCCACCTCCAACTCGGCGAACCCGGACCCGCCGTCGCCCTCGCCGAGGAGGAGCTGCGGCTCGCCCGGGTCTGGGGCACCCCCCGCACCGTCGGCCGCGCCCTGCGCGCCCTCGCCGCCGCCACCGGCGGACGCCACGGCCTCGACCTCGCCGCCGAAGCCGTCCACCTGCTGCGCACCGCCGAGATCGGCACCGAGCTCATCCCCGCCCTCATCACCTACGGCCGGCTGCTCGCCGACGGGGGCCGCCGCGGCGCCGCCCGCCGCGCCCTGCGCGAGGCCGCCGGACGGGCCGAACGCCTCGGCGCCGTCCGCCACCGCGCCGCCGCCCTGGAGTCACTGCGCGCCTCCGGCGCCCGCATCGGCCGCGCCGACCACGCCGGCGCCGAAGCCCTCACCGACAGCGAACTGCGCATCTGCCGCCTCGCCGCGGCCGGACACTCCAACGCCGAGATCGCCGCCATGCTCCACCTCGCGGTCCGCACGGTCGAGACCCACCTCACCAACAGCTTCCGCAAACTGGGCGTGCGCCGCCGCCTGGAGCTGTCCGGGGCCCTCGAAGCCTGACCCGCCCGACGCCGGAGCGGCCGGCACCCGGAAGACCCGGGCCCGGCCGCTCCACCGTCCGCCCCGCCCCGACCCGACGGTCAGGGCGCCGGCACCAGCGCCGCCATCTCGTCCACCGCGCGCGCCAGCTCCGCCGCCGGATCCGCGCCGTCCGACACCCACGGCTGCCACGTCAACGCCCGCAGGTACCCGTCCACCGCCAACGGCAGCCGACGGACCACGATCGGCTCCGTGGTCGGCCCCGGCCCGGCCGAGCGCAGGCGCACCAGCAGACCCGGCACGTTCGCCGAGGGCGGCAGCGGTGCCGAACCCACGAACACCGCCAACTCCTCCAACTGCGGCCACGACCGCGGCGGCTCCGGCGGCCGGGGCGTGCCGGTCCCGCCGGTGTCCCCGGTCCCGCCGGCGCCCCTGGTCCCGCGGGCGCCCCTGGTCCCGCGGGTGTCGCCGGTCGTCCAGGGCGGCCACAGCAGCGCCACCGCCCCGTACAGGGCGGCCACGATCCCCGGCCACCACGCCCCGCCGTAGCCCGCGAAGTGCAGCCCCAGCCCTACCGCACCCGCCCCGCACCCGGCGATGTTGCGGGCCGACCCCAGATACCCCAGCAGTCCCCCGCCCCCCTCGTCGTCACCGTCACTGGTAGCCACGGATCTCCTCGAACGCGCCGTCCAGCGAACCCGTCCCGTCGAACAGCTTGCCGCTCGTCAGATCCGCGATCCCCTGCAACTGCGCCTTCGCCGCGTCGCCGAACAGGATCGGGAACACCCGCACCGACCTCAGCGCCGGCGACAACCCCGCGTGGAACGTCTTGAAGTCCTGGTCCGACGCGCCCTCGTTGCTCTGCCCGTCCGTCATCACGACGATCGACGTGAACCGGTCGTCCTTCGCCGCGGCCTGCTGCCGCTCGATCACCCGGTACGCCTCCTCCAGCGACGAGTACACCGCCGTACCGCCCTCCGCCGACAACGCCTGCACGTCCGCGTTGATCGACGCCAGCTCCTGCTGCGCCGCCGCACCCGCCGGAACGGTGTGCGTCTTCGTGGACTTGACCTTCGAGGCGAACGAGATCAGCGTGACCTCCTCGCGGTCACGGAACCGCCGCACCCCCCGGGAGTCGTCCGACCCGGTCAGCCGGCCCATCGCCGACTTCAGCGACGCCAGCCGCTCCCCGGCCATCGAACCCGAGGTGTCCAGCACGTACACCGTCCGCGACGGCCGCCGCAGCTCGTTCTGGTACGAGGCCAGCAACTGGTTCGCCACCGCCAGACTGCCCGGGAACGGCAGCTCCCGCCGCCGGTCCGTCGGCACCCCCGCCGCCGGGGCCACCCCCGCCGTCACCGGATGACGCAGCGTCTGCTCCGAGATCCGCTTCTGCACGTCCTCCTTCAGCAGGTACTCGGTCAGCCGGCGGAACGATTCCTGCTCCCGGGGCTGCGCGGAACTCAGCAGCGTCAACGGGTAGCTGGCCGTCACCACACCGTCCGTCGGACGCACCACCGTGAGCTGCTGGTTCGGCGGCAGCGTCCTGTTCAACGACATCAGCACCGACTCGTAGTTCACCAGCGCCCCGACCGAACCCTGCTCGGCCTGGGTGTACGCCTGGGTCAGCCAGCCCGACGACCCGGACGTCAGCTTCTGCCCGGCGAAGAACTGCTTCAGCTGCGGGGTGGCCTTCGCCACGTCCGCCTCGGTCAGCGCCGCGTTCGCGGCCGAGAACGCCGAGGCCACCGCCACCAGCCCGGAGAAGCCCGAGTTCGACCGGGACGGGTCCGCCATGCCGTAGGACAGCTTCCCGGCGGCCGCGGCCTCCGCGAGGTTGCCCCAGGTCACCGACGAGCCGTCCCCCCAGCCCAGCTCGCCCAGCACCGAGGAGCGGATCCCGAACGCCAGCGGCGACGTCATGACCGGGCTCTCCGACAGCAGCTTCGGCCGGCTCTTCTCGTCCAGCCGCAGATACTGGTTCGACGGGAACCAGAGCGCGTCGTACTTCCCGTCCGCCGAGCCGGCGGAGACCGCCTCCGCGCCGTCCAGCGAACCCGTCCAGGAGAACTGGACGGTCACCCCGGTCTCCTTCTGCGCCTGCTCCAGGATCGGCGCCATGTCCTGCAACTCGCTGCCGGCCAGCACCCGCAGCACCCCCGCCTGCGCGGTCGGGGCCGGAGGTCTGGTCGGGTCCGGCTTCGGTGCGGCGGACGACGTGCACGCCGTCACCATCGCCGCCAGCACCGCCAGTCCGGCGGTCAGCCCCCGGACCCCGCCCCGCTGCTTCCCCGCCATCGGGGCCTTCCCTGTCGCCATGTCTCCCGCTCAGTTCTTCGTCGCGACTTCGGTCAGCTTCTTCAGCACGTCGTACACCGGGACGGCGGCGTGGCCGATCCCCGACCGGTTGAGGTCCGGCGACAGGTGGAACGAGTCGGCCCGGCTCTTGAGCTGGGCGCCGAACGCCGTGACGTCCCCCTGGATGCGGAAGCCGTGCCGGGTCGCGGCCTCCCGCAGCTTGGTGTTGCTCTGCAGCAGCCCCGCCAGCTTCCGCCCGCCCTTGCTGAACCCGACCAGCGTGTGGTCCGAGAAGATCGTGGTGTCCGGGTAGAGCACCACCGTGTCGTCGGGAGCCTTGTTCTGCAGCACCAACTCGGCCGCCTCCGACTCGTACACCAGGGACAGCGGCCGGCCGACGCCCGAGGTGAAGCCCTTGAACAGCAGGTCGGTGGACTGCTGCTTCTCGCCCTGCTTCACGATCGCGGTATGCAGCAGGTCCTTCACCTTCGCCACCTCCTCGTCGCTCGACACCGGGCCCTTGTTCTCCAGCGAGGAGAGCAGCGCCAGGTACATCGCCCCGGAGGAGGAGTCGTTGGGGTCGGTGGTGGCCATCATGATGGTCCCGCGCAGCTCGCCCTGGGACTTGCCGCCGGAGAGGTCCTCCCACGTCCTGCCCTTGCGCAGCGCGTCCAGGTAGACGTCCATCTTGAAGTTCCACACATGGGTGGCGGGGTCCAGGACCGCCATCCCGCCGGCCTCCAGCGCCTTGGCGGTCGCCTCGTGGGCCACCACCACCAGCGGCGAGTAGAACGGTGCCGGGCTCAGCTCGGCGATGCCCTTCTTCTCCCGGATCTTGTCGGCCGGCGCCTTGCTCGCCGGGAAGGCGAAGTCCTGCCCGTCCAGCTTGTCGACCATCTGCCAGGAACCGACGGGCAGGGTGTTCACGATGAGCCCCTGGGCCGCCAACTCGGCCTTGACGTCCTTGTCCTGGAAGAAATCCTGCTTCTCCGAGCCGATGAGACCGGTGATGGTTTCGGCCTTCTCGGTCTTATCCGACGGCCGCAGCAGCGCGAACGCCACCCCGCCGAGCAGCGCCAGTGCCACCAGCACCCCGAACGCACGCTTCATGCCGGACGATTCCCCCTCGTCGCACGTTCTCCGTCACGCCGGGCACCTCACCCGGGTGACGAGCGTCCCGCCGTGCCACGAGCGCCGGCCGAAGTGACGGTGAACCGGGGGTGAACACCCCTTCACGGAATCGCATCAGGGAGCGGGTCGCGGCGAACGCCGGGGGACCTCTCGCACGCCGGTCCGACGCCGTGTCAGATTGTTCAACTCTCCTTACGGCAACGGCCATCCCGTTGTCCGGACCCACATCGACGTTACGCGTCGGTAATGCCTACTCTCAGCACTATGCGCCGAGCAAAAATCGTCTGTACCCTCGGGCCCGCCACCGACAGCTACGACCAGATCAAGTCCCTGGTCGACGCCGGGATGGACATCGCCCGATTCAATCTGAGCCACGGCTCCCACATCGAGCACGAGGAGCGCTACCGCCGGGTCCGCAAGGCCGCGGACGAGACCGGCCGCAGCGTCGGCGTGCTCGTCGACCTTCAAGGCCCGAAGATCCGCCTCGGGGCGTTCACCGAGGGGCCGGTACTTCTCGAACGCGGCGACGAGTTCACCATCTCCACCGACAACGGCGTCGAGGGAGACCAGAACGGCTGCGGCACCACCTACCCCGGCCTCGCCGGGGACGTCACCGCCGGCGAGCGGATCCTCGTCGACGACGGACGGGTCACCCTGGAGGTCGTCGAGGTGGCCGGACCGCGGGTCCGCTGCGTCGTCGTCGAGGGCGGCCTGGTCTCCGACCATAAGGGCCTCAACCTCCCCGGGGTCGCCGTCTCGGTGCCCGCGCTCAGCGAGAAGGACATCGCCGACCTGCGCTGGGCCCTGCGGGCCGGCGCCGACCTCGTCGCGCTCTCCTTCGTCCGCAGCGGGCAGGACGTCGAGGACGTCCACCGGGTGATGGACGAGGAGGGGCGCCGGGTCCCCGTCATCGCCAAGATCGAGAAGCCGCAGGCGGTGCAGAACCTCGACTCCATCGTCGACCGCTTCGACGGCGTCATGGTGGCCCGCGGCGACCTCGGCGTGGAGATGCCGCTGGAGGACGTGCCGATGGTCCAGAAGCGGGCGGTCACCCTGGCCCGGCGGAACGCCAAGCCGGTCATCGTGGCGACCCAGATGCTCGACTCGATGATCAACTCCTCGCGGCCCACCCGCGCCGAGGCCTCCGACGTCGCCAACGCCGTCCTCGACGGCACCGACGCGGTGATGCTCTCCGGCGAGACCTCGGTCGGGAAGTACCCGTCCGAGACGGTCCGCACGATGGGCCGGATCATCGAGGCCGCCGAGCAGGACGTCTTCTCCGCCGGACTGCCCCCGCTCACCCCCAGCAACAAGCCCCGCACCCAGGGCGGCGCCGTCGCCCGCGCGGCCGCGGAGATCGGCGACTTCCTGCACGCCAAGTACCTGGTCGCCTTCACCCAGTCCGGCGACACCGCCCGCCGGCTGACCCGCTACCGCTCGCCGATCCCCGTGCTCGCCTTCACCTACGAACCGGCCGTCCGCAGCCAACTCGCCCTCACCTGGGGCGTGGAGACCTTCCTCGGCCCGTTCGCGCCCACCACCGACGAGATGGTCGAACAGGTCGACGCCGCCCTGCTCTCCCTCGGCCGCTGCCAGAAGGGCGACATCGTCGTCATCACCGCCGGCTCCCCGCCCGGCCTCGCCGGCTCCACCAACCTCGTCCGCGTCCACCACGTGGGGACCCTGGACGACTGACCCCGTTCCAGCGGCGCGGCCCTCCAGCGGGGCCGCGCCGCCGTCAGCACTTGGGGCCGATGTGGGCGTCCATGAGGGCCACGGACTCCTTGCGGGCGACGGAGACGTTGACCTGGCCGGTCGGCCGGGGGATCGAGGCCTTCCACTGCACACCGACCGCGTCCAGCGTGTCGGTGAAGAGACGGACGATGTCGGTCGAGGTGTTGGTGAAGAAGTAGCGCGGGTACTCGTAGCGGCGGACGACGCCGTCGACCCGCTTGGTGGCCCAGTTGGTGATGCGGCAGCCGTCAGAGTGGATCAGGCCGCGCAGGAAGTCCCACGGGTGGGCGCCGACGATCTCCTGCTGCCAGGGCTCCAAGGCTATGGTGCGCTCGTGCTTGTTGCCGGGCCCGTGCTGCGGGAAATAGCAGTACAGATGCTGCGAGTAGAGCTTGACCACGTAGCAGCCTGTCCGCCGGATCCTGCAGGGGCTGTTGCGTGGCATCACCCGGCGCATGGCCCGATCGACGGAGTCGATGATGCCGGGCCACTTGGCATCGCAGGTGATGAATAGACTGGGGCTGCGGTGCTGTTCCGGCCAGGTGATGTGCCCGTCGCCGAGGTAGAGGCCGAGAAGGTAGGCGTACGCGGGACGGTCAAGTGCGTCGCCGAAGCAGTGGGCGCAGGTGGAGCGCTTCCGGCCGGGGAGCTCTCCGTGCTTGGCGCGGTCCTGGTGCTTCCACCAGGAGACGGTGCCGGGTGGGACGCCGAACCGGCGAGCCACCTCGGTGTTCGCCATACCTCCGCGGAGGAGGAGGACGGCCTGTTCGCGCACAGAATTCGTGGTCATGTGCGACAGTCTCGGACGGAGTGCGGGCCGTGGCAGGGGGCCCTCTGAATGCCACTCGATGTGATGAAATTTCCATCACCTGGGAATGTAAGGAAAATCTTGTGCCGAGTGTGGGATTCGAACCCACACGCCCTTTCAGGCAATCGCTTTTGAGGCGATCGTGTCTGCCCTTCCACCAACCCGGCAAGTCATGCCCGTGAAGGATACCCTGCGCGCATCGTTCGGCGCAGCTAGGTACCCTCGTGCATGCAGTACCCCGCCGGAACGAGGAGCCCCGTGAGCACCGCCGACGAGCAGGCCGAGCCGCTTGAGACCGATTCGCCCCAGATCACCCGGATCGTGATCGCCGAGGACGAGGCGCTGATCCGTCTCGATCTGAAGGAGATGCTGGAGGAGGAGGGGTACACCGTCGTCGGGGAGGCCGGGGACGGCGCGACGGCGGTCCGGCTGGTCGAGGAGCTGAAGCCGGATCTGGCGATCCTGGACGTGAAGATGCCGGTGCTGGACGGGCTGTCCGCGGCCGAGCAGATCCACGAGCAGCACCTCGCGCCGGTGCTGATGCTGACCGCGTTCTCGCAGCGGGAGCTGGTGGACCGCGCGCGGGACGCCGGGGCGATGGCGTACATCGTCAAGCCGTTCTCCAAGAGCGACCTGGTGCCCGCGATCGAGATGGCGGTGTCCCGGTACACCGAGATGCGGACGCTGGAGGAGGAGATCGCGGACCTCACCCAGCGGCTGGAGACCCGGAAGCTGGTGGACCGCGCGAAGAGCGTGCTGCAGACCAAGTTCGGGCTGAACGAGCCGGCCGCGTTCCGGTGGATCCAGAAGACGTCGATGGACCGCCGGATGACGATGGCGGCGGTGGCCGAGGCGGTCATCGAGGAGGGTGCGGCGCAGGACCGCAAGAAGGCCGAGGAGGCCGCGGGCGGCGCGGCCGCGGCGGAGTAGCGGAAGGGCCCGGCGTGCAACGCCGGGCCCTTCGCCGTACGGGGGTCAGTCCTCGCCGAGGTAGGCCTTGCGCACCGACTCGTCGTGCAGGAGGTCGGCGCCGGTGCCCTGGAGGACGATGGAGCCGGTCTCCATGACGTAGCCGCGGTCGGAGAGCGAGAGCGCGGCCTGGGCGTTCTGCTCGACCAGCAGGATGGTGGTGCCGTCGGCCTTGAGCTCGACGATGGTCGCCATGATCTTCTGCATCATCAGCGGCGACAGGCCCATCGAGGGCTCGTCGAGCATCAGCAGCTTGGGCCGGGACATCAGGGCCCGTCCCATCGCGAGCATCTGCTGCTCGCCTCCGGAGAGCGTGCCGGCGGCCTGCTTGCGGCGTTCGCCGAGGATGGGGAAGAGGCCGTAGGCCCGTTCGACGTCCTTGGCGATGCCGTCGGTGTCGCTGCGCAGGAAGGCGCCGAGGAGCAGGTTCTCCTCGATGGTCATCCGCGGGAAGATGTGCCGGCCCTCGGGGGAGTGGGCGAGGCCGAGGGCGACGATCTTGTGGGCGGGGACGGCGGCGAGCGGCTGCCCGTCGAAGGTGATGCTGCCGGCGGTGGGCTTGAGCAGGCCGGAGAGGGTGCGCAGGGTGGTGGTCTTGCCGGCGCCGTTGGTGCCGATCAGGGTGGTGACCTCGCCCTGGTTGACGGTGAAGCTGATGCCCTTGACGGCCTCGATCTTGCCGTAGGCGACGCGGAGGTCCTGGACTTCGAGGAGTGCGGTCACTGGTCGGTCTCCGTTGCGGGGGCGGTGCCTTCGAGCGGGGCGCCGAGGTAGGCGGTGATGACGCGTTCGTCGTTCTGGACGGTCTCGCGGTCGCCCTCGACGATCTTCTGTCCCTGGACCAGGACGGCGGTGCGGTCGCAGAGGTTGAAGATGAACCGCATGTCGTGCTCGATGACGAGGACGGACACGCCCCGGTCGCGGATGGCGAAGACGAGTTCCTCGGCGGCGCGGGTCTCCTGGGGGTTCATGCCGGCGGTCGGCTCGTCGAGGAGCAGCAGGCCGGGGTCGGAGGCGAGGGCGCGGGCGATCTCCAGTTTGCGCTGTTCGCCGTAGGGGAGGTTGCGGGCGAGGTGGTCGGCCTTGCCGGCGAGGCCGGTGAACTCCAGGAGCTCCATGGCCCGGTCGCGGCTCTCGGCCTCGGAGCGGCGGAAGCCGGGGCCGCGCAGGACGGCGGAGAACAGGCCCTGGCGCATGCGGCTGTGCCGGCCGACCTGGACGTTCTCCAGGACGGTCATGTTGGCGAAGAGCCGGATGTTCTGGAAGGTGCGGGCGATGCCGGCCTGGGTGACGAGGTGGGGCTTGGGCGGCAGGACGGTGCCCTGGTAGGCGACGGTGCCCTCGGTGGGGACGTAGAGGCCGGTGAGGCAGTTGAAGAAGGTGGTCTTGCCGGCGCCGTTGGGGCCGATGAGGCCGATGATCTCGCCGCGGCCGACGGTGAGGGAGACGTTGTTGACGGCGGTGAGGCCGCCGAAGCGCATGGTGACGCCGGAGACGTCGAGCAGGGGTGCGGCGGAGCCGGGTGCGGCGCCGGCGGGGGCGGGGGCGTCGGTGGTGGTCATCGGGGGGTCACGCCCCTGCCTTGGTGAGGGCGACGGTGTCGCCGGTGGACTGCGCGGGGAGGGCGGCGGCCTCGTGGAACTCCAGCTGTTGGCGCCGGTTGGGGATGAGGCCCTCGGGGCGCACGCGCATCAGGACGATCAGGGCGATGCCGAAGGCGAGCAGCTGGTAGTCGGCGAGGAATTCCAGCTTCTTCGGGATGAGGAAGAGCAGGGTGGCGCCGGCGAGGGGGCCGCTGATGGTGCCCATGCCGCCGAGGATGACGGCGGCGAGCAGGAAGGCGGAGTTGGGCGGCAGGGCTTCGGCGAAGGTGTACTGGTCGGGGGTGACGGTGTAGCTGACGTGGGCCTGGACGGTGCCGGCGAGGCCGGCGAGGCAGGCGCCGAGGGCGAAGGCGAGGAGCTTGAGGCGGAAGCCGTTGATGCCCATGGCCTCGGCGGCGGTCTCGTCCTCGCGGATCGCGACCCAGGCGCGGCCGATGCGGGAGTTGCCGACGCGGGCGAAGACGAGCACGACGAGGGCGGTGACGAGCAGCATCAGCAGGTAGTAGTTGGAGAACCGGCCGAGTTCGACGCCGAAGACGGTGGTGGGCTTGCCGAGGTCCCAGCCGAGGATCTGGAGGTCGGGGATCCGGGGGATGCCGTTGGAGCCGTTGGTGACCTTGGGGCCGGTGGTGCCGTTGAGGTTGAGCATGGTGATGCGGAAGATCTCGCCGAAGCCGAGGGTGACGATGGCGAGGTAGTCGCCGCGCAGTCGCAGGGTGGGGGCGCCGATGACGACGCCGAAGACCATGGAGACGACGGCGCCGGTGAGCACGGCGGCCCAGAACGGGAACTGCACGTGGATCGGCGAGGCGGGGGAGCCGGAGACCAGGGCGGCGCTGTAGGCGCCGACGCCGAGGAAGGCGACGTAGCCGAGGTCGAGCAGGCCGGCGAGGCCGACGACGATGTTGAGGCCGAGGGCGACGGTGGCGAAGATCAGGATGTTGGTGGCGACCGAGGTGTACTGGTCGCTGGTCTGGGTGAAGGGGAAGCTGGCGGCGGCGGCGAAGGCGGCGCCGGTGGTGACGGCCTGGTACTTGACGGTCAGCGCGCGCAGCCGGGCGATCAGGCCGGAGCGGCCGAGTGCGGCGACCACGGAGGCGGCGAGCAGCAGGTAGCCGGTGAAGAGTTCGCCGTACTCGGTGTCGATGCCGAAGGTGATGGCGAACAGGCCGACGGCGAAGGCGACGACGATCAGGCCGACCTCGGCCCAGGAGGGCAGCTCGCGGGGGGCGGGCAGCGGGCGCTGGACGGTGCCGAGCCGCAGCCAGGTGTTGGCGAGGTGGCCGAGCTGGACGAGCAGGACGGCGCCGGTGGCGATGGCGAGGCCGCCGGCGAGGGCGGTGAGCACGGGGGCGACGGGCTTGTCGTCGGGGATCGCGTGGGTGGCGAACCAGACGGCCGGGGCGACCGGGACGAGCAGGAAGAGCCGCCGGTCGAGGATGCGCAGCGGGACGGCGGTGCGCCGGTCGAGGGGCAGGCCGAGGGCGCCGGCGACGGCGAGCAGGGAGCCGGCGGCGAGGACCCAGCCGCCGGGTTCGAGGTTGGCGAGGCCGCCGAGGTCGCTCGCGATGGAGACGGCGGAGAACCACCCGACGGCGAGGGCGCCGGTGGCGGCGAACAGGACGGCGTTGTGGCTGTGCCGGGGGGCGGCCCAGCGCAGGCCGGGGACGCCCTGGGTGGCGAGGAGCAGGAGCAGGGTGACGAGGCCCGCGGTGAGGGCGAGCCACTGGAGGCCGGCGGGGGAGCCGTAGTAGGTGAGGTCGCCGGGGTAGTCGGCGGTCCAGGTCCAGGCCATCAGGGCGGAGCCGCTGACGGCGAGGGCGCCGGTGCCGGTGAGCAGGGCGGCGGTGCGGCCGGGCAGCGGGATGACCGGGGTGGTTTCGGTGCTGGTGGTGGTCATGGTGCTCACGCCCTGTCCGCGACGCGCTCGCCGAGCAGGCCCTGGGGCCGGACGAGCAGGACGACGATGAGGAGTACGAAGGCCCAGACGTCCTTCCAGGCGCCGCCTCCGAAGAGGTGCATGCCGGGCAGGTGCTGGATGTAGCCGGTGGCGAGGGCTTCGGCGAGGCCGAGGGTGAGGCCGCCGAGCATGGCGCCGTAGATGTTTCCGATGCCGCCGAGGACGGCCGCGGTGAAGGCCTTGAGGCCGAGCAGGAAGCCCATCCGGAAGTCGACCTGGCCGCTGCGCAGGCCGTAGGCGACGGCGGCGACGGCGGCGAAGGCGGCGCCGATGGCGAAGGCCATGACGATGATCCGGTCGGTGTCGATGCCCATGAGCTTGGCGGTGTCGGGGTCCTGGCTGGTGGCCTGCATGGCGCGGCCGGAGCGGGTGCGGGTGACGAACCAGCCGAGGGCGATCATGCAGAGCGGGGCGGCGGCGATCAGGAAGAGGTCGCTGCGCTGGATGGCGACGGAGCCGATCTCGAAGGGGTCGCCGGGGATCTTCGGGAAGACCCGGGCCTTCTTGGCGTCCGGGTAGAACGCGAAGACCAGTTGCTGCAGGGCGATGGACAGGCCGATCGCGGTGATCAGCGGGGCGAGCCGGGGTGCCGTGCGCAGTGGCCGGTAGGCGAAGCGTTCGGCGGCGACGGCGGTGAGGGTGGAGACCAGGATGCCGGCGATCAGCATCAGCGGTAGGGCCAGCCACAGGGTGGTGCCGCCGGGGAGGGCGAGGTAGGCGGTCAGGGCGCCGAAGCCGCCGACCATGACGATCTCGCCGTGGGCGAAGTTGATGAGCTGGACGATGCCGTAGACCATCGTGTAGCCGATCGCGACGAGCCCGTAGAGGGCGCCGAGGATCAGGCCGTTGGCCAGCTGCTGCGGTAGGTCGTGCACCGCTGGGCCTCCGTTGTGCGTGTGGGGTGTCCGCGTGGGTGGTGGATGTGGGTGCGCGCGGGGGTGCTCGTGGCGTCCCCCGCGCGCTGACTCCGGTGTGCTGTGGTGCTCCTGACGTCAGGTCAGGGGGCGGTTCAGCCGTTGAAGGTGCCGGACTTCTCCACGGCCCACTTGCCGTCCTTGACGGTGTAGACGGTGAGCTGCTTGTTGGTGGTGTCGCCGAACTCGTCGAAGGAGACCTTGCCGGTGACGCCCTCGAAGGTGACCTTCTGGACGGCCTCGACGACCTTGGCGCGGGGGTCGGAGGGGAGCTTGCCGCTGTTGGCGGCGACGACGGCCTTGACGCCCTGGATGATGGCCCAGGCGCTGTCGTAGGAGTAGCCGCCGTAGGTCTCGTAGGCGTCCTTGTAGCCGGCGGCCTTGTAGTCGGCGATGAACTTGGCGGCGGTGGGGAGCTGCTCGACGGGCAGGCCGACGGCGGTGGCGAGGTCGCCCTGGCCCTTGGGGTTGAGCTTGATGAAGTCGCCGCTCTGGATGCCGTCGCCGCCCATCAGCGGGATGGCGACGCCGGCGTCCTTGAGCTGGAGGGAGAGCGGGCCGGCGGCGGGGTACTCGCCGCCGTAGTAGATGGCCTCGGCGCCGGAGGACTTGACCTTGGTGACGACGGCGGCGAAGTCGCGGTCGTCGGGGTTGACGTGCTCCTCGCCGGCGATCTGGCCGCCGTTCTTGAGGAACTGGCCCTTGAAGGTGGCGGCGAGGCCGGCGCCGTAGGTCTTCTGGTCGTCGATGATGAAGACCTTGGTCTTCTTGGCGTCCTTGACCAGGTAGTCGGCGGCGAAGGGGCCCTGGACGGCGTCGGTGGTGGCGGTGCGGAAGTAGGTCTTGAACGGGCGGGACTTCTCGCCGGTGGCCCACTTCTCGCCCTGGCTGAGGGCGACGCCGGTGTTGGCGGGGGAGATCTGGACGAGCTTGGCGTCGTTGAAGATCTGCTGCATCGACTGGGCGACGCTGGAGTTGAGCGGGCCGACGACGCCGATGACGTCCTTGTCGCCGACGAGCTGGGTGGCGTTCTGCTGGCCGGGGCCGGGCTTGCCGGTGTCGTCGAGGTCCTTGATCTTGAACTTGACGCCGGGGACCTCGTTCTTCTCGTTGGCCTGCTTGACGGCGAGTTCCACGGAGTTGCGGATGCCGAGGCCGAGGGCGGAGAGGTCGCCGGTGAGCGGCGCGTCGACGCCGATGGTGACGGTGGTGTCGCCGCCCTTGCCGCTGTCCCCGGACTTCTTGTCGTCGCGGGAACCGCACGCGGTGAGGGTGAGGGCGCCGATCACGGCAATGCTCACGACAACTGCTGAACGATGACGCACGGGGGTCCCCTTCGGTTCAGGAGGGCGCCGCGCCTGAACGGCGGGAGCCTGGATGCGCGGTGGGCCTGGCCCATTCCGGTGGCGCGGTGACTGGCCGTGACTCTAGATGTCGGTCGGCGGCTCGGGCAGTGGTGTAGCGAGGCTGTGATTCTCTTGTTATGAGCACACAGAGAAGTCGTCTCACCATGTGGTCGTTCCGGTTCGATCGATCCGCTCCTGCCGGGGGTCCCGGCTTCAACTCGCCCCCTGTAAGGCGTAGAAGGGCAGGTGACTCCTGGCCTTGCCGATAATCGGACAGGGGTGTCCGCGGTGTTGGCGCCGGGCATATGCGTCCGAATATCGGACGACAGGAGGGATGGCGTACTGCTTTCGTCCGATTCGGCCCCCGGAACTGTCTGTTGCTTGGAAGTCCTACTTGTTACGCAGTGTTACATCAGGAAAAAATGCCCGGACATGCCGCCGCCCCCTTGTCCAGACCAACGACTGCCCAGGGCGGTCGAAGGTCAAACAAGGGGGCGGGCAAGGGATTTGACGAAGAATCGGGTCAGAGGTCGCGCAGCATGCAGGTGAGGCGGCAGCTGGTGACCCGCTTGCCGGTGTCGTCGGTGATCGCGATCTCGTAGGTGGCGGCCGTGCGGCCCTTGAAGACCGCGGTCGCCACGCCGGTCACCAGGCCGGAGGTGGCCGAGCGGTGGTGGGTGGCGTTCAGGTCCACGCCCACCGCGTACCGGCCGGGGCCGGCGTGCAGCATCGCGCCGACCGAGCCCAGGGTCTCGGCCAGCGCCGCCGAGGCGCCGCCGTGCAGCAGGCCGTACGGCTGCTGGTTGCCGTCCACCGGCATGGTGCCGACCACCCGGTCGCCGGAGGCCTCGACGATCCGGATGCCGAGCTTCTCGCCGAGCCGTCCGCCGGAGAAGGCGGCCGGCTCCACGCCGAGCCTGGCGAAGTGCTCCAGCATCTCCGGCGAGACGTCGAGGAAGGGGGCCTGGACGGGGCCGTCGGGGGCCGCGTCGGCGGTGGTGGTGGCTGCGTCGGGGGCCGGGTCGGTCATGGGGGAGCTCCTGCCGCTCGGGGGTCGCGTCGTCGTGCTGCCTGTGATCGTACGACCGTCCTACTCGGCGGTAGTGGTGCTGACCGCGGTGAACGGGTGTGGCGCCCGGGGCGTGAGCGCACGGGAGGGGCGCCCGCCCCCGGCATGCCCCTTTTGTCGGTGGCGGGCCCTAGGATCGGTGGCCGGTAGTGGAATCGGCAGGAACGGACGTTGACGTGGCTACGCAGAGTACGGACAAGGGCGCGCCGGGTGGCGGCGGAGCCGGATCGCGGCCCCGCCTGATGCTGCTCGACGGGCACTCCATGGCCTACCGGGCGTTCTACGCGCTGCCCGTGGAGAACTTCAACACCTCCACCGGCCAGCCCACCAACGCGGTGTACGGCTTCGCCTCGATGCTCGCCAACACCGTCCGGGACGAGGCCCCCACCCACCTCGCGGTCGCCTTCGACCTCTCCCGCCAGACCTTCCGCTCGGTGGAGTTCCCCGACTACAAGGCCAACCGGGCCAAGACCCCGGACGAGTTCCGCAGCCAGGTCGGCCTGATCGGCGAGCTGCTCGACGCCATGAACGTGCCGCGGCTGACCGCCGAGGGCTTCGAGGCCGACGACATCATCGCCACCCTGGCCACCGCCGCCGAGGCGGCCGGCTACGACGTCGACATCGTCACCGGCGACCGCGACTCCCTCCAGCTGGTCACCGAGCACATCACCGTGCTCTACCCGACCAAGGGCGTCTCCGAGCTCACCCGCTACACCCCGGAGAAGGTCGCCGAGAAGTACGGCGTCACCCCCCGGCAGTACCCCGACCTCGCCGCGCTGCGCGGTGACCCGTCCGACAACCTGCCCGGCATCCCCGGCGTCGGCGAGAAGACCGCCGCCAAGTGGGTCAACCAGTTCGGCTCCTTCGAGGAACTGGTCGCCCGCGCCGACGAGGTCAAGGGCAAGATCGGCGAGAAGCTGCGCGAGCACCTCGACTCGGTCAGGCGCAACCGCGTCCTGACCGAACTGGTCCGCGACGTCGAACTCCCGCTCGGCGTGGCCGACCTGGCCCGCGCGCCGTTCGACCAGCCGGCCGTCGGCGCGCTGATGGAGTCGCTGGAGTTCCGCAACGCCAACTTCCGCGACCGGGTCTTCGGCATCGACCCGGCCGCCGCCGAGCCCGAGGCCGTGGAGCTCGCCCCCGGGGTCGAGGTCGACGGCGAGCTGCTCACCGACCCCGGCACCCTCGCCGTCTGGCTGCGGGAGCACGCGAGCGACAAGTCCCCGGTCGCGCTGGCCGCCGTCTACCAGTGGGCGCTCGGCAGCGGCGAGGTCACCGAGGTCGCGCTCGCCGCCGGGGAGACCGCCGCCTGGTTCGACCCGGCGCTGCTCGCCGAGGAGGACGAGCGTGCCTTCGCCGGCTGGCTGGCCGACCCGGCCGCACCCAAGGCCCTGCACATCGCCAAGCAGGTCATGCGCGCCTTCGCCGAGCGCGGCTGGAGCGTCGAGGGCGTCGTCGCCGACACCGCCCTCGCCGCCTACCTGGAGAAGCCCGGCCGGCGCACCTTCACCCTGGAGGTGCTCGCCGAGGAGTACCTGGGCCGCTCGCTCGCCCCGGCCCCCGCCGCCGAGTCCGGCCAGCTCGCCTTCGACGCCCCGGAGGAGGACCCGGCCGCCCACGCCCAGGCGCTGATGCTCCAGGCCCGCGCCGTGCTCGACCTCGCCGCGCTCTTCGACGGCCGCCTCGCCGAGGTCGGCGCCACCGAGCTGATGCGCGACATGGAACTGCCGATCGCCGCCCTGCTCGCCCGCATGGAGCGCACCGGCATCGCCGCCGACCGGGACTGGCTGACCGGGCTGGAGGCCCAGTTCGCCGCCGAGATCCAGCGGGTGGTCGAGGAGGCGCACGCCGCGGCCGGCCACGAGTTCAACCTCGGCTCGCCCAAGCAGCTCCAGGAGATCCTCTTCGGCGAGCTCGCCCTGCCGAAGACCAAGAAGATCAAGACCGGCTACACCACCGACGCCGACGCGCTCACCTGGCTCGCCACCCAGACCGACAACGAGCTGCCGGTCATCCTGCTGCGCCACCGGGACCAGGCCAAGCTGCGCACCACCGTCGAGGGCCTGCTCAAGACGGTCTCCCCGGCCGGACGCATCCACACCACCTTCAACCAGATGGTCGCCGCCACCGGCCGGCTCTCCTCGCAGGACCCGAACCTGCAGAACATCCCGGTCCGCACCGAGGAGGGCCGGATGATCCGCCGCGCCTTCGTCGTCGGCGAGGGCTACGAGTCGCTGCTCACCGCCGACTACTCGCAGATCGAGCTGCGGATCATGGCCCACCTCTCCGAGGACGAGGCGCTGATCGAGGCCTTCGCCAGCGGCGAGGACCTCCACACCACCGTCGCCTCCCAGGTGTTCGAGGTGCCGGGCAGCGCCGTCGACGCCGAGATGCGGCGCAAGATCAAGGCGATGTCCTACGGCCTCGCCTACGGGCTCTCCGCCTACGGGCTCTCCCAGCAGCTCGGCATCAAGCCCGCCGAGGCCCAGGGCCTGATGGACACCTACTTCGAGCGCTTCGGCGGCGTGCGCGACTACCTGCACCGGGTGGTCGAGGAGGCCCGCGCCACCGGCTACACCGAGACCCTGCTCGGCCGTCGCCGCTACCTGCCGGACCTCAACAGCGACAACCGCCAGCGCCGCGAGATGGCCGAGCGGATGGCCCTCAACGCCCCGATCCAGGGCTCGGCCGCCGACATCGTGAAGATCGCCATGCTCCGGGTCGACGAGGCGCTGCGCACCGCCGGGCTGACCTCCCGGATGCTGCTCCAGGTCCACGACGAGATCGTGCTGGAGCTGGCGCCCGGCGAGCGCGAGCCGGTCGAGGCGGTCGTCCGCGAGCAGATGGCCGGCGCCTACCCGCTGCGCGCCCCGCTCGACGTCTCGGTCGGCGTCGGCGCCGACTGGGAGGCGGCCGCGCACTGACGGTTCGTCAAGCAGCCCCGGGCGCGGTCTCGTCGAGGCCGCGCCCGGGGCCTTTCCGGCGGCGCGGGGCGGTCCTACCCTGGCGGCATGCCTGCCGATGAGGTGCTCCGCCGCGGCCGTGACGGTACCACCGTCGACCTCGTGTTCGAGCCGGGCGGGGGCTCCTGGCCCGCCGCCGCGCTCCTGGTGCTGCGCATGCTGGCCGGCGCGTTCGCCGTCGGCGCCGCCTTCCTCCCCGCCGGCGCGCTGCTGGTGGAGGTCGCGGTGATCGCCGGTGCCACCTTCGTGGGCGCGGTGACCGTCTGCGCGGTGCTGTGGGTGTCCGCCGTGCTGGTGCTGTGGCCGTTCGTCGCGGTCGCCGAGCTGCGGTCGGTCCGCCGGGTGCAGTTCGCCCCGGCCGGGGCCGCGACCGGACTGCGCTTCGTCCGGGGTGCCCGCGCGGATGCCTGGGCCCCGATCTCCGACCTGCGGCGCGTCCAGCTGGACGAGGTCGTGGAGGAGCCCTACGAGGGGGACCCCGAACCGGCCGTCCGCACCCTCGACATCACGGTGGTGGCCGCGGCCGGCGACGGCGGACGCCCGCACCGGGCGCCGAAGGGCACCGACGTCGACGCGCTCCAGCGCGCCCTGGAGGACCTGCTCGGCCCGGCCGGCGTCCCCGTGCTGCGCCGCACCGAGCGGCGCGTGCGCCCCACCCCCCGGCCCTCCTCCGGCGGCTGGGTCTACGGCGGCTCGGGCTCGGCCAATTCCGGCGGGGGCTTCTCCGGCGGCGGGTGAGCCGGGGCGAGGGGCCCTCGCCCGCCGTTGTCGCCCGGGGGGTTGATACCGGGTCAGGGAACCCCTTCACTTGTCATGGCGCCGTCGCTTCTTGATCGCGGCGCCGGTCCGCACCGCAGCTCCGACGCCTCACCCGACGAGCCTGGAGAACCCTCATGTCCCCCTCCCGTGTGCGACGCGCCGTCGTCGCGCTCACGGCCCTGCCCCTGCTCGCGTTCGGCGCGGGCCGGGCGGTGGCCGCCCCGGCCACCCCTCCGGCCGCCCCGGCCCCTCCGGCGGCCGCCTCCCGGGTCACCGCGATCGAGGACGGGATCGCCCGTACCCTCGCCACCTCCCTCACCGACCCCGCGCTGCGCGAGCGGCTGCGCACCGCGACCGCCTCCGCCTCCGCCGAACTCGCCCCGCTGGCGGCCGGCTCCCCGGCCCTCGCCGCCGCCACCGAGCGGGCGGACCGCGGCATCGCCGACGCCAAGGGCCTCGGCGCCGGCCTCGGCCCGCTGCTGCGCGTCCAGCTCGCCGACCCCTCGATGCGGGCCGCCCTCGACGCGGGCGCCGCGCCGCTGGTCGCCGTCGCCGGCACCGACGAGCACACCCGCACCGTCCGTGCCTACGACACCGCCGGCCGGGCCCTCGGCCTCGACGCCGGCACCCTGCCCGCCCGCCCCGTCTACCTGGTCGACCTCGACACGGCCAAGGCGACGACCGCCGGAATCGAACTGCTCCAGCGGGAGTTCGCCGCCCACGGCCTGGGCTCCGCCGCGCAGGCCGCGTCCGGCTGGTGGGGCACCAAGATCACCGCCGTCGAGGTGAACGACGACGAGGAGCCCTGGTTCAAGGGCGCCGCCGAGATGTTCAGCCTGGTGACCGGCTTCGGCCAGGACGGCAAGGTCCGGGTCGACTCCGTCGCCATGCCGTACCTCCAGTACGACGGCACGGTGTACTACCCCAACCAGATCCTGGTGAACTGGTCGAACTACAAGTACAACCTGGCCGACGTCGTCCTGATGGAGGACGACGGCGACACCAACTACCTGGCCCTCGCCCAGGCCGTCGCCGCCGTCCTGCTCACCATCGCCGACCAGGGCGCCTACATCCCGCTGGTCAACGCCGTCCTGGCGGCGCTGCCCTCCTCCTGGTGGGTCGACGACCCGGACTACGTCGAGTCCTGGTACACCCTCGCCCGCACCAGCACCGGCCGGCTCAACGGCGCCCGGGGCAACGGCTGGATGACCGTCGAGCCGTACTGGGTCAGCCAGCTCTGACGGGCCCCCGCCGCCACCGGGCCGGCGCCGCGCGCCCGTGCGCCGCGCCGGCCCGGTCGGCCCGTTGTTGACCAGGCCGTGTCACGGAGTCAGTTTCGTATTACCGTGGGCCCGGTGACGACGGAATCCACGACGACCGGCCAGCTCACCTCCCCGACCGGGGCGCCGACGCGCCAGGCCCGCAACTCCGCTGCCTTCTGGACCGCCACCGGCGTGTCCCGGGGCCACGAGGTGATCCGGCGCCGCGGGTTCCTCGCCGTCCACGGCGACGAGCGGGCCGGCGGGCGGATCCTGATCCAGGAGCCCGACCTCGACCCGGACGAGGTGGCCGAGGTGGGCGAACTGGTCCGCCGGGCCGCAGGTCCGGTGACCGTCGAGGATCCGTTCGGCGCGACGGACCTGAGCCACCTGGGCCTGCGCACCTGGCAGATGCCGATCATGCTGCGCCTGCCCGGACCCGTCGACGCCCCGGCACTGGACGTGACGCGGGTGCGGCGGCCCGAGGACCTCCGGGCGGCCGAGCGGATCGTGATCGAGGGCTTCGACCTGGCCGGCTTCGAGCCCTACCGCGCCGGTGAGCTCTTCCCGACCGCGCTGATCGAACAGCCGGGCGTGGACGTGTTCATCGCCTCGGTCGACGGCGTGCCCGCGGGCGCCGGCGTGAGCGTCGTGGCAGACGGCCTCGCCGGCCACTACTGGATCGCCACCTCGTCCGCCTTCCGCTCCCGAGGCGTCGGCCGCGCCGTGATGCTCGGCGCCCTCGCCCACGTCGCGGACCTCCCGGCCACCCTCACCGCTTCCAAGCTGGGCCGCCCGCTCTACGAGTCCCTGGGCTACGCGGTCGCATCGCCCTCGACCTGGTGGGCCTCGGAGTAGGAAGTCGGTGGGCCCGACTTCCTGTGCGCGCGTCTGGACTGTAAACCCATGACGGAGGTGGTGGATCATGCCCAGGCGTGACTACGAGGACGACCCCGGCGCCCCCGAGGCCAACTCCCTGGTCCCGGCCGCATCCGTGGTCGTGGTCGACGCCGCGGGCCGGGTTCTTCTCCAGCGGCGTACCGACAACGGCATGTGGGCGCTGCCGGGCGGCAGGATGGACATCGGCGAGTCGATCGCCGGCTGCGGCGTGCGCGAGACGCGCGAGGAGACCGGCATCGAGATCGAGATCACCGGGATCGTCGGCACCTACACCGACCCCCGCCACGTGTTCGCCTACGACGACGGCGAGGTCCGCCAGGAGGGTATATGCGGGTCCCCCCAGCGGATGGCGTAGCGTGGCGAGGTGATGGTTGACGGCGTGGGAAGCGGCGCGGTGCGAGCCGCCCTTGTCGGTGTGAGGAACTTCCGGGATGCCGGAGGGGTCGGCTCCTTGCCCCGGGGTGTGCTCTACCGCTCCGGTGCGTTGGGTGAGTTGACGGTCGAGGGAGCGCGGTCTCTGGGTGGTCTGGGGGTGCGCACGGTCGTGGACCTGAGGAGTGTTCCCGAGGTCGCGGAGCGGCCGGATGAGCTGCACGGCCTCGGTTTCGAGTGCCTGCATGTTCCGGTGTACGCCGAACAGAGATGGCCCGCTGAGCAGCTGGAGCTCTATCCCTCGATGGCCGAGCACGCCGGACGGTCGGTGGTAGCGGTGATCCGCAGGCTCCTGGCGGCCGATGGACCGGCTGTCCTGGTGCACTGCGCCTCGGGGAAGGACCGTACGGGTGTTGTGGTCGCGGTTGTTCAGACGTTGCTGGGTGCGTCCGAAGCCGAGGTCATTGGGGACTTCCTGCGTTCCAATCCCGCGTTGGGCCTGACCGGTCCGGGGGCGTCATCGGGGCTGACTCACGGCACCCGATCGGTCGCCGCCCACCACATCCGGCGGGCTTTGGTCTGGATCCGAAGCCACCACGGCTCCCTCCCTGCCTACCTCATCGCGCACGGCGCCAAGGGGTCCGAACTGGAGGCGCTGGCCCGCCTGACCTGAGCCGTTCCGTCGCCGACGGAGTAGCAGCCGTGGAAGTAGGTGACGCCGTGGGCGCGGTGGTAGGTCGCCGGGAGCCGGACGGGGCCGGATGAACCTATGCGGTCACAGCACTAGCGGCGCAGGAAGGTTCCGCCGTCGATGACCCAGAGGCCGGCCGGAACCGCGCCGCACTTGACGACTTCGGAGTGCGTCCGGGGGTTGGTCCGGTTCCAGCCGACCCGACGCTGGTGCTGCTCGTCGGTCGGGTAGAAGGTGAGGCCGGCCTCGGGGTGCCGGCCCTCCTCGAAGAGGTACGGCTCGCCCCCGAACGGGGTGACCACGACCTGCGAGACGGGCCCGGTCACGGTGATGGCACCGTTCCCGTCGACGGTCAGGCAGTCGACGTCGAACTCGGCCCGGGTGGTGCCGGTCTTCTCGAACACGTGCTGCACCACGACGTGCCCCTGGGTGTGGCCGTCGACCGCACGGGCGCTGACCCGCGCGGTGAGCCGCTCGCCCGGGTTGGGACCCGGGCCGTACTCGTTGAGCAGGGTCCAGCTGTGCAGCACGAGGTGCTGGGTCGGTACGGGGGTGGCCGGCGCGGCCGCGGCGGTGCCCGCCGTCCCGGCCGCGAGGGACACGGCCGCAGTGGTGAGCGCGAGGGCGGTGGTGAGCTTTCGCATGGTCAATCCTTCGTGAGAGCAGGACGATCAGGCTGATTCCCGACTGCCTCCAACCTTCCAGCCCGCCCCCGGTCGCCGCCTCCGCCGTGGGGAGGGACCGGCTCCCCTTGGCGGGTGAACCGCTCCTCCTCCGTCCGGCTCACCGAGTGGCGTGTCACCGCGCGGCGTGGCGGATCGCCGCCGTGCCCGATGGGGCAGGATCGGGGCGCCCCGGCGGACGGGACCGAACCGGGTGGCGGCGACAGCGCGTCGGGTGGTCAGTAGCGCGTGACCACCACCACTGGGGAGACACGGATGATGAGGATCAAGAAGACCGCCGCCGTCGCGGTGGCGCTCCTGAGCGCGACGCTGGGCGGTGCGGTCGCCACCGCGACGGCGGCACAGGCTGCCGTCCCCGCGAAGTTCCCCCGCGTCCACTGCAGCACCACCAAGATCGAGGTGAGGTCCCTCGACGTGGCCGGCGGCCCGGTCAAGTGCGGCGGCGCCCTGGGCGACCCCCTCTACTACACGATCAACGGCGTCGACCACGTCTTCGCGGTCGGGACCGACAACGCCATGTGGGCGCGGTGGATCAGCCCGTCGGGCGTCCTCAGCGACTGGGTCTCGTTCGGGGGCAACCTCACGAGCGAGATCCGGGTGTACGCCGATGACCCCGACACCCTGTACTTCCAGGCCCGCTGGGCCGACGGCCACCTGTACGAGATCATCCGCAACGGCAACGGCTCGTGGATCAACTGGCGCCGCCTCGGCTGAGAAGGTGTGGGGTAGCCGGGTGGCTACTCGTCCTTGAGGCCGTCGGCGAGGCGGCGGGCTGCTTCGGTCTCGATGGGGCCGCGCGGTTTGACCTCCTCGCCGACGAGGCGGGGCGGCCGCGAGCCGAATCACGCCTGCGCCGTGGGTGTTCTCAGCATCGTGAGGGCTTCCTGGACCAGTGTCTGGGCCCGGATCACCGTCGCGCTCAGTTCCTCGGGAGTCCCGCCCGGGCATCCCAGGATGCTGCGGACGCGCGCGCCGAAGTCCGGTGGTGCTGCCGGCAGCGTCTCGACGACAGCCAGGGCGCCCTTCTCGTTCAGGCACCAGCGCCGGTCCGCGGCGTACAGCGCCTGCACCAGCACGCCGACCGCTCGCGACAGGCACAGGGAGACGTAGAGGAGGTCGGCCCGTGCGGCGCCTTTCGCCGCAGCACCGGCCAGGAACTCCGCCTCCCAGGCCCCCGCCGTCAGCGCTTCCCGCAACCGCTCCGGGTACCTCGCGGTCCGCCGCCGGAGGTCGGTCAGCTCTCCACCGGGGTCGGTCAGGACCTGCCCCAGCGCCACCTCGCCCGCGTAGCAGGGCGACCAGAACCCGAGCGGATGACCCGCCTGCACCCCCACCTCGTACCGGCCCTCGCAGCAGTCGGCCCACACCTGCTCGACTCGGTCCAGGTCCCGCAGGATCCAGTCCACCGCGACCCCGTCGACCCGCAGCCACGCGCCGCCGTTCACCCAGGGCCCCCAGCCGCCCGGAGCGGCGACGTCCACGCCCGGCCCGGCCAGCGCGCGCAACGCGGCGACGTCGAGCTCGCCGCGGTAGTAGACGCCGAGATCCCAGTCCGAGTCGGGCCGGTGCTCTCCGCGCGCCCGGCTGCCGCCGAGCAGCACCCCGACCACGCCCGGCACCTGCACCAAGTCGCGAGCCATGTCCTCGATGATCGTCCGCATGGCGCGAGTCTGTCACTCGCCGACGCAACCGGCTCACCGTTGCTGCTGCGCAGGAAGTCGGTGTGGCCGACTTCCTGCGCAACGAGGGAGGGAGGTGCGCCTTCAGGCGGTGACGAGGGCGGGGGCGACCAGGGCCCAGACGAACTTGCCGACCCCGCCCGCGCGGGGGCAGCAGCCCCAGCGCTCGGCGAGTTCGTTGATGAGGAGGAGGCCGCGTCCGTGCTCGTCGTCCGTGGTGGTGGCGCGGAGGGCGGGTCGGTTGCTGCCGGCGTCGTGGACTTCCAGGCGCAGGCGGGAGTTGATGAGGGCGAAGCGGACCTCGATGAGGCGGTCGCCGGGGGCGTGGGAGTGCTGGACGGCATTGGCGAACAACTCGCCGAGAAGGAGTTCGGCGACATCGGAGTAGCGGTCGCCGGTGGGCAGCGCGGAGAGGTACGCGCGGAGCAGCTGGCGGGCGATGGGCGTGGAGGAGGTGCGGGAGTCGAGGCGGGCGGCGAACGTACGGGGACGGCAGGAAGCGAGCATGGCGGAGTCCTCGGTGGGGGTGGGAGGGAGGAGCGTCAAGGCGTCGCTTCGGTGTGTAGCGATGCGACTACCCGGCGCATCCACTGTGCTCTAGGATCTGGAGGTATTCAACTTGTCGATGCTGTTTGATTGGTAGGGTGAATCGCCTTGAACAAGAGGGAACTTGATCCGCAGGGCTCCCCGGCGGCCGAGTTCGGAGCGCTCGTCCGCAGGTCGCGTGAGCAGCGAGGGTGGACACAGGAGCACCTTGCGGGGCTGGTCGGGTGTACGTCGTCGCACATCTCCGCCCTTGAAAATGGCCGAAGGAAAGCAACTCGACGAATCGCAACACAACTTGACAGAGCGTTCGGTGTGGAGAAGAGGTTCCTGGCGGAGTGGAGCAGGTCGGGTCGGCGCATCCTGTTCGAGGGCTTCGAGGAGTACCTGCTCGACGAGTCGAAGGCTGTGGCGATGCGGCTGTTCGAGATCAACATCGTTCCGAGCCTGCTACAGACTCCCGCGTACATCCGGGCATATCAGGGGGCGCTGGTCGGCCGGGGTGTTGCAACGCAGCAGCAGGCCGATGAGCGAACCGAGTTGCTGCTCCACCGGCAGAGGATCCTTGCTTGTGATCCCGCACCACACATCCATGTGGTCATAGACGAAGGGGCGCTGCGGCGGTCCATCGGTAGCCGAGAAGTCATGGCCGAGCAGTTGCGGCACCTTGAGGCGCTTGCGGCTCGGCCCCGCGTGCTTGTGCAGATCAGTCCCTTCTCGCTGGGTGAAGTCAGGCCGTTTGCTCACCCGGTTACGTTGCTGACCATGCAGAACAGATCCATGGTTGGCTATGGGGAGACTCAGAAGCGGGGCTTCCTCGAGCGCGATCCGGAGACACTGGCCGAGTGGGCCAGTGAGTACGATCACCTCCAGGTGGAGGCGCTGTCCCGGGCGGCGAGCATCGAGTTCATTCGAGAAGTGCGGAGGGGTTTTGACCATGGATGACCTGCGCAGCGCTGCTTGGCGCAAGAGCTCGTACAGCGCCCAGCAGGGGCAATGTGTCGAGGTGATGATCGGGTCGTCGGGCCAGGTGCCGGTCCGGGATTCCAAGGATCCCGAGGGCCCTGCACTGGCTTATTCGACCGACGCGTGGCAGTCGTTCGTTGCGGCTGTTCGAGTCGGCGAGTTCGGCGAGGCCTGACGCACGGGGCCTCCTCTTGAGCTCTACTTCCGGGCGTTGGTGCGCTTGGTGGGCTCTGCCGTCGTCGGGTCCTCGGGCCAGGGGTGGCGGGGGTAGCGGCCTCTCAGATCTGCGCGGACGGCGGGGTAGCCGTTGTGCCAGAAGGACGCCAGATCTCCGGTGATGGCGGCGGGGCGGCCGGCGGGGGAGAGGAGGTGGATGGTGAGCGGGATCCTCCCGGCGGCCAGGGCGGGAGCGGCCTTCCATCCGAAGAGTTCCTGCAACTTGACGGCCAGCACCGGGCGTTCGGTGGTGTAGTCGACGCGGATCTTCGAGCCTGACGGCACCGTAATGCGTTCGGGGGCGAGTTCGTCCAAGCGGCCCGCCTCGCCGGTCGACCACGGCAGGAGGCGTTGCAGGGCCGCCGTGGTGTCGATCCTCGCGAGATCCGATCGGCGGCGGGCGCGGGAGAGTTCGGGCTCCAGCCACTCGTCGGCACGCGCGAGCAGGGCCTCGTCGCTGACGTCGGGCCAGGGAGCGCCGATGGCGGTGTGGAGGAAGGCCAGTCGCTCGCGCAGGTTGGACGGAAACGTCAGCAGGGTGCTGACGCCCTCGCGGGTGAGGCCTTCGAGGAGGGCGGCGCGGACGAGGGCCCGGTCGGGGTTGCTGAGCGGCTTCTCGGCGAGTTCGACGGCGCCGAGGGACTCCACCCGGCGGGAGACGACCTCGCCTCGCCGGGTGTCCCAGTGGACTTCGGCGCGCTGGGTGAGGAGTGGCGCTCCGGCCTGGCGGGCGGTTTCCTCGTCGAGGGCGGCGGCGTTCAGGATCCGGGCGGAAGGGGATCCGGCCGGGCGGTCGGCCGTCGCGACGGCGAGCCAGGGGAGGGACCCCAACGCCGTGCCGGGGGCGAGTTCGGCCGCCGTCCCCGACACCATCAGGTACGGGCTGCGCTCGCCCGGGGCGGGCCGCTCCACCCGGGCGCGGGCGATGCGTTCGGGGAAGGCGAGGGCGACGACGAGGCCGACGGCCGTGGAGTCGGGAAGGGCGGTGGAGGGTTCGGAACCGGAGGCGCGGCGCAGGCGGCGGGTCTCCTCGCGCCAGCGGCCCGCGTACGGGTCCCGCGCGGTGCGGACGGTGCGCAGGACGGCGGCGAGGTCGTCCCCCAGCGCGCGCGGCGGCTCCTCGGAGAGCAGGGCGACCACCTCGGCGGCCCGGTCGGCGCCGACCAGGGGCGCCCCGTCGACGAGGGCCCGGCCCAGCCGCGGGTGGAGCCCGGTGCGGGCGAGGCGGACGCCGCGCTTCGTCGCCCGGCCGTCGGCGGAGACCGCCCCGAGGGCGAGCAGGGTCTCCCGGGCGGCGGCCATCGCCCCCGCCGGGGGCCGGTCCGGCAGGGCGAGCCCGGTGGCGTCCGGGTCGCCCCACACGGCGGCCTGGAGGGCGAAGGACGTCAGGTCGGCGAGCGCGATCTCGGGGGTGGGGAAGCGGGCGGCGCGGGCGTCCTCGGCCTCGTGCCAGCAGCGGTAGACGGTGCCCGGGGCCTCGCGGCCGGCGCGGCCGGCGCGCTGGCGGGCGGCGGCGAGCGAGGCGCGGACGGTCACCAGGGCGGAGAGCCCGCGCGCGTGGTCGGTGCGCGGTTCGCGGGCGAGCCCGGCGTCCACCACGACCCGCACACCGGGGACGGTGAGCGAGGACTCGGCGACGGCGGTGGCCAGCACGACGCGGCGCCCGTCGGACGGCGCGAGGGCGGCGTCCTGCACGGCCTGCGGGGCGCGGCCGTGCAGTTGCAGGACCTCGGCCGGCACGCCGCCGAGCTGCCCGGCGACCCGGGCGATCTCGCCGACGCCGGGCAGGAAGCAGAGCACGTCCCCCTCCCGCTCGCTCAGGGCCCGCCGGACGACGGAAGCGACGTGGTCGAGCAGCGCGAAGTCCACCCGGGTGCCGTGCGCGGGCCGGACGGCGCGCGGCGGCGGCGCCCACACGACCTCCACCGGGTGCGAGACGCCGTGCGCCTCGACCACCGGCGCGCCGTCCAGCAACTCCGCCCAGGCGGCGGTGTCGGACGTGGCGGAGGCGCAGACGATCCGCAGCTCGGGCCGCAGGGCGGCGCGCACGTCGAGCAGGAAGGCGAGCGCGGTGTCGGCGTCCAGGTGCCGTTCGTGGCACTCGTCGAGCACGACGACGTCGACGCCCGCCAGCTCCTGGTCGCGCTGGAGGCGCTGGAGCAGCACGCCGGTGGTGACCACCTCGACCACGGTGTCCGGCCCGACGCGCCGCTCGCCGCGCACGGTGAAGCCGACCTCGGCGCCCACCGTGGAGCCGAGCAGCCAGGCCATCCGCCGGGCGGCGGCCCGGACGGCGAGCCGTCGCGGTTCGGCGACGAGGACACGGCGAACGGGCCCGGAACCGAGCAGCCCGGCCAGGGCGAGCGGCACGAGGGTCGTCTTGCCGGTGCCGGGCGGGGCGGCGAGGACGGCGGCGCCGTGCTCCTCCAGCGCGCCGGCCAGGGCGGGCAGGGCGGTGCGGACGGGCAGCTCGCGCCAGGACGGGTGCACGCGTCAGTCCCGCTCGGCGACGAAGATCGCGGTGCCGGGGATGAACCGCCCGCGCAGCGGCGACCAGCCGCCCCACTCCTGCTCGTGCCCGTCCGGCCACTCGGGCTCGACGAGGTCGAGCAGCCGGAAGCCGGCCGCGACGAGTTCGCGGACCCGGTCGCCGAGGGTGCGGTGGTGCTCGACGTAGGTGGCGCGGCCCTGCTCGTCCTCCTCGACGTAGGGGGTGCGGTCGAAGTAGGAGGCGACGGCGGTGAGGCCCTCGACGCCCGGCTCGTCGGGGAAGGCCCAGCGGATCGGGTGGGTGACCGAGAAGACCCAGCGCCCGCCGGGCCGCAGCACCCGGTGCACCTCGCGCATCAGGGCGGCGGTGTCGGCGCTGAACGGGACGGCGCCGTAGGCGGAGCAGGCGAGGTCGAAGGAGGCGTCGGCGAAGGGCAGCACGGCGGCGTCGGCCTGGACGACCGGGACGGGTGCGGCGCCGCGGGCGAGGTCGATCCGCAGCGAGTGCTGGAGCTGGCGGTGCGAGATGTCGAGGGCGACCGGGCGGGCGCCGCGGCCGGCCAGCCAGCGCGAGCACTGGGCGGCGCCGGCACCGATCTCCAGGACGGTGCGGCCGGTGACGTCGCCGAGCAGCCGGGCGTCGGCCTCGTCGAGGCCCTCGGGGCACCAGGTGAACCGGTCGTCGCCGAGGAACGCGCCGTGTTCGTCCTGGTACTCGTCGGCGTTGCGGTCCCACCAGTGGCGGCTGGCGCGGCTGCTCTCGCCGGTGCCGGCGGAGCGCCTTACCGCGTCGTCGCCGTCCTCGTCAAGATCATGGGGGTCGGGGAGGGGGGTGCCGGTCACGGTGAGAAGGCCCATCGCGTAGGGTGTCGTCTGCGGAAGCGCCGCTGCCGTGAACCGGTCCGAGAGGTCCGGTGTCCCGGCGGTGGCATCCGGGGAAGGGTCCTCCCAGCGGCCGCCACCCATCGAGGTGCGCAATCGGAGGATATGGCCTGATCCATACCGGGCTCCACCGTCTTGCCGTTCTTGGCGTTGACCGTGCCTGGCCGTCCCCGTATGCTACAAGTTGCGCTGCGGGCCTGCGCGCCTCGGACGGAGCAGGTCGCGCTCGCATCTGTCGAAGACCCCACGGTCGCAAGACGGACGCCGATCTCCCGTTGCTGCGGGAATCCCGGTGCTCCGTGTTCTTGGCTGTCCGGCTTTCGGTGGGAGCGATACGGGCCCTCCGCGTGGCATTACCTACGACTTTCATGTCCGTACCGGAGCCCTTTTCCTAATGACGAGCCCCACCGACTCCTCCCTCAGCACCACCCCGCAGGTCGCGCTCAACGACATCGGCGACGCCGAGGCGTTCCTGGCCGCGATCGACGAGACCATCAAGTACTTCAACGATGGCGACATCGTCGAGGGCGTCATCGTGAAGGTCGACCGTGACGAGGTCCTCCTCGACATCGGTTACAAGACCGAGGGCGTCATCCCGTCCCGCGAGCTGTCGATCAAGCACGACGTCGACCCGCACGAGGTCGTCGCCGTCGGCGACAACATCGAGGCCCTGGTTCTCCAGAAGGAGGACAAGGAGGGTCGTCTCATCCTGTCCAAGAAGCGCGCTCAGTACGAGCGTGCCTGGGGCACGATCGAGAAGATCAAGGAAGAGGACGGCATCGTCACCGGTACCGTCATCGAGGTCGTCAAGGGTGGTCTCATCCTCGACATCGGCCTCCGTGGCTTCCTCCCGGCCTCGCTCGTCGAGATGCGCCGCGTCCGCGACCTCCAGCCCTACGTGGGCAAGGAGCTTGAGGCCAAGATCATCGAGCTGGACAAGAACCGCAACAACGTGGTCCTGTCCCGCCGTGCCTGGCTGGAGCAGACCCAGAGCGAGGTCCGCCAGACCTTCCTCACCACCCTCCAGAAGGGCCAGGTGCGCTCCGGCGTCGTCTCCTCGATCGTCAACTTCGGTGCCTTCGTGGACCTGGGTGGCGTCGACGGTCTGGTCCACGTCTCCGAGCTGTCCTGGAAGCACATCGACCACCCGTCCGAGGTCGTCGAGGTCGGCCAGGAGGTCACGGTCGAGGTCCTGGACGTCGACATGGACCGCGAGCGCGTCTCCCTGTCGCTGAAGGCGACCCAGGAGGACCCGTGGCAGCAGTTCGCCCGGACCCACCAGATCGGTCAGGTCGTCCCGGGTAAGGTCACCAAGCTGGTTCCGTTCGGTGCGTTCGTCCGCGTGGACGAGGGCATCGAGGGTCTGGTCCACATCTCCGAGCTGGCCGAGCGCCACGTCGAGATCCCGGAGCAGGTCGTCCAGGTCGGCGACGAGATCTTCGTCAAGGTCATCGACATCGACCTGGAGCGTCGCCGCATCAGCCTCTCGCTGAAGCAGGCCAACGAGGCGCTGGGTGCCAACCCGGCCGAGGTCGAGTTCGACCCGACCCTGTACGGCATGGCCGCGTCCTACGACGACCAGGGCAACTACATCTACCCGGAGGGCTTCGACCCCGAGGCGAACGACTGGCTGCCCGGCTTCGAGAAGCAGCGCGAGGAGTGGGAGCGGCAGTACGCCGAGGCCCAGGCCCGCTTCGAGCAGCACCAGGCCCAGGTCATCAAGAGCCGCGAGGCCGACGCGGAGGCCGCTGCCGAGGGTGGCGACGCCGTCGCCGCCGCCGCCGGTGGCTCCTACTCGTCCAGCAGCGACGAGGGCTCCGGCGCCCTGGCCTCGGACGAGGCCCTGGCCGCCCTGCGCGAGAAGCTGGCCGGCGGCCAGAGCTGAGGCTCTGCCCCGCTGGTGCGTGACTAGCGCCTAGCGTCATCGATGAACCCCGCTCGGTTTCCGAGCGGGGTTCATTGTTTTTCGACCTTCATTATTTATTCCTTATGTGGCGAATTTTTGTGATGAGGGGCTCATTGAATACCTATGGGTGATTCGGTGAACGCCGCCTACCGTGGGAGGAGTTGCCCGATGGGCCGCTCACCCGGCCCCGCACGCTAGGCACCCCCCGCACATGAGCCCTCGCTCCGCCGTGTCCTCCGCCGCCCCCGCCCGCCCGTCCGCCGGCCAGCAGGTCGGCGGGCGCCTCGCCGCCCTCGGCCGGTTCTGCTACCGGCAGCGACGCTGGGTGCTCGGCTTCTGGGCCGTCGTGCTGGTGATAGGCGTGCTGATCGGCGGGCGGGTCTTCGAGGGCTCGGTGGCCGGCGCCTCCTCCGCCTCCTCCGAGGCGGACCGCGGCAGCGCCGTCGTCACCGCCGCCGACCCGGCCAGGGGCACCGTGACCGCGGTGGTGGACGGCCGGCCGGTGGACGACGCGGCCGTCCGGGACGCCGTGACCCGCGCCACCGCCGAGATCGCCGCCCTGCCCGGGGTCTCCTCGGCCACCGACGCCTACGGCCCCGGCCCGGGCGCCGCCGCGCTCCGCTCGGCCGACGGCACCGCGAGCCTGGTCTCGGTGCGGATGTCCGACACCAGCACCTCCGCCCAGACCAGCACCGTCACCCAGCGGCTTTCCGCCATTCAGACCGACGTCCGGGCCGAGGGCGGGAAGGTGACCGTCGGCGGGGACCTGGTGCTCCAGGACGAGGTCAAGAAGCAGACCGAGAAGGACACCCGCTTCGGCGAGATCGTCACCCTGCCGCTCACCCTGATCGTCATGGTGCTGGTCTTCGGCGGCCTGGCCGCCGCGAGCCTGCCGGTGATCGGCGCCGTGGCCTCGGTCGGCGGCGCGCTGCTGGCCATGTTCGGATTCAGCCGGATCATGGACATCGACACCAGCGTGCTGCCCATCGCCACCGTGCTCGGCCTCGGCCTGTCGATCGACTACGCGCTGCTCATGGTGAACCGCTTCCGCGAGGAACGCGGCCACGGCGCGACGATCGCCGCCGCCGTCGAGCGGACCGCCGCCACGGCCGGGCGCACCGTCGCCTTCTCCGGACTGACCGTGGCCGTCGCGCTCTCCGGCCTGTTCGTCTTCACCAGCCCGGTGCTCGCCGCCGTCTCGGCGGCCGGGGTGAGCGTCGTGGTGATCGCGGTCGCCGCCGCGCTCACCCTCATCCCCGCGCTGCTGGGCTTCGCCGGGAGCCGGATCAAGGCCCCCACGGCGCCCGTGCCCGACGAGGGCTTCTTCAGCCGGACGGTGCGCCGGGTCGGCAAGCGGGCGGTGCCGGTGGCGCTGGTCTGCACCGCGCTGCTGATGGCCGCCGGCGCGCCGTTCCTGCACGCCGACATGCGCAACTCCGGCGCCTCCGTGCTGCCCGCCTCCTCGGCCGGCCGGCAGGTCGCCGAGACGATCGACCAGCGCTTCCCGCAGGCCTCCGCCGCCCCGATCACGGTGGTGGTGGAAAGCGGCGCCGCCGTCGCCCAGGCCTACGCGGACGACGTGGTGGCCCAGCTGCCGGGCGTCAGCGGCGTGCGCGCCGTCACCCCGGTGAGCGACACCGTCTCCACCATCGACGTCCTGGTGCACGGCGACCCGCAGGGCGGGCAGGCCAAGCAGGTGGTGAAGGAGCTGCGCGCCGACCGCGGCGGGCTCACCACCGAGGTGACCGGCGGCGCGGCCTCGGTGGTCGACTTCCAGGACGAACTGCACACCCGCGGGCCGATCGCGCTCGGCCTGGTCGCCCTCGGCACCCTGATCCTGCTGTTCCTGATGACCGGCTCGGTGGTGATGCCGGTCAAGGCGCTGGTGATGAACCTGCTGTCGCTGGGCGCCTCGCTCGGCGCGCTCACCCTGGTCTTCCAGGACGGCTGGTTCAGCGGACTGCTCGGCTTCAGCCCGACCGGCGGTCTGGAGACCTTCATCCCGGTGCTGGTGTTCGCCTTCGCCTTCGGGCTGTCGATGGACTACGAGGTCTTCCTGCTCTCACGGATCAAGGAACTGCGGGACAAGGGCCACAGCTGCACCCGGTCGGTGGAGCTGGGCGTCCAGCGCAGCGGGAGGATCATCACCTCGGCGGCGCTGCTGATGGTGATCGTCTTCGCCGGCTTCGCGCTCGGCGACATGCTGATGGTCAAGCAGATGGGCATCGCCCTGGCCGTCGCCGTGGCGGTCGACGCCACGCTGGTGCGCTGCCTGCTGGTGCCCGCCGCGATGAGCCTGTTCGGCGAGTTCAACTGGTGGGCGCCGGCCCCGCTGCGCCGGCTGCACGACCGGTTCGGGCTGAGCGAGCACGTGGAGCTGCCGCGGATCGCGCCGGCGGTGCTGCCCTCGCCGCGGCCCGTCGCCGGGAAGGAGCTGGCCGCCACCGCGCCGTAGCGGTTCGGGAGTACCGTGCGGGGCATGCGGATCACCAAGTTCGGACATGCCTGCGTACGCCTGGAGCACGGGGGGACGACGGTCGTCGTCGACCCCGGGATGTTCACCGACCCCGCCGTCCTGGCGGGAGCGGACGCCGTGCTGATCACCCACGAGCACGCCGACCACTTCGAGGAGGCCCCGCTGCGGGCCGCGCTGGAGGCGGACCCGGCGCTGCGGGTGTGGACCAACCCGGATGTCGCCCGGAAGCTGGAGGGGGTGGCCCGGCGGGTGACCGCGGTCGGGGAGGACGACGCCTTCGACCTCGGCGGGATCGGCGTCACGGTGCACGGCGAGTGGCATGCGGTGATCCACCCGGAGATCCCCCGGGTGCGCAACATCGGGTTCCTCTTCGACGGGCGGCTGTTCCACCCCGGGGACGCGCTGACCGTGCCGCCGCAGCCGGTGGACACCCTGCTGCTGCCGATCGCCGCGCCCTGGACCAAGGTCGCCGAACTGGTCGACTACGTGCGCGAGGCCGGGCCGCGGCAGGCCGTTCCGGTGCACGACGCGGTGCTCAGCACGGCCGGGCTGGCGGTGCACACCCGTCTGGTCGGCCCCGGCGGGCCGGGCACCGGGGCGCAGCTGCACACCCTCGGCGAGGGGGAGAGCCTCGACCTGGGGTGACCGCGAGGTGAGGTCCGCCGGTAGCCTGGCGCCATGCTGAAGATCGGACTGACGGGCGGCATCGGCGCGGGCAAGAGCGAGGTGTCGCGGCTGCTCGCCGCCCACGGCGCGGTGATCGTGGACTCCGACGTGATCGCCCGCGAGGTGGTCGCCCCCGGCACCGCGGGCCTCGATGCGGTGGCCGCCGAGTTCGGCGAGGGCGTGCTCGCGGCGGACGGCTCGCTGGACCGGCCGGCGCTCGGTGCGATCGTCTTCGCCGACCCGGAGCGGCTGCGGGCCCTGAACGCGATCGTCCACCCGCTGGTCCGGGCGCGGTCCGCCGAGCTGGAGGCGGCGGCCGCGCCGGACGCGGTGGTGGTGCACGACGTCCCGCTGCTCGCCGAGAACGGGCTCGGCCCGCTCTACGACCGGGTGATCGTGGTCGACGCGGCGGACGAGGTGCGGGTCGAGCGGCTGGTCCGGCTGCGCGGCATGACCGAGGAGGAGGCCCGCGCCCGGATGGCCGCCCAGGCGAGCCGGGCCGACCGGCTGGCGATCGCCGACCTGGTGATCGACAACAGCGGCCCGCTGGAGGAGCTCGCGCCCAGGGTGGCCGAGGTGTGGGAGCAGCTCACCGCCGGCCGGTGACGCCGTCCGCCGCACGCACCGCGGCGGCGGCGAAGGCCCGGATCATCGGATGGGCCCGGGTGCCGTCGCCGGCCAGCTCCGGCTGGAACAGCGAGGCCAGGAAGAACGGGTGCGTCTCGGCGGGCAGCTCCAGGATCCGCAGCGCCCCGGTGTCGTCGGTGCCGCTGAAGCGCAGGCCTCCCGCGGTCAGCCGCTCCCGGTAGGCGTCGTTGAGTCCGTACCCGCAGTGGTAGCGCTCCACCGTGCGCGGTGCGCCGAGGACGCGTTCGGCCAGCGAGCCGGGCGTCACGCGCACCGCGCCCTCGTGGCCCACCAGGGAGCAGCTGAGCGGCACGACCACCAGGTCCGCCCCGCCGGGGTGGTTCTCGCCGTGCGCGGCGCCGTCGAGGCCGCAGACGTGGCGGGCGTACTCCAGCACCGCGTGCTGGAAGCCGGCGCAGGTGCCGAGGAAGGGGATGCGCCGCTCGCGGGCGGTGCGCACGGCGGCGACCGCGCCGTCCTCGCTGCGGTACGGGCTGCCGGGGAGCAGCCAGACGGCGTCGAAGCCGTCCAGCGCGCCGGGGGCGGCGGCGTCCTCGGTGGGGATCCAGTAGGCGTCGAGCACGAGCTGGTCGCGCTCGGCGAGCGCGTCGAGCAGGGCCGGGACGCGGGTGTGCGAGCGGACGGCGGTCGAGCGGTCGCCGACCAGGGCGAGGCGGGGAGCGGGAGGCGTCATACGGCTATCCTGACGGGCGGCGCTGGATCAGCGCCAACGATGATTCCTTACTCCTCGATCAGTGGAGGTGATGGCGCGTGGAACCCCAGCAGTTGCGCACCTTCGTGACCGTGGTCCGGCTGGGCTCGTTCTCCGAGGCGGCCCGTGCGCTCGGCTACACCCAGTCCGCGGTCTCCCAGCAGGTCGCCGCGCTGGAGACGGACCTCGGCACGGCGGTGCTGCACCGGCGCCCGGTCGGTCCGACCGAGGCGGGAGCACGGCTGCTGGAGCACGCCTCCGCACTGCTGCTGAGGATCGATGCGGCGCGGGCCGACATCGCGCGCCTGGCGGGTGCCGCGAGCGCCCGCCTCACCGTCGGGGCCACGCCGCTGGCGCTCGGGGCGCAGGTCGGGCACGCGCTCGCCGAGGTGCGCCGGGTGCATCCCACGGTGGACCTGACGGTGCGGGTGGTCGCCCAGGACGACCTGCCCGCCGAGGTCGCCGCCGGCGCCGTCGACCTGGCGCTCGTCGACGGCCCGGCCGCGCCGTCCGACCCGCTCCCGCTGCCCGACGTGGGCCCGCTCGCCACCGTCGCGGTCGCGGAGCAGCCGCTGGCCGTCGCCCTTCCGGCGGACCACCCGCTGGCCGGGCGCAGCGGGCTCGCGCTCGCCGACCTGTCCGCCGCCCGCTGGCTGGACGCCCCCGGGCTCGCCCCGGGCGGCGCCCGGTTGCGGGCCGTGACCGCCGTCGACGGCTACCGGCCGGCCGCCCGCTACCTGGGCACCGACGTCCGCGGGCTGCTGGCCCTGGTCGCCGCCGGGCACGGGCCGGTCCTGCTGCCCGCCGCCGCCCTGGCGGGCACGCCGGGCGTGGTGGGCGTGCCGGTCCGGGCGCCCCGGCTGGTGCACCGCACCGAACTCGTCCACGGCGCCCTGCCGGAGGGGCCGGCCGCGCTGCTGGCCCGTCTGCTGACCGGGGACCCGGGCGGGGATCAGCCGACGATGCGGGCGCCGGGGCAGCACGGGCCGTCGACCCGGTAGCAGACGTAGCGCAGACAGCCCAGGCAGACCGAGATGTTCTCCAGCCGCCAGCTCTGGCCGTGGCAGGTGCAGTCGGCGCGTTCGCGCAGCAGTTCGTCCCAGCCGTCGGCGCCCCCGTTGGCGGCGAAGGCCGCGGCCACGTACGCGGTGGTGGCCGGGTCGTCGTCGGCGGTGCCGCGCCGGGTGGCGTCCAGGTGCCAGCAGTAGAGGGCGAGCAACGCCCGTCCGTCGACCAGGCGGTAGCCGGCCCGGCCGTCGTCCTCCCAGGCCCGGACCAGCCGGGTGACCCGTTCGGGGAACGGGCGTGCGCGGTCGAGGAGGCAGCGATTGCCCTGCAGCCGTGGCGGGTTGGCGGTCATGTGGTCCCCTTTCCGGGGCCCACGGTAGGGCGTCGTGCCGTGAAGTCCCCGACCGGGGTGGGAGGTTGATGACGGCTTGCTACGAGCACGTGGTGCCGTCGGCGGGTACCACGCCGTCCAGCAGGTACTGGTCGACGGCCTGTTTGAGGCAGGCGTTGCCGGTGTCGTAGCCGCCGTGGCCCTGGCCGCGCAGGGTGACGGTCACCCCGACGCCCGCGCCGAGCCCCTGCGCCATGGCGCGGGCCCCCTCGTACGGGGTGGCCGGGTCGCCGGTGTTGCCGATGACCACGATCGGCGGTGCGCCGGGGGCGCTGACGTCGGGGTGGTCGGTGAGGCCGGCCACCGGCCAGCCCGCGCAGGCGGTCAGCCCCCAGGCGGCGAAGTCGCCGAAGACGGGCGAGGCCTGACGGAACGCCGGAAGCTGCTCCCGCACCTGTGCGGCGGTGTAGCGCTGCCGGTCGTCGACGCAGCTGATGGCCCGGTTGGCGGCGAACAGATTGCTGTAGCGGCCCTGGGCGTCGCGGCCCAGGTAGGCGTCGGCGAGGGCGAGCAGGGTGGTGCCGGCGCCGCCCTCCAGTGCCTCCTGGAGGCCGACGGCCAGGGCGTTCCAGCTCGCCTCGCTGTACAGCGCGGCGGCGATCCCGGTGACGGCGAGGTCCTGGGTGAGGGTGCGGCCGCCCTCGGCGGGCAGCGGGGCGGCGTCCAGGCCCTGGAGGAGGGTGGTGATCCGCTGGGTGCCCTGGGCGCCGCCCGGGCCGGTCGGGCAGGCCTCGCCCGCCTGCTCGGCGCAGGCCGTCATGAAGTTCTCCAGGGCGAGCTGGAAGCCCTCGGCCTGGCCGAGCGAGCTCTGCGCCGGGTCCTGGGTCGGGTCGACGACGGCGTCCATCACCAGGCGGCCGACGGTGTGCGGGTACAGGTGGGCGTAGACGCCGCCGAGTTCGGTGCCGTAGGAGAAGCCGAAGTAGTGCAGCCGGTCGTCGCCGAGCACCTGGCGCAGCAGGTCGAGGTCGCGGGCGGCCGAGACGGTGTCGACGTGCGCGAGGAGGGCGCCGGAGTTGTCCCGGCAGGCGTGGGCGTACGCGGCGGTGGCCTCGTCGAGCGCCCGCACCTCGGCGTCGTCGTCGGGCGAGGCGTCCACGGCGGCCGAGGCGTCGGTGGCGGCGTCGTCCAGGCAGCGCACGCCCGCGCTGTCGCCGACCCCGCGCGGATCGAAACTCACCAGGTCGTAGCGGGTGTTCAGGTCGGCGTAGTCCTCGGCGAGGGCGGGCAGGGTGGCGACGCCGGAGGCGCCCGGGCCGCCGAAGTTGAAGAGCAGCGAGCCGATCCTCGGCTGGCCGCCGGTGGCCGGCAGCCGGATCAGGGCGAGGTCGACGCCGCTGCCGTCCGGCTCGGCGTAGTCCAGGGGCGCCTTCACCGTGGCGCACTCCCAGGGGGCGCCCGGGGCCTGGCCGCCGCCCTGGGCCGCGGACGGCGCGGGGCAGGCCTGCCAGCCGGGCCGCTGGGCGGTGAGCGCGGCGGGCAGCGCCGGGAGGGCGGCGCTCGGGGTGGCGGTCGGGGGCTCGGTCGCGGTGGGGGTGGCCGGTGCGGCGGGGGTGGTCGCGGCGGTGGTCGGTTCGACCTTCGCGGAGGCCGCCACGGGGCCGCTCTGGCATGCGGTGAGGCCGCCGGCCAGCGCCGCGGCCAGGCCCAGCGCTCCGGCGCCGCGTACGACAGGGTGCATGGGGGTTCCGTTCCGAGGGCGCCAGGGTGGTTCCGCCTCGGAAGCCTAGGCCGGGGGCGGGCGGCCCGCCCGCCGGACTGGTCCGTTCCGGCGTCACCCGGGTGACCGCTGCGCGGCGGGGGTTGCCGAAGCCGGGGCGGCTCGTTGTTCCTGCCGTGAGCCCTGACTTTTCCGCCTGTGGCGCTTGTGAAGAATCGATTCTGCACACCGGGGGGCGGTCATGACGTACGAGCCTCCGCGCGTCCCCGCGCAGCGCGCCGCCGACGAGGGCTGCGCGGTCGAGCTGGACCTCCGGGTCGAGGTCCGGCCCGGCCTGACGCTCGCCGTCCCCGCCCGGCTGCGCTACCGCGCCGCCGATCCGTACGCCGTCGTCCTCGACAGCCACACCGACCTCGCCACCCCGATCAGCTGGGTCTTCGCCCGCGAGCTGCTGGCCGCCGGCCTGCACGCCCCGGCGGGCCTGGGCAGCGTCACCGTCCGCCCGGGCGGCGGCGAGCACCCCGGCGCCGTCCTCATCACCCTGACCGGCGAGGGCGGCAGCGTCGTCCTGCGCGCCCCCGCCGAGCTGGTCCGCGCCTTCCTGGCCCGCACCGAGAGCCTCGTCCCGGCCGGCCGCGAGCGGACCCGCCTCGACCTCGACGGGCTGCTGCGCAGGCTGCGCGGCGGCGGCGCCGCCTCACCCGGGCCGTGAGCACACCCGATTACTGTGGGTGTCTGTTGGGCTACCTGTGGGGCGCGGTGGTCGCGCCGCCATCCGTGAGTGCGGCGCTGCGGCCGCCCCTGCACACGCCGGGAGAAGAAGTGGCGGACAAACGGCTCAAGGCCTGGGGCAACAACCGGGCCGGTCAACTCGGCGACGGCTCCTGGGCGTCCCAGCACACCAGGGCCACCAGCGTGCTCGGGCCGGCCGGCGCCCTGCTCGGGATCGCCGCGGGCGGGACCGGCGCGGCGACGGGGCACGGGCTGGCGCTGCTGGCCGACGGCACCGTGCAGTCCTGGGGCGCCAACGGCTCGGGCCAGCTCGGCGACGGCACGGTCTCCGCCCGCGGCGTGCCCGACCTGGTCGTCAACCTCGGCGACGCCACCCAGGTCGCCGCCGGCGGCGCGCACAGCCTGGCCCTGTGCGAGGACGGCACCGTGGTCGCCTGGGGCCGGAACACCCACGGGCAACTCGGCAACGGCTCCCACGCCGACAGCTGCGTCCCGGTCCGGGTCAGGCGCCTCGACGAGGTGATCGCGATCGCCGCCGGCCTCAACCACAGCCTGGCGCTGCGCGCGGACGGCACCGTGTGGGCCTGGGGCCACAACGGCAACGGCCAGCTCGGCGACGGCACTTCGACCAGCCGCACCGTCCCGGTCCAGGTCTCCGGCCTGGACGGGGTCACCCGGATCGCGGCCGGCGCCAACCACAGCCTCGCCGTGGCCGGCGGGCGCGCCGTCCGGGCCTGGGGCTTCAACGCCGCCGGCCAGCTCGGGGACAACACCACGATCAACCGCTACACCCCGGTCCACACCCAGGGCGGCTGGTCCGGCGGGGTCACCTGGATCGCGGCGGGCTGCCACCACAGCCTGGCCGTCACCGGAAGCGACCACCGCCTCAAGGCCTGGGGGCAGAACACCTCGGGCCAGCTCGGCGACGGCACCACCACCTTCCGCACCACCCCCGTGGAGGTGCCGGGCCTGGCCGGTGTGCGGCTCGTGGCGGGCGGGCGCGAGCACACCGTCGTCCTGCTGGCCGACGGCGCGGTCCGCTCGTGCGGCGGCAACGGCTCCGGCCAGCTCGGCGACGGCGGCACGACCGGCAGCAGTACCCCGGTGCCCACCCGCACCGACCTGACCCGGGCCGACCGGATCGCCGCACCGGTCGGCGGCGACTTCAGCCTCGCCCACTGACCGGGCCCCGCCCGCCCGGGGCCGCGGCCGCCGATCCGGTCCGTCGTCGATCCGGTCCGCCGCCGATCCGGTCCGTCATCGACCCGTTGGCCGTCGACCCGGTCCGCCGGGGGTCAGCGCCCCGGTGGGGTCTCCGGGCGCAGGGCGCGGACGGCGAACAGCGTGGTGAGGTGCGGCGAGCCGAAGTACAGCGGCACGCTCCCGGTGCGGAAGTAGCCGCCGGCCGGCCAGGAGCCGTCCGGGAGCTGCGCGTCGACGAGCCGCCGGCGCAGCCCGGGCAGGTCCGCGGTGACGCCCGTGTGCTCGCCGGCCAGGACGAGCAGGGCCAGTTCGAGCGGGGTGTCGGCGAACTGGGTGGTGACGTGCTCGACCGCCCGCCGCGCCGGTGCGGCGAGCGCCGGCACCAGGGTGGCCGCCCGGGCGGCGGCGTGCAGGAAGGCCTCGGGGGAGGCGTAGTACCGGGTGCCGGTGCGAGGGCCGGCCAGGTGCTGCTGGACGTGGCGGAGCGTCGCCTCGGCCGCCGGGTGCGGCAACCGGCCTGCGGCGCCGGGCAGATGGAGGGCGAAGAGGATGTTGGCGGCGGTGACGGCGTCGTAGCGGCGGCCGCGCGAGGCCGTCCGGTCGGTGTCCTCCCAGTAGGCCGGTATCGGACCGTCGTCCGGACCGATCCGGGTGTCCAGCAGCTCCCTCGCGAATTCGGCCTGCTGGTCCGGGGCGAGCAGCCCGTGCCGGGCCAGCCCGGAGACCGCGACCGCGGTGCTGTCGGTGTCGGCGGCGAACGGCACGCCGGGCGGGAACATGCGGAACCGGTGCCGCCCCGGCTCGCGGTGGCGGACGGCCTGCTCGGCCAGCGCGGCCACCAGCTCGCGCTCCTCGGGCCGTTCGCTGCCGGGCCGTAGCAGCGCGAGCCCCCACATCGCGGAGAACCCCTCGTGGTCCGGGTCGAACCCGAGGTCCACCCCGTGGGTGACCAGCAGGCGCCGGCGGGCGTCGGCGCCGCTGAGCGGCGCGCGCAGCTCCGGGTCGACGCCGGGCCTGGCGGACGGCAGTCCGCCGGGCCCCAGCGCCCCGTGCAGGAAGCCCAGTCCGCGCCCGACGGCGGCGTCCCACGCTGTTTCCTCGGCGGACATCGCGTCCCGTCCCCTCTCGTTCCCCTGCTCCACGGGCAGGCCGCCCGGCACCGGACGGCCCGCCCCCGCCCCTACTTCTACCCCGGGCCCGCGCCCGCGCAAGCCTCACCCGGCGGGCGGCCTGCGGAACAGCGCGGTGAGCAGCACGGGCAGCCCGAACAGCCCCGGACCGGGCTCCTGCGGCACCATCGGGCGGATCTCCACCTCGGTGAAGTCGCCGAGGATCCAGCGGAGTTCGTCCGGGGTGAAGGCGAGGCCGCCGTCCAGCCGGTCCCTGGCGGGCCGTCCGCCGGCACGCCGTGAAGCCTCGGACCTCGGTGGCGCGGCGGTGCGGTGGCGCGGCACGCGATGGCCGCGGACGCTACGCGCTCACCGTCCGTCCGGCACCCCGCCGGGCCGGACGGCCTCCCCGCCGGCCGGGAGGAGGGATGACAGCGGGACCGTGGGTGTGCGACGCTTCGACGCGCGTTCGTCGAACGCACGCGCGGGGACCGGGGGTTGCATGACCGAGAACGTGTCGCCGGACGGAGCCCGGCGCCGCCGGGACGGCGGGGGAGCCGCCACCGGCAGGACGGTACCGCTGCTCCTGGCCGGCGGTGGCCTGCTGCTCGCGGCCGCGGCCCTGCGCCCGGACGGCGGCCTGCTGGGGACGCCGGGTGACCCGCCGGTCGGCGCCCTCGGCTTCGTGGGGCTGCTCGCCCTCGGCTGGGCGGGGACCGTCGGCCGGTTCGCCGCGCGCTTCCGCGAGGAGGTCCGCCCCCTGGTCGGGCCGACGCCGCGGGCCGAGCGCCTGCGCGAGGCGGTGGTCGTGCTGCTGGGCGGCGCCGCCGTGCTGGTCCCGGTGCTGATGTTCGTCCTCCACGGCCGCACCCGGTCCGAGGAGGAGACGCGCGGGCGGGAGCTGGAGCCGCTGCCGGAGATCACCCGCTCGCCCCCTCCGGAGGAGAACGAGGGGCCGGGCGACGGCACACCCCTGGTGGCCCTGCTGCTGTACGGGCTGGTCGCGGTCCTCGCGGTCCTCCTGGTGGTGTCGCTGGTGCGGCTGCTGCGGGGCCTGGGCCGCTCCCGGCGGCGGTCGCGGCCGCTGCCCGCCGTCGGCGGGGTCGCTCCCGAGGAGGACGTCCTCGCGGCCGCCGTCGCCACCGGTCTGCGGTCCCTGCACGGCGCCGACGCCCGGGCCGCCGTGATCGCCTGCTACGCCGCGATGGAGGGCTCGTTGGCGGCCTCCGGACTGGAACGGCGGATCGGTGACAGCCCGGCGGAGCTGCTGGAGCGGGCCGTGGCGGACGACCGCGTCGACCGCGCCCCCGCCCATGTGCTCACCGAACTGTTCCGGGAGGCCCGGTTCTCCTCCCACCCGATGGACGACGGCCACGTCCGCCGGGCCCGCGCCGCCCTGGACGCCATCGCCGCCCGCCTGGCCGCGGCGGGCGGCGGACAGCCCGCCGCCGGCCGTCACGCCGCGCCCCGGAGCCACCGGTGAACGCCGGGACCGCCCGCCGCACCGCCGGGGCGCCCGAGGACGGGCCGGGCCGGATCCGGCCGGGCTCGGTCCGGCACAGCCTCGGCGAACTGGCCGTCACCGCCGTGCTGGCCGAGGTGCTGCTCGGCCTGGTCGGCGGCCTGCCGGCGGCCGGCGCCGGAGCGGTCCTGATCACCGTCGCCGCGCTCCTCACCGGCCGTTACGTCGCCGGTGGCGGGAGCCTGGACGTGGGGTTGCGCCGTCGGCCGCGACTGCTGGACGCGCACGAGCCCGGCCTCGCCGACTGGCGCTGGACCGTGCGCCAGGGGCTGACCCCGGACGGCGACGCCCAGCCGCTGCGCGGCCGGCTCCAACGGCTGTTCGCCGCCCGGCTGTCGGAGGCCCACCAGGTCTCGCTGACCGCCGACCGGGACCGGGCCGCGGAGCTGCTCGGGCCGCGCCTGTGGCCCTGGATCGACCCGGCCGGCGAGCCCCCGGCGCCGGCCCTCCCCCGGGACGTCCTGCTGGCGCTCGTCGACCGGCTGGAGTCCCTGTAGCCGTCCCGGTCCGGGCCGGTCGCAGCCGCCGGATCCCGCCGGATCCCGTGGATTCCGTCGATTCCGGCGGCCCTGTCGCCCGAAACCGTCCGGTTCCGCGTCGTCCTTTCAGCGCCACCCGCCCTACCCGTCCTACCAGTCCGATCAACAGGCCGCAGCCGCCCGGCCCGACCGTCCCGTCAGGAGTGCCATGACCGCCGCCCCGCAGGCCCCCGCCGACCCGAGCGCCGAGCACGCGGCCCAGGACGGGCCCGGCGTGCTGACGCCGCAGCAGGCCGGGGACCGTGCCCGCGCGGTGCTGAAGGAGATCGAACGCGCCGTGGTCGGCAAGCCCGAAGCGCTGCGGCTGGTGATGCTGGGCATCGTCGCCGGCGGCCACGTCCTGATCGAGGACCTTCCCGGCCTCGGCAAGACGCTCCTGGCCCGCTCCTTCGCGACCACGCTCGGCCTGGACTTCCGCCGCATCCAGTTCACGCCGGACCTGCTGCCCTCCGACGTCACCGGCGCGCCGTTCTACGACCAGCACAGCGGCGAGATGGTCTTCCGGCCCGGCCCGTTGTTCACCCAGCTGCTGCTGGCCGACGAGATCAACCGCACCCCGCCGAAGACCCAGGCCGCGCTGCTGGAGGCGATGGCCGAGGGGCAGGTCTCGGTCGACGGCGCCACCCGCCGCCTCCCGCAGCCCTTCGCGGTGATCGCCACCGCCAACCCGATCGAGTACGAGGGGACCTACTCCCTCCCCGAGGCCCAGCTGGACCGGTTCCTGCTCCGGGTGCGGATGGGGTACCTGTCCACCGGCCTGGAGGCCGCGATGCTCCGGGCCCGGCTCGACCGCTCCGCGCCGGAGGCGGTGCTCGACACCGTCAGCAGCCCCGCCGAGCTGCTCGCGGTGCGGGCCGCGGTCGAGCGGGTCGAGGTCGACGACGACCTCGTCGACTACGTGATCGCGCTCGTCGACGCCACCCGCAACGATCCGCAGATCGAGGTCGGCGCCTCGCCCCGGGGCGGTCTCGCGCTGGTGCAACTGGCCCGCGCCCGGGCGGTGCTGGAGGGCCGCGACTACCTGACGCCGGAGGACGTCAAGGAGCTCGCCGTCCCGGCACTGGCCCACCGCATCACCCTCAAGCCGGAGTTGTGGGTGCGCCAGATCGATGCGGACGAGGTGGTGGCCCGGGTGGTGGCCACCGTCCCGGCGCCGCAGACGCTGCCGCGCGTCGCCGGGACGGGCGCCGGGTCGGGCGCCGGGACCGGCGGGGACGGCGCGCGGTGAGCGCAGCCGAGCCGCCGGCCGAGCCGGTCGCGGAGCCGACCGTCGAGCCGGTGGCCGCCGCCGATCCGGTGATCGCCCGCATCGTCGCCCGCAGCGCCCGGGCCTCCGCGGAAGGCCTGCCCGCCACCGCGCCCTCGCCGCACTGGCGGCCCGCCGAGCGGACCCTGCGGCTGCTCACCGTCGCCACGGTCGCCACCGCGGCCGCCCTGGTCACCGGGCACGCCTGGCTGCTCGCCCTGGGCGCCGCCCCCGCCGTCCTGCTCGCGCTGGCCGCCCCGGGCGGCAGCCGCCCCGCCGAACTGGCCACCACCCTCGGCGTGGAGCCGCGCCGCTGCTTCGAGGGCGAACGCATCACCGTCCGCATCACGGTCCGGCACGACGGGCGGACCGGCCCGCTCGATCCCGTCATCGCCCTGGGCCCCGGCGTCGCGCTGGAGGCGCTGACCGTGCGCCCCACCGGTGTCGACCTCGGCCTGCGCGCCGACAGCTGGGGCCGCTGGAGCCTGGGCACCGTGGACATCGACGTCCACGACGCCGGCTCCCTCGCCCGCCGCACCCTGCGCACCGACCTCGGCACCGCGGACGTCTTCCCGGTGCCCGCGCAGGCCCGGCTCACCCCGGTCCCGGTCCGGCTGCCCGAGCGGATCGGCGAGCACACGACCCGCCACGACGGCGCCGGGGTGGAGGTGACCGGCGTGCGCCCGCACGTCCCCGGTGAACGCCAGCGGCGCATCCACTGGCCCTCCACCACCCGCCGGGGCAGCATCCAGATCAACCAGTTCGCCGCCGAGCGGGCCTCCGACGCCGTCGTCCTGCTGGACACCCTCGACGACATCCACGACCCGGTCACCGGGCTGTCCAGCCTGGACGAGAGCCTGCGCGCGGCCGCCGGGCTGACCCGCGCCTACCTGCGCCGCCACGACCGGGTCGGCCTGGTCACGGTGGGCGGCCGGCTGCGGTGGCTCACCGCCGCCACCGGCGACCGCCAGCTCTACCGGATGGTGGAGAGCGTGCTGGAGGTGCGCCAGGACCGCGTCCACCGCGGTCCGGTGCTGCCCCGGCTGCCGCTGCCCGCCCTGCCGGGCCATGCCCTGGTCTACGCGTTCACCCCGCTCGCCGACCAACGGATCCTGGAGGTGCTCGGCCGCATCGGCGACCGCGGCAACCCGCTGGTCGTGGTGGAGATCCCGGCGGGCGAGCCCGTCGTCGAGCCGGACGACGAGACGGGCGCGGTGGCCCTGCGGCTCTGGCGCGCCGAGCGCGAGGCGATGCGTGCCGCCCTGCGCGGGCGCGGCGTGCCGGTCGCCCGCTACGTTCCCGGCGAGGCCCTGGACCTCGCCCTCGCGCCGCTGCTGCGCCGCCGGATCGCGGGGGGCTCCCGATGACGACGTGGTGGGAGAGGGTCCTGCTGTGCGTCGTCGCCGACGCCCTGCTGCTGGCGTGCGCCGGGATCGGCGCCGACGACGGCGCGGCCGCCCTGGTCGGGCCGATCGGACTGGTGGCGCTGCTCGCGGCGGCCACCTGGGCGGCCCCGCCGCCGCCCGAGCCGGAACGCCGGCCCACCACCGGGCTCGCCCGGCTGGCCACCCGCCGCACCACCGCGCTGGCGACCGGCTGCGTCCTGCTCGCCGCGATCGGCGAGCCCGGCCTCTGGCGGGGCGCCGCCGTGGCCGTGCTGCTGACCGCCTACCTCCTGCTCGTCGACGCCTTCGGCCCCGTCCGCCGCCGCCCGCACCGCACCCACGCCCTCGCCGCCCTGGCAGCCTCGGCCCTCGTCCTCCCGGTGGCGCTCGCCGACACCGGAGCGGGCGAGTGGTCCCGCCCGGTGGCCCTCCTCGGAGTGGTGGCGGCCGCCACCGGCGTCGGCCTCGCCCTGCGGCCCCACGACCGGAGGCCCTGACGCAGGACGTCGGACGGCTCTGCGCCCCGCCGGACGCTTCCGGCGGGGCACAGAGGGGATGTGCTCAGGCCTGGGTGGGGAGTTGGCCGGTGCGGACGGCAGTGCGGAAGGAGCGCCAGGCGGTGGTGGTGAACGTGAGAAGCACCTGAACCGTGATGTTCGGGCGTTCCTCGGCCATCGCCGCGATGTGGTTCAGCTGTTCGGACATGATGCTCTCGTCGCCGACCGGCCGTCGCAGGGCGGCCTCGCCGATGACCGCCCATGGCTGGGGTGGGTCGTGGCGATCGAGAACGGCCTGCCGTTGCATGCGGAGGGCCGGCCTCAACTCCAGCTCCGCGGTGGACTCGCCGGCGTCCACCCAAGCCTTCCGGATGGACGGCCGCCGTGCCCGCAGGGCCTCGCGCTGGCCGGCGGCGGCGACGGCCGGGGGGAGGTCGTCGGAGCGGAAGAGGTCGATGCGGTGCGTCACTCCGTGAAGTCGCCCCCCGCCGGCTCCGGGCCGGTGGCGGGGTCGCGGGTCAGCAGGTAGCGGGCGCCCGGGCCGGCGGCGCCGGCGCGGTCGGCGGCGTTGTAGAGCGCGCAGCGGGTGAGGGAGAGGCAGCCGCAGCCGATGCAGCCGGTGAGCTTGGCCTTCAGCCGCTCCAACTCCGCGATCTGCTCGTCGATCCGGCTCTGCCAGGACTGGGCGACGCCGTCCCACTCGGCGCCGCTGGGGGCGCGGTGCTCGGGGAGGCGGTCCAGGGCGACCTTCGCCTCGTCCAGCGACAGGCCGACCCGCTGGGCGGCCCGCACGAAGGCGATCCGGCGCAGGGTGCCGCGGATGTAGCGGCGCTGGTTGCCGGTGGTGCGGGTGGCGTGGATCAGTCCCAGCTTCTCGTAGTACCGCAGGGCGGAGGCCGCGAGGCCGCTGCGGTCGGCGAGTTGGCCGATGGTGAGGAGGTCGTGCCGGCTGGGGCCGTGGGCGCTCATGGGGCCACTGTAGCGCTTGACTTGAAGTCGACTTCAAGTAGCAGCATCGAGGGCATGAAGACGACGACCCCCGCCCCCCTCGGCTTCGCCGAGCTGTCGGGCCTGATGGCTCTGATGACCGGCGACGAGAAGCACGGTCCGGCCGCCACCTCCACCCTGGACGCGCTGTGGGTGCTCTACGACCGCGTCCTGCGGGTGACCCCGGAGACCGCCGACGCGCAGGACCGGGACCGCTTCCTGCTGTCCAAGGGCCACGGCCCGATGGCGTACTACGCCGTCCTCGCCGCCAAGGGCTTCATCGACCCGGTGGTGCTGCCGAGCTTCGGCGCCTACGACTCGCCGCTGGGCCACCACCCCGACCGGCTGCTGATCCCCGGCGTGGAGATCAGCTCGGGCTCGCTCGGCCACGGCCTGCCGATCGCCGTCGGCACGGCGCTCGGCCTGCGGGCCCAGGGGCTCACCGACCCGGCGGTCTGGGTGCTGATCGGGGACGCCGAGTTCGACGAGGGCTCCAACCACGAGGCGGTGGCCTTCGCCGGAGCCGCCGGGCTGGACCGGCTGCACACCCTGGTGATCGACAACTCCTCCGCCACCCACGGCTGGCGGGGCGGCATCGCCGCACGCTTCGCCGCCGAGGGCTGGTCGGCGGAGACGGTGGACGGGCGCGACCACGAGGCGCTGTACGCCGCCTACACCGCCGAGCACCCGGGCCGGCCGCGGGTCGTGGTGGCCCGCGTCGAGCCGAAGGACTCCTGAGCCCAAGAACTCCTGAGCCGAAGAACAGCCGTAGAACTCCTGAGCCGGAAAGGGCCGAGCACCTCATGGAAACCATGCGCGAGCGCTTCATCGAGACCACCTCCCAGCTGCTGGACGAGGACCAGCGCCTCGCCGTCGTCCTGGCCGACATCAGCGCCGCGAGTTTCCACGCCGCCGCCGAGCGGCACCCGGACCGGCTGATCAACGTCGGCATCCGCGAGCAGCTGCTCATCGGCGCCGCCGCCGGCCTGGCCTTCACCGGGCTGCGCCCGATCGCCCACACCTTCGCCAGCTTCCTCGTCGAGCGTCCCTTCGAGCAGGTGAAGCTGGACCTCGGCCACCAGGGCGTCGGCGCCGTGCTGGTGAGCGCGGCCGGCTCGTACGACTGGCCCGCCGGCGGTCGCACCCACATGGCGCCGGGTGACGTCGCACTGCTGGACACGCTGCCCGACTGGACGGTGCACGTGCCCGGTCACCCGGACGAGGCGGAGCAGCTGCTGCGCCACGCGGCGGCCGACGGCGACCGCAAGGTGTACGTCCGCCTCTCCGACCACGCCAACGAGCACGCCACCCGGATCGAGCCGGGCCGGTTCACCGTGGTCCGGCGCGGCAGCCGCGGCACCGTGCTCGCGGTCGGCCCGATGCTGGACGCCGTGCTCGCCGCCACCGGGAACCTGGACGTCACCGTGCTGTACGCGGCGACCGTCCGGCCGTTCGACGGCGCCGCGCTGCGGGCCGCCACCGAGGGGAACGCGGACGTGGTGCTGGTCGAGCCGTACCTGGCCGGGACCTCCGCCAACGAGGCGCACGAGGCGCTCGCCGACCGCCCGCACCGGCTGCTGTCCCTCGGGGTGCCGCGCGGCGAGCACCGGCAGTACGGCTCGGTCCCGGAGCACCTGGCCGCCTACGGCCTGGACGCGCCCGGCCTGCGGGACCGGATCGGCACGTTCCTCCAGTGACGGAACGTCAGTCCTTCAGCAGGGCGACGGAGTCGGGGTGCAGGGTGAACCGCCCTCCGGCGGACTCGGTCCGCCCGAAGGCCGCGACCGGCTCTCCCGCCCGGGGCAGCGTGACGGCCGCCGCGCCGAGGTTGACGGCCACCCGGTAGGGGCCCCGGTGGACCACCAGCCACCCGGCGGCCTCGTCGGTGTCCACCCGCACCGCCGCCAGATCGGGATCCGACAGCTCCGGGCAGGCCCGGCGCAGCCGGATCAACTCCCGGTACCACTCCAGCAGTCCGGCGTGCGGAGCGCGCCTCGGCTCGGTCCAGTCGAGGACGGAGCGCAGCACGGTGGCCGGCTCCTGCGGGTCCGGCACCGCGTCCGCCGCCCAGCCGTGCTCGGCGAACTCCCGCCGCCGGCCCCGGCGGACGGCCTCGGCGAGGTGGGGGTCGGTGTGGTCGGTGAAGTACTGCCAGGGCGTGGCCGCGCCCCACTCCTCGCCCATGAACAGCATGGGCGTGAACGGCGAGGTGAGCACCAGCGCGGCGCCGCAGGCCAGCCGGCCGGGGGAGAGGCTGGTGGAGATCCGGTCGCCCAGGGCCCGGTTGCCGATCTGGTCGTGGGTCTGCAGATAGCCGAGCAGCCGCTCCCCGTGCGCGGGCGGGAACGGGCGGCCGTGGTGGCGCCCGCGGAACGAGGACCAGCTGCCGTCGTGGAAGTAGCCCCGGGTCAGGGCCTTGGCGACGGCGGCGAGCGGGGCGGCGGCGAAGTCCCCGTAGTAGCCCTGGGATTCGCCGGTGAGGGCGCAGTGCAGGGCGTGGTGGAAGTCGTCGCTCCACTGGGCGGTGAGGCCCTGTCCGCCGGCCTCGCGCGGGGTGGTGGTGCGCGGGTCGTTGAGGTCGGACTCGGCGATCAGGAACAGCGGGCGGTTGGTCGTCACCGCCAAGCGGTCGACCTCCCGGGAGAGTTCCTCCAGGAAGTGCACGGCCCGGTCGTCGGCGAGGGCGTGCACGGCGTCCAGCCGCAGGCCGTCGATCCGGTAGTCGCGCAGCCAGGCCAGCGCGCTGCCGATCAGGTAGCCGCGCACCTCGTCGGACCCCGGTGCGTCCAGGTTGACCGCCGAGCCCCACGGGGTGTGATGGCGGTCGGTGAAGTACGGGCCGAACATCGGCAGGTAGTTGCCGGCCGGGCCGAGGTGGTTGTGCACCACGTCGAGGACGACGCCGAGGCCCCTGCGGTGCGCGGCGTCGACGAAGCGCTTCAGGCCCTCCGGTCCGCCGTAGGGCTCGTGCACGGCCCACAGCGAGACGCCGTCGTACCCCCAGCCGTGCTTGCCGGGGAACGGGCAGAGCGGCATCAGCTCCACGAAGTCGATGCCCAACTCGACCAGGTGGTCCAGGCGTTCGGCCGCCGCGTCGAAGGTGCCGGCGGCGGTGAAGGTGCCGATGTGCAGTTCGTACAGGACGGCGCCGGCGAGCGGGCGGCCGCGCCACCCGGTCTGCGACCAGGTGAACGCGGCGTGGTCGACGGCGCGGCTGGGGCCGTCGGGGCCGTGCGGCTGGCGGGGTGAGCGGGGGTCGGGCAGCGGGCGGCCGCCGTCCAGCACGAACGCGTAGTCCCCGTCGGGCGCCTCGCCGTGCCACCACCCGGCGCGGGTGTCGTCCCTGGCCAGCGGGTGGTGGGCGCCGTCGACGGCCACCTCGACCCGCTCGGCGGCGTACGGTGCCCAGACCTCGTGCCTCATGCGGCGCCCCTCCTGGTCAGCAGGGCCACCGGAAGGTCCGCCAGCAGGTCCTTCAACCGGACGGGTCCGGAGGCGAACCGGCGCGACGTCAGCGCGTCCGTCCATTCGTCCCCGGCGGGCAGGTGCAGCTCGGTGCCGCGCCAGCCGCCGGCGCGGGCGAGCCCGTACGGCAGGCGGGTGACGGCGGTGACGACGTCCGGGCCGCGCCCGAAGGCGAGCAGGTGCCCGGCGGCCGGGCCGACGGCGGTGAGCGGCCGGTGGGTGCCCAGCGGGTGGGCGCGGCGCAGGTGCAGGGCGGTCGTGGTGAGGTGCAGCTTCTCGCGCGCCAGGTCGCCGGGGCGGGCGGTGGCGGAGTCGGTGAGCCGCACGGCCAGCGCCCCGAGGTCGACGGCGTGCCGGTTGTCCGGGTCGACCAGGGTGTACAGCGGCTCCTCGCTGCCCTGGTAGAGGTCGGGCACCCCGGGCACGGTGAGGTGCAGCAGGGCGGCGGCCAGCGTGTTGGACCGGGCGTACGGGGCGAGCGCGGCCACGTACCCCTCGATCCGGGGGAGCAGCCCGGGATGGCCGAAGACGGCGTGCACGCGGTCGGCGAGGGCGCGTTCGAAGCGGACGTTCTGGGTCGTCCACGAGGTGTGGAGCTTAGCCTCCCGGGCGGCCTTGAGCACGGCGGCGACCAGCCGTTCGGGGGTGACGGGCCAGGCGGCGACCAGGGTCTGCCAGAGCAGCCAGTCACTGTCGGGGTCGAAGCGGGAGCCGGCCCCGGCCCCGGGACCGGCCGCGGTGGACCAGGCGGCGGCCTCGGCGGCCCAGGCCTCGGGCTGCTCGGCCAGGACGGCGAGCCGGGCGCGGGCGTCGGCGCTGCGCTTGGTGTCGTGGGTGGAGAGCGCCGTCATGGTGTGCGGCCAGTGCCGTTCGACGTAGTGGCACCAGGCGTGGAAGTCCTCCGGACGCACCCCGGGCCGGGCGGGTTCGCCGCCGACCTCGTTGAGGCTCAGCAGCGCGTTCCACCGGTAGAAGGCGGTGTCCTCGACGCCCTTGGCGGCGACGGCGGCGGCGGTCTGGGCGAAGCGGACGGCGAACTCGTCCTGCTCGGGGCCGCGCCCGAGGGCGCCCTCGGCGAGGGCGGCGACGAAGCGGTCGGTGGCGTCGGTGGGGCCGCCGTCGGAGGCGAGGGCCTCGTGCAACTGGGCGGCGGAGGCCTCCGGCAGCGGCTCCCCGGGCCGCGTGTAGGGCCGGTAGGCGGGGTAGCCGGTGAGCAGCCGGCGCAGCGCGGCGCGCAGCCGCCACGGCGGGTGGTCGGCGTGCGCGGGGTCGGTGGCGCCGAGCCGGACGGCGAGGCGCACCAGCCGCTCCACCTCGGCGGCCAGCTCGCCCTCTGGCCCGGTCATGTCGGCCCGCCCGCGCCGGGCGGCGGCCAGCGCCGGGTGCGGGTCGGCGCAGGGTTCGCCGCCCGGGGGAGCGCCGGTGAGGAACGCCTCGTACGCCCCGGCGAGCCGGCAGGCGCCCGCGTGGTCGGTGAGCACGCCGTCGATCCGGCGCAGCGCGTCGTACCCGGTGGTGCCGGCGCACGGCCAGTCGGCGGGCAGCCGCTCGTCGCCGGTGAGGATCTTCTCGACGACCGTGTACGTGCCGCCGGTGGCCTCGGCGAGCCGTTCCAGGTAGCCGCGCGGGTCGGCGAGCCCGTCCGGGTGGTCGATCCGGAAGCCGTCCAGCACGCCCTCGCGGTGCAGCCGCAGCAGCACGCCGTGGGTGGCCTCGAACACCTCCGGGTCCTCGACCCGGACGGCGATCAGCTCGTTGACGGTGAAGAAGCGCCGGTAGTTCAGCTCGGTGCGGGCCAGCCGCCACCACGCCAGGCGGTACCACTGGCGGGCGAGCAGCTCGGGCAGCGGCAGGTGCTCGGTGCCGGGGCGCAGCGGCAGCACGTGGTCGTGGTAGCGGAGCGTGTCGCCGTCCACGGCGAGCTGGTCGAGGACGGCGCCGAGCCGGTCGCCGAGCAGCGGCAGCAGCATCCGGCCGTGCCCGGGGGCGTCCGGCGGACCGGGCAGGGCCTGCCAGTCGATGTCGAACCAGCGGGCGTACGGCGAGTCGGGGCCGTCCCGCAGGACCTGCCAGAGCGGCCGGTTGAGGTGCTCGGGGACGGGCACGGCCATGTGGTTGGGCACCACGTCGGCGAGCAGCCGCAGGCCGTGCCGGTGCGCCTCCTCGGCCAGTGCGCGCAGGGCCGGCTCGCCGCCGAGCTGCTCGGCGACCCGGCCGTGGTCGACGGTGTCGTAGCCGTGGGCGGAGCCGGGCACGGGCTCCAGCAGCGGGGAGAGGTGCAGGTGGGAGACGCCGAGGGCGGCCAGGTAGGGGACGGCGGCGGTGGCGTCGCGCAGGGTGAAGCCGGGCTGGAGCTGGAGGCGGTACGAGGCGGTCGGGACGGCGGCGGGGGCGACGCTCTGGGCGGTGGCCGGTCGGCGGGCGGGGTCGAACGACGGGACGGAGGCGGCCGGGCGGGGCTGCGCGGGCTCGGCGGCGTTGGTCATGCCTCCATGCCTACCCGGCGGGGCGCGGGGGCAAGACCCGTTGCTGATCCGAACAGGTGAGCGGTGGGCGTCGGGGGTGCTCAGCGGCCCCGGCGCCGTCGCTTGCGCACCCCGTAGTAGTACCGGAGGTCGGCGTTCCAGTGCTCGTGGAACGTGAGCCTCAGGACCAGCCCGTGCCCGCTCCGCGCGGCGCGCACCTTCTCCACCGCGTCCGGGTCGTCGCGCTGCCAGGAGTACAGCACCGCGCCGGGCAGCGGTCCCGGGTCGGGCAGCGGGCTGTGCGGGAGGTCCCAGTCGAGCGTCATCCCGGCCACGGCGATCCTGGGCGAGGGGCGCCGCGTCCCGTCCGCGCGCAGTCCGCCGTCCCGGTGGAAGGCCAGCGCCTCGGCGATCGAGCCGGGGCGCTCCGGCAGCCGGGGGTCGTCCCACAGGCCGCTGCCCCAGTCGGCCACCTCGGCGGCCCGGATCCGGCGCAGCAGCTCGGGCACGTCCAGGGCGGTGGCGAAGTACGCGGCGCCGGTGATCTGGCCGACCATGTGCCACTGCCGGACGCCCGAGGCGTAGGAGTGGTCCGTCCGGAAGCAGCGGTCGCTGAGCCGGGTGAGGAGGTGGGTCACGCCCGGCACGCCGCCGAGGCGTGCGACCAGGGCGTCGATCCGGGCGAGTTCGCGGGCCCGGGCCGCCTGCGCCTCGGGCGAGACGGCCCGGGCCCGCAGGGCGCGGTCGGACGGTACGGGGAAGCGGCGGCGGACGGCGTCGAAGGCCGAGTGGGGCAGCAGCAGGAGGTACCAGATCGGGTTGACGTCCTCGGCCGACATGCGTGCTCCCCCTCGCGATCCTTCCGGGTGACCACCGTCACCCGGAAGGCGGAGGGGACGCAAGGGCCGCCGGAGAACCGGGACACCGCCGTGGCTCAGGCGGGACGCTGCAGCACCATCAGCGAGCGGTCGGTGAGCCAGAGGGTGTCCCCGGCCTTGACCCGGGCCCCGGAGCCGGGCGGCGGCAGCTGCGGGCGGGCGGTGTCCACCACCACCTGCCACTCCTGTCCGTGCCCGGCCGGGACGGTGAACTCCAACTGCTCGAAGTGCGCGTTGAACATCAGCAGGAAGGAGTCGTCGACGATCCGCCCGCCGCGCCGGTCCGGCTCCGAGATGGCGTAGCCGTTCAGGAACACGGTGAGCGACTTCGCGTAGCTGGCGCCCCAGTTGCGCTTGGTCATCTCCTCCCCGGCGGGGGTGAACCAGGCGATGTCGGTGAGGTCCTCGTACTCGCCGCCGCCTCCGCCCTCCCCGGCGGGCCGGCCCGGGACCGGGCGGCCGTGGAAGAAGCGCCGGCGCCGGAACACCGGGTGGTCGCGGCGCAGCCAGACCATCCGCTGGGTGAACTCCAGCAGCCGGGTCCGCGCCCCGTCGTCCTGCGGCCAGTGCACCCAGGTGAGTTCGTTGTCCTGGCAGTAGGCGTTGTTGTTGCCCTGCTGGGTGCGGCCGAACTCGTCGCCGTGGGAGAGCATCGGCACGCCCTGGGAAAGCATCAGGGTGGCGAGGAAGTTGCGCTGCTGGCGCGCCCGCAGCTCCTCGACGGCCGGGTCGTCGGTGGGGCCCTCGGTGCCGCAGTTCCAGGAGCGGTTGAAGGACTCGCCGTCCCGGTTGCCCTCGCCGTTGGCCTCGTTGTGCTTCTCGTTGTAGGAGACCAGGTCGCGCAGGGTGAAGCCGTCGTGGCAGGTGACGAAGTTGATCGAGGCGATCGGGCGGCGGCCGTCGTCCTGGTAGAGGTCGGAGGAGCCGGTGAGCCGGGAGCCGAACTCGGCGAGGGTGGCGTTCTCCCCGCGCCACAGGTCGCGCACGGTGTCCCGGTACATGCCGTTCCACTCCGTCCACAGCGGCGGGAAGTTGCCGACCTGGTAGCCGCCCTCGCCGAGGTCCCAGGGCTCGGCGATCAGCTTGGCCTGGGAGACCACCGGGTCCTGCTGGACGAGGTCGAAGAACGAGGAGAGCCGGTCCACCTCGTGGAACTGCCGGGCGAGGGTGGCGGCGAGGTCGAAGCGGAAGCCGTCCACGTGCATCTCGGTGACCCAGTAGCGCAGCGAGTCCATGATCAGCTGGAGCACGTGCGGGCTGCGCATCAGCAGGCTGTTGCCGGTGCCGGTGGTGTCCTCGTAGAACCGCTGGTCGCGGGCGAGGCGGTAGTAGGACACGTTGTCCAGGCCGCGCAGCGAGAGGGTGGGGCCGAGGTGGTTGCCCTCGGCGGTGTGGTTGTAGACGACGTCGAGGATGACCTCGATGCCGGCCGCGTGCAGGGCCTTCACCATCGACTTGAACTCCTGCACCTGCTGGCCGCGGTCGCCGGTGGAGGAGTACGAGGAGTGCGGGGCGAAGAAGCCGATGGTGTTGTAGCCCCAGTAGTTGGCCAGGCCGAGGTCGCGCAGCCGGTGGTCGCGGACGAACTGGTGCACCGGCATCAGCTCGATCGCGGTGACCCCGAGCTTGGCGAGGTGCTCGATCACGGCGGGGTGGGCGACGCCCGCGTAGGTGCCGCGGATCTCCTCGGGAATCCCCGGGTGCAGCTTGGTCAGGCCCTTCACATGGGCCTCGTAGAGCACGGTGCGGTGGTAGTCGGTGCGCGGCGGGCGGTCGGTGCCCCAGTCGAAGTACGGGTTGATCACCACCGAGTGCATGGTGTGCGGGGCGGAGTCGAGGTCGTTGCGGCGCTCGGGGGCGCCGAAGTGGTAGCCGTAGACGGACTCGTCCCAGTCGATGTGGCCGCTCATCGCCTTGGCGTACGGGTCCAGCAGCAGTTTGGCGCTGTTGTGCCGCTGGCCGAGGCCCGGGTTGTACGGGCCGTGGACGCGGAAGCCGTAGCGCTGGCCGGGCTGGACGCCGGGGAGGTAGGCGTGCCGGACGAAGGCGTCGGTCTCGCGCAGTTCGACGGCCGTCTCCGAGCCGTCCTCGTCGAGCAGGCAGAGCTCGATCCGGTCGGCGCTCTCCGAGAAGACCGCGAAGTTGGTGCCGGCCCCGTCGTAGGTGGCGCCGAGCGGGTAGGGGGTCCCTGGCCAGACCTGCATGGTTCCTCGACTTCCTCACGCACAAGGAGGGCTGACGGACGGTCCGATGGTCGGGGCCGGACCGCGGGGCGGACCGGCCGGGGGTCGTGACGTACGGCACACGGTCGTGGCACAGTCCGCATACTCCCCGACGCCTTCCCCGACGGCGGGGCCATTCGCGCCGTGTTCGCCCGAACGGGTGTCCCCACGGCGTCCCGGGGGTGTCACGCCGGCGTCGTGGGGCCCGCGGGACGCGTGGGGCGGACGGGACGGCCGCGGTGGACCGCCGGGGGCCGGCCGCTGCCGTGCTCCAACCGGCTGCGGGCGGTTCGCGGCGGGCAGTACCCTTGATCGTCCGGCCGTCCGGGGCTCGTGGCGGTCCATCAGACGGACCGGCGGCGAACCGCCGGTGCGCCGGGCGGCGCACCGCGCCGCCGGCCGGCCGGACGGCAGGCAGACAGCTCCGAGCGGCCCCGGGCGGCTCCCAGCAGGAACCAGGTGAGGTGGCGCATGGTGTTCCCCGCCGGCGGCCGTGGCGGTGGGCCCGGCGGCCCCGACCGGGGCAGCGCCCGCAGCGAGGCGCCGACGGTGGTCATGCGGCCCGCCCTGACCGGCGGACGCTCGCTCGTCCCGGCCCAGGGCGGTCCGGTCGAGGTCCCCGCGCTCGCCTGGTCCGGCGCCGAGTGGGAGGACGCCTACCAGCGCGTGCGGCTCTCCGGGCGCGCCTACGTCTGGCTCAACCTGGTCGAGCAGCGGCTGCGCTCGCTCGTCGACGAGGTGCTCCACCCGATCTACGCGCCCGCCCACGGCGAGGACTGGGTCACCGCCGCGGCCGGCCCGGCCGGCGAGGAGTGGGCCCACCGGGCCGGCGCCGTGCGCGAGGTCAGCCGGCGCAAGGGCTACCTCCTCGATCCGGCCGACGACGACCCGCTGGTCTTCCTCACCCTGCCGCAGCTGCGCGAACTGATGGTGCAGCACTGGCCGTGCTTCGAGCCCTACCTGGCCGACCGCCGGGAGATCGAGCTGGCCCTCGACGAGCTGGAGGTCGCCCGGCACGTCGTCTCCCGCAACCGCGTCCTCACCCCGACCGTGCTCGCCCAGACCGAACGGGCCGCCGCCCGGCTGCTCGCCCTGCTCGACGGCGGCGCCGGCGCCGTGCCCGCGGACGTCGTCGAGTCGCTGGTGGCCGGCCGGTACGCGGACGTCGTCGCCGTCCACCCCGACCGGGTCCGGCTCCAGCGCGACCTGCCGGTCGAGGACCTCCTCGACGGCGCCCGGCGGCTGGACGCGCTCGGCATCGGCCTCGGCATGCTCTGCCAGAACTACACCGGCAAGCGGCTGGTGCGGCTCGCCACCGACGGCTGCCGGGTCCGGCTGCTCTTCCTCAACCCGGCCAGCAGCGCCGTCCGCCGCCGCGAGCGCGAGCTCGGCCTCGGGCGCGGCGAGCTCGGCCGCTCCATCCAGATGAACATCCTGCACGTGCGCCGGGTCCGCGCCGCGCTGCGCGACCAGGGCGGCTTCGAAATCCGGGTGTTCGACGAGACCCCGCGCTTCACCGCCTACCTGGTCGAGGGCGTGCCGTCCGCCGCCCCGGGCGGCGGAGGCCGCCGCCAGACCCGCGACCTCGGCGTCGTCCAGCCCTACCTGCGCCGGGCCCGCGGCATGGAGTCGCCCGCCCTCGTGCTGCGCGGCGGCGCCGGCCAGCAGCCGGGCGGCACGGACGCCGGGCTGCTGGAGGTCTACCGCGAGGAGTTCGAGGGCGTCTGGGCGGACTCCCGGCCGGTCTCCTGACCGCCGCCTCCCCCGTACGGAGGACGCGCCCCCTCCCCATGGAGCAGGGGGCGGCCCCCGTGTGCCGCCCCCTGCCGCACCCCACCGGCCCCGGCCCCGCCCGCGTCGTCCACGGCGGCTTCACCGGCCGGGGTGAGGCCCGCTAGGGGACCCAGACCCAGAGGTCGTACTGGCCGCCGCCGGCCGAGCGGCACTGGGCCTCACCGGCGTAGGAGTCGCGCAGCTCGATGCAGGCCGACCTGGAGAAGCGGCCGATCTTCTTCCAGTAGCCCGCCGCGACGCTCGCGGCGGAGCCCGTCGTGTCGCCCGCGGCGGCGTGGGCGGTGGCGGCGGTGGTGCCCAGCAGGGCGGCGGCCGTCAGGGCCGCGCCGGAGAGCAGCAGACGTGTGCGCATGTGCCTGTCCTTTCGTCGTCCGCCCGGTGTCGGCGGATGTCTGCTGCCACCGAATCCGCTGCGCCGTGCCCGCTTCAACAGCCCGGCCCCGTCCCGGACACCCGGACACCGCCGACCTGCGACGCACCCCCCGTCCCGGACACCTCCCGGACGCCCGGACACCGCTGCGGGCCCGCCGGCCGGCGCTGCGGCGGTGCCGTCGGCGGCGGCGGGCCGCCGGCTCTCCGGACGCGGGCGCCGAGCCCCCCACCGGCCGGATTGTCGGAGGGGCGGGTGATGATAGGGGCTGCTTCGACCCAGAGGACGGAAGGACACACCCCTATGAGCTGGTGGCAGCAGCCACTGGTCGGCTTCGACCTGGAGACCACGGGCACCGACCCGGCCGTGGACCGCATCGTCACGGCCGCCCTCGTGGACACCGTCGGGGACCGCCGGCTGAGCGCCACCGGCTGGCTGCTCGATCCGGGGGTCCCGATCCCCGCCGAGGCGGCGGCGATCCACGGGATCGGCGACGACCTGGCCCGGGCCAAGGGGCGGCCGGCCAAGGAGGCGGTGGACGAGATAGCCGCGGCGCTGTGCGGACGGCTCGCCGACGGGCGGCCGGTGGTCGCCTTCAACGCGCCCTTCGACCTCTCGCTGCTCGACGCCGAGCTGCGCCGGCACGGCCTTCCGGTGCTCGCCGAGCGCCTCGGGGGGCCGGTCGCGCCGGTGCTCGACGCGCTGGTCATCGACCGCGCCGTGGACAAGTACCGCAAGGGCTCCCGCACCCTCCAGCGGGTCTGCGAGGTGTACGGCGTCGAGCTGACCGACGCCCACGAGGCCGGCAGCGACGCCCTCGCCGCCGTACGGGTCGCCGTCGCCCTCGCCGAGCGCTACCCCGACCGGGTCGGCGACCTCCCCCCGGCCGAGCTCCACGCCCGTCAGGTCGACTGGCACCGGGCCTGGGCCGAGGACCTCCAGGCCTGGCTGCGCCGGGGCAAGGACCCGGAGGCGGTCATCGACCCCCGCTGGCCCCTGCGCTGAGCCCGGTCCCCAGGAGGCGGGCCTTGGCGGCGGTGAACCCGGCGGTGTCGAGGGCGCCGTCGCGGTGGAGCGCGGCCAGGCGTTCCAGGGCGGCGACCACCTCCGGGCCGGCGGGGTCGTAACGGACCTCGGCGGGACCGCCGCGGCGGGGGGTCTCGCGGGCGGGGAAGGCGTCGGTGACGGCGGCGGTGCGGGGAGTGCCGTCGGTGGTGGTGAACCCGACGGTGACGCGCCGTTCGGGGAGACCGGCGCGGACGGCGCCGGTGGGGACGAGCAGCCAGGGGTGGAGGGAGCCCAGCAGGAGCGGGCTCAGCCGGCGGGGACGTCGAAGCGGTAGCCCTGGGCGGTCAGCCAGGGGAGCAGCTGCCGCAGGGCGGCGACGGTCTGGGCGCGGTCGCCTCCGCCGTCGTGGAGCAGGACCACGCCGCCCGGCTTGAGCTGGGCCTGTACGGCGGAGACGATCGCCGCCGTGCCCGGGCGGGACCAGTCGCGCGGGTCGACCGACCAGCCGAGCGGGCGCAGGCCGTGGTCGGCGGCGATCGCCCGGTTGCCGGGGGTGAACGCGCCGCCCGGGGCGCGGAACCAGCCGACCTCGGTGTCCGGGCCGCCGGCCTGGACGATCATCCGCCGGCCGTCGGCGATCTCGTGGACGGCGCGGTCGTGGGGGAGTGCGGCGAAGGGCTGCGGGTGGTCCACGGTGTGGTCGCAGAGCCGGTGGCCGCCGGCGAGGATCCGCTTCACGGTGGCCGGACTCGCGAGGGCCTGCTTGCCGATCAGGCAGAACGTGGCCTTGGCGCCGTACTGGGCGAGCAGGTCCAGCACCTGGCCGGTGGCCGGGCCGGGGCCGTCGTCGAAGGTGAGCGCGACGGTCCGGCCGCCGGAGGCGGTGGAGTGGACGACCGGGGCGGGGTCACCGCTGCCGGGGGACGTGGCCGGCGGCGGGGCGGGCGTCGGAACGGCCGTCGGAACGGCCGTCGGGGTGAGGGACGGCGTGGGCGCCGGGGTGGCCGGGGCGGAGGTGCCCGGCTCCGGCCGGAGCGCGCCGTTCGCGGTCCCGCAGGCGGCGAGGGCCAGTGCGGCGAGCGCCGCCACGAGGCCCGCCGCCGCCCGGCGCGGGCCGCGCCGGACGGCGGGGGCGGGCGGCTGCGGGACGGCGGGCTCGGACATGGCGGCGGCTCCTGGGGGACAGGGACGGTGCCGATCCTCGGTCAGGGTGCAGGATGACTGTCCGACAAGACGTTTTTCATGCTGCCGCTGGTTCCGCTCCGGCCCCCGGCACCCCCGCCGACCGGCGCTTTCCGGCCACGGGCACCCGGTCAGAACGGGTACCAGCGCACCTCCGTGGCCCCCGTCCGCAGCGAGTCCACCCGCCGCCGGAACTCGGCGAGCGCCGCGGGGTTGCCCGGGGCCTGCTGCGCGACCCAGGACGCGCTCGCCGTCTCCCGCGCCCCGCGCAGCACCGCGAAGCCGGGCCACTCGCGCACGTCCCAGCCGTACGCCTCGGTGAACGCCCGGTACTCCTCGCCCGGCACGCCGTACCGGTCGTGGCTGAGCGCCAGCACCACCAGGTCGTGCTCGCGCAGGTCGTCGGCGACGAACTCCAGGTCGAGCAGGACCGGCCCGTCCGGGCCGATGTGGACGTTGCGCGGCAGCGCGTCGCCGTGGATCACCCCGGCGGGCAGGTGCGGGGCGAGCGCGGCCGCCTCGGCCTCGAAGGCGTCCCGGCGCCGGCGCAGGAAGTCGACGTCGGCCGGGTCGACGTGGCCCTCGGCGGAGGCGAGCCAGCGCTCGACGGGCGCCAGCAGGTCGCGCCGCCCGAGCGTGAACGGCGGGGCGGGCAGCCGGTGCAGGGCGTGCAGCAGCGGGGCGAGGTCGACCGGCCGGGCGGCCCGCTCGGCGGGCGCGAGCCGGTGCCAGAAGGTGACGGGGTGTCCGTGGGCGAGCTGCGGTTCGACGGGGAGCGCGTCGTACGGGCGGACCACCGGGACGCCGTGGCCGGCCAGCCAGTCGGCGACGGCCAGCTCGCGCCGGGCGCGCCCGTGGAGTTCCGGGGCGCGGCCGACCTTGGCGACCACGGCCGGGTCGCCGAGGTCGAAGACGGCGTTCTCGCCGAGGGCGAGCAGCCGGGCGTCGCCCGGGCCGGGCAGGCCGGCCGACTCGCAGGCGCGGGCGAGCAGCAGCCGGGCCCGGGCCTCGTCGAAGGGGAGCATGGGGGTGTCCGTTTCTTGCATGACAGCCGGGTGAGGGTGGGCGATCATTCTGGCAAACGGGTGCCGGGCCCCGCGTCACGCGGGGCCCGGCGGTTGTCCGAGGTCTGCTGGTCCGGGGACCGCTGGGGAAGGTCAGACCTCGATCCGGCGATGCCGGGCCTGGTGGGGCCGCTGCTCCGGCGCGGCCTGCGGAGCGGGGACGGGGGCGTGGGCGGCGCCGGCGCCGAGCGGCGGGACGCTCTCGCCGTGCGAGAGGTCGGGCAGCCAGCCGAGCCAGCGCGGCAGGTACCAGTTGTGCTCGCCGAGCAGCGTCATCACCGCGGGCAGCAGCACCGCACGGATGATCGTCGCGTCGATCAGCACCGCGACCGCGAGGCCGACGCCCATCTGCTTCATGGCCTGCATGGACAGGGTGCCGAAGACCGCGAACACCGCCACCATGATCACCGCGGCGCTGGTGACCACCCCGGCCGTGGAGCGGATGCCGTGGGCGACCGCGGCCCGGGTCGGCAGGCCCCGGTCGCGGCCCTCCTTGATCCGGGAGACCACGAAGACGTGGTAGTCCATCGAGAGGCCGAAGAGGATCACGAAGAGGAACAGCGGGACCCAGGACTCCACCGCGCCGACGCCCTCGGTGCCCAGCAGCGAGGCCCCCACGCCGTGCTGGAAGACCAGCGTCAGCACCCCGTACGCGGCGCCGACCGACAGCAGGTTGAGCACCACGGCGGTGCCGGCGACGGCCAGCGAGCGGAAGGAGGTCAGCATCAGGAGGAAGGCGAAGGCCACCACGAAGCCGAACACCACCGGCATCGAGTCGGTCATCTTGGCGTTGAAGTCGTACGAGCCGGCGGTGCGGCCGGTGACCGGCGCCTCGGTGCCGGGGACGGTGAGCACGGTGGCCGGCACCAGCTGCTCGCGCAGGGTCTTCAGCGCGGCGTTGCTGACCTTGTCGTTGCCGGTGCCGTTGAGCGGGATGTCGACGGTGGCGACGTTCTGCTGCGGGTGGACGGTGACGTCGACCGGTCCGTGCATCTGCCCGCTGGCCAGGGCGCGGGCCTTGAGGTCGGCGATCGCGGCGGTCATCGCCGGGGAGTCGATGTCGGCGGCCTTGATCACCACGGAGGCGGGCGCCGGGCTGCCGGGGAAGGCGGCCTCGATCTTCTGCGAGACGGCGACCAGCTCGTTGCCCTTGGGCAGCTGCTGCTGGAAGGTCAGGTTGGCGGTGTGCATGGTGAGCAGCGGGGCGGCCAGGCCGATCAGCACGGCCCCGGAGAGCACGGTGGCGGCCAGCGGGCGGCGCAGCACGGGGGTCAGCACGGCGTTCCAGAAGCGGCCGCCGGTGGTGGCGGCATCGGGGCGGCGCAGCCGGCCGAGGAACGGCACCCGGCCCTTGCCGACCTTGTCGCCGAGCATCGAGAGCAGGGCGGGCAGCACGGTGAGGGAGCCGAGCACGGCGGTGACGACGACCACGATGGTGGCGTAGGCCATGGACTCGAACTCGGCGATGCCGGTGAGGAACATGCCGGCCATGGCGATCACCACGGTGACGCCGGAGACGAGGACGGCCCGGCCGCTGGTGGCGGCGGCGATCCGCAGGCTGGTCTCCAGGTCGCGCCCGGCGGCCCGCTCCTCGCGCTCGCGGCGCAGGTAGAAGAGGCAGTAGTCGACGCCGACGGCGAGGCCGACCAGCAGCATCACCGAGCTCGCGCTGTTGCTGGTGTGCAGCAGGCCGCTGCTGAGCGCGACGAGTCCGCCGGCCGCGATGAAGGCGGTGAGCGCGAGCACGACCGGCAGCACGGCGGCGACCAGCGCGCCGAAGGCGACCAGCAGGATGCCGAGGGCGAGCGGGACGGCCGTCCACTCGGCGCGGGCGAAGTCGTCGGCGAACTGCTCGTCCATCCACTTGCCGGAGCTGGCGTCGCCGAGCTCGACCACGGTGAGGTCGGGGTGCTGCTTCTGGACGGCGGCGACGGCGTCGACCACGGCGGTGACGTTCTTCACCGCCTCCTCGTGCTCGCCCTTCACGGTGAGCTGGACGAGCGCGGAGCGGCCGTCGGCGGAGACCGCCTTGGTGTCGTAGGGCGAGCGGACGTCGGTGGCCCTGCCGGTGGCGCCGACCCCGCTGATCACCTGCTCGACGGTGGCCCGGAAGGCGGGGGCGTCGGCGGTCAGGGTGCTGCTCTGGACGAGCACGGTCTCGGTGGACGGCGGCTTGAGGCCGGCCCGGTCGAGGATCTCGGCGGCCCGGGAGACCTGGCCGGGCATGGACTCGGCGTCGGTGACCTTGGTGCTGCCGTGCATGCCCCCGAGGACGGCGGCGAGGACGACGAAGAGCAGCCAGCCGAAGACGGCGGTCTTTCTGTGCCTGGCGCTCCACGCGCCCATGGCGGCGGCCATGCCGAGCTTGGTCTTCACGGTTTCCCCCTGGGAGTGCGGCCGGCGCCGGGAGTCGGTGGCGGGCGCGGGCCGGGCCTGCGGCGGTGGTGGACCGCCGGATGTCGGGCGCCGGGGTGCGGCCCGGCGTCCCGATCGACAGTAGGGAAGCCGCAGGTGACGGGGTATCCGGCTGGCGGGGGAGTTCTCCCTGTGGTCTTCCTCGGGGGCGGGGTGGGGTTATCCCTACCCGCCAACCCTGATATCTCCTCCCAGGGGTCGGGGCAGCGGCTCCACCCTGAGGGGGAGTGGAATCCACCCCGAGCACGAGGTCCGAGGGGTCGTGCGGGGGCGAAGATGGGTCAGGGCCGCTTCGCGGCGTCCCTGAGGGGGTCGGCCCGCGGCAACGGGGTCGAGGGGAAAAACTGCTTGCCGGTCGGCAAGTAAGTGGCCGTAGGATGATCCCCTCTGAGTACTTACCTGCCGACCGGCTAGGCCAGTGCCCCCGCACCGGCCGGAGCCGATCCCGATCCGTCGCCCGGCGTCCCGTCCCCCAAGGGCTGCGGTGAACCATGCCCAGGAGGCATCACGAGCATGTTCCACCGACTAGGACAATTCGTCGTCCGTCGCGCCTGGTGGGTGATCGCCGCGTGGATCGTCGCGATGATCGCCATCGCGGCGTCGGCGCCGAAGATCACCGCCCAGACCGACGAGGCCGCGTTCCTCCCGAAGCACTACGAGTCCATCCAGGCCGCGGAGTTGCAGGAACGGGCGTTCCCGGCGAGCTTCACGCCGTCCGCGCTCGCCCTGTTCGAGCGCAACGACGGCGCGCCGATGACGGCCGACGACAAGTCCGCCGCGGCGAAGATCGTCCAGGGGCTCACCGACAAGAAGATCGAGCACGTCGAGCAGATCGTCCCGCTCAGCGACCAGACGACGTCCAAGGACGGCAAGTACGCGCTGGCGCCGATCGCCATCGACAAGACCACCCAGCAGTCCGAGGCCTTCGGCGACACCGCCAAGAAGATCCGTGAGGAGGGCAAGGCGCTCGCCGAGGGCACCGACCTGAAGTTCCGGCTCGGCGGCGCCGCCGCCCAGCAGCTGGACCAGAAGGAGTCCTCCGGCGCCGCCGACGCGATCATCGCGGTCAGCAGCGTCGTCCTGGTCGCGATCATCGTCGGCCTCATCTTCCGCAGCGTGCTGGCCGGCCTCCTGCCGGTGCTGCTCTCGCTGATGGTCGCCATGCCGACGGCGAACGGCCTGATCGCCTACGCCACCAAGGCCTTCGACCTGAAGTCCACACCGATCCTCTCGGCGATCCTGATCGTCGTGGTGCTCGGCGTCGGCACGGACTACTTCCTGTTCCTCGCCTTCCGCTACCGGGAGCGGCTGCGGGCGGGCGACAACCGCCAGGACGCCGTGGTCAACGCCGTCGGCCGGGTCGGCGAGGCCATCGCCTCCGCGGCCGGCGCGGTCACCGTCGCCTTCGCGGTGCTGATCCTCTCCAGCCTCGGCATGTTCAAGGCGCTCGGCCCGGCGCTGGCCATCGCGGTCGTCGTCACCGCCTTCGCCTCGCTCACCCTGGCCCCGGCCGTGCTCGCGGTCATCCCGGCCCGCGGTGTGTTCTGGCCGGGCAAGAAGTGGATGCGCGAGCCGAACAACGCCCGGTTCGCCGCGCTCGGCCGCGTCGTCCAGAAGCGTCCGGCGATCGTGGCCGTCGCCTCCGGCGGCGTGCTGCTGGCCCTGACCGCCGGCGCCCTCAACTACAACGGCACCTTCGACCTCGCGGGCAGCTCCATGCCCAAGGACAAGGAGTCGATGGTCGTCCAGGACAGGCTGGTCAACGGCTTCTCGGCCGGCGCCGCCGACCCGACGCACGTCTACCTGACCACCAAGGGCGGCAAGCTCGACCAGGCCGTGTTCGACGGCTACGCCGCCAAGCTCGGCGCCGTCCCCGGCGTCGCCGAGGCCGAGGCGAAGCCGCAGGTCAGCAAGGATGGCGCGACGGCGGACTTCACCGTCCTGCTGAAGAACGAGCCGTCCAGCAACGACGCGATCGACACCCTGACCAAGCTGCGCGACGTCGCCCACGGCCAGGCGCCGTCGGGCACCGAGGCCAAGGTCGGCGGCATCACCGCGATCTACAAGGACATCAACCTGGCGATGAGCCACGACTACAAGCTGGTGTTCCCGATCGCGGGTCTGCTGATCCTGCTGATCCTGGCCCTCCAGCTGCGCAGCGTGGTCGCCCCCTGGTACCTGATGGCCTCGGTCGGCCTCGGCTTCACCGCCACCCTCGGTTCCTCGACCCTGCTGTTCCAGAACATCAAGGGCGAGCACGGCATGATGTTCATGTTGCCGATCCTCATCTACCTCTTCGTGGTGGCGATCGGCACCGACTACAACATCCTGATCATCGCCCGTCTGCGCGAGGAGGCCCGCGAGGGCCGCAACCCGCGCGAGGCGGCCCGCGAGGCGGTGCGCCACGGCGGCCCGACCGTCGCGGCGGCCGGCTTCATCCTGGCGGTGTCGTTCGCGACCTTCATGCTCGCGGGCAACATCTTCATGCTGGAGTTCGGCTTCGCGATGGCCTTCGGCATCTTCCTGGCGGCCTTCGTGATGGCGATGTTCTTCACCCCGGCGCTCACCGCGCTGGTCGGCAAGGCCGCCTGGTGGCCCGGCCACGGCGGCGACGCCACCGGCGGGGGCCACGGGGACCCGGTGGCCGCACCGGCGAGCCCGTACGGCGCACACGGTCTGCCGGAGTCGGCCGGACGGCGCTGATCCGTTCAATCGTTCCGGTGACACCAGGGCGGCACTGCGGTGCCGCCGAGGACGGCGCCCGCTTCGGCGGGCGCCGTCTGCCCGCTTCCCGGAGCCCGCAAACGTGATCTGTCGGGCAGAAAATCCCCGGTCAATCGGGGTGCGGCCGTGCTACAGTCGAGTCAGTTGCAGTTTTGGTTCCCATGAACGCTTGTGTGCGCCTGCTGGTCCCAACCAACAGGCGCATTTGTTTTGTCCGGTGTTTCAGTCTCCGGATGGGGATCGCGGCTACTTGGGGTCCACGAGGTGTGGGCTCCGATGCCCCAGTTAGAGGAGACGGTTATGGCTACCGGCACCGTGAAGTGGTTCAACAGCGAGAAGGGCTTCGGCTTCATCGAGCAGGAGACCGGCGGCCCCGACGTGTTCGCGCACTACTCGAACATCGTCGCTCAGGGCTTCCGTGAGCTCGTCGAGGGCCAGAAGGTCGAGTTCGACGTCACCCAGGGCCAGAAGGGCCCGCAGGCCGAGAACATCCGCGTCATCTGAGTCCGGCTTCCGAGCTGACTCGCGATCTCGCGTAGCGAGGGCCCGCACCGCACGGTGCGGGCCCTCGCCCATGCCGCCGAACGGCCGGGGCGGCGCACTCCTTTCCTACGGCCGACCAGCCCCTGACCGGGGCTGCCGCGCTACGGACGGAGAAACCCCGTGACCACCCCTGCCCAGCCGCCCCACGACGGCGGCCGCACCCGCAAGCCCCGCAGCCGTACCGGCGCCCCCCGCACCGGAGCCGCGCGCACCGGCGCCCCGCGCACCGGCGCGTCCTCCCGCCCCCCGCGCCGCAACGCCCCGCGGGTCGCCGAGGCCGCCGAGTTCACCGTCGTCCAGGGCACCCCGGCCCGCCCGCCGGCGGCGAGCTTCGCCGAGCTGGAGCTGCCGAAGGCGATCCTGTCCGCGCTGACCCGCGAGGGCGTCACCGAGCCGTTCCCGATCCAGGCCGCCACGCTGCCCGACTCGATCGCCGGGCGCGACGTGCTCGGCCGCGGCCGCACCGGCTCCGGCAAGACCCTCGCCTTCGGTCTGCCGCTGCTCGCCCGGACCGCCGGCAAGCGCGCCGACGCCCGCCACCCGCTGGCGCTCGTGCTGACGCCCACCCGCGAACTGGCCCAGCAGGTCACCGAGGCGCTCACCCCGTACGCCACCGCCGTCAACCTGCGGATCGCCACCGTCGTCGGCGGCATGTCGATCACCCGGCAGGCCAACGCGGTGCGGCGCGGCGCCGAGGTCCTGGTCGCCACCCCCGGCCGGCTGGACGACCTGATCGGCCGCGGCGACGTCCGGCTCTCCGACGTCGCGATCACGGTGCTGGACGAGGCCGACCAGATGGCCGACATGGGCTTCCTGCCGCAGGTCACCAAGCTGCTGGAGCAGGTCGCCGAGGGCGGGCAGCGGATGCTGTTCTCCGCCACCCTGGACCGCAACGTCGACCGGCTGGTCAAGCGCTTCCTGACCGACCCGGTGACCCACTCCGTCGACCCCTCGGCCGGCGCGGTCACCACCATGGACCACCACGTGCTCCAGCTGGAGCCGGCCGACAAGGCGTCCACCACCGCCCACATCGCCTCCCGCGAGGGCCGCGTGATCATGTTCGTGCACACCAAGCACGGCGCCGACCGGCTGGCCAAGCAGCTGCTCGCCAACGGCGTGAAGGCCGCGGCCCTGCACGGCGGCAAGTCCCAGCCGCAGCGCAACCGGGTGCTGGACCAGTTCCGCGACGGCCACGTCACCGCGCTGATCGCCACCAACGTCGCCGCCCGCGGCATCCACGTCGACGGCCTGGACCTGGTCGTCAACGTCGACCCGCCGATCGACCACAAGGACTACCTGCACCGCGGCGGCCGCACCGCCCGGGCCGGCGAGTCCGGCACGGTCGTCACCCTCGTGCTGCCGGACCAGCGGCGCGAGGTCGGCCGGCTGATGACGGTGGCCGGGATCCGCCCGACCACCACCAAGATCCGCCCCGGCGACGTCGAGCTCGCCCGGATCACCGGTGCCCGCACCCCCAGCGGCGTGCCGGTCACCCTGGCCGTGCCCGCTCCGGCGGCGCCCGCCGACGCGGAGGCCGGGAAGACCGCGCCGAAGAGCTCCTCCGGCCCGCGCCGCCGCTCCGGCAAGCGCTCGGGGCTGCCGACCGACGTCGACATGAACGGCAACCCGCGCCGTCCCCGGCCGAAGCAGCGCCTGGGCGGCGCCGGCGGCGGCCAGGGCGGCGGCGCGCCGCGCCAGGCGGCCGGCTTCATCGGCCGCTCGTCCGGCCGGTCCAAGCCCGGCAGCGGCTCCAAGTCCGGCTCCAACTACGGCACCGGCCGCCAGCGCCGCCAGGCCGACTGAGCACCCGGCCCGAGCGGCCCCCGGCATCCGACGGCCCGGCTCCCCCCGCGTGGGGGAGCCGGGCCGTTCCGCGTGCTCCCCGCGCGGGGGAGCCGGGTGCTTTTCCGGACGGATGGTCCGGCGCCCCGGCCTGCCGCCGTCCGTGGACGTCCGTTCGTCCCGGGCCCCGTCCGTGGACGGACCGTTGGCGTGATCGTCCCCCCGCGCTGTTGACCGTGGTCCTCCGTCCCCCCGAGGCTTTCACGCGGCCCGCACAAGTGGCGCACCGTCATCACGGTTCCCCGCCGCGCGGCTCGTCCGGTTCACCGTCCTCGGAAGGACCTTCCCGATGCGTCGTACCGCCGCCCTCCTCTCCGCCGCCGCCCTGCTCGGCGCGGCCGCCTCCCTCGCCGCACCGGCCCCCGGCGCCCAGGCCGCCGCGGGCTGTTCCGCCTACGTCGGAGGCTGGAACGCCTACGGCTCCTGTTCCGGCATCGACCCGCTCCAGACCTGGTACGTCAGCGCCACCTGCCAGTGGTGGAACGCCCAGCACACCGTGCAGTTCAGCCGCGGCACCATGAGCGGCACCGTGGTCGGCGACGGCACCGCGGTCGCGCCCTGCGGCGTCAACGAGACCGTGTCCTTCCCGTACGTCGTCCTCGGCCCCAAGCTCCCGCCGCAGCCCGCCGGTCCGGTCGGCCGGATCACCGGCTACGCGGACAAGTGCGTCGACGTGAAGGGCGCGAGCAGCTCCGACGGCACCCCCGTCCAGATCTACGACTGCAACGGCACCAACGCCCAGCAGTGGAAGATCGCGGTGGACGGCACCGTCCGGGCCTTCAACAAGTGCCTGGACGTCACCGGCGCCGGCACCGCCAACGGCACCAAGGTCCAGCTCTACACCTGCAACGGCACCGGCGCCCAGCAGTGGCAGGTCCGAGCCGACGGCTCGATCCTCAACCCGTCGTCCGGCCGCTGCCTGGACGACCTCGGCTTCTCCACCGCCAACGGCAACCAGCTGGGCATCTGGGACTGCAACGGCGCCGCCAACCAGGTCTGGCACGTCCCGGCCTGAGCCGCGGGCGTGCGTCGGGCCCTCTTTCGGATCACGTCGGACGAGCGGGCGTCGTTGACGGGCCCCTCCTTGCCCGTGGGCGGGCAAGGAGGGAGCGTCCATCGGCGGTGCGGAGGAGGGAGCCCATGCGGTGGGGGCGCCTCCCGGCCGGAGGCCGGGGGAGTGCGTGCTCCGGCGGCGACCGCCTGGCGTGATCCGGAAGAGAGGACCTAGCCCAGGGCGCCGTGGGCGAGGGCGGCGAGGCCGGCCGCGATCCGGGCGGGGGTGACGCCGGCGTCGCGCTGGTGGCGGAAGAGCTCGGGGGCGAGCGGGGCGAGCAGCTGGTCGGCCAGGACCTCGGGGTCCGGCCGGCCGGCCTCGCGCGCCAGGTGGGCGACGTGCAGCCGCCAGAAGGCGTAGGCGCCGGTGCGGTAGCGGGCCGCGCCGGTCTCGGCGCCGAGCACCAGATGGACGTGGGTCTCCAGCAGCTCCACCATCGCCGCGTAGAAGGCGGCCAGCCGGTCGGCCGGGGCGACCGTTCCGGCCGGGCCGCCCGGGCCGAGGGGCGGGGCGCCGCGCAGCATCCGCTCCTGGAGGGCGCGCTCGTGCTCGTCGAGCAGGGCGCGGGCGATCGAGGCGCGGTCGGGGTAGCGGCGGTAGAGGGTGCCGCGGCCGATGCCGGCGGCCCGGGCGATGTCGTCCATGGTGACGGCGGCCGGGTCGCCCGCGGCGAAGAGCCGTTCGGCGGCGGCGAGCACCTTGGCCCGGTTGCGGGCGGCGTCGGCCCGTTCGCGGGGCGGCCGGCCGTCGGCCATCGGGAGCTCGGTCGTCATGGGCAGCAACGGTAGAGGGAACGGGGCCCGAAGGGAAGTGGACACGCCGTCCATTTCCCTCTAGCGTGGGGAGGGCCGGAAAGCGGACGCACTGTCCGCTTGCCCGGCCGTTCCGTCCCGCCCAGACCGCCCCCGGGGGTTCACCGTGTCCCACCTCTTGCACCTCGACAGCAGCGCACGCGCCGGCTCCTTCTCCCGCCGCCTCGGCGCGGCCTTCGCCGACGCCTGGCGCGGCGGCGGTGGCGAGGTCACCCACCGCGACCTCGCCGCCGACCCGGTCCCGCCGATCCGCGAGGGCTGGACCCGGATCTGCGACACCCTGCTGCGCGAGGGCATCACCGACATCGACCGCTACTCCGAGGCGGTCCGCACCGAGCAGGAGCGCGAGGCGTGGGCGGTCGTCCGGCCGCTGCTCGACGAACTCGTCGCGGCGGACGTCGTGCTGATCGGCGCGCCGATGTACAACTTCGGGGTCCCGTCCGCGCTCAAGGCCTGGATCGACCAGGTCACCTTCCCGAAGATGGTGCTCGCGCCGCGGAAGTTCGTGGTCGTGACCGCACACGGCGGCGCCTACGGGCCGGGCACCCCGCGCGAGCCCTACGACCACAACGGCCGCTACCTGAGCGACTTCGTCCGCGGCCACTACGCGGTCGAGGGCACCGAGCTGATCGCCGCCGAGCTCGTCAACTCCCTGGTGGACCCGGCCCTGGCCGGCCGCCTCGACCAGCACCGGGAGTCCGTCGCCGACGCCCTCGACCGGGCCGGCGCACTGGGCGCCGAGCTGGTCGGCCACCGCATCCCGAGGGAGGGCTGAGCGCCGTGCCGTGGATCTGGCTGCTGCTGGCCGGGGCGGTGGAGGTGGCCTGGGCCCAGTCCATCAAGCCGACCGAGGGCTTCACCCGCCTCCCGCAGACCGCCGTCTGCTTCGTGCTCATGCTGGGCGCGGTCTACCTCCTCTCCCGCGCCCTCCAGGACCTCCCGGTCGGCACCTCCTACGCCGTCTTCACCGGCATCGGCACCATCGGCACGGTCCTGACCTCCCTCGCCGTCCGCCACGAGGTGCCGTCCCCCACCGCCCTCACCGGCCTCGCCCTGATCACCGCCGGTCTCATCACCGTCCACCTGGGCACCTCCGCCCACTGACCCCGTCGGGCCGGCCCCGCTCTGATGGTGGTGCAGGACGGTGGCTTGTCCATCACCAACATCGGGCGTCGGAGGTGCGGAACGTCCGTCCCGCAGATCGCCATCGACGAAGAGGCGCTGGCACGCGCCATGGCGCCGGCCGGAGTGCGGACCGAGAAGGAGGCCGTCAACCTCGCTCTGCTCGGCGAGGTCCGGGGCGTGACGGGCTCAGGCGGTCAGGGCCGGGGGCCGTTGCGTCCGGGTGCGGGCCTCGTCGTAGCGGGTGAGGAGGAGGCGGGCGAGGTCCGGGGCCGGGGCGAGGGGGGCGGCCAGGTGGTCGGCGGCGGCCGCGGTGGCGGCGTCGGCGATGCGGTCGGGGAGCAGGCCGGGAGCGAGCAGGTAGGGGGAGACGGCGACCCGGCGGACGGCGGGGGTGCGGCGCAGGACGGCGACGGCGTCGGGCACGCGGGGGCCGGCGGCGGAGGCGTAGGCGACCTCGACGGCGGCCCAGCCGCGGGTGCGGCGCCACGCGGCGGCGACCGCCCGGGTGGCGGCGTCGGCGGCCGGGTCGGAGGAGCCGGCGGCGGCGAGCACGACGCCGGTGCGGGCGCGCGCGGCGGGGGAGGCGAGCGCGGGCGCGGCCTCGGTGAGCCGGTGGTCCAGCGCGGACAGCAGCAGCGGGGAGGGGCCCAGGACGTCGGCGACGGGCAGGTCGGAGCCGGCCGCGCGCAGGGCGGCGGGGATGTCGTGCTTGGCGTGGAACGCCCGGTTGAGCAGGAGCGGGACGGCCACCGCGGCCGGGCCGAGCCGGTCCAGCACCTGCGGGATGCGCGGGGCGCAGTGGTCGAGGTAGGCGGTGGCGACCTCCAGGCCGGGCCGCAGCGCCCGCACCTGGCCGACCAGCGCGGCGACGGCGGCGGCGTGCCGGGGGTCGCGGCTGCCGTGGGCGATCAGCAGCAGGGCGGGGCTGCCCGCCGCCACCGGGGTGGCGGGGGCGGCGGACAGCCGGTGACCGGTCATGCGGAGAGCCTCACTTGCCGCCGGCCAGCAGGCCGCGGTTGCGCAGGACCCGGCGCTCGACCGGGGTGAAGACCAGCAGTTCGATGGCGATGCCGACGAACAGGATGAGGATGATGCCGAGCAGCACGCCCGCCATGTCGGAGAACTCGCGCTGGTTCTCCAGGAACCGGCCGAGGCCGAGGCCGAGGTCGGGGGAGGAGGCGACGAGTTCGGCGGCCATCAGCGAGCGCCAGGAGAAGGCCCAGCCCTGCTTGAGCCCGGCCAGGTAGCCGGGCAGGGCGGCGGGCAGCAGGATGTGCCGGGCACCGGTCAGGCCGGTGGCGCCGATGGTGCGCCCGGCCCGCAGGAACAGCGGCGGGACCTGGTCGATGCCCGCGACCAGGCCGTTGGCGATGGACGGGACGGCGCCGAGCAGGATGACCGCGTACATCATCGAGTCGTTGATGCCGAGCCAGATCACGGCGGCCGGCACCCAGGCGACCGAGGGCAGCGACTGGAGGCCGGAGAGCACCGGGCCGAGCGCGGCCCGTACCGGCTTGACCCGGGCGACGAGCAGGCCGATCGGGGTGCCGATGACGAGCGCGACCAGGAAGCCGGACAGGCCGCGCCAGACGCTGGTCCAGACGATCGAGAACAGCTTGCCCTCGTACCAGAGGTCCTCGGCGGCGTTCCAGACGTCCAGCGGGCTGGGGAGCTTGTACGCGGTGGTGACGTGGAGGCTGTAGGCGCCCTGCCAGAGGGCGAGCACCAGGACGACGCCGAGCAGCGGCGGCAGCACCTTCTGCCGCAGCGTCTCGGCGGTGGAGTTGCGCTGGGTGACGACCGCGTCCAGCGCGTCCAGCCCCGACCCGACGCCCACGGAGTCGGCGACGGTGCCCGCGTGGACCGGCCCGGTCTTGGTGGTGGTGTCAGTGCTGGCCATGACGGCGGATCTCCCCACGCAGTTCTTCGGTGATCTCGATGGACAGGTCGGCCACGCCGGAGGACTCGATCCGGCGCGGCTGGGGGAGGTCGATGCGCCACTCGCGGTTGACCCGGCCGGGGCGGGAGGAGAGCAGCACCACGCGCTGGGCGAGCCGGACGGCCTCCCGCACGTTGTGGGTGACGAACAGGACCGACAGCTGCCGCTCGGCCCAGATCCGGGTGATCTCGTCATGCAGGACGTCACGGGTGATGGCGTCGAGGGCGGCGAACGGCTCGTCCATCAGCAGCACCTGGCTGCCCTGGGCGAGCGCGCGGGCCATCGCGACGCGCTGGCGCATGCCGCCGGACAGCTCGTGCACCCGCTTGTCGTAGGAGCCCTGGAGCCGGACGAGTTCGAGCAGCCGCTCGGCCTCGGGGCGGCGCTCGGGGCGGGGGACGCCGGCGAGCTTCAGGGCGAGTTCGATGTTCTTGCCGGCGGTGAGCCAGGGGAAGAGCGCGTGTTCCTGGAACATCAGCGCGGGGCGTCCTCCGGGCACCTCGATGCTGCCCGCGGTGGGCTTGTCGAGGCCGGCGACCAGGTTGAGCAGGGTGGACTTGCCGCAGCCCGAGGCGCCGAGGAGCGTGACGAACTCGCCCGGGGCGACATCGAGGGTGATGTCGTCCAGGACGTGCGTCTGCGCGCCGGGGCGGCCGAAGGACTTGTGCACGTGCGAGATCCGGACGGCGGGGGAGCCGTCGCGAGTGCCGACGCCGGGGGCGTCGTCCGAGGTGGTCAGTGCCGGGGTCATTCCGGGCACCTCCTGCGTGGTGTGGTCTGGCATCTGGTGTCAGGGAGAGGGCCGGGGTCCGGGCCCCCGCCCCGCCCGGGCTCGGGGCATCGAGCGGGCATCGTTCCGGGCGGAGCGGGGGCCGGACCGCGGGGTTCCGGGCGCGGTGGTGCGGTCCTGCGGGCGCTACTTGGCGCCGAGTCCGGCGTCCGCGACGGGGCTCTGCCCCTTCTCCTTCAGCACCTTGTTGAGCAGGGTGAGGTCGTAGATGCCGTTCAGGTTCGGCTTCTTGAGCAGGCCGGCGGTGACGGCGTTGTCGGCCTCGGTCTGCAGCGTGGAGGCCAGCGGGTCGTCCAGGAAGTCGATGTCGGCCCAGGCCGGGTCGAGGATGGCCGGCTCCAGGGCGTTGCCGGCCTCCTTCTTGATCGCCTCGTTGGCGGTGGCCTTGGCCTTGTCCGGGTTGGCCTTGATGAAGGCGTTGGTGTTCACCGAGCCGCGCAGCACGGCCTCGACCACGTCGGGGTGCTCGGCCAGGAACTTCTGCGAGACGATGATGTTGGTGATCACGAACTTCTTGTCCGGCCAGATGTCCTTCTCGTTGAGGAGGACCTTCGCCCCGAGGGAGACCAGCTTGGAGGCGGTCGGCTCGGGCACCCAGGCGGCGTCGATCGAGCCCTGCTTGTAGGCGTCCGGGGTGACCTTGTTGTCGGTGCGCACCACGCTGACGTCGCCGGCGCCGGACTGGGCGTCGACCTTGTAGCCCTTGCCGGCCAGGTAGTTGAGCAGCGCCACGTCCTGGGTGTTGCCCAGCTGCGGGGTGGCGATCTTCTTGCCCTTGAGGTCGTCCAGCGAGCCGACCTTCTCCGGGTTGGCCACCAGCTTGACGCCGCCGGAGGCCGAACCGCCGACGATCTTCAGCGACTTGCCCTCGGACTTGGTGAAGCCGTTGATCGCCGGGGAGGGGCCGATCCAGCCGATGTCGATGGAGCCGGCGTTGAGCGCCTCGATCTCGGCCGGGCCGGCGTTGAAGACCTGGCTCTTGATCTGGGTCGCGCCCAGCTCCTTCTGGAATATGCCTTCCTGGAGGCCGACCAGCGGGGTGCCGTGGGTCAGGTTGGCGAAGTAGCCGATCTTCACCGTGTCGGCGGAGAGCTTGGCGCCGGACGCGCCGGCCGAGGCGGCGGCGGAACCGCCGGCGGGGGCCGCGCTGCCGGTCTTCTTGTCGTCGTTCTTGGAGCCGTAGCCGCAGGCGGAGAGCAGGGCGACGGCGGTGAGGCCGGCCACGGCGGCCGTGGCGGAGCGTCTGATCCGGCCGGCGGCGGGGCGCACGGAGGTATGCGAAAGTGCCTGGTTCGGTGCCATGGGTGAGTCCTGTTCGCGGACGGACCGTCAGGAAGGCGGTCCCGGGCGGACGTTCGGTCAAGGTCGTGCTTGCGGCATCGCGGGGTGCCGGGCAAGCCGGGCCGGGGGGCGGCTGCTGTGCCTGCTGTGGGAAGGGACAGCGGCCGGCCGGCCCGGTGACAGGGCGGTTCTCAGCCCTGTCGGCCCACACATCGCGTCAGGCCGCCCTGGCCGCTGCCGAGGACGCCGCTGCCGATGCGGCCGCCTTCCTTGTCCATGCCCGAGAACGCCTCGCTGGGCATCAGACCCAGTCCTCCTCGTCGGGGTCGTTGGCGTCGGTGGTCCGTACGGTCTCGAAGGCCTCGCCCGCCATGCCGGCGGTGAGGGTGGTGCCGTCGGCCGGGTCGATCAGCAGGAACGAGCCGGTCCGGCGGTTGTCGCCGTAGTCGTCGAGCGCCAGCGGCTCGGCGGTGCGCAGCACCACGTGGCCGATGTCGTTGACGTTCAGGCCTTCGGCGCCGGAGCGCTGCTCCAGCGTGTCGATGTCGATCCGGTAGGTGATCTCCTTGACCAGCGCCCGGACCGTGCGGGTGGTGTGCTTGAGCAGCACCTTGTCGCCGGCCCGCAGCGGCCGCTCGTTGAGGTGGCTGACGGTGGCCTCGATGTCCTTGGTGGGGACGGGCGTGACGCCGGCCGCGATGAGGTCGCCGCGGGAGATGTCGAGGTCGTCGGCGAGCCGCACGGTGACCGACTGGGGGGCCCAGGCGATCGCGGTGGACCGGCCGAGCGCGTCGATGCCGGCGACGGTGGTGGTGTGGCCGGAGGGCAGCACGGTGACGGCGTCGCCGACGCGCAGCACGCCCGAGGCCAGCTGGCCCGCGTAGCCGCGGTAGTCGGGGTGCTCCTCGGTCTGCGGGCGGATCACGTACTGGACCGGGAAGCGGGCCGGCTCGACGCTCGGGTCGCTGCCGACCGGCACCGTCTCCAGGTGCTCCAGCAGGGTCGGGCCGCCGTACCAGTCCATGTGCGCGGACGGCTCGACGACGTTGTCCCCGGCGAGCGCGGAGATCGGCACCGCGACGACGTCCTTCACCCCGAGCGAGGCCGCGTAGGCGGTGAACTCGGCGGCGATGGCGGCGAAGACGGGCTCGGCGTAGTCGACGAGGTCCATCTTGTTGACGGCCAGCACCACGTGCGGGACCCGCAGCAGGGCGGCGACGGCGGCGTGCCGGCGGGTCTGCTCGACCACGCCGTTGCGGGCGTCGACCAGGACGACGGCCAGTTCGGCGGTGGAGGCGCCGGTGACCATGTTCCGGGTGTACTGCACGTGCCCGGGCGTGTCGGCGAGGATGAACCGCCGCCGGGGGGTGGCGAAGTAGCGGTAGGCGACGTCGATGGTGATGCCCTGCTCGCGCTCGGCGCGCAGGCCGTCGGTGAGCAGCGCCAGGTCGGGGGTCTCCTGGCCGCGGCCCAGGGAGACGCGCTCGACGGCCTCCAGCTGGTCGGCCAGCACCGACTTGGAGTCGTGCAGCAGCCGGCCGACCAGGGTGGACTTGCCGTCGTCGACGGAGCCGGCGGTGGCGAAGCGCAGCAGCGAGGTGGCGTTGGTGTCCTGCGTGGTGCTCATTAGAAGTATCCCTCGCGCTTGCGGTCTTCCATCGCGGCCTCGGAGAGCTTGTCGTCGGCGCGGGTGGCGCCGCGCTCGGTGAGGCGGCTGGCGGCGATCTCGGCGATGACGGCCTGGATGGTGGTGGCGTCGGAGTCGACGGCACCGGTGCAGGACATGTCACCGACGGTGCGGTAGCGGATCAGCCGCCGCTCGACCGGCTCGTTCTCCTTGGGGCCGCCCCACTCGCCGGCGGTCAGCCACATGCCGTTGCGGGGGAAGACGTCGCGCTCGTGGGCGTAGTAGATCTCCGGGAGCTCGATGCCCTCCCGCTCGATGTACTGCCAGACGTCCAGCTCGGTCCAGTTGGACAGCGGGAAGACCCGCACGTGCTCGCCGACGGCGTGCCGGCCGTTGTAGAGCGACCACAGCTCGGGGCGCTGGCGGCGCGGGTCCCAGGCGCCGAACTCGTCGCGCAGCGAGAAGACGCGCTCCTTGGCGCGGGCCTTCTCCTCGTCGCGGCGACCGCCGCCGAAGACGGCGTCGAAGCGGCCCTTCTCGATGGCGTCGAGCAGCGGGACGGTCTGCAGCGGGTTGCGGGTGCCGTCGGGGCGCTCGCGCAGCACGCCGCGGTCGATGAAGTCCTGCACGGAGGCGATGTGCAGGCGCAGGTTGTGCTCGGCCGCCACGCGGTCCCGGTAGGCGATGACCTCGGGGAAGTTGTGGCCGGTGTCGACGTGCAGCAGCGAGAACGGCACGGCGGCCGGCCAGAAGGCCTTGAGCGCCAGGTGCAGCATGACGATGGAGTCCTTGCCGCCGGAGAACAGGATCACCGGGCGTTCGAACTCCCCCGCGACCTCGCGGAAGATGTGCACCGACTCGGCCTCCAGCGCGTCCAGGTGGGACAGCGCGAAGGGGGTGTCGTCGGTGGGGAGCAGGCTGTCGGTCGCGGTGGTCATGCCAGGCCCCTCTCGGTCAGGAAGGCGTGCAGCTCGGCGGCCGACTCGGTGACCGCGCGGCCCTGGGTCTGGAGCCGCAGCTCCGGGTGCTCGGGCGCCTCGTAGGGGTCGTCGACGCCGGTGAGGCCGGAGATCTCGCCGGCCGCCTGCTTCGCGTACAGCCCCTTGACGTCGCGCTCGGCGCACAGCTCGACCGGGGTGGCGACGTGGATCTCCAGGAACTCGGTGCCGTGCTCGGCGTGCCGCTCGCGCACGGCGGCGCGGGAGTCGGCGTAGGGCGCGATCACCGGGGCGAGCACCTTGACGCCGTTGGCGGCGAGCTTCTCGGCGACGAAGCCGATCCGGGTGACGTTGGTGTGCCGGTCCTCGCGGCTGAAGCCCAGGCCCTTGGAGAGGAACTCGCGGATCTCGTCGCCGTCCAGGACCTCGACCTTGTGGCCCTCGGCGCGCAGCCGCCCGGCCAGGGCGAAGGCGAGCGTGGTCTTGCCCGCGCTCGGCAGCCCGGTCAGCCACACGGTGGCGCCGCGCTCGCAGGGGCCGGCCGCGCGGGCCGCCTCTGCGGCTCCGGCGGCGGCCAGGGTGTCGGCTGTGGTCACGGTGATGTCCTTAGAACGGTGGTTGACGGGAGTCGTGGGCTAGAGGTGGATGCCGCACTCGGTCTTGCCGGAGCCGGACCAGCGCCCGGCCCGGGCGTCCTCGCCCTCGCCCGGCTTGCGGGTGCAGGAGAGCGGGGAGCAGCCGACCGAGGTGTAGCCCTCCCACAGCAGCGGGTTGAGCAGCACGCCGTGGGCGTTGACGTAGGCGTCCACGTCCTCCTGCGTCCAGCGGGCGATCGGCGCGATCTTCACCTTGCGGCGCCGGGCGTCCCAGGCGACCACCGGGGTACCGGCGCGGGTCGGGGACTCGTCGCGGCGCAGTCCGGTGGCCCAGGCGTCGTAGCCGCCGAGGCCGCGGTTGAGCGGCTCGACCTTCCGCAGCGAGCAGCACAGGTCGGGGTCGCGGTCGTGCAGCCGCGGCCCGTAGCGGGCGTCCTGCTCGGCGACGGTCAGCGCCGGGGTGAGCGTGATGACGTTGACCGGCATGGTCGCCGCCACCGCGTCCCGGGTGCCGATGGTCTCGGGGAAGTGGTAACCGGTGTCCAGGAAGACCACGTCCACGCCGGGGTGGACCGAGGCGGCCAGGTGGGCGACGACCGCGTCCTCCATGGAGGAGGTGACGCAGAAGCGCGTGCCGAAGGTGTCGGCCGCCCAGCGCAGGATCTCCTGCGCGGTGGCCTCCTCCAGCTCCCGGCCGGCCCGGGTGGCCAGCTCCTCGTGGTCAGTCGTCGTGCCGGTCACTTCGGTTACCCCCGTTGGTCGGTGACAGCAGGCCGAGGAACTTGAGCTGGAAGGCCCGGCGGCACCCGTGGCATTCCCAGGCGCCGTGCCCGGCCTCCGACGGGCGCAGGTCCTCGTCCCCGCAGTACGGGCAGAAGAACGGTGCCGCGCGCTCGCTCACGACAGCTGCTCCTCGCCGGCCCGGGCCGCCCACTGGGCGAAGCGCTCGCCCTCGGTGCGGTCCTGCCGGTACCGGGTCAGCACCCGCTCGACGTAGTCGGGCAGGCCCTCGCTGGTGACCTTGAGGCCGCGGACCTTGCGGCCGAAGCCGGCCTCCAGGCCGAGCGCGCCGCCCAGGTGCACCTGGTAGCCCTCGACCTGGTTGCCCTGCTCGTCGGTCACCAGCTGGCCCTTGAGACCGATGTCCGCGACCTGGATGCGGGCGCAGGCGTTCGGGCAGCCGTTGATGTTGATGGTCAGCGGCTCGTCGAAGTCGGGCAGGCGCTTCTCCAGCTCGTCGATGAGCGTGCGGCCGCGCTCCTTGGTCTCGACGATGGCGAGCTTGCAGTACTCGATGCCGGTGCAGGCCATGGTGCCGCGGCGGAACGGCGAGGGGGTGACCCGCAGGTCCAGCGCCTCCAGGCCGGCCACCAGCGACTCGACCCGGTCCCCGGGGATGTCGAGGACGAGCATCTTCTGCTCGGCGGTGGTGCGCAGCCGGTCGCTGCCGTGGGCCTCGGCGAGGTCGGCGATCTGCCCGAGCAGCCGGCCGTCGACCCGGCCGACCCGCGGCGCGAAGCCGACGTAGTAGTTGCCGTCCTTCTGCCGGTGCACGCCGACGTGGTCGCGCCAGCGGCCGGCGGGCTGCTGCGGGGCGGGGCCGTCGACGAGCTTGTACTTGAGGTACTCGTCCTCCAGCACCTGACGGAACTTCTCGGTGCCCCAGTCGGCGACCAGGAACTTCAGCCGGGCGCGGTTGCGCAGCCGGCGGTAGCCGTAGTCGCGGAAGATGCCGATGACGCCGCCGTAGACGTCGGCGACCTCGTCCAGCGGGACCCACGCGCCGAGCCGGACGCCGAGCCGGGGGTTGGTGGACAGGCCGCCGCCGACCCAGAGGTCGAAGCCGGGGCCGTGCTCGGGGTGGACCACGCCGACGAAGGCGATGTCGTTGATCTCGTGGGCGACGTCCAGCAGCGGGGAGCCGGAGACGGCGGACTTGAACTTGCGCGGCAGGTTGGAGAAGTCCGGGTTGCCGATGAAGCGGCGCTGGATCTCCTCGATGGCGGGGGTGCCGTCGATGATCTCGTCCTCGGCGATGCCGGCCACCGGGGAGCCGAGGATGACGCGCGGGGTGTCGCCGCAGGCCTCGGTGGTGGACAGGCCGACGGCCTCCAGCTTCTGCCAGATCGCCGGGACGTCCTCGATCCGGATCCAGTGGTACTGGACGTTCTGGCGGTCGGTCAGGTCGGCGGTGTTGCGGCCGTACTGCTCGGAGACCTCGGCGACGGCGCGCAGCTGGGCGACCGTCAGCCGGCCGCCGTCGATCCGGACGCGGAGCATGAAGTACTCGGCGTCGAGCTCGTGCGGCTCCAGGATCGCGGTCTTGCCGCCGTCGATGCCCTCCTTGCGCTGGGTGTACAGACCCCACCAGCGCATCCGGCCGCGCAGGTCGGCCGGGTCGATCGAGTCGAAGCCCCGGTGGGCGTAGATCGTCTCAATACGTGTCCGTACATTGAGACCGTCGTCGTCCTTCTTGAACTGCTCGTTGGCGTTCAGCGGGGTGAAGTGGCCCATGCCCCACTGGCCCTCGCCGCGGTGACGGGTCACCTTGCGAGCGGCGGCGGGGCGGCGCGCGGGGGCGCGGTCGGCCGGGGGCTCGGCGGTCTCGGGGGTGGTGGCCATGGTGAAGTCCTTCGGGGCAGGTGGCTCTGACGCCGGGTTGGTCGCTGGGCGTGCTCGGCGGTGCGTTACTGCTGTGACCTGCGGTTTTCTTGGTTCCGGGAGAGCAGTCGCGGTGGCCGGGCGGGCGCCTGCGCATCCGCTTCAGCGGGGATGGCGGGGGAGATGGCGCCGGGTGCGGTGGGAGGCGGCGGGGTCGGGCTCAGGTCACCGGACAGATGGCGCTGGACACGCGAAGGAGATCGACGTGCAGTCGACCTACTAGGGTGGTTCCGGCGCTCGGCATGGCAAGAGATTCGCACGGCGCACGACTCGCGGTCCACTAACGTCCGCATGGTGGATGCTCGGGTTTCGGATGCCGAGATGCCGGGGCGTTCCGGCCGCTCCCGCCGACCGGGCCCCCCGCGAGCCGTCCCGGCGGCACCCCGAGCCGGGAGATCCGCCGGGCGGTCCCGGCCCGATACCGTTACCCCTGTGCAAGCAGCAGGCGAGACGACCAGGCCGAACCCCGAGCGGCCCTCCCGGCGTCGGGGCAAGGGCGCCCGGCGCCGCCGGGCGGCCAAGCAGGTCACCTGGCGGAGCACCGCCTGGGCCCTGGTCAAGGACACCACCAACACCTGCGTCGAGTACCGGGTCACCGGACTCGCCGCGGAGGCGGCGTTCTTCACCCTCCTCTCCATCCCGCCGCTGCTGCTCTGCCTGGCCGGCACGCTGGGCTACCTGGACGACTTCCTCGGCGCCGGCACCATCGACAAGCTGAAGGCCGACATCGTCAAGGCGGCCGGCACCGTCCTCTCGGACTCCTCCATCACGCAGGTGGTCCAGCCGCTGCTGAAGCAGGTCTTCGACCGGACCCGGCCCGACCTGGTCTCGATCGGCTTCCTGCTGTCCCTGTGGTCCGGATCCCGGGCGCTCTACATCTTCATCGACACCATCACCGTGATGTACGGGCTGGACGGCAGACGGGGCATCGTCAAGACCCGGCTGATGTCGCTCGGCCTCTACCTCGGCGCGCTGGTGATCGGCTCGCTGGTGCTGCCGCTGCTGACCACCGGACCCGAACTGGTGACCAACGCGGTGCCGGAGAGCGCCGAACTGCTCAACGCCGCCTACTGGCCGCTCGCGATCCTGCTGCTGATCGTCTCGCTGACCACCCTCTACCACCTCGCGGTGCCGGTCTCCACGCCCTGGCGCGAGGACATCCCCGGCGCCCTGGTCGCCCTGGTGGTGCTGGTCTTCTGCAGCGTGGCGCTGCGGCTCTACCTGGTCAGCTCGATCGAGGGCCACTCGGTCTACGGCTCGCTGGCCGCGCCGGTGGCGGTGCTGCTGTGGATCTTCGTGGTCGCGCTCGCGGTGCTCATCGGCGCCGCCATGAACGCGGCCATAGACCGCCGCTGGCCCACCCTGGAGACCGCCGACGCCCGTGCCGAGGCCGAGCGCGCCCACGAGGAGGCCGCCGCCGCGGTGGTCCGCGAGGTGGCCGCCCGGCGCGCCGTCGAACGGGCCCGCCGGGCGCGCGAACTGGGCCTCGCCGAGGGCGGCGAGGAGGAGTACTGGGAGGACGACGGCGAGGACGGCGACGTGCCCTCCGAGTACCCCGAGCGGTGGGCCGACGTGCTCGCCGCCGACAACGTCCGCGGACGGCTGACCACCCGCGGCGGCGGCCCGCACCACCGCCCCGCCCCGCCCCCGCCGGACAGCGACCGCCCGACCGCCCCGCCGCCCGAGTACCCGCTGCCGACCCGCCCGCCCCGCCCGCCGTGGGACCGGCGCTGAGCCGGGCCGGCAGCGGCGGCGCGGGGAGGCGGATGCCGCCCCGGCCCGGGCGGGGAGCGGGCGAAGGCGCAGGTGGAAAACCGGTTGGCAGGACGGGGCCGGGCCGCTAGCGTGTGAGCGTCCGGTTCGGGCGGCGTCGGCGCCGCCCGAGGAGAGAAAGCAGGAGGTGAGCCCCATGACCACGACTGTCATGACGGCTGCCCTGGGCAGCGCCCGCATCCACCTCTGCCTGCCGGCCGCCGGCTGACGTAGCCCCTCGCGCACGCAGCCGCAGCAGCCCGGCGGGATCACTTTCCTCCCGAAGGGCCCACTGCGTTGTTCAACGCTGCCTCCGTTTCCGCTTCCTCCGACAACACCATCGACGCCTCCCCGCTGGCCGGCTACGGCTGGACGGCCGAGCTCGACGAGCTGTTCGCGCCGCTCGCCGAGGCCGGGCTGGTCCCGGCCCGGATCGTGCGGGTCGACCGCGGCCAGTGCGACGCCGTGCTCGCCGACCCCGGGACCGGCGAGCTGCGCACCGTCCGGGCCGACACCCGTCAGGTCGGCGACGCCGACATGATCAACTGCCCGTGCACCGGGGACTGGGCGGCGGTCGACCTCTCGGCCGGGCTGCCGATGCCCGCGGTCGCGGCGCTGCTGCCACGCTCCACCGCGATCATCCGCAAGGTCGCCGGCAAGCGCTCCGACGGCCAGGTGCTGGCCGCCAACGTCGACACCGTGGTGGTCGCCGCCTCGCTCGCCGCCGAGCCCGACCTCGGGCGGATCGAGCGCTTCCTCGCCCTCGCCTGGGAGTCCGGCGCCGAGCCGGTGGTGGTGCTCACCAAGGCCGACCTCGTCGACGACGCCGACTTCATCCGGGCCGACGTCGAGGCCGCCGCGCCCGGGGTGACCGTGCTGGTGGTCAGCGCCGAGACCGGCGAGGGGATCGACGTGCTGCGCGCCTGCACGCCCGGCACCACCGCCGTGCTCGGGCAGTCCGGCGTCGGGAAGTCCACCCTGACCAATGTGCTCGCCGGGGCCGAGGTGATGGCCGTTCAGGAGGCCCGCTCCGGTGACCAGAAGGGCCGGCACACCACGACCACCCGTGAACTCGTCCCGCTGCCCGGCGGCGGGGTGCTGATCGACACCCCCGGCCTGCGCGAGGTCGGCCTCTACGGTGGCGAGGGCGTGGCGCTCGCCTTCGCCGACATCGAGGAGCTGGCCGAGCAGTGCCGCTTCCACGACTGCCGGCACGACAGCGAGCCCGGCTGCGCCGTCCGGGCGGCGCTCGCCGACGGTTCGCTGCCGGAACGCCGGATGGAGAGCTACCGCAAGCTCCAGCGGGAGAACGACTGGATCGCCTCCCGCTCGGACGCCCGGCTGGCCTCGGCCCGGCTGAAGAAGTGGAAGACCATCACCAAGTCGATGCGCGCCGCGGGAGGTCCGGTGAAGCGGTGACGACCGGTCGTCGGGCGGGCGGGCCCCGGTTCCACGGGCCCGCCCGCAGGCCCGCGGGTCAGCGGAGGTCGGCCACCAGCCGCAGCCGCTCCAGGACGACGGGCGTGCTGTCGTCGACGGTGAACGCCGGGTCCCCGAGCGCCGCGCGCAGCTCCGGGCCGTGCCAGAACCGCTCGTGCCCGGCCCGCCACTCGGCGACCGACGCGTACCCCTCGCCCTCGTCGAGGGCGTGCCGCAGGTCGACCTCGCCGAGCGGGACGACGCGGACCTCCGTGGTCTCGATCACCGCGACGATCCGCCCGTCCGAGTCGGCCACCGCCCCGCGGCCGCCGACCGCGGGCAGGGGCGCGCCCTCCCGCTCGTACGCGGTCAGCAGCCCGGTGGTGCTGGTCTTGGCGCCGGACAGCACGGCGGCGACCAGCCGGTCCCGCAGCGGTCCGGGGAAGGCGAACTCCTCGACCGGCAGCGCGGCGACCCGGGGGTCGTCCGCGCCGGTGTAGGGCTGCTCGGACACGGGATCTCCTGGGGTTCGGGGGCGGGCCGTGCGCAGGCTATCCGGCCGGGGCGGGCGAGGGCGCGTGAATTTCCGCCCGACGCCCCCCGGCTGCCACGTCCGATTTCCGCCAGTCCAGGGCCCCCGGGTGCCGCAGACTGGACAACGTGATCGACGACGACATCCGGTACCGCGCCGTGGACAGCAGGGACGCCCGTTTCGACGGCGTCTTCTTCACGGCCGTCACCTCGACGGGCATCTACTGCCGGCCGAGCTGCCCGGCCGTGACCCCGAAGCGCGTCAACTGCACCTTCTACCCCAGCGCCGCCGCCGCGCAGAGCGCCGGCTTCCGGGCCTGCCGGCGCTGCCGCCCCGACTCCGTCCCCGGCTCGCCCGAGTGGAACCACCGGGCCGACCTGGTCGGCCGGGCCATGCGGCTGATCGGCGACGGCGTCGTGGACCGCGAGGGCGTGGCCGGCCTGGCCCAGCGGCTCGGCTACAGCTCCCGCCAGCTCCAGCGCCAGCTCACCGCCGAACTCGGCGCCGGCCCGATCGCGCTCGCCCGCGCCCGCCGCGCCCAGACCGCCCGACTGCTGCTCCAGACCACCGAACTGCCGGTCACCGACATCGCCTTCGCCGCCGGCTTCACCTCGGTGCGGCAGTTCAACGACACCGTCCGCGAGGTCTACGACCGCACCCCCAGCGGGCTGCGCGCCGAGGTCACGGCCGGGCGCCGCACCTCGACCCCGGCCGGCGGCCTCGCCCTGCGGCTCGCCTACCGGGGCGCCGTGGACAGCGACCACCTCATCGACTTCCTCGCCCTGCGCGCCGTCCCCGGCGTCGAGGAGGTCGTCCCGGGCGCGCGCCCCGGCGTGCGCACCTACCGCCGCACCCTGGCGCTCCCGTACGGCCACGGCATCGCCGAGGTGGACGGCCTCGCCCCCGACGACCCGGCCACCCGCGGCTGGCTCGACTGCCGGCTGCTGCTCGCCGACCTGCGCGACCTGCCGACCGCCGTCCAGCGCCTGCGCACCCTGTTCGACCTGGACGCCGACCCGGTCGCGGTCGACGAGCAGCTCGGCGCCGACCCGCTGCTCGGCCCGCTCGTGCGGGCCCGCCCCGGACTGCGCTCGCCGGGCCACGTCGACCCGCACGAACTGGCCGTGCGCGCCGTCCTCGGCCAGCAGATCACCGTGGGCGCGGCCCGCACCCTGGCCGGCCGGCTCGCCGAGAAGTACGGCGCGGCGCTGCCCGAGCCCAACGGCGGGCTGCGGCTGCTCTTCCCGACCGCCGCCGCCCTGGCGGCCGCCGCCCCGGAGGACTTCGCGATGCCGGCCGCCCGGCGCCGCGCCCTCACCGGCCTGTGCGCGGCCCTCGCCGAGGGCACCGTCCGGCTCGACGGCGGCGTCGACCGGGAGGAGGCGGCGGCCCAGCTGCTCGCCCTGCCCGGCATCGGCCCGTGGACCGTCGGCTACCTGCGGATGCGCTCCCTGGCCGACCCCGACGTCTTCCTCCCGAGCGACATCGGCGTCAAGCACGGACTGCTCCGGCTCGGCGCCCCGGGGGACCCGAAGTCCGCCGCCCTCGCGGCCGGGGCCTGGGCCCCCTGGCGCTCCTACGCCGTGCACCGCCTCTGGGCGAGCCTGGCAGAACCCGGCACCGGAACGGAGAACACCGCACCATGAGCACCACCGTCTTCACCTCCATGGAAAGCCCGTTCGGCCGGCTGCTGCTCAGCGGCACCGTGCCGGAGGGCGGCGGCCCGGCCGGACTGGCCGCCGTGACCGCCCCCGGCCAGCGGTACGCGCTCGCCGAACCCGCCGACGACTGGGTGTACGACCCGGAGGCGCTCGCGCAGCCGGTCACCCAGCTCACCGAGTACTTCGCGGGCGAGCGCACCGGCTTCGACCTGCCGCTCGCGCCGGTCGGCACCGAGTTCCGCCGCCGGATCTGGGACGCCCTCGACAAGATCCCCTACGGCGAGACCGTCACCTACGGACAGCTCGCCGACCTGGCGGGCGAGTCCCCACGTGCGGTGCGCGCGGTGGGCGGGGCGGTCGGCGCCAACCCGCTGCTGATCATCCGCCCCTGCCACCGCGTCCTCGGCGCCAACGGCACGCTCACCGGCTTCGCCGCCGGTGTCGACCGCAAGCGCTTCCTGCTCGACCTGGAGCGCGGCACCTCGTTGTTCTGAGCCCCGGGGCGGAGCGACGCGGGCGCTCCCGGTCAGCCGGCCGGGAGCGCCCGCAGGTCCACCCGCCAGTCGTTGCTGCGCATCCACCGCCCGGGCGGGAACTCGAAGTCCGTCTCGCCGAGGAGGGTGAAGCCGGCCCGGCGGCAGACGGCGTTGGAGGCCGGGTTGCGGACCGAGGGGAAGGCGTGCAGGTACCGGTGGCGGGCGGTGCGGGCGGCGGCCTCGACGGCGGCCCGCGCCGCGACCGGGGCGATGCCCCGGCCCTGGTACGGCGGCAGGACGTTCCAGCCCATCTCGTAGACGGTCCCGCCCCGCCGGTCGCGCTCGGCGTAGCCGACGGTGCCGACCGCCACCCCCTCCGGTTCCAGGACGATCCGGTACATGCAGCCGGTGCCGGAGGGGACGAAGTCCAGGTAGCGCCGGTGGCGCAGCAGCATCCGCTCCTCGTCCTCCGGGCCGCCGGTGTGCCGGCGCATCTCCGGGGTGTTGACCAGGCGCAGCAGGGCGAGGTCGGCGTCGGTCCAGGGTTCCAGGCGGAGCAGCGCGGGGTCCATGGCGGGACGCTAGCGGGGCGGGCGCCGGGCGCGGTACCGGATTTCCCCGGGCCCGCGCGGGCCTCGCCGTGCCGTCGGTGCCGCCGGTCAGCCGTCGGTCAGCCGCCGGCGGGCTCGGCGAGCGCGCGGGCCAGGTTCTCCAGGGCGGGCAGCGCGTGCATCACGGCGTCGCGGTCGGCGGGGGAGAGGGTGTCGAGCGCGGTGGCGATGCGCCGCTCGTGCGCCCGCTGCCAGTCGTCGAGCTGGCCCCGCCCCGCCGGGGTGAGCGCGATGCGTGCGGTGCGGCGGTCCCCGGGGTCGGTCTGGCGGTCGACGAACCCGGCGTCCAGCAGTTTGCCGACCAGGCCGCTGACGGTGTTGGGGGCGAGCCGCTGCCGGGCGGCCAGCTCGCCGACCCGCAGCGGGGCGGCGGCGAGCGTCTGGAGGAGTTCGACCTGCGCCATCGGCAGGGACTCCCAGGGGTAGTCGGTGCGGATGCTGCTGCGCAGCGCGCGGCGGAGCCGGGTCACCGCGTCGGTGAGCCGCCGGGCGCGCTCGATCGCCGCCGGCGCCACGGCCTGCGGATCGGCGGCGGGTTCGGGAACGGAGGGTGACGACGGCATGGCCGACAGCGTAGCGCCTGGTCCGGACACCGCCCGACCCGCTCGAACGGGTCGGGGACGAGCGGTCCCGCCGCGTCCTGGACCGCTCGCACGCAGATCAGATCGTAGATAGAACATATCTGTATCCGATATATTTCGCCGTATGAACGCGGCGTCGACCCTCACCACCCGGCTGCTCACCGAGCAGCCCCGGCCACGCGGCATAGCCGACTGGCGGTACGCCCACTGGCTCGCCGTCGGCACCGTCTGCCTCGGCGCCTTCCTCGGCCAGCTGACCGCCAGCGTCACCGCCCTCGTCTACCCGGCGCTCCAGCGCCACTTCGGCGCGGGCTTCGCCGCCGTCGAGTGGGTCGCCCTCGCCTATCTGCTGGTCCTGGTGGCGCTGCTGGCGCCGGTCGGACGGCTCTCCGACCTGGTCGGCCGCAAGACCGTGTACATCGGCGGATTCGCCGTCTTCGGCCTGGCCTCGCTCGGCGCCGGGTTCGCCGGCGGCCTCGGCACCCTGGTCGCCTGCCGCGCCGTCCAGGCCGTCGGCGGCGCGATGATGCAGGCCAACAGCGTCGCGCTGGTCGCCCGCGGCGTGCCCGAACGCGCGATGTGCCGGGCGCTCGGCATCCAGGCCGCCGCCCAGGGCCTCGGCCTGGCGCTCGGCCCCAGCCTCGGCGGACTGCTGGTCGAGCACGCCTCCTGGCGCTGGGTGTTCTGGATCAACGTGCCGGTCGCCCTGGCGGGCATCCTGGCCGGCTGGTTCCTGCTGCCCCGGACCCGCCGCCCCGACGCCGGCCCGGTGCCGCGCGCGCTGCCCCGCCCGGTGCCCCGGCCGCGCGGGGCCGCCCGGAGCCGCCGGCTCGTCCGGTCCGACCCGGACGGCGGACGCTTCGACCTGGCCGGACTGCTGCTGCTCGCCGCCTCCACCACCGCGCTGCTGCTCGCGCTCTCCGCCGCCTCCGGCCTGCCGCTGCCCGGCTGGGCCGTCGCCGCCCTGGTGCTCGCCGCCGTGCTGTGCGGCCTCGGCCTGGTCCGCCAGGAACGCCGCGCGGCCCGGCCGGTCCTCGCCCCCGGCCTGGTCAACACCCCGGGGGTGCGCCCGGGCCTCGCCGTCTCGCTGATCGGCTACCTGCTGCTGTTCTGCCCGCTGGTGCTCGGCCCGGTGCTGCTCGCCGAGGCGGGCCTGCCGACCGGGCGGGCCGGTCTGGTGATCACCGTGCTCCCGGCCGCGTTCGCGGTGGCCGCGACGGCCGGCGGCGCGCTGCTGCCGCGCGGCTGGTCGGACGTCGCCCGCTGCCGCCTCGGCGCGGCCCTGGCCGGGGCCGGGCTGCTGGGCTGCGCGCTGCTGCCCGCCGCGGGGGCCGCCGCCCCGGCGCTGCCCCTGCTGGTGGCCGGCGGCGGGCTCGGCCTGCTGCTGCCCGCCAACAACGCCCTGGTGATGCGGGCGATCCCGGCCGAGTGCTCGGCGGTCGGCGGCGGCATGGTCAACATGGCGCGCAGCCTCGGTACGGCGCTCGGCACCGCGCTGCCGGTGCTCGGCGTCCACCTGGCCGGACCGGTGCCGGGCGGCCGTGCGGTCCTGCTGGTCCTGGCCGCCGTCGCAGCCCTGGCGGTGGCGCTCTCCCGGCCGGTGCGCCGGCGCTGAGGACGCGGAAACGGCCGGGGCGGCGGACGGGCGAACCGTCCACCGCCCCGGCCGTCGGGTGCGCCGGGGCGTCAGGAGGCGGGCACGCCGGGGGCGGCGCCGCGCTCCTTGAGCATGTCGGTGATCAGGTCGATCTCCGCGCTCTGGCCGACCACCATCGACTGCGCGAGCCGCTTCTCCGCCTCGTTGCGGGCCATGTCGACATAGCCCTGGGCCATCTCCACGCCGCCCTTGTGGTGCTCCAGCATCAGCTGCAGGTAGAACACCTCGGCGTCCCGCCCGCTCAGCGAACGGAGCTTGGCGAGCTGCGTGGTGGTGGCCATGCCGGGCATCAGCGAGCCGTCGTGCGCCTGGTAGTCGGCGCCGTGGCCGTGGCCGCCCATCGCCATCCAGGCCATCGGCTTGGCCGTGGAGTGCTGGGTGAGCCCCCACTGGTCGAGCCAGCCCATCATCATGCCGCGCTGGTTGGCCTGGGTGTTGATGATGTCGAACGCCAGGGTGCGGGTCGGCTCGTCCGACGTCCGGTCGCGGACGATGAACGACAGGTCCACCGCCTGCTGGTGGTGGGTCGACATGTCGCGGGCGAAGCCGGCCTCGGGCGAGCTGTCCGCCGGCACGCTGAGCGAGGAGGACCCGGAGGCGGGACTCCCGCCCGCCACCAGGGCCGGCACGCCGAGCGCGAGGGCGAGCGCGGCGGCCAGCGCGGCCGGCCACCAGATCCGCCGGCGCGCGGCCGCGCGGTCCGTCTCCGCGGCGTCCAGCGGGTCCCCGGCGGTGCCGCCCTCGGCGGCGGTCACATCGACCCCATCGTGCAGGAGGCGCCCGGCTCCTGGGTCTGCTTGCCCTGGACGTACTTGGTGAAGAACTGGTTCACCCGGGGGTCGCTCGCGCTGTCCACGGTGAGCTGGGTCGACCAGGCGCTCAGGGTGATGGTGCCCTGCTCGTCCGGGTACGGGCTCATCAGCGAGTACGGGGTGGCCTTCACCTTCTCCGAGAGGGTCTTGATGTCGTCCGGGGTGGCCTTGCCGTTGTACGTCACCCAGACCGCGCCGTGCTCCAGCGAGTGGACGGCGCGCTCGTTCTCGACCGGCTGGTCGTAGACGGTGCCCATGCAGTCCAGCCAGATCGCGTTGTGGTCACCGCCGACCGGCGGGGTCTGCGGGTAGCTGACCTTCTCCTTGACGTGGTTGCGGCTCAGGTCGCCGAAGGTCTGCACGCCGTCGATCGGGGCCGCGGCGGCGGCCTCCTTGGCCTTCTTGTCCTTGTTGGCGTCGACCACGATCCAGGTGCCGGTGGCTATCGCCGCGATCACCAGCACACCGGCGACCGAGCCGGCGATGATCTTGTTGCGGCGGTCGCGCCGCTGCTCGGCCGCGCGCAGCTCGGCGATCCGGGCACGGCGGTCGGTGCTCGCCTGCTTGGCGCTCGGCTTGTTGCCCGGCGCCTTGTTCGCTGCCTTGTTCGGCTGAGTCTGCTTGGAGGCGGAACCCATGTGGTGTCCTTGTCCCCACCGCGCATCGGGCGCGGCGGTCTGGAAGAAGTGGCGGGAAGGGGCGGCTCCGTCGGTCCCGCCCGCCCGGTGACACACGGGTCGCCGGGGAGGGCCGGGTCCGGCGGCGGGTTCCGCTCAGGACCGGTGTACTTGGAGTTCGTGCAGGTCGGGCACGGGGTGCGGACCGACCAGCAGTCCGGCGGGCACGACCCGGGGCAGCGCCTCGGGGGCCGTGGCCGGCGGCGCCGCGGCGGGCTGCGGGTGCGGCGGCGGGTTGGGGAGCTGGGCGTCCTGGGCGCAGTACGGGTGGCTGGAGCAGCCGTTGTTGCGGTGCGGCGGGTCGCCGTCGACCGAGCACCAGGTCCAGTGCCGGTGGCTCTCCGCGCGGATCCGGTCGCCGAGGGTCTGCGGCGCGGTGGCCGGACCGGTGGCGGCGGTGCCGTCGCCGTGCGGGTGGACCGGGGCGACGAACGCGGCGCCGGCCGCGACGAGGCCGGCCGTGGTGGTACCGGCGGACACACCGGACGGGGGGCCCGCCGGGGGGTCGGCCGGGACGGTCACCGGGAAGCCGGTCCGCTCGGCCGTGACCGCCTTGGCGTGCGCGGTGCACGGCAGTGCCAGCAGCAGCCCGGCCAGCAGCAGGACCCACAGCGCGCCCACCGGGCGGGCCGCGAGTGCGGTCCTCCCCGGCCGGGGGGTGCTGGGGGCCGACGCGGTCATGCGCACATTTAATCAGCCGAACGAGTGAAGCGAGCCCCCTCCTCGGTCCTCATTTTCGGCCCCGGAGCCGCCGTAATACCCCGGAAACACCCTGGTCGGGGCGGTTCGGTCGACTGCGGGAGGAACGGAAACGAAACGGGCAGCGAACCCGGTGATCGATATCGGCCGATGTGCGCGCGGTTGTCGCCGAAACCCGGACAGCGTGGTGGTGCTTGGGGACAATGACGTCGAACCAGCGACCAGGAGCCGCCAGATGACCAAGCAGGGTGCACCCGCGCAGCAGGAGCAGCACCGGCCGGACGACGGCTGGTGGGACACGGTCTACGCGGGCCCGGCCGGCACCCTCCCCGACACTCCGGACGCGCGGTCGGGGGAGGGCAGCGTCGACGACTGGTTCGAGACGGCGGCCGGACTCATCGGGCAGCAGCGGAAGGCACCGCCCGAGGAGGCGGCGGCGGTGACGGTCCCGGAGGCGGTGCCGGAAGCGCCGGAGGCCGGCGGGGAGGTGCTGGAGCGGGACAGCATCGACGACTGGTTCGACACCGCCGTCGGCGTGATCGCGCCGCAGCCCCCGGCCGGCGAGCCCCCGGCTGCCGCTGTTCCGGCCGCCGCTGCTCCGGCCGCCGCTGCTCCGGTGGCCGGAGAGACGCACCGCTTCCCCGCCCCCTTCTGGGCGACGGACGCCCGGGTGCCGGAACCGCGCTCCAGGCCCGGTGCCGGGGGCGCAGCGGCTGCGGCCCCGGAGCCGCAGCCGGAACCCGAAGCGAAGCCGGAACCGGAACCCCGTCCCGAGCCGCAGCCCGAGCCCGAGCCCCAGCCCGATCCGGAGCCGGAGCCGGTCGTCGCGGCCGAGCCGGAGCCCGAACCGGCCGCCGAGCCCGAAGCCGCCGTCGAGCCCGAACCGGCCGCCGTCGAGCCGCCCACGCCGCGCCCCGCCGCCCCCCGGCCCGGACGGCCCGCGGCCGCGCCCGCCGTGCCGCACGTCGGCGAGCGCCCGCCCGCCTACGGCCCCGAGCCGACCGCCCTGCCCGAGGCCGACCCCGGCTCCCTGGGCGGCGTCGTCGCCGACACCGTGCTGGAGGGCGCCCAGTACGCCGCCACCACCCTGCGGGCGGTCTCCGTCCGCGGCGACTCCGCCCGCCACCGGGGCGAGCCCCGCCGGGACTCGCTGCTGGTGACCCGGTTCGGCGAGGGGACCGACGGCCTGCTGCTCGCGGTGCTCGGCGGCTTCGAGCACGCGGGACCGGCCGCCGGGGAGGTCGCCACCGCGGCCGCCGAGGCCTGCCGCCAGCTCGCCGGTGCGGTCGGCCGAAGCCGCCAGGGCCTGGCCGCCGACCTGCGCGACGGCGCCCGCGACCGGCTCCGCTACGGCCTGCAGCGGCTCGCGCTGAGCGCCGTCGCCCCGCTGCGCGCCCTGGCGCCGGAGCCCGCGCCGGACGGCGGCGACGCCGAGCCGTCCCCGGCCTCGTTGCACTGCCTGCTGGTGTCGCTCGACCCGGCGGCCGGCTACCGGGCGGCGTTCGGGGTGGGGCCGGGCGGGCTGTTCCTGCTGCGGTCCGGCCACTGGATCGACGCGTACGCGGCCCGGCTGCTGCACCAGCCCGACGGCCAGCCGCCGGTGCCGGAGCCGGCGACGGCGGGCCCGCGCCCGTTCCGCTTCCGGATGGTCCCGGCGACCCCGGGCGACATCCTGCTGCTCTGCACCCCGGGACTGTCCCGCCCGGTCGCCGGTGAACCGGCCGTCGCCCACTTCCTGGCCTCGCACTGGGCCCACCCCCACCCGCCGGGCACCGTGGACTTCCTCCGCCAGGTCCAGGTCCGCGCCAAGGGCTACACCGAGGACCGCACCGCCGCCGCCGTCTGGACCGAGTAGCCCGCCCGCTGCCTATCCTGGCGGTCATGACCGTCCAGCCTCCGGAGAACTCTCCGAGCCCCGTGCCCCCGGGCGGCCTCCGGGCCTCCCACGACGACCGGGAGGCCGTGGTGGCGCGGCTGCGCGATGCGGCGGCCGAAGGGCGGATCGATCTCGACGAGCTGGGCGAGCGCGTGGAGCGGGCGCTGGGCGCGAAGACCCACGGCGAGCTGGCCGTCCTGACCGCCGACCTGCCCGGGCCGGTTCGGCCGGAGGACCGGCCGCCGCTGCTGCTCAGGGCGGGGGTGCAGGGAGTCTCGCGCGGCCCCGGGTACTGGGAGGTTCCCGGGCGCGTGATCGCCCACGGAGGGCTGGGCGGCGTGAAGCTCGACTTCACCCGGGCCGAGTGCCGCCTCGCGGAGGTCGTGGTGGAGGCGTACGGGGAGATGGCCGGCGTCACGGTCGTCGTCCCCGGCACCTGGGCCGTGGACACCGGCGGCATGGATCCCGGCATCGGCGGCCTGAAGGACCGGACGACTCCCGACCGGCTCCCGGGCACGCCGCTGATCCGGCTGACCGGATCCGGCGGAGTGGCGGGAGTGGTCGTCCGCCACCCCAACCGCCGGGAGCGGCGCAAGCTCCCCGGCCGGCCGGCGCGCTAGCCGTCGGCCCCGGCGGCCGGGCCGGAGCCGAGGAGAGCGGTGCAGGCGGTGGCGGCGAGGTGGAGGGCGCGGGGGCGGTCCGCGCCGGGCAGGCCGAGGGCGAGGGGGACGGCGAGGCCGTCGAGCAGGGCGCGGATCTGGACGGCACGCTCGGTGGCGTCGCCGGGGGCGAAGCGGGCCGCCGCGGCGCCCTCCTCGATCAGGGCGACCAGATCGGCCTGCCAGGGCGCCTCGATCTCCAGCTGCCCCCGCCGCAGCTCCTCGCTGGCGGGGGAGCGCCCCCACACCTCGACCCAGAGGATCCAGCGCGGGTCCCCCGGACCCTCCGGCAGGTACAGCGCGGTGTACTCCGCCAGCCGCTGCCGGACGCCGCGCCCGCCCTCGGCGAGCATCGCCCGGCGGCGGGCGCCGAGCTGCTCCTCGCTCCAGCGCAGCGTTTCCAGCAGCAACTGGTCCTTGCTGCCGAAGTAGTAGAGCAGGTGCCCGGCGCTCATCCGGAGCTGCTTGCCGAGGCCGGCCATGGTGAGCTTGGCGAGCCCGTGCTGGGCGATCGCGGCGCGCGCGGTGGCGAAGACCTCCTCGCGCGGGCGGGCCGGTCGGCGCGGGCGGGCGTCGGCCATCGGTGCTGCTCCTCGGGACTCAAGGGTCCTTCACGGTACCGGCCGTGGCCGGACGGCCACGGAGCGGGGCGGCGGAGGTTCGGCGCTCCGCCCCTGCGGGTACGAACCGCTCAGGACGTTCCCGACCTCCGGGGGTGGTGGCCATGGCCACGATGATCGCCCTGTTCGCCGGCCTCGCCGTCCTGGTGACCGGACTGACGGTGTACCTGGACCGCCGCCGCAGCGGCCCGACCGAGAACCTCGACGGGGTGCTGGCCGAGCAGGAGCGGCTGGCCCGGATCAGGGCCCTCCGCTCCTCCTTCAGCTCGATCGCGATGCACAGCTCCCACGGACTCACCACCGACGACCTGAACCGCCACCACCGGTAGACCCGGTGGTGGCGGGCGGGGTTCAGGCCTTCGGCTGCTGCTGGGTGATGCAGTGGATGCCGCCGCCGTTGGCGAAGATCTCGCGCGCGTCGACCAGCTCGACCGTGCGGCCGGGGTAGGCCTCGGCCAGGATCGCGGCGGCCTCCTGGTCGCGCGGGTCGTCGAAGGCGCAGAGCACCACGGCGCCGTTGGCCACGTAGTGGTTGATGTACGAGTAGTCGACCGGCTCGCCCTCCTCGTCCAGCAGGACGGTGGGGGCGGGCAGTTCGAGGACCTCCAGCGGGCGGCCCTGGGCGTCGGTGGAGGCCCGCAGGACGGCCACCAGCTCCTGGCACACCGCGTGGTCGGGGTGCGCCGGATCGGGCTGGACGTGGGCGACGACGACGCCGGGGCGGACGAAGGAGGCGACGATGTCGATGTGTCCGCGGGTGCCGAACTCGTCGTAGTCGCGGGTGAGCCCGCGCGGCAGCCAGATCGCCTTGGTGGTGCCGAGGAAGGCGTGCAGCTCGGCCTCGACCTGCTCCTTGGTCCAGTCGGCGTTGCGGCCCTCGCCGAGCTGGACGGTCTCGGTGACGAGCACGGTGCCCTCGCCGTCGACGTGGATGCCGCCGCCCTCGTTGATGAGCTTCGAGGCGAACCGCCGGACCCCGGTCAGCCCGGCGATGTGCTCGGCGATGTGCTGGTCCTTGTCCCAGCGGGCCCAGGACTGCGCGCCCCAGCCGTTGAAGACCCAGTCGGTCGCGGCGAGGCCGCCCTCGCCGTCGACCAGGAAGGTCGGGCCGATGTCGCGCATCCAGGCGTCGTTCAGCGGGCGCTCGACGATCTCGACCGCGTCGGCGACGTACTTCCGGGCCTCCGCCGTCTCCCCGGTGTTCACGACCAGGGTGACCGGCTCGTACCGGACGATCGTGTTGGCGACGTCCGCCCAGGCCTCGCGCGCCGCGTGCAGGTGCTCCGGCGTGTCGAAGGTCGGGTTGTCGGTCGGGAAGGCCATCCAGGTGCGGTCGTGCGGGTGCCACTCGGCGGGCATCCGGTAGCCGAGCGAGGCGGGGGCGGGGGTGGTCATCGCGGCGTCCTTCGGTGGGGCGGGAGGGTCAGAGGAAGTAGAGGCGGCTGAGCGCGACGCTGTCGGCGGGCTCGGAGCGCAGCGGGGAGCCGTCGAGGGAGACCAGGCCGGTCTCGGTGACCTCGACGCGGCCGACCCGGGCGTTGCGCACCATGTCGCGCGGGCCGATGCCGCGGGTGCCCCGCACGCCGACGCGCCGGCGCCGGGTGGGCAGGCCGTCGGCGGGGCGGTCGAGGTAGGCGCCGTCGGCGGCGGCCTGGGCGACGAAGGCGACCGAGATGTCGGCGGCGGTGGCCCCGTGCGCGCCGAACTGCGGGCCCAGCACGAGGGGCTCGCAGCGGTCGGTGGAGGCGTTGGGGTCGCCGACCACGCCGTAGGCGGGGAAACCGGCCTTGAGCACCAGCTGCGGCTTCGCACCGAAGTGGTCCGGGCGCCAGAGCACGATGTCGGCGAGCTTGCCGATCTCGATCGAGCCGACCTCGTGGGCCAGGCCGTGGGCGATGGCGGGGTTGATGGTGAGCTTGGCGATGTAGCGCAGCACGCGCTCGTTGTCGTCGCCGCCCTCGGTGGTCCCGTAGCCGCCGTCGAGCGGCCCGAGCTCGGCCTTCATCTTGCCGGCCATGGCGAAGGTGCGGCGCACCGTCTCGCCGGCCCGGCCCATGCCCTGGGCGTCGGAGGAGGTGATGCCGATGACGCCCAGGTCGTGCAGGACGTCCTCGGCGCCCATGGTGCCGGCCCGGATCCGGTCGCGGGCCATCGCGGCGTCGCCGGGCAGGTCGGTCTTGAGGTCGTGCGCGGAGACGATCATGTCGAAGTGCTCGCCCAGCGCGTCCCGGCCGAAGGGCAGGGTGGGGTTGGTGGAGGAGCCGATGACGTTCGGCACGCCCGCCATCTTGAGCACGTTGGGCACGTGGCCGCCGCCGCAGCCCTCGATGTGGAAGGCGTGGATGGTCCGGCCCTCCAGCACCTTGAGGGTGTCCTCGACGGACAGGCACTCGTTGAGGCCGTCGGTGTGCAGGGCGACCTGGACGTCGTACTCCTCGGCGACCCGCAGCGCGGTGTCCAGGGCGCGGGTGTGGGCGCCCATGTCCTCGTGCACCTTGAAGCCGGAGGCGCCGCCCTCCGCGAGGGCCTCGACCAGCGGGGCCTCGTCGGAGGAGGAGCCGCGGCCGAGGAAGCCGATGTTGACCGGCCAGGCGTCGAAGGCGTTGAAGGCGTGCCGCAGCGCCCAGGGGGAGTTGACGCCGACGCCCCAGACCGGGCCGAACTCCTGGCCGATGATCGTGGTGACGCCGGAGGCGAGCGAGGCCTCCATGATCCGCGGCGACAGCAGGTGGACGTGGGTGTCGATGGCGCCGGCGGTGGCGATCATGCCCTCGCCGGAGACGATCGTGGTCCCGGTGCCGACGACCACGTCGACGCCGTCCATGGTGTCGGGGTTGCCGGCCCGGCCGATCGAGGCGATCCGCCCGGCGATCAGGCCGATCGAGGTCTTGCGGATGCCCTGGATCGCGTCGATCACCAGGACGTTGCTGATCACCACGTCACAGGTGTCGCGGACGGCGGCGGGCTTGAGGTGCAGTCCGTCGCGGGCGGTCTTGCCGAAGCCCGCCAGGAACTCGTCGCCCGGCGCCTGGGAGTCCGACTCGACGCGGACGATCAGCCCGGAGTCGCCGAGCCGGATCCGGTCACCGGCGCGCGGGCCGTGCACGGAGATGTAGTCGTGGGGGGTGATGGACGTCACGACTCGACCTCCGCGTCGTCGAAGTGGATGAGGTAGCCGGTCGCGCGGGCCTTGGCCAGCGCGGCCTCCTTGGCACCGGGGGCGTCCAGCGGGCCGTCGACCAGGCCTGCGAAGCCGATCGCGACCCGCTCGCCGCCGATCGGGACGAGGCCGACCTCGACGGTGGCGCCCGGGTCGAAGCGCACCGAGGAGCCGGCCGGGATCGCGAGGTGGGTGCCGTAGGCGGCGCCGCGGTCGAAGGCCAGGCGCGGGTTGGCCTCGAAGAAGTGGAAGTGCGAGGTGACCGAGATCGGCACCCCGGAGGTGTTGTGGACGGGCAGGACGACGCTCTCCTCGACCGGGTCGTAGCCGGCGCCGTCGCCGGGCAGCGCGCCGCCGGGGGCCTCGGCGCCGAGCGAGCCGGCGCCCCGGAACGGGTCGTTGACCACGGCGAGCCGGGTGCCGTCGTCGAAGACCGCCTCGACCTGGACCACGGTGACCACGTCGGGCACGCCGGGCAGCACGTCGTCGGCGGTGAGCACGGAGCGGCCGGCCTCGATGGCCTCGGCGAGGCGCCGGCCGTCCCGGGCGGCCTCGCAGACGGTGTCGGCGATCAGTGCGGTCGCCTCGGGGATGTTGAGGCGGACGCCTCGGGCGCGGCGGGCGCGGGCCAGCTCGGCTGCTGTGAAGATCAGCAGCCGGTCCCGCTCGGTGGGGGTCAGTCGCACGGTTCCTCGCTCGCGGTCGCCGGGAGAGGGGGTGAGGGTGGTTAGAACGGCGTTCAAACACTTCCGGTCATTGAACCCGGAGCCGCCCGCCCTGTCCAGCCTTGCCGTTCCCGCGGCGATCGGCTCGCCGACCGACCGGGCGCGGTGGCGCCGGAGGTCGAAAACCGCCCGTACGCTTCGCAAACCTGACCGCCGAGGGCAGTTGGATCACGCGGACCGCCCCGTGCCCCTTTCACCCCAGGTGATCGCCCGGGCACTGTTCCAAATGCCGAAAGCTGGGCATGAGGATGGTTGGTCAGTACCAAGGAGGCCGACCGGCCGGCGGGGGATCCGGCCCGGCGGCCCGCAACGAGGGCGGGGGCAGGGGTGATGGACGGTCAGTCGCGATTCCCGCGGCAGCGGACAAGTTCGGGCGGAGCCTTCCGGGTGACCGGAACCGGCCAGGGTGCCCCGGCGGGCACGGTGGGCCCCGTGCACGCGGCCGGCCCGGCGGGCGCCACCCGGCCGGGCGTGCCCGCGCCCGGGTGTGCGCTCAACCGCAGGCTCCACCTGGCGCTGGAGGCCGCCGACCTGGTCGGCGTCGGGGCGGTGCGCCGCCGGCTGCGCGCCGCGCTCGGCGTGTGGGGCGTGCCCGAGCTGGCCGACACGGCCGAGCTGCTGACCTCCGAACTGGTCACCAACGCGCTGCAGCACACCGGCCAGGGCGCCGTCTTCGAGGCGGTGCTCACCGGCGACCAGCGGCTGCGCATCGAGGTCCAGGACGGCACGGCCCGCCTGCCCGGGCGCCGCCGCGACCAGGAGGTGGAGTACGCCACCTCCGGCCGCGGGCTGCTGCTGGTCGAGGCGCTCGCCGACTCCTGGGGGGTCCAGCTGCGCGGGGACGGCAAGGTCACCTGGTTCGAGCTGGCCACCGTCGACGCCTGAGACCGCCCCGCCCCGCCCCGGCCCCGTTTCCGTGCTCCGTTCGGCCCTCTCCGGTCCCGCCCGGCCGCCGTTTGTCGTACGAGCACTGTTCGCTGTCGAACGATGCCTGGAAGCGAAGGCGGAAGGCAAGATTTCCGGCCCGTTGCCATTGCCGCCGGGCCGAACATTGGCCAGGATGGTGGGAATGTGTGCCCACGTGCGAGAAGCGGCGGGGAAGGACCACCTCGACCACTGACCGCCCGTCGGCGCGCGACCGTCGAGCACCACCCACACACGCCACGCGGCCCGTCCGGACGGTCGGCGCGGTCCGTCACGGCAGCGGCAGGAGCAGCATGCCCACAGAGTCCGAGTCACCGGGGCCGGCCCTTCCTTCCGGTCCGTCCACGACCGGCTCCGGGCGGGCCAGACCCCCGGCACAGGCGGCCCGGCGGCACGCGCTGCGCACCGCTCCCGGCCTGGCGGCCGGCCGGCTGGCGCCGATGCTCTCCGGCGGCCTGCCGCTCTCCCCGGGCGACACCACGCCGGACTGGCTGGAGCCCGCGATGGCCGCCAACGGCATCGGCTCGTTCGACTGGGACATCCGCCGCGACATCCTGGAGGGCGACCAGCGCGCCTGCACCATCGTCGGGCTCGACGCCGTCGAGAAGGGCCGCTTCGACCGCTCCTCCGCCTCCTTCCTCGCCCTGCTCCACCCCGAGGACGCCCCCGTGGTGCGCCGCCGGGTCGAGCGCGCCGTCGCCGAGCTCGGCCAGTGCGGCGCCTACTACCGGACGGTCGGCCCGAACGGCGCCATGCGGGCCGTCCGGTTCCGCGGCCGGGTCCTGGCCGACGCCTTCGGCCGGGCCTCCCGGATGGTCGGCTTCGTCTGGGACGCCACCGTCGAACTGCACAAGCGCGACCGCGCCGACCGGCTCGCCCTGCTGCGCGAGGAGCGCTCCCGCTTCATCAAGGAGGCCGCCCGCGCCCTCTCCGAGGCGGTCACCGTGCGGGACGTCGCCCGGGTCTTCACCGAGCTGCCGTTGCCCGGCCTGCCGCCGGACGGCCTGGTGCTGGCCTCCTTCGAGGCCGGCCGGGTGCAGATCCTCGGCGCCTCCGGCTACCGCACCGACGAGCTCTCCTGCTACGACCGCTCGGTGCTGCCGCCGAGCCACCCCGCCGCCGAGGCGCTGCGCGGCCGCGCCCCGGTGTTCTGCGCCAGCCGCGAGGAGTACCGCGAGCGTTACCCCGACGTCTGGGAGCAGGCCCGCCGCACCACCCGCAGCTCCTGGGCGTTCCTGCCGCTGGTCGCCAGCGGCCGGGCCATCGGCGTCTGCGTGGTCAGCTTCGACGACGACCGCCGGCTCGACGCCGACGAGCGCACCCTGCTCTCCACCCTCGGCGGCCTGGTCGCCCAGTCACTGGCCCGGGCCCGGCTGCACGACGCCGAACACGAGCTGGCGGCCGGCCTGCAGCGCGTCATGCTGCCGCGCACCGTGCCGTCCGTGCCGGGCGTCACCACCGCCGTCCGCTACCTGGCGGCCGGCTCCGGCCTCCAGATCGGCGGCGACTGGTACGACGTGGTGCCGCTGCCCGGCGGTCACGTCGGCCTGGTGATCGGCGACGTCCAGGGCCACGACGTGCACGCGGCCGGCATCATGGGCCAGCTGCGGATCGCCCTGCGCGCCTACGCCGCCGAGGGCCACCCGCCCGCCGCGGTGATGGCCCGGGCCTCGCGCTTCCTCGCCGACCTCGACACCGACCACTTCGCCACCTGTACCTACGCCGAGGTCAACGTCGACTACGGCGTGGTCTACGCCGTCCGGGCCGGTCATCTCGACCCGGTGGTGCGGCGCGGCGACGGCACCGCCACCACCGTCCCGGTGGCCGGCGGACTGCCGCTCGGCATCGCCCCGGACGAGGAGTACCGGGTCACCCGGTTCAGCCTCGACCCGGGCGAGACCGTGCTGCTCTGCACCGACGGCCTGGTCGAGGCGCGCGGCATGGACCTCGACGAGGGCATCGCCCGGCTCACCGCCGTGCTCTCCGAACCGCTCGTGGACCGCGTCGAGACCGGCCGCGACCCGCTGGACGAGCTCGCCGACCGGATCGCCTCGCAGGCCGCCGACTCCAGCGAGCGCGAGGACGACATAGCGCTGCTCCTGCTGCGCTGGGACGGCCCCGAGGGCGGTCTGGCCGCCCAGCAGCTGCGCCGCCGGATCGGCCAGGCCGACCTCGCCCGGATCTCCGAGGTCCGTGCCGAACTGCGCGACGCGCTGCGCCGCTGGGGGGTGGCGGAGCTGATCGACACCGCCGAACTGCTCTCCTCCGAGCTGGTCACCAACGCCATCCGGCACACCGACCGGGACGCCATGTTCACCGCCCGCCTCTACCGGGAGCCGGCCGCGGACGGCGGCCGGGCGCGGCTGCGGGTCGAGGTGGAGGACGAGTCGGACCTCTGGCCGACCCGCCGCACACCGGGGGAGCAGGCCTCCTCCGGGCGCGGGCTGATGCTGGTCGAGGCGCTGGCCGACGGCTGGGGCGTGGAGCCCCGGGGGTCGGGCAAGCGGATGTGGTTCGAGCTCAGCGCGACGCCCGCGGAGTGACGGCCGGAGCGGTGGCCGGGCCGCCGCCGGGGCGTCAGCCGAACTGCTGCTCCAGGTCCTTCAGCTTCTGCTCCAGCGAGTCCAGCCGGGGCAGCGGCGCGATGTCGTCCTGCGTCGTGAGGTCGAGGGTGCGCCGCTCGGGCACGGCCGGCAGACCGGCCTGGGCGGCGGCGCCCCCGGCGGGCCGCTCCGGCCCCGCGCCCCCGGGGGCCGCTATGACGGACTCCGGGCCGGACTCCAGCTGCCGGGCCGCCGGGGGCGCACCGCCGCCGCGGTGGCGCCAGACGCTGTTGGTGCGGTTGATCGCCCGGATCTCGGCCCGCTCGCGGCGCCCCGCCAGCCTGCGGCGCTCCCTCTCCCGGGCCCGCTCGCGCTTGTCGTCGCGGACCTCGTCGACCGCCTCGTCCAGGCTGCGGACGTTCTCCAGCAGCATCAGCGACCAGGCGGCGTAGGTCTCGCGCGGGGCGCGCAGCCAGCGGACGATCCGGATCTGCGGCAGCGGGCGGGGGACGAGCCCCTGCTCGCGCAGCGCGGCCCGGCGGGTCTGCTTGAGCGCCCGGTCGAACAGCACCGCGGCCGAGAGCGACATCCCCGCGAAGAACTGCGGCGCCCCGGCATGGCCGAAGCCGCGCGGGGCGTGCACCCAGTTGAACCAGGCCGAGGCCCCGGCGAACAGCCAGACCAGCAGCCGGGAGCCGAGCGCCGCGTCCCCGTGGCTGGCCTCGCGCACGGCGAGCACCGAGCAGAACATCGCCGCGCCGTCCAGGCCGAACGGGACCAGGTACTCCCAGCCGCCGGACAGGTTGAGGTTCTGCACCCCGAAGCCGACCAGGCCGTGGAAGGAGAGCGCGGCGGCCACGGCCGCGCAGCAGAACAGCAGCGTGTACGAGGCCCCGCCGTACAGGGACTCCTTGCGGCGGCGGCGCTCCTCGGCCCGCTCCCAGGAATCCGCGGCGGCCCCGCTGCGCGCCGCCCCCCGGCTCCGGACCAGGGTCACCAGGAGCGCGCCGGCCAGCAGCACCGCGACGCCGGTGACGGCCCAACCCAGCGGTATGTCGGACAATGTCATCGCCTGGACCAGCCTCGCTCTCCTGCGTCGCAATTCCCGCGCCGTGACGGCGGGGACCATCATGACGGATGCCCGGCCGGGGAATGACTGATTTCCTGTCAATGCACCGGGGCGGGGGATTTTTGGCGAGGGGTTAATCTTTTCATCGCATTGGCGCGAATAAAAGGGAGTCCGGAATTCCGGACCTTCGCCCCGGTCGGCGGAGCGGTGGCCGGCCCGGCGGCGTTCGCGGGATTCGAGGTGCACGGGGGAGTGGGGCGCCGGGGCGGTGAATCCGGCGCCGGGCGCGAAGGGCGCGCACTCCGGCGCGCCGGGGCCGCTCGCGCCGGGACCACCGGCGGCGGGGGATCACGTGCGCCGGGGGGCCGGTGGAACCCGGGTACGTGAGGGCCGACCCGGCCGGGTCACTGCTCGACCCGGCCAGGTTAGCCTCACCTTAGCTGATCGGCCGCTGTGCCTGCCTCTCGGCGTGCTCGTCCGGGTGGGCACCCGGTGCGCGTGCCGCGCCGAGCTGGCGGGCGAGCCAGACCGGCACGCCCCCCAGCGCCTGCACCAGCCTGGTCGCCTCCGCCCGCAGCCGTACGGCCTCGGCCGGTTCGGACACCTCGGCGAGCGCCGCCAGCGCCGGTGCCACACCCACCGTGAAGCCCAGCTGCTCGCGCAGCCGCAGCGAGGCGTCGAACCCCTCCCTCGCCCGCTCGTGGTCCCCGGCCGCGAGCGCCAGGGCGGCCAGGTGCCGCCAGGTCGAGGAGCGGAGCAGCTCGTCGCCGCGTTCGCCCGCGCCGTCGTGGGCCCGCCGGTAGGCGATCCAGGCCGCCGTCGGATCGCGCAGCAGGTTCTCCGCGACCAGCCCCCGCCGGAAGTCCAGCAGCGGCCGGCCCGGGGCGTCCGGCGGCAGCAGGGCCGAGGTGCGCCCGAGCGCGGCCTGTGCCTCGTCCAGTCGGTCGCGGGCGCCGAGCACACTGGCCACGTACGCCAGGAAGCCGCGCGCGCAGGCCGCCGCCGCACGCTGCTCGGTGGTCGCCGCGACGGCCTCGGCCAGTCGCAGCGCCTGCTCGGCCTGGCTCCAGTGGGCCGCGGTGAACAGACACTGCTCGATCAGCAGTTCGGCCCTGACGAGCGCCGCCGCCGGGTCGCGTTCGGCGGCCGGCCGTAACAGTTCGGCGGCCTCCCGCCAGCACGCCCGGGACCGCAGCCGCCATACGGTGTCCCCCGGCTCCGGAGGCGCCGCCGGCCCCCGTGCGTCCCGGCCGCTCGGGCCCCATCCGTGCTCCGACAACGCCACCTCCTTGTGTGCGCCATCCAGCAGGAAGCGGGCCCCTCCCCACTCGTGGCATGACGCGCCACAGGCCCGCGCTGTGGCGGCAATTCAACACGGGGGCGAGCTTGTGCACCAGATCACGAGCGGAGGTTGTTGCGTCCGGGCGGGTTTTCGTCTAAACGATCAGCGGGCGGCCGGCCGGGGAACCGGACGGAACCTCAGGATGTCCAGCCGGTCTCCATCAGGGCCTCGGCGGCGCCGTTGGCGGGCTGCGGCACTCCTGCCAGGTCCAGGCTGAACAGGGCCACCAGCAGCTGTTCGCCGCGCACCGTGGCCTGGTGCGAATAGCCCGCAAGGGTGAACATCGCGGCGGCCATCTCCTCCGCGTGCAGGGTCTGCAGCCACAGGCACTCGACCGACTTCACGTCGGCCGGCTCCGTCCAGGTGTCCACCTGCGCGACCATCCGGCTGCCCAGCAGGGTCACCCCGTCGCGCTCCTGGGCCTCGGTCAGCTCCAGGTCGTCGAAGCCCAGCCACTCCAGGTAGCGGGCCGCGGTGAAGACGGCGTCCTGGGAGGTCCGCACCGGGTGCGGACGGAACGGCGCGCGCCGCCGCCACGGCGCGGCCGGGGCGCCCGCACCGGCGGCCGGCGGGGCCGCGGCGGGTGCGTCCAGCGAGGGCGCGGGACGCACCGGGTGGGGGTGGGAGGTCCGCGGACCGGCGGCGGCGCCCAGCGGACCGGTGGCGGAGCCGCCGCCCAGCCGGGTGGTGCGGTCCACCGGGAGCCGCACGGTGGCCCCGCAGTTGCAGGTGAACTCGGGCTGCGGCCACTGGTCGGAGCGTCCGCAGTGCGGACAGCGCATGCTCAGCCAGGAGTCCTCCCACGAGCGGAAGCGCACCTGGACCGGCACCCCGCCGCGCAGCAACGGCACCTTGAGCGAGGCACCGCACGGGCAGGGCAGCGACGGCGGTTCGTACAGGTGCTCCCGCCGGCAGGCGGGGCAGCGGATCGCCCGGGCGCCACCCGCCGCCGGGCCGCGTCCGGCCGGGTCGTGTCCGGTGAAGTCGTCGGGCAGTCCGGGCATCGCGGGCACCGTCCGTTCGCATCGGGGGTGGGTGACGTGTCCCATGCTCCCCGAAACCCGGGGGGCGCGGCGCGGAATGCGGCAATCCTCAGGGACGAATCAGGGGTGTGCGCTCGATCGATCGGCGGAGAGGAGGAGACGCCTCCCTCCCGGGCGGGAGCCGGGCCCTCCTCCCGGGCGAACGGGGGTGGACGCGTGCGGCCCGGTGCGGCCCGTGCGTCACTCCGCGCCCCACCGGGCGAGGTCGTCGGGGGTGTCGAGGTCGTCCGGGGCGGCGACATCGGCGCACTCGACCAGCGTGAGGTCGTCCGCGTGCGCCGCCAGCAGGGCGCGCGCCCCCGCGTCGCCGTGCGCGCCCTGCGCCGCCTCGGCGAAGTGCCGGGCCCCGATCAGCACGGGGTGCCCGCGCCGGCCGTGGTACGCGGCGGCGGCCAGCTCCGCCCCGGCCCGGTGCGCGGCCAGCAGCCGGGCCACCGCGGCCGGGCTCACCCCCGGCGTGTCCACCAGCATCACCAGCGCCGCCGGGGAGCGGGCGGGCAGTGCGGCCAGCCCGGTGCGCAGGGAGGAGCCCAGGCCGCGCTCCCAGTCCGGATTGGCCACCAGACGGCAGCCCGGCAGATGGGCCGTCGAGCGCACCCGCTCCCGGTCCGCGCCCAGCACCACCGTCACCTCCCGGCAGCCGCCCGCCCGGACCACCGCCACCGTGTGCTCCACCAGCGGCCGGCCCCGGTAGCGCACCAGCGCCTTCGGCCGTCCGCCCAACCGCCGCCCGCCACCGGCGGCCAGCACCAGGGCGGCCACCGTTCCGCTCCGTTCCATGCACCCAGCCTGCCCCGCCCGGCCGTCGTCCCGCACCGCCCGGGGCCGTCGGCCGTCCGTCCGCCCCGGTCGCCGCCGGCCCGCCGGCCCGCCGGCCCGTCGGCCGCGGCCGTCAGCCGTTCGCGCGGGCCGTCGGCCGGGTGAAGTGCGCACGATAGGCGCGCGGCGTCATGCCGACCCGTTGGAGGAGGTGACGGCGCAGCGAGTCGGGGGTGACGAACCCGGTGCGGGCGGCGACCCGGTCCACCGGCAGGGCGGTGGACTCCAGCAGCTCCCGGGCCTGTTCGAGGCGCTGGGTGAGCAGCCACTGGAGCGGGGTGGTCCCGGTCTCGGCCTGGAAGCGGCGGTTGAGGGTGCGCACGCTCACCCCCGCGTGCGCCGCCAGCCCGGCCAGGGTGAGCGGCTCGGCGAGCCGGGTGAGGGCCCAGGCCCGGGTGGCGGCGAGCGAGCTGCCGTCCGGGGCGGCCACCGGGGTCGGCAGGACCTGTCCCTGGCCGCCGTCGCGGACCGCGGAGACCGCCGCCAGCCGGGCCACCGCGTTGGCCACCGCCGCGCCGTGGTCGGTGCGCACCATGTGCAGGCACAGGTCGATGCCGGCGGTCAGCCCGGCCGAGGTGAGCACCGGGCCGTCGTCGACGAACAGCGCCTGCGGGAGCACCCGCACCTGGGGGAAGCGGTGCTCCAGCGCGCCCGCCTGCACCCAGTAGGTGGTGGCGCTGTGCCCGTCCAGCAGTCCGGCCTGGGCGAGGACGAAGGCGCCGGTGCAGATCGAGGCCATCCGCGCGCCCCGGGCGGCCGCGGCGCGCAGGGCGGCGAGGATCCGCTCGTCGGCGTCGGTGCGGGAGGCCGAGCCGGTCACCAGCACGGTGTCGGCGGTGGCGATCGCGTCCAGGCCGTGCGGGACGACGACCTGGAGGCTGCTGGTGCTCGCGACCGGTCCGGGCTCGACCGTGCAGATCCGCACCCGGTAGGCCGGGCGGCCGTCCACCTCGGCGGAGCCGAAGACGATGTCGGGGATGGCGAGGTCGAAGGCGGTCACCGGGGGCACGGCGACGACCGCGACCCGGTGCACGTCCGCGGCCGGCCGTGCGGGCGGGAGCGCGGACGGGGGCGCGGGCGCGGGCGGGAGCGCGGACGAGGGCATGGCCAGAACCTCCGGAACCTTGGCAGCCGGAGCCCTGCCGCGCGGCGGGGCCCTGGCCGAGAGTTGATCACGGCGCCGCCCAGTCCGGCGTCACCACCCCTCAGGCAACCCGGGAGCCCCCCATGTCCTTCCACGTCGTCACCGGCGCCGGCCCGACCGGTACCGCCACCGCCCTGCGCCTGGCCCGGGAGGGCGAGCGGGTCCGCCTCGTGACCCGCCGCGGCGGCGGTCCCGAGCACCCCGGTGTCGAGCGCGTCGCCGCCGACGCCACCGACGCCGACGCCCTCACCGCGCTGGTCGAGGGCGCCCACACGCTGATCAACTGCGCGGCCCCGCCGTACCACCGCTGGCCGACCGGGTTCCCGCCGCTCGCCGCCGCCCTGCTGACCGCCGCCGAACGGTCCGGCGCGGGCTACGTGATGCTCGGCAACGTCTACGGCTACGGCCCGGTGGACGGCCCGCTCACCGAGGACCGGCCGGCCGCCCCGAGCAGCCGCAAGGGCACCTTGCGGGCGGCCCTGTGGGCGGACGCGCTGGCCGCCCACGAGGCGGGCCGGGCACGCGTCACCGAGGTGCGGGCCAGCGACTTCCTCGGCCGCGGCGCGACCTCGCTGTTCGCCCTCACCGTGGCGCCGGCCGTGGTGGCGGGCGCACCGGTCGGCTACCCCGCCGACCTGGACGCGCCGCACAGCTGGAGCTACGTCGGCGACGTGGCCGCCACCCTGGTCGCGGCCGCGCGCAACGAGGCGTCCTGGGGCCGGGCCTGGCACGTGCCCAGTACGAGCGAGGCCTCCGCCCGCGAGCTGTCCGCGCTGCTGGCGGAGGCGGCCGGAGCGCCGCGGCCGGCGCTCACGGCGGTCCCGGCGGCGGAGCTCGCCGGGACGGGCGACGAGATCCTCGCCGAGGTCGAGGAGATGGCCTACCTCTACGACCGGCCGCTGCTGCTCGACTCGGCGCTCACCCGGCAGGTGCTGGGGGTGGCGGCGACGCCGCTGGGGACGGTGGTGGAGGAGGTCGTCCGGGACCTGCGGGTGTGAGCTTCGCCATGATCGAAATGCTCCGTGTTGTGGTGGCTTGACCGCCCGCGGGGCGGCTGGTCTGCTGGTGCGCCGTCAGCCGCCCGCCCACCTGGGGAGTCCCCGTGTCCGCCCGCCGTCGCACCACCCTGTCCGCCACCGCCGTGGTCCTCCTGATATCCGCCGCGGTGCTGAGCAGCTGCTCGGACGACAAGAAGCCGGCGGACGGCGGCGCGTCCGCCGGCTCCGGGGCGGCGGCCGCGGCGGGCCGGGGCACCAGCCCGCTGGAGAACCCCGACGGCACCAAGCCCGGTCTGGCGCCGCTGACTTCGGCCGAGGACCAGAAGGCCGGCCGCGAGCTGATCGCCAAGGTCGCCACCGCCGCGGCCGGCCCCAAGGACGGCTACGACCGCAATGAGTTCGGCCCGGCCTGGACCGACAACGTGGACGGCATACCCGGCGGGCACAACAACTGCGACACCCGCAACGACCTGCTGGCCCGGGACGGTTCGGCGGTGGAGCGCAAGGACGGCTCGACGTGCGTGGTCAGCTCGATGACCATCCACGACCCGTACACCGGCAAGACGGTGGAGTGGGACAAGAAGCAGGCCTCCAGGATCCAGATCGACCATGTGATGCCGCTGTCCTACGACTGGCAGATGGGGGCGAGCAAGTGGGACAAGCCGAAGCGGGTGCAGATAGCCAACGACCCGCTCAACCTCATCCCGGCCGACGGCTCGCAGAACGCCTCCAAGGGCGACTCCGGCCCGTCCGCCTGGCTGCCGGCCAACCCGGAGATCCGCTGCTCCTACGCGGTGCGCTTCGCCCAGGTGTCGCTGAAGTACCAGCTGCCGGTGACGGACGCCGACAAGAAGGCGATGCTGCAGCAGTGCGGCGGCTGACCGAACGCTGACGAACGGCCCGCGAACCCTCCGAGGAAACGTTTCCTCGGAGGGTTCGTCGCTCTTTGTCCGGAAGCGTGCACGGCCGGCGGCCCGCAGCGGGCGGGGCACCGTCAGCAGTCGGATCGTCAGGTGGTATTCGTGTGCGGTGCATTCGATGATCACCCGGTTCTCGCGACGCGCCCTGCCCGCCGTCGCCGCCGCCACCCTGCTGGCCGCCTGCACCAGCTCGGGCGGCTCCACCGACGCGGCCCCCGGCACGCCGTCCACCGCCGCGACCGCCACGCCGTCGCCCACCGGCCCCGCGACCGCCGCCACGGCCCCCGCCCCGGCGCCCACGCCGACCGCCACGCCCACGCCGACCGCGAAGCCCACCGGCCAGGCGGACCCGGCCCTCCAGGCCTTCTACGGCCAGCAGCTCGGCTGGGCGGCCTGCGAGGACGACCCGAGGACCGCGAAGACCGACGAGTCGGCGGTGCAGTGCACCACCCTCAAGGTCCCGCTGGACTACGCCGACCCGGGCGCCGGCACCCTCGACGTCGCCGTGGTCCGCAAGCCCGCCACCAAGCCCGGCGAGCGGATCGGCGCCGTCGTCGTCAACCCCGGCGGGCCCGGCGGCACCGGCGTCGGCTTCGTCCAGCGCAACCCCGACTACTTCCAGAAGGGCGTCCGGGAGCGCTTCGACACCGTCGGCATCGACCCGCGCGGCGTCGGCGGCACCTCCCCGGTGAACTGCCTCGACGACAAGGCCCGCGACGCCTGGCTCGGCGCCGACGACCCCGGCCCGGAGCACGGCAAGGTCCTCGCCGACGCCTGCCAGGCCAAGTACGGCAAGCTGCTGCCCTTCCTCGGCACCCGCGACTCGGTGCGCGACATGGACGTGCTGCGCGCCGCGCTCGGCGAGCAGAAGCTCACCTACTTCGGGCTCTCCTACGGCACCTACATCGGCAGCGTCTACGCCGAGGAGTTCCCGGACCGCGTCGGCCGGCTCGTCCTGGACGGCGCCGTCGACCCGTCCCTGCCGCTCGCCCAGCACAACATCGAGCAGTACGCCGGGTTCGAGCGCTCGCTCAACGCCTTCGCCGCGTACTGCGCCAAGAAGTCGCCGTGCCCGCTCGGCAAGGACCCCGACAAGGCCGCCGGCAAGCTCGCCGACTTCCTCGACGGGCTCAAGCAGAAGCCGCTCACCACGAGCACCGGCCGCGTCCTCACCAGCACCCTGGCGTGGACCGGCGTGATCGAGGGGCTCTACGGCGACGAGAGCGCCTGGGAGCAGCTGCGGACCGTGCTGACCCAGGCCATGGCCAACGGCAAGGGCGACCTCCTGCTCGGCTACGCCGACTCCTACAACCGGCGCGACAAGGACGGCCACTACAACGTCTCCGCCGACGCCTACACCGCCATCCACTGCGCCGACGGCGCGACCGACGTGCCCGCCGGCGACGCGCTCCAGGCCGCCTACGCCGACCTGGCCGCGAAGGCCCCGCTGATCAGCCGCCACGACCCGAGCGCCGCCGTCTTCGACCCGGACTGCCGGGCCTGGCCGTTCCGTTCGGCCGAGCGCTCGCATCCCATCAGCTCCAAGGCTCAGGCGCCGATCGTGGTGGTCGGCTCCACCGGCGACGCGGCCACCCCGTACGCCAACGCCGAGAAGCTCGCCAGCCAGCTCGGCAACGCCGTGCTGCTCACCCGCGAGGGCGAGGGGCACACCGGGTACGGCTGGAGCGCCTGCATCCGGACCGCGGTGGACGCCTTCCTGCTGGAGGGCACCGCGCCGGCCGCCGGGACGCGCTGCGCGAGCGACCCCGCGCAGTGAGCCGCGGGCAGCCCTGACGCAGGACAACGGCGGGGCGGGGGGCCGGGGGGGGACCCGGGGGCGCCCCCCCCCCCGCGCGGGGGGGGCCGGCCCGCCGGGGGGGGGGGCCGGGCGCCCGCGGCGGCGACGCCGGGGACCCCGCGGCGGGGGCCGGGGGGGGGGGGGGCGGGG
>NZ_JBIBVJ010000001.1:10839-82917 GCF_043080305.1 Kitasatospora sp. NPDC015120 | reverse complement strand
CGGGGGGGGGCGGCGCCGCCCGCCCCGCGCGGGGCGCCGGGGGCCCCCCCGCGCCCCGCCCGCGGGGGGGGGGCCCCGGGGTGCCGCGCGGGCGCCCCCCCCCCCCCGTCCGGGTCAGGAGCGGGGCGGTTGGCCGAGGTCGTAGAAGGTCGCGCCGCCGACCGTCGTGGCGGTGTAGTGGCTCGTCACCCAGGCCTCGATCCGGGCGGTCTGCGAGGGGCCGGCCTCGCCGCCCGGACCGCCGGGAGCGGCGTTGGTGCCGCCCGCCTCGCCGCCGAGGACGCGGAACGAGCCGCCGGCGATGAACCAGTGGACCTTGCCCTCCGCCACGTACCGCTGGAAGGCCTCCAGGCTGAGCGAGGGGTCGCTGCCGTTGAAGCCGCCGAGGGCCATCACCGGGACGCCGGAGGCGAGTTGGTAGCCGGCGGCGTTCTGCGAACCGACGGTCGCGGCCGCCCAGCGGTAGCCGTCGGCGCCCCGCTCCAGCAGATCGGCGGCCTCGGTGCTCACCTTGGTTCCGTTCAGCAGCCCGCCCATGCCGCCGGGGCCGCCGGTCATGCCGCCCCCGGCCGTGCCGCCGGGCCCGTCGCCGTCCGTGCCACCCGGGGCACCCGGAGCGCCGGGGGCGCCGGGGAAGCCGCCCGTGCCGTCGGGAACACGGTTGCCCCGGCCGCCGTCCGGCTGCTGGGCGCCGCGGAAGCCGGGGAACTCACCCGGGCCGCCCGCGCCGCGCCGGCCGCCGCCAGGTCCGAAGCCGCCCTCCACCGCCGGACCGGCCAGCACGATCGAGCCCTGGTGCGGGGTGTTGACGGTCTCCACCGCGTACGCCGCCGGTCCGCCCAGCGCCGCCGCCGCACCCACCAGGCCCGCCACCGCGGCCAGCCGCCCGGCGAGCCGCGAGGACCCGGCCGGACCGCCGTCCGCCCGGCGCGCGAGCCGCGCCGCGAGCGGCCCGGCCACCGGCAGCCCCACCGCCGCGAGCAGCCCGCCCGCCAGGACCGCCGGCCGCAGCCACGGCAGGAAGTCCGCGCTGCGCCCGAGCAGCACGTACGCCCACACCGCCGTCACCGCGAGCGTGCCGGCCAGCACCGCCGCGTACGGCAGCCGGTGCCGCGCCCGCCACAGCCCGTCGACGCCCATGCCGACCAGTGCCGCGACCGCCGGGGCCAGCGCCACCGTGTAGTACTGGTGGAAGATCCCGGACATGAAGCTGAAGGTCAGCGCGGTGCAGAGCAGCCAGCCGCCCCAGACCAGGAACGCCGTGCGAGCGGTGTCCGTCCGGGCGTGGCGGCGGGTGGCCCACAGGCCGAACACCAGCAGGATCAGCGAGGCGGGCAGCAGCCAGGCGATCTGCCCGCCGATGTCGCCGTCGAACAGCCGGGTGATGCCGGTGCGGCCCCAGCCGCCGCCCGCCCCACCGGGCGGACCCCCGGCCGGCGCACCGCCCGGGGCGGCGCCGAAGACCGTCTCGGCCCCGACCGGCATCCGGTTGCGCCCGCCGCCGACGCTGCCGGTCTCGTGGCCGTTGAGCCGGCCGAAGCCGTTGTAGCCGAAGGTGAGCGAGAGGAAGCTGTTGTCCTGCGAGCCGCCGATGTACGGCCGGGCCGAGGCCGGTACCAGCTCGACCACCGCGACCCACCAGCCGCCCGCGACCACCATCGCCAGCGCGCCGGCCAGCAGCTGGCGCACCCGGCGCCACAGCCCGGTCGGCGCCACCACCAGGTAGACCAGCGCGAACGCGGGCAGCACCAGGAACGCCTGGAGGGTCTTGGTGAGGAAGGCCAGCCCGAACATCACCCCGGTGAACACCAGCCACCGGGTGCCCGCCGCCTCGACCGCCCGCAGCAGCCCGTACGCGGCCAGCGTGAGCAGCAGCACCAGCAGCGCGTCCGGGTTGTTGAAGCGGAACATCAGGGCCGCCACCGGGGTCAGCGCGAACACCGCGCCCGTCAGGAGCCCGGCGAGCGGCGAGAAGCGCCGGCGCACCGTCGCGTACAGCACCGCCGTGGTGGCCACCGCCATCAGCGCCTGCGGGGCCAGCACCGACCAGGAGGAGAGCCCGAAGACGCGCGCCGCCAGCGCCATCGGCCAGAGCGCGAGCGGCGGCTTGTCGACGGTGATGAAGTTCCCGGCGTCCGAGGAGCCGTAGAAGAAGGCCTTCCAGCTCTGGCTGCCCGCCTGGGCGGCGGCCGAGTAGAAGGAGTTGGCCCAGCCGGAGGCGGACAGGCCCCAGAGGTAGAGGACGGCGGTGGCCGCCAGCAGCGCCAGCAGTGCGGGCCGCACCCAGCGCGGGTCGTCGGGGCGCCCGCGCCGGGCCCGGCCCGGCAGGGTGCGCAGCCGCGCCGCCCAGGACGCCGGCCCCCGGGGCCCTGCGGGCGGCGGCGGGAGCTCCGGGAACAGCGGCGGCGGGGCGGGCCGCGCGGTGGCCGCCCCCTCCGGCACGGGGGCGGGAGGCAGCACCGGGGGCGGGTGGTCCCCGGCCTCCGGCCAGGGCTCGCCGGCCGGTGGGACGTGGCTGGTGGTGGTCATGGGCGCCAGGTTCGGGTGCCCGTCTGAGAGGACCGTGAGACCCGGGTGTGAGCCGTCTGTGATTGACCGGCCCCGTGCCGCTCCCGCCGTCCGGTGCCCTGGGGCCCCGTCCCCTTCCGCCCGCTAGGCGGCCTGCGGCATCGTCAGGTGCCTGCCGAGCCACTCCAGGGCGGGCGGGATCTCCCTGGTCCAGGTGTGGAAGTTGTGGCCGCCGGTGTCGAGGGTGATGGTGGAGAGCTTGGTCGGCGCCCTGAAGGCGTTGACCATGGCCTGGGTGCCCTCGTAGTTGTTCTCGTCGTAGCTGGTGGCGAGCAGCAGCGCGACCGGCTCGGCCGGCTTGTTCTTCAGCCGCCAGACCAGGTCGTTCTCCTGCTTCAGCTGGGCGTTGCCCGCGAACAGGTCGCCGGTGGTCTCGTCGATCGGCGCGGTGTAGTAGCCGGAGAGCGAGATCGCCGACCGGTAGGCGTCCGGCTTGCGGAGCGCGAACTTGAGGGCGCAGTAGCCGCCGGTCGAGTTGCCGATCACCGCGCGGTTGGCCGGGTCGGTGCCGATCCGGTAGTTGGCGGCCAGCGCCGTCGGCAGGTCGCTGGTGAAGAAGGTCTCCACCTGCGGCCCGCCCGGGATGTCCATGCACTCGGTGTCGCGGTTGCCGGACAGGGTCGGGCGCATCAGCACCAGGACGGTCGGCGGCAGCTTCTGCTGCTCGATCGCGGTGAGCGCGGACGCCGGGTACTGCATCAGCGTGATCAGCTTCTCCGCCGAGCCCGGGTAGCCGGCCAGCACCAGGGCCATCGGGAACTTGCGCTGCGCGTACTCCGGCTGGAAGTACTGCGGCGGCAGGTAGACGAAGGCGTCGCTGCTCAGGCCGCTCGCGCTGCCCCGGACCGCGACCTCCTGGATCAGCCCGGAGCGGTCGCGGGCCGAGCCCTGCGCCGAGTACATGTTCTTCTCGCCGGTGACGGCCAGGGAGGCGGCCGCGTTCGGCTGGTGGTCGACCACCGTGCCCGGCTTGCCGTTGGTGCCGAGCAGGTCGCTCCAGGAGCTGTAGAAGCCGAAGTAGCCGTTGGCGATCAGCCCCATGGCGACGAGCACCGCGATCTGGGTGGCGAGGAACGCGCCGATCCGTCCGGTCCAGGCCTTCCAGCCGCCGCCGCCGAATCTCGGCCAGAGCCACATCGTGGCGGCGAAGACGCCGATCGCGATGACGGAGGCGACGATCTGGAGGGGGACACCCGTGAGGCTGAGCACGTCCCGATGGTAGTTGACGCCGGGGACCGCTCCGTGCGCTCCGTCGTACGCCCCCGCTACGCTTCGGTGCGCTGCAAGTGAGCCCTGTTGACCGTGTCTTGTCGGATCGGAATCATGGCGGCGGGGACAGCAGAGAGCACGGAGTGTGCATGGATCAGCACCGAGAGAGCACCCGGGGGAGCGGCATGAAGTCCTTCACCAAGGCCGGCGTTGCGGTGGGCACCGCATTGCTGCTTGCGGCCTGTTCGAGCGGCGGTTCGGGAGAGGCCGGCGGCGCGGCCTCGTCGTCGTCCGGCCCGTCCGACGGCGGCTTCAGCGCCTTGCCGGCCCCGACGCCGACACCCACCCCGACGCCGACGCCCACGCCGTACGGGCCGGTGCTCGCCGGTTACGTCGACCCGGTCAGCACCGCGCTCGGCAAGATCAACCCGGCCTCCAACATGGACAACTTCCTGATCGGTCTCCAGGAGGCGGCCAGCGCGGCCAACTCCGCGAGCAGCGGGCTCGGCCTCAGTGACACGCCGGCCACCGTCGGCACCACCAAGCGCCAGCTGGTGACGGCCCTGTCGCAGCTCGCGACCGACCTCAGCAAGATCCGGACCGACATCAAGTCCAAGGCCTTCTGCACCACCGGCTCCGCCTACGCCCAGGTCGGCCTCTCCGAGGGCCTCAAGGCGATCCCGGCCGCCCTCGCCGAGATGGCCGCCGCCGGGTACGCCACCAACTTCACCGTCCCGCAGACGCCTCCGCAGCAGACCCGCTCGAAGGAGAACGACACCTTCGTCACCAAGGGCAAGCTGCGCGGCAAGGGCGAGTTGAACATCGACAACACCGGCGGCACCACCGACTCCGTCGTCTCGCTCTCCCAGGGCGGCAAGGTGATCCACTCGCTGTACGTCGTCAAGGGGAAGAAGGGGTCCATCGAGGGCATCGAGGACGGCACCTACGACATCTTCTTCTCCGACGGCGTCGACTGGGACCCGACGCTGAAGATGTTCACCCAGAACTGCAGCTACTCGAAGTTCGACGACTCGCTGGACTTCGTGACCGACCGCACGACGTACCAGATCTGGTCGATCACGCTGACCGCGAAGGTCGGCGGCAACGCCAAGACCAGCGACGTGGACGAGGAGAACTTCCCGCAGCCGTAGGGGTGCGCGCACGCACGGACGGAGGGAGGCACCACGGGCCGCGGGGCCCGGGGTGCCTCCAAACCGTTGGACGGCGCCCCGCCCCGCCCGCGAAGCTGACCGGGTGACCAGCGCGCCCTTCGTCCCCGGCCTCGAACTCGCCCGCCTCCTGCACGAGGAGGCCGTCCGCCCGCTCCTCGCCGCCGCCCACCCCGGGCTGCGCTACGCCGCCGCCCTCGTGGGCCCCGGCTCCGAGGTGCTCGGCCTCGACACCCCGCGCTCCACCGACCACGACTGGGGCCCGCGCCTCGACCTCTTCCTCCCGGCCGAGGACGCCGCCCGTCTGCGCCCCGCCCTCACCCGCCTGTTCGCCGACCGCCTCCCCGACACGCTGCGGGGCCGGCCCACCCGCTACCGCACGGGCGACGACCCCGACGGACCCGTCACCCCTCACGTCGCCGTCCACGACCTCACCGGCTGGCTCACCGACCGCCTCGGCGGCCCGCTCGGGGACCTCGGGCCGGCGGAGTGGCTCGGGTTCCCCCAACAGCGGCTCGCCGAGGTCACCGGCGGCGCCGTCCTCCACGACGGCACCGGCGAACTCACCGCCGTCCGGGCGGCACTGGCCTGGTACCCCGACCAGGTCTGGCGCCACCTGCTCGCCTGCCAGTGGCAGCGGATCGCCCAGGAGGAGGCGTTCACCGGCCGCTGCGCCGAGGTCGGCGACGAACTCGGCTCCGCCGTCACCGCCGGCCGCCTGGTCCGCGACCTGATGCGGCTCTGCCTGCTCCTCGAACGCCGCTACGCCCCCTACGGCAAGTGGCTCGGCTCGGCGTTCGCCCGTCTCGCGGTGGCGCCCCGGCTGACCCCGTCCCTGCGCGGCGCCCTGGCCGCCGGCACGTACCCCGAACGCGAACGCCACCTGTGCGCCGCGTACGAGACGGTGGCCGCCCTGCACAACGCCACCGGCCTCACCCCGCCCGTCGACCCGGCCACCCGGCCGTACCACTCCCGCCCGTACCGCGTCCTGCGCGCCGACCGCTTCGTCCGCGCGCTGGCCGCGACGGTGACGGATCCGTTGCTGCGGTCCCGGCCGCTCACGGGCGGGGTCGACCAGTGGGTCGACAGCACGGACGCGCTGACCCGGCCGGCCCTGCTGCGAGCCCGGTGCTCCGGCGGTGGCCCGTGAGCACGCCGACCGGTGCGGCGGGAACGTCCGTGCCTGGCATACTCGGGCCGTGATGGATGCCGAGGAGTTCTGGGCCCTGCTGGACGGGGCGTGCGCCGAAGTCGACGCACGGGAGCCGGACTTCGACGAGCGGCGCGAGGCGATCGGCCGCGCCTGCGAGGAGCGGCTCCTGAGCCGCACGCCCGCCGAGATCGTCCGGTTCTCCCTGCGGCAGTGGCAGCTGCGCGACCAGGCCTACCGGTTCGACCTGTGGGCGGCGGCGTTCCTCATCGAAGGCTGGTGGTCCGACGACGGGTTCATGGACTTCCGCGACGGCCTCATCTCGCTCGGCCGGCCCTGGTACGAGCGCGCGCTCGCGGATCCGGACTCCCTCGCCGATCATCCCGCGGTGCGCGACGGCGGGGACGTGCTCATCGGGAACGAGGACTTCAACCAGGTGGCGCGCCGGGCCCACCGGCGTCTCACCGGTGAACCGGACGGGCTCGACGAGGCGCTGGAGGCGTCCCCGGAAGCCGGCCCGCTCCGCGTCGTGACCGAGCCGGCCGGGGCCCGGTGGGACGTCGCGGACGACGCCGAGCTGCGCCGCCGCCTGCCACGCCTCGCCGCGATCTTCCTGGACTAAGCCCTCGCTTTCGGCACAACGCTTCGCGCAGCGTGCCGGCGACCGGTCACGGCTGGCGCCCGGCCGGTGAGCCGGTGGCGACGAGCTGCCCGGTGGCGGTCAGCGCGAGGCGTGAGAAGAGGGTCCCGGAGAAGCCGAAGAGCAAGGCGATGGCGAGGGCGAGCGGCCGGTCCGGCGCGTCCCAGGAGTTGTCGAGGAAGACGTGCCCGAGCAGGTTGAGCTCCGGGTCCGCGAGCATCCGCACCAGCAGCATCCCGCCGATCGCCGCGAGCGCACCGCCGACCGGGGCCAGCACCAGCACGCCCCAGGAGGACGGCCGTTGGGAGCGCATCACCCCGATCACGGGGGAGAGGAAGCCGCCCAGCGCGCCGAGCATCATGGTCGGCTGGTGCGCCAGCGTGACGCCGATCAGATAGACGGCGCCGAGCCCGATGGTGGCCAGCCAGAGGGCGGCGCGCTGCTGCTCGTACTCGCGCTCGGCCTCGGTGTCCTCCAGGTCGTGGAGGTGCTCGGCGGCTGCGGCGAGCGTGGTGGTGGGCGGCTGTCCGGCTTCCTCCAACCTCGGCTGCAGCGCTTCGAGCCGGGAGGCGGCCTCGTCCGGTGGCAGCAGCCGCATCAGGTCGCGCTCGCAGCTGTGCAGCACCCGCCAGGCGGAGGCCAGTTTGGACAGCGGGATCGAGAACACCCAGGAGGACCTGGGGGACAGCCGCCACACGACCATGTTGGTGTGCTCCAGCGTGTCCAGCCGGGCGGTCACCGTCGCGAGCACGGCCTGCCGCACGGGGTCGTCCGGGGAGACGGCCGCGAGCACGGTGGTGCGGGCGCGGGCCTCACCGATGCGGCCCTGCATCCGGCGGTAGCGCGGGGCGGCGATGAAGCCCCGGCTGGTGAGGAAGACGATCGCGAGATAGACGAGGCAGACTGCTGCCAACGCCCAACGGTCGTTCTCCGCCTGCCACATGGTGCCCCCTCGGCGTTGCCTGGGGCCATCGTGCCGCATGGGGCGCCGGTGCGGGAGGGGTCAGCCGTCCGTGGTGCCGTCCTCGCGGATCCAGAGGATGTCGACGTTCTTCTCGATGAACTCGGCCCGCAGTTCGGCCTCGGACTCCGCCGAGCCGGTCACCAGGGCGATGAACTGCTTCGCCCCGGCCCGCCGCGCGAGGAAGGCGGTGGCGTCGGGGGCGCGGCCGGGTGCGGAGGGCGGTGGCATGAAGGCCGGGTGCAACAGGTGGAGGGCGTCCGGGTTCACGTCGGCCCGGTGGTGCAGCACGGGTAGCGAGGCCTCGTCGGTGACGTACATCCCCAGCGCTGCCTGCGCGGCGCGGAAGGACGGTCCCACGGTCATGCCGGTGCCGATGCACTGGTAGAAGTGGTCGGCGAACATGATGGCCATGTCGTCACGCACCTTTGCGGGGTGCCCGATGGCGCAGCCGACGACCTCGGCCAGCTCCCGGGCGACGGCCCCGGTGGCACAGGCGTTGAGGAACGCGAGGCGCACCTCCTTGCCGACCTCGGCCAGGAGGTTGGCGAGTCCCTTGGTCGCCATGGGCGCGTCACCGCCGGCCGGGGTGAGGACACGAAGGCCGGACTCGTCCGCGTGCCCGGAGAGGTGGAGCACGTTCGGATTGTGGTGCAGCAGGTGGCCGAGGATGTCCTTGCCCTGCAGGGCCTGGCCGGTCTCCAGCCTGATCCCGTCCCGGAAGCGGGCCGCACGGAGGGTCTGAGTGACCTGCCGTTGCTCCTCCCCGGTGTCCGGGCCGCCGAGCCGGACGGCGACCGCGGACAGCATCAGGATGCGGGTCGGCTTCGGATCGGTCACCGCTCAGGAGCCTGCGCCGGTGGGGCGAGGACGGCCTGGAGGAGTTCGCCGAGCGCGGCGGCCCGGGTGGGGTGGACGCTCATCAGGTTCGCGATCTCGGCGATGGCTCGGTTGCGGTCGTCCATGTCGGGTTCCGTGTCCTGGGCGGCGGCCCGGAGGGCCTCGGCCGGCGAGGGGCCGGTGGCGTCGTCGTCGACGGCGTGGGCCGCCAACAGGTGCACCGTAGCGCTCCAGACGGCGCCGTACATGACTTTCTCGATGAGCGCGAGCCAATTGAGTGCGGTGGTGTCAGCGGCTCCAAGTGCGCGTTGGATGCGAGTGTTGAGAAGGTGGCGGTCCGTCAGGAGGGTGTAGGCGGGCTCGATGCCGTCGGCGACACTCATCGCCAGGATCGCCCGGTGGAGGGTGATGAGGGGGTGGACGTCTTCGGGGCTGCCGCTGCCGAGGTCGGTGAGGGCTGCATCCGCGTCGGGGGCGAGCAGGTCGGTCGCATGATCGGCCAGATACGTCGCCGAGGATGCCCAGCCGTCGTCCTCGGCTCCCGCCTCGATCCATGTGGTGAGGATCTCCGGGAGTACGAGCGGACGGTAGACCGTCTCCAGTGCGACACCGGCCTGGAGCTGGTCCAGTAGCGCGAGGTGGAGTTCGGCAGGGCGGATGTCCAGTAGCGCCCACTCCTGAAGTGCACATCGGGCCGGGGTGCTGAGGAGATCGGGGTGCGACGCAACGAAGTCGCGGGACTCGGCCCAGCTCTTCGTGTTGATCCACTCGGCTGTCAGCCGGAGATCTGTGTCCGTGACCCTGAGCCAGGTGAGCGTTGCGGGGTCCGTGTGATCGCTCAGGTGAAGGCGGAAGGCGGCCGGCTCGGACGTGGCAACTTCCCGAAGGCTCCGGCGTACTTGGAAGGTTGTCCTACCGTTGGCAGAGGTCCCCGGGGCGAGTAGCTCGAAAAGCGCTCCGATGCCGCTGTCCGTATCGCCGATCTTCAGAAGGAACAGCGCTCGGTGGAGAGCGATCTCGGCGGTCGCCCACGACGGACCGGGCCATGCGGCGATGATTTCCCCGTAGCTCTGGAGCGCTTCTTGGTGTCGGCCCATCTCGGACAGCAGGCCGGCGAGGTTGTCGAGGGTGCTGGCGAGGTCAGGGAGGTGGGCGTCGGGGTCGGTGTGGGCGAGCGTGCGGTAGGTGGTGGTGGCTTCTTGGACTGAGGCGAGGGCTTCTTGGTGCAGGCCCACCTCGGAGAGTCGGTTGGCGAGGTTGTTGAGGGTGCCGGCGAGGTTGGGGAGGTAGGCGTCGGGGTTGGTTCGGGTGAGTGTGCGGTAGGTGGTGGTGGCTTCTTGGGCTGAGGCGAGGGCTTCTTGGTGTCGGCCCGCGTTCGCCAGTTGGATGGCGAGGTTGTTGAGGGTGCCGGCGAGGTTGGGGAGGTAGGCGTCGGGGTTGGTTCGGGTGAGTGTGCGGTAGGTGGTGGTGGCTTCTTGGGCCGGGGCGAGGGCTTCTTGGTGTCGGCCCGCGTCCGCCAGTTGGATGGCGAGGTTGTTGAGGGTGCCGGCCAGGTTGGGGAGGTAGGCGTCGGGGTTGGTGTGGGCGAGTGCGCGGTAGGCGGTGGCGGCTTCCTGGGCCGGGGCGAGGGCTTCTTGGCGTCGGCCCATCTCGGAGAGCCGGACGCCGAGGTTGTCGAGGGCGCTGGCGAGGTCGGGGAGGTAGGCGTCGGGGTTGGTGTGGGCGAGTGCGCGGTAGGTGGTGGTGGCTTCCTGGGCTGAGGCGAGGGCTTCTTGGTGTCGGCCCGCGTCCGCCAGTTGGATGGCGAGGTTGTTGAGGGCCGTGGCGAGGTTGGGGAGGTAGGCGGCGGGGTTGGTTCGGGTGAGTGTGCGGTAGGTGGTGGTGGCTTCTTGGGCTGAGGCGAGGGCTTCTTGGCGTCGGCCCACGTCGGAGAGCCGGTTGGCGAGGGTGCTGAGGGCCATGGCGAGGTCGGGGAGGTGGGCGTCGGGGTTGGTGTGGGCGAGTGCGCGGTAGGTGGTGGCGGCTTCCTGGGCCGGGGCGAGGGCTTCTTGGCGTCGGCCCACTTCCGCCAGCTGGATGGCGAGGTTGTTGAGAGCCATGGCGAGGTCGGGCAGGTAGGCGTCGGGGTTGGTGTGGGCGAGTGCGCGGTAGGTGGTGGTGGCTTCTTGGGCTGAAGCGAGGGCTTCTTGGTGTCGGCCCATGTCGGAGAGTCGGTTGGCGAGGTTGTTGAGGGCGCCGGCGAGGTTGGGGAGGTAGGCGTCGGGGTTGGTTCGGGTGAGTGCGCGGTAGGTGGTGGTGGCTTCTTGGACCGGGGCGAGGGCTTCTTGGTGTCGGCCCACTTCCGCCAGCTGGATGGAGAGGTTGTTGAGGGCAATGGCGAGCTTGGGGAGGTAGGCGTCGGGGTTGGTTCGGGCGAGTGCGCGGCGTAGTTGGACGGCTTCTTGGGCCGGGGCCACGGCTTCTTGGCGTCGGCCCACCTCGGAGAGTCGGTTGGCAAGGGTGTTGAGGGCCATGGCGAGGTCGGGGAGGTAGGCGTCGGGGTTGGTTCGGGTGAGTGCGCGGTAGGTGGTGGTGGCTTCTTGCGCCGGGGAGAGGGCTTCTTGGCGTCGGCCCACGTCGGAGAGTCGGTTGGCAAGGGTGTTGAGGGCGCCGGCGAGGTTGGGGAGGTAGGCGTCGGGGTTGGTTCGGGTGAGTGCGCGGTAGGTGGTGGTGGCTTCTTGCGCCGGGGAGAGGGCTTCTTGGTGTCGGCCCACTTCCGCCAGCTGGATGGCGAGGTTGTTGAGGGCCATGGCGAGGTCGGGGAGGTGGGCGTCGGGGTTGGTTCGGGTGAGTGCGCGGTAGGTGGTGGTGGCTTCTTGCGCCGGGGCGAGGGCTTCTTGGTGTCGTCCCACGTCCGCCAGCTGGATGGCGAGGTTGTTGAGGGCGCTGGCGAGGTCGGGGAGGTAGGCGTCGGGGTTGGCCTCGGCGAGCGGCCGGAGGGCGGTGATGCCCGGGCCGTCGGCCGCGACGGCGTGCTCGGTCAGGTGCCGCCGCAGGTAGACATTGGCCTGGCGGGGATTGGTGCCACCTGCCGTCTGGTCGAGGGTGAGATCGACGAGGGCCCGCACGATGGCGAGGGGGGCCGGGTCCGCGCCCGGGCGGGGCGCGGAGGAACGCAGGTGGGTGACGAGTTCGCGGTGGTAGAGACGGTAGACGGCCTGCAACCCGTCGCTGTCCTCGACGATGTAGCGCCCGTAGTGCTGGAGCAGCCAGTCGATGTCGTCCGGCCCGTAGTCCGTCTCGCGGCCGCCGACCGCCCGGGCCGCCGCCTGCCAGACACCGCGAGCGGGCATGCCGTTGCCGGCTGCCCACGCCAGTGCCGCCAGCAGGTCGCCGGCGGTACCCGGACGGTCGTCGCCGGGAACGACATCGGCCAGGTCGAGGTCGAGGGCGCCCGTGATGCCGAGGGGGATCTGATCCTGCCAGGGTCGTCCGGGATCGCCGGCGAGGAAGCGGGCCAGGTGGGAGGCGACGATGCGGGCGAAGAGGAACCCGCCGCCCCCGGCCCCGGCCCGTGCCGCCAGCGCCGAGGCGATCTCGGCGGCGGTTTCCTCGGCGATGCCGTCGGACCGGAGCCGGTGGTGGACGTAGGCGGTGATGTCCGTCGCGGTGTCGTGCTCCTCGTCGAGGTCGAGGGTCACCACGGACGTGCCGACCATGCGGGTGAGGGCCGAATCGAGCGTCTCGCCCTGGTCCAGGTGGGGCTGGAACGGGCGGTCGCGTGAGGCCAGCAGCACGGCGCACAGCCGGCTGAGCGGGACGAGGAGTTGCTCGGCGATCGCCGTCGCCTGCCCCGGCGACGCCTCGTCCAGGCCGTCCAGGACCAGCACGTGCCGGCGCCCGTGGCCGGTCTCGGTGCGTTCGAGCTGGGCGATCAGGTCGGCCGGGGTCTTCGGCACGGGAAGGTCGAGCTGCCTGGCCAGGGCCTCGGCGAGCGTCTGGACGTCCATGCCGCGCAGGTGGACGGCGGCGTCGACGCTGCCCCGGCCGGGGTCGGGGTCGTCCTCCCCGAGGGGAGCGTGTGCCAGGAGCGCGGCGCGTTCGTCCGCGTCGGACAGGGCCGCGATGCGTCCGACGACGGCGGACTTGCCGACGCCCGCGCTGCCGGTCACCAGCAGCATCCCGGCGGTGTCGGTGGCGAGCCGGTCGGTGATCTGCCGCAGGGCCCGGCGTCGGCCGGTGAAGAAACAGCCCTCCTTGGCGGGACTGCTGCCCCGGGCGGCCAGCACGAGGTGTTCGACGAGGGCCTCGCGGGACTTCCGCTGCCATCGGGGGTTCCGGAACATCGGCTGGGGGTGGCCCACGGAGGCCCGCACCGGCTGCTGGCCGCCGTCCGGCCAGTCCTCCGCCAGGACGGCGAGGGCGAGCGTCTCCCCGGTGATTCCGGCGTTGCGCACGCTCCACTCGTGGCGGTAGACGCTGTCCTGCGGCCCGTTCCTCAGGAGTTCGAGCACGGTCTCCAGGAGCAGCCCGCGCGCCCCCTCGGCCCGTTCCTGCGCCTGGCAGGCGGCGAGGACGCCGAGCCAGGCGGTGCGCGGTTCGGGCAGGGTGCGGTCCTCCCACGCCGCGAGCGCGTGGTCGAGGGCGGGGACGGCGCCGGCGCCGGAGTGGCAGGTGTCGAGGAGGATGAGGATCTGGTCGGCGTGGCTGGTCAGGGCCTGGCTGGTGAGGCGTTCGGGGGAGTAGAACCGGTCCTGGTTGCCGAGGCCCCTCGGTGTGGCGTGGGTGATGAGCTGGAGGTCGCCGCGGTTGCCGGTCTCGGCGTGACCGGACCACGCGATCACCGCGGAGCCGCCGCCACCACCCTCCGACCAGGTGTCCGACCACAGGTCCAGCCCGTCGATCAGGGCGCCCTGCGCGGGGTTGGGCACGATGGTCGGCTGGAAGCCGAACTCGGCCAGGCAGGCGGCGAGTTCGCCGACCTGCTCGACCGCGCCCGGGATCGGGCGGTAGGCCGCGTCGCGGTACTCGTCGAAGACGACCGCCAGAAACGTGCCGCGCGGGTTCGGCGTCGGCGCGTCGGCGGTGCCCGGGTCGGCGGCAGTGTCCGGGCCGGCGGTGCTCGGGTCGTCGGTCATGCGTCACCTTCGAGGATGAGGGTCAGCGCGGTCACCGCCGTGTCGGCGCTGTCCTGCTTGGCGTGGACGGAAACGGCGTACACGCCCGGGCCGAGGCCGTCGAAGGCGCGCTCGTACCGGCCGCCACCGACGTTGCTCAGCAGACGCTCCACGACGACGTCCCCGTTCTCGGCCCGGACGGTGGCCCGGACGGCGAGCGCGGCCGCCCCCGGCCGGCCGGTGCCGTCGGCCACCGCCTCGACGCGCAGCGGCTGCCCGGCGAGCCCGTACTCGGGGACGCGCACGCCCAGCGGGTGGGCGGGCAGCGAGCCGCGGTAGACGGCGGGGGCCGGGGCGAGCCAGTCGTAGAGGTCCTCGCGGACCCCGGCGTGGCCCTTGATCGCCCCGTGGTTGGCGAAGGAGGAGCGGGCGGCCGTGGGGTCGTCGAGGGCGACCTCGGCCGGGTAGGCGGCGAACCTCGCCACCCGGCCGTCGCCGCCCTCGTCCTTGCCCTCGATGGTCTCGATCAGCCGCAGCAGCCCGTCACCCGTCACGGCGGCCGTGGTGGGCGTGGGCTGGCGGACTCCGATCACGGGCAGGCAGAGGCGGTCCGACCCGCCCCGCCGGACCCGCTCGACGGCGGCGTCGCGGATGTCGCCGTGGAAGCGTCCGGCGTCCGCGAGCAGGCGGGGGTCGACGCCCTCCAGCGCGGTGGCCAGTTCACGGGGGTGACGCAGACCGCCGGGGGTCTCGACGCAGGCGTAGTCGGGGATGAGCTGGTGGAGGGAGGGCAGACTGCGGCTGAAGGCGGTCAGGTCGGCGGCCACCGGGCCCAGGCCGATCCGGTGCCCGTTGACCAGCGACTCCAGCGCGCCGATCGAACCCCGGTGCGGCGTACCGAGGGTGATGAGCTGCCGGGTGATCTCGGCGCCGCCGAGGCACTCCACCCAGTAGCGGGCCACCAGCCCGCCCATCGAGTGGCAGATCAGCCGGACCTTCGCCTCGGCCCGGTGCGGGGCGGTGGCCCGCCAGCGGCCGAGCGCCTCGTCGACGCGGACGGCCAGGAGGCGGGCGTTGTAGCGGCAGGAGAGCCGCCAGTCGTAGGCGAACTCGACGAGGTTCACCGGGACTTCGGGTGCGCCGGGCCGGTCCGGCGGGCCGGGCCGGCTGCCGGGCAGGGCACGGCGCAGGGTGAAGGTGCGTTCCAGCCAGCCGATCAGGTCGCTGTAGCCGTCGACCACCGGGCGCACGCCCGGGACGGCGTGCAGGGAGGGGACGAGCCCGGTGGGGACGACGCCGTCGCCGGGGTGGTCGTCACCGAGGTCCGTCGGCAGGCGCAGGGCCCGGACGGAGCCGAGGAAGGTGGCGAGGCCCCGGCCCAGCGCCCCGGGGGAGGGGCCCCACACCTCCTTGCCGTCCACCGCCAGCCGGCTTCCGGTGATGCCGGGAATGACGACCACCAGGTCGTCGATCGGTTCCTGCCGCATTGTGCCCACCCTGGTTCGCCACCGCGCTCGGTCGATTCCCGGCCCTGCCTACCAGAACGGCGGGGCCGGCGTCCGGCTCATCGGGCAAAATCGCCTCCCGCGGGGGGACGCCGACGGCGCTGCGGGCTTCCACGGGACGCCGGTTGACGCCCGATCGGACTGTCGCGGGCCTCTTGCCCGGCAATTGTCAGTGGCCCGTGCCACACTCCCGGCATGGCTCCTGAACCGCTCGCCACCCTCACCTTCGCCGCCTGGCGCCGTCTCGACCGCGCCGCCGCCAGCCGTCTCGCCGCCCAGGTCGCGGGCACGGTGGGCGGGCGTCTCGACCGCGTCGAGGAGGTCGAGCACCTGGGGGCACCGCTGCACCGGGTCCTGGTCGAGCGCGGCGAGCGGATGTTCGCGCTGATACCGGGCGGGCGGGTCACCGTCGGGTTCGACGCGGCGAGTTGGCAGCCCTCCGCCGAACTCCTCGCCAGCTACCGGGAGGAGAGCGTCAGTCAGGGCTTCGGCGACGGGGACCTGCACGCCCACCTCGCCCGGGTGCTCAGCCCGCGCCGGACCGTGACCGTGCCGACGCTGCTGATGGCCGTCGAGGGCGAGCCGCTGGAGGAGGAGCCCGCCGACATGCCGGCCGTCCTTGCCCGCGAGGGCCTGCGCCTGCCCACCCCCGACGAGTGGGAGCACGGCTGCGGCGCCGGTGCGCAGACCCTGTTCCGCTGGGGCGACGAGTGCCCGCTCGACCGCCTCCCGTACGGTGAAGGCCTCGGCCCGCAGGGCGGGCCGAACGCCTTCGGCCTGCGCATCGCGCACGACACCTACCGTTCGGAGATCACCAGCGAGCCCGGGGTGATCTACGGCGGCGACGGCGGCGAGTCGGTCTGCGGCGGTTACGGCACGGTCCTCGCCTGGCTGCCGCTCGCCACGGCCAACCGGCATCCGGACCTCGCCGCCATGGTCTTCGACGAGGACGGCGACTACTGCACCGACGACCTCTCCGCCCGCCCCGTCCTCGCCCTCCGCTGAGGCCGGGGCCGCAGGGGTCGCGGGGGCGCAGGGGGCGCCGGGATCATGGGGGGCGCAGGGATCGCGGGGGCCGGGGGCCCTTCTTCTCGTCCCGCTCCGGGATGCTCCGCCGCAGCACCGTCCCGCCGTCCGCACCACGACCGAGGGTGAAGGGGTGCACCCGGCCCCGGTTCCGCTCACCGTGGGGCCGGACGGCGCGGCCGCCCCGGCACCGGCCGGATCCGGGCACGGGGCAGCCGCCGACCGGCGCCTCCCGCCCGGCGGACGACGGCCGCCCGGCCTCCGGCGAGTGGTCCGGCCACGTCGCCGTCCCGGACGCGAGCACCCCGGAGGGCGCGGCGACGGTCCCGAGGTGCCTGGGGCCGCCGTTCATGCGTCCGGTTCTGCCCGGCCCGGGGGGCCGCCCCCACGCGTACCGGAGTTCCCGGTGCTGAAGCCATGTCCGCGTGTCCGTCGCCGCCGGTCGAGGTGACGGCGGGCCAACTCCGCCGCCTCCGGCGCCGTTGCCCGGCCCGGCCCGGCCCGGACGAATTCTCCCGTGCGACTTCTGCCGGCACGGTTGACCATGTGAAGTGTTCATGGCACTTTCGTGCGGCGCGGGCGTCCGCAACCGGTCGTACGCCCCGCATCCCCCACAAGGAGAGCCATGTTCAAGAGACTTGCCGCCGCGTCCGCCGCGAGCGCCGTCATCGCCGGGGTCTTGACCTCCGTGGCGGTCGCGCCCGCGCAGGCGGTGCAGGCCGGTGACCTGACGTCCACCATCGCGCTGAGCAACTGCTCCGCCTCGCTGGTGCGTTACCCCTCCTCGGTCGACGCCGACCGGGCCCTCATGCTCACCAACGGCCACTGCCTGCCGACCATGCCCTCCGCCGGCCAGGTCATCCAGAACCAGGCCGCCAGCCGCAGCGGCACCCTGCTCAACGCTTCGGGCGGCTCCCTCGGCACCGTGACGGCCGACAAGATCCTCTACGCCACGATGACCGGCACCGACGTCGCGCTCTACCAGCTCACCGACACCTTCGGGTCGATCACCTCCAAGTTCGGCGCGACGGCGCTGACCATCAGCGACACGCACCCGGTCGACGGTTCGGCGATGTTCATACCGTCCTCGTACTGGAAGCAGACCTGGAACTGCTCCGTCAACGGCTTCGTCGCCACCCTGCGCGAGGACGCGTGGACCTGGCGCGACTCCCTCCGCTACAGCGCCGGCTGCAACACCACCCACGGCACCTCGGGCTCGCCGATCGTCGACGCCGCGACGAAGAAGGTCGTCGGCATCAACAACACCGGCAACGACGACGGCCAGATGTGCACGCTCAACAACCCGTGCGAGGTGGCGGCCGACGGCACCACCACCGCGCACCAGGGGCAGAGCTACGGCCAGGAGACCTACTGGTTCACCACCTGCCTGGGCACCGGCCGCGTGATCGACCTCAACGTCAGCGGCTGCCTGCTGACGAAGCCCGCGGGCAGCGGCTCCGTCTCGGTCGTGAACCCGGGCGGCCAGTCGACGGCGGTGGGCGGCTCGGCGAACCTCCAGATCCAGGCGAGCGGCGGCTCGACGCCGTACACCTACTCGGCGACCGGTCTTCCGGCCGGGCTCTCCATCAACGCCTCCACCGGCGTCATCAGCGGCACCGCGACCACGGCGGGCACCTACAACGTGACCGTCACCGCCAAGGACGCGGCCGCCAGGACGGGCAGCACCAGCTTCAGCTGGACGGTCACCGGCGGCGGTGGCGGCACCTGCACCCCGGCGCAGCTGCTGGGCAACGCGGGCTTCGAGACGGGCACGGCGGCGCCGTGGACGCAGTCGAGCGGCGTGGTCGACAACTCGTCCTCGCAGGCCGCGCACGGCGGTTCGTGGAAGGCCTGGCTGAACGGCTACGGCTCGACCCACACCGACACGCTGTCCCAGACGGTCTCCGTCCCGGCCGGCTGCAAGGCGACGCTGAGCTTCTACCTGCACATCGACACCGGTGAGTCCGGCACCACCGCGTACGACAAGCTGACGGTCCAGGTCAACGGCACCACGCTGAAGACCTACTCCAACGCCGACGCGGCCGCCGGCTACCAGCTGCGGACCTTCGACCTCTCGGCCTACGCGGGCCAGTCGGTGACCCTCAAGTTCACCGGCGTCGAGGACGCCTCGCTGCAGACCAGCTTCGTCATCGACGACACCTCGATCGCCACGAGCTGACCCGGCGCCGGTCGACCCGGCCCATCGCCCATCGCCCGTCGGCCGCCCGGCCCTGCGCCGGGCGGCCCCGGTACGCTGCGTGCCACAAGACCACCGGGTGACCGCGTTACAGGAGCATGGAGCACCTAGTGGTGGCCGAGCCGGGCGAATCACCGCCCGGCTTTCCGGCCTTCGTGGCGTCGCGGGGGCGCCAGTTGCTGCGGACGGCGTTCCTCCTCACCGGGGGTGACGCGCATCTCGCTCGCACCGGCGGCGGCGCAGCAGCAGCGAGCGGGTCACGGACGGGCAGCCGGCCGACGGCACGCTCGTCGTGACCAACCGGTTCGGCAACGGCAAGACCGCCGTCGACCCGCTGCTGCACCGGACGGCGCAGGTGTATACCCGGACGGCCGGAGCGTGCAGCTCCACGAGTGGAACGGCGAGAACGGCTACGACTTCCGGCCCGGTGAGCCCGCGCTCTCGGTGGACCGGCTCAAGGCCGTCCTCCTGGCGCCGGACTGGAGGAGGTGACCGCACCCCGCGGGCCGGCGGCGCGCGCGGCGGGGGCCCGTCCGGCCCGGGCCGGGCGGCTCAGCGGGGGATGCGGTGGCGCCATTCGCGGGTGAAGACGACGTTGCCCGCCTCCTCCGCCCGTACCTGGGTGTGGGCGAGGAGGTGGGTGGGGTCGCAGCGGATCTCGGTGCGGGTGTGGACGGTGGTGTCCCAGCCGGCGGCGGGGCGTTCGAGGCGGACGGTGCGGTCGGTGCGGGCGCGGGCGCTGAGGGGGGTGGCGGTGAGCACGCGGTAGGCGGTGACGGTCTGTTCGGCGCGGACCAGGCCGTCGGGGTGGGTGCGGGTGCCGTCGGTGGCCGGGGAGAGTTCGGTGCGCCATTCCCGGCGGCCGATGTCGTGGACGGTGACGCGCTCGGGGTGGGCGGTGAGCGGTTCGGTGAGCTGGAGCGGGGGCGGGAGGGGCAGGGTGGGGGAGCGGAAGGTGAGGTCGCCGGTGTCGGGGGCGGGGCGGCGGACGGGGAGGGTGAGGGTGGAGCGGGAGGGGTCGAGGGCGAAGCCGGCCGGTTCGGGGCCGGGCCAGATCCACGGCCAGTAGGTGGAGGAGAGGGCGAGCCGCAGGCGGTGGCCGGTCGGGACGGCGGCGCCGGTCGGGGCGAACTCGACGGTGGCGTCGAAGGGGCCGCCGGGTGCGGTCAGGGCGCGGACGCCGCGGGTGAGCAGGGTGGAGGTGCCGTCGGGGGCGACGGCGCAGAGGCGGGCGGCGACCAGGGCGGGACCGGCGGCCGTGTGCAGGTGCAGGGCCAGCGTCGGGGTGCCGAGCGGGTCCAGGGGTTCGGGCAGCGGCCGGGAGTCGAAGCAGACCGAGCGGCCGTCCTCCTCGCGCTGGTCGGGCGGTTGGTCGGCGGGGCGGCCGAGCGGGACGGGGGCGCCGGCGTCGAGACCGGTGTGCTGCGGCGAGCGGACGTGCACCCAGCGGTCCCCGGAGGCGGTGCCGGCGGTGCGCAGCGGGCCGTCGAGCCCGTAGTGGACCTCGCGGATCGCGGGGGAGGGCCAGGGGTCGTCGCCGCACCAGTGGTCGGTGCGCCAGCTGCGCAGGGCGGGGGCGGCGAGGGCGCCGGCGTCGATGTCGCGCAGCCAGTGGTCGTACCAGCGCAGCGCCTCGGGGAGGATCTCGTCGGGCAGGCCGTGCGGCCAGGGGCCGAGCACGGCGCGGACGGCGGGCCCGGCGGCGGGGCCGGATCCGGCGGCGGCGAGGGCGAGGACGGTGCCGGCCGACGGGTCCGACCAACCCGCGACGGCCAGGGTGGGGACGGCGGCGACCGGCGCGGGGGCAGGGGCGGCGGCGAGCCAGTCGGCGAGCGGGGGTTCGAGGGCGTCGAGCCGGGCCAGCCACATCGCCCGCCAGTCGTCGCCGACGTACCGCGGGTCCGGCGGGCGGGCCGCGTCGGCGAGCCGGTCGGTGGCGCGGGTGTGGCCGTCGGCGGCGAGGGCGGCGCCGCCGCGGCGGTGCGGGCCGTCGGGGCAGACGACGACCGCCGCGTGGACGGCGTCCGGTGCGAGGGCGGCCAGGTGCAGGGCGGTCTCCCCGGCGGCGCCGGTGCCGAGCAGGCCGACCCGGCCGCTGCACCAGGGCCGGGCGGCGAGCCACCGGACGACCTCGGCACCGTCGGCGGCGAGGCCGCCGGGGGCGGAGGAACCGGAGGAGCCGGAGGAGAGGGACGGGACGCCGCCGGAGTTGCCGTGGCCGCGGGCGTCGACCCGGACGGCGGCATGCCCGTGGCCGGCGATCCAGGGGTGGCGGCGGGCGTCGTCGGTGGCGGTCCAGTCGGTGAGGCGGTCGGTGGAGTACTCCAGCACGACGGGGACGGGCTCGTCGGTCACCGGGCGCCACAGGCGGGCGCCCAGCTCGGTGCCGTCGGGGAGGGGGACGCGCAGGTCCTCGCGGGTGGTGCGGTAGGGGTACGAGGGCATGGCCGCTCCATCGGGTCCCGGTCGTCGGTGCGGATCAGCGTCGATCGGCGCGGATCGTGCGGATCGGTGCGGATCATTCCGACAGTAGGGGAGGAAGCGGGCGCGCGCCCGGCGAGGGCCGGCCGGGCGCGCGGGAAGGCGGTGCGGGGGCGGGAGGGCCGTCAGGCCTTGCTCAGCCAGGCGGTGGCGTTGAGCGCGAGGGCGGCGTCGGTGCCGGCCGGGTCGTTCCAGCCGTCGTGCAGCGCGTTGTTCGGCTGCCCGGTGCCGTCCTCGGGGGGCGAGCTGTCGCCCCAGGCGGCGATCCGGCCGTTGCCGAAGGTGCTGGTGACGAAGAAGGCGCCGGTGTCCCCGGAGGAGCCGGGCCGGTAGACGATGCCCTTGACCGCCGGGTTGTCGGCGGGGTGCAGGGTCATCGTGGTGCCGTCGCGGATGATCGAGCCGGTGACGGTGCCGAACGGGCCGTGCAGCACCGGGTCGGCCGGGTCGTCGACGGCGCGCGGGTTCTCGGCGTGGATCTTCGTCAGGTCGACGCTGAACCCGAAGGGGTCGCTGTTGTCGACGCCGTTGTCCGTGAACAGGTCGTTGATGATCGCGGGCGAGTCGATGCCGTCGTTGTTGCGGTCGCTCATCGTGTGGTCGGAGATCAGGAACAGCCCGCCACCGTTCTGCACGAAGTGCATCAGGGCGGCCTTCTCGTCCGGGGTGAACCTGATGTTCGGCTCGGGGATCACGACGGTGTCGAAGTTGGCCAGGTCCAGCGGGGCGCCGGTGCCGAAGGTGAACGTGCCGCCCGGCGGCAGGGTCTTCAGGCTGTACTGGCCGGTCTGCTGGAGGGCGATGCCCCAGGAGGAGAGCGCGCCGGTCCAGTTCTTGTCGGTGGTGGGGTGGGCGTTCTCGCCCAGGGGGTCGGGCTGGACCTTGGAGACGATCCAGTCGGCGTTGCCGGCCGTCTCGGCCTTGCTGTTGTCGAACAGCACCCGATGGGTCGTGGTGGCGGCGGCGGGGGCGACGGCGCCGGGGAACCCGGGGCCGCCGGTCGTCGCGAGACCGACGGTGACTAAGGCCGTCGCGAGGAGCGCGGCGGCCGTGCGCAGGCGGGACATGAGCGGTACCTCCCGAGTGACGAGCGCGCGGGAGGTGAGGCCGGTACTCCCATCATCCTCCGTTCGTCCGCCATCCGGTGACCAGTTCGTAATTGCGCATGACTTGCAACTAATCGGGACGAGAAGGAAAGATGGCCCAGCTCCGAGGGCCGGAACGGAACCCGCGGAGCCCCGACGGCCTCATGAAAGGACCCCCGATGACCGGCCCCCGCTGGCGCGACCGGCTCACCCGTGAGGAGTGGATCCGCCTCGCAGGCATGGGCGGCTTCATCCTCGCCCTGCACGTGATCGGCTGGTTCACCCTGCTCGCGCTCGTCGCGCCCGAGCACTACGACGTCGGCGGCCAGGTGTTCGGCGCCGGTATGGGCCTCACCGCGTACACCCTCGGCATGCGGCACGCCTTCGACGCCGACCACATCGCCGCCATCGACAACACCACCCGCAAGCTGATGGGCCAGGGCAAGCGGCCGCTGTCGGTCGGCTTCTGGTTCTCGCTGGGCCACTCGTCGATCGTCTTCGGCCTCTGCGCGCTGCTCGCCTTCGGCATCCGTTCGCTGGCCGGCCAGATCGAGTCCGACGACTCCACCCTGCACGAGACCACCGGCCTGATCGGCGTCACCGTCTCCGGGACCTTCCTGCTCGCCCTCGGCCTGATCAACCTGGGCGCCTTCAACGGCATCCTCAAGGTGTTCCGCCGGATGCGCGAGGGCGAGTTCGACGAGGCGGAGCTGGAGGCCCAGCTGGAGAAGCGCGGCTTCATGAACCGCATCCTCGGCCGGGTGACCAAGGCTGTCACCAAGCCCTGGCACATGTACCCGGTCGGCCTGCTGTTCGGCCTGGGCTTCGACACCGCCACCGAGGTCTCGCTGCTGGTGCTGGCCGGCGGCGCGGCGGCGTTCCAGCTGCCCTGGTACGCGCTGCTGGTGCTGCCGATCCTGTTCGCCGCGGGCATGAGCCTGCTGGACACCATCGACGGCTCGTTCATGAACTTCGCCTACGAGTGGGCGTTCTCCAAGCCGGTCCGCAAGATCTACTACAACCTGACCGTCACCGGCCTGTCGGTGCTGGTCGCTCTGGTCATCGGCTCGATCGAGCTGATCGGGCTGCTCGGCGAGAAGCTCGACATCACCAGCGGGCCGGTCGCCTGGATCGGCGAGCTGAACCTCGACCTGGTCGGCTACGCCATCGTCGGCCTCTTCGTGCTGACCTGGGCGGCGGCGATCGCCTACTGGAAGTTCGGCAACGTCGAGGAGAAGTGGTCGGCCGGGCTCACCGCCGCGGCCGAGAAGGCGGAGTAGCGCCGCCGGGGAACCGCACGCGGGAGGCCCGCCCGACCTGGTGGTCGGGCGGGCCTCCTTCTCTGCGGGGTCCTTCGGCCTCGGCGGGGTGCTTTGGCCGGGTGTCCGGATCAGCAGCCGTACGTCCAGGACCGCACGCCCGGGGCGGACAGGCCGTTCCAGCCGACCGCGCCGATGGCGATCGCCAGGCACCGGTGGTGGTAGTACGCCTTCGAGGCCATGTGCTGGACGTAGCCGGAGTAGGCGCCCGCCGCCAGGGCGAAGCCCGCGCCGATCGGACCGAGCAGTCCCACGCCGACCCAGATCGGGCCGTAGATGTAGTGGGCGTTGCGGCCGATCTTCCCGGTGTACGCGCGGTTGAAGTAGAAGGTGAGCTGCGCCTTGTACCGCAGTCCGCGCCAGCCGAGGTGCGCCTCCAGGTGCGCCCAGAGGCGGCCCCAGGAGTAGTAGCGGGTCTTGGACCAGCTCCAGCGCCCGTCCAGGTCGAAGGAGTTCACCGGGTCGGTCGGGTAGGTGTAGGCGTTGGCGTTGCCGCCCGGGACCGGGTCGGCCTGCAGGAACCGGCCGAGGGCCGGGTCGTACAGCCGCGAGCCCATCAGGACGACGCCGGTGGCGGTGGAGGAGTCGCGCTGCTCGCCGCCGATCCAGCCGTAGCCGGTGACCGGCTCGCCGAGGCTGACGCCGTACTCGTCGAAGGCGCGCACGCTCAGCGCCTGCGCCGGGTCCAGCGGGAGCTGGACGGACACGTCACCGTGCAGGTTGGTGAGCTGCAGGACGGTGCCGTCGGTGGCGCCGGTGATCGCGCCCAGCGTGCCGCTGAGGTCGGTCACGCTGCGGGCGACCGCGCCGTTGCCGGCCTTGGACCAGCTGGGGCTGTCGCAGGAGCAGCCGTAGTGGTTCAGGCTGGTGGCCGTGGTGCTCCAGGTGCCGTCGGCGGCCTGGGTCTCGGTGGTGCGGGAGGCCAGGCGGCCGGCCGCGTCCAGCGCCCAGGTGTTGCGCTGGGTGCCCGAGGTCTCGGTGCGGACCAGGTCGTTGGCGTAGTAGCCGAACTGGGCGCCCTTGGGGTGGGTGGTGGTGCGGCCGAAGGCGTCGTAGACGGCGCCCTTCAGACGGTCGGCCGCGTCGTACTGCGAGCCCACCGTGCTGCTGGTGGAGTCGACGGTGGCCGGGTCGCAGTCCTCCTTGGTGGTGGTCAGCGCGGTCCGGTTGCTGTTCTTGTCGAACGCGTAGGCGCGGGTGGTGCAGCCGTCGAGGGCCTTGTCGGCGGCCTTGGTGAGGCGGCCGGAGGCGTCGTAGCCGAAGGCCGACTCGGTGCTGGCACCGGCGGTCAGCGCGTGCCCGGCCTGCTGGCCGTGGACGGTGAAGTCGGCGTAGTCGGCCAGGACGACGGTGCCGTCGGCGGCGGTGTACACCTTGCCGGTGAGGGTGCCCTGGGTGTCGTAGCTGTTGGTCAGGACGTAGCCGCCGGGCAGGGTCTGCTTGGTGAGCTTGCCCTCGGAGTCGTACTCGGCGGTCATGGTGCCGGCCACCGAGTCGGTGAGCGACTGCGTCCGGCCGTAGCCGTCGTAGGCCAGGGTGGTGGTGGACGGCGCCGAGTCGCTGTGCTTGACCGGGCGGTCGGCCACGTCGTACTCGGTGGTGGTGACGCTGCCGGCGCCGTCGTCGTAGCCGATGACGCGGCCGAGCTTGTCGAACACCGTGCGCACGGTGGCGGTGCCGTTGGTGGTGCTGACGATCCGGCCGGTGGCCGCGTCGTAGACGGTGGTGGTGTCCGGCACGGCGGTGCCGGTGCCGCCGGTCACCGCGACCTTGGTGGTGCGGCCGGCCGCGTCGGTGGTCGTGGTGGTGGTGCGGGTGACGCCGTTGGCGGTCTCCCGGACCACGGCCGGGCGGCCGTAGCGGTCGTACTCGGTGGTGCTGGTGGGGGTCTCCGCCGGGTTGGCGCCGGCGTCGGTCGCCGCGGCGGCCGGGCCGGTGGAGCAGGGCAGGTCGGCCCACTCCGGGCGGGCGGCGCAGGCACCGGTGCCGGTGGCCGACCAGTAGGTGGTGACGGTGGTGCCGACGTCGGTGCCGTTCGACTTGGGCAGGGAGGTCTTCACGGCCCGGCCCTGGGTGTCGTACGCGACGGTCTTGGTGAGCTTCAGGCCCGCCGGGTCCTCGGTGGTCTGGGTGGCCAGGCCCTTGGCCCAGTCGTAGGCGGTGGTGGTGGTGCGGACGTCGGCGTCGGCGGCGTAGCCGTCGATCCGTGCGCCGATGGTGGCCGTGGTGGGCTCGTTGCTCACCGCGGCGTCGGCCGGACGGCCCTCGTCGTAGGTGGTGGCGGTGTGCGTCCGGGCCGGGACCTCGTCGCCGGCCGGGCGGGCCGGGCTGGCGCCGGAGGCGGCCAGGTCGCGCTCCAGGGTGACCACGTGCAGCGGGCTGAACTCGTCGGTCTGCCGCTCGCCGTCCGCCGAGTAGACGGTCAGGGTGGACAGCGCCTGGGCGCGGTCGGCGGTGCTCGCCTTGTCGAGGCCGAGCGCGCGCAGCTTGGCCAGGCCCTCGGCGGAGGTGGACAGGGCCAGGGCCCGGTTCTCCGCGCTCAGCTTGCGGACCGCGTTGCCGAAGGCGTCGTACTCGGTGGTGGTGACGCCGCCCGTGGAGGCGGTGTTGACCTCGCGGCCGGAGGCGTTGGTGTAGGTGATCGACGCCTTGGCGAAGTCGCCCGAGCCGAGCAGCCGGCCGTCGTGGCTGGCCGGCGGAGCGTCGGCGGGGAAGATCGCGGTGGCGTCGGTGGGGGCGTTGGTCTGGCCCCACGCGGCGACGTCCGCGGTGCCCAGCTTGTACGGGGCGTTGGCGCCGCTCAGCGGCACGTCGTAGACGAGGTTGGTGGCGGCGGTGCCGTTCACCACGTCGGCGCTGCCCTGCTGGAGGGACGGCCGGGAGGCCGCCAGCAGCATGCCCTCACCGGCGGTGGCGGCGTTGCCGGCCTTGCCGTAGGTGAAGGTCCAGGCGAGCTCGCCGGGCGGGGTCAGGGTGATGACCCGGCCGGCCGCGTCGTAGGTGTAGGCGGTCTTCAGCGCGGGGCTGATCCGCGGGTCCCACTCCTCGCGCAGGCGGGTCATGTCGTCGTAGCGGTACTCGGCGACGGCGACCGGGGTGGCCGCGGTGGCACCCGGGACGTTGGACCAGAGGCGGACCTGCTTCACCTGGCCGGCCACGTCGCCGAGCGCGGCGGTGGTGGCGGTGGTGGCGTCGGCGTAGACGTACTCCAGGACCCGGCAGCCGTTGGCGGCGGGGTTGGAGGCGCAGGTGGAGTTGGCGACGGCCGTGGTCGGCGCGACGACGAACTTCGGGCGGGCCAGGGTCCTGCCGCCGACCACGACCTTCTCCGAGACCACGGTGGTGGTGGAGTTGTCGGTGGCCGTCGAGGAGGTGGTGACCTGCCAGGTGGTGGCGGCCGGGTCGACCTTGGCGAAGGTCGTGGTGGCGCCGTTGGTGTTCTTCAGGGTGAAGGAGCCGGTGAGCGCGCCGGTGAGGGTGAGCGTCTCCGCGCCGGGCTCGGGCTTCCAGCCGCCGCCGGTGGTGGCGGTGAAGCCGGTCTCCCGGCCGCCGGCGTCGACGATGGACACCGAGGTGGCCGAGGTCTGCCGGATGTACGCCCAGTCCGAGGAGGTGAGCTCGGCCATGGTGCCGGCGCTCCACTGCGGGCCGAAGATGGCCGCCTGGCCCTCCTGCGCGGCGCCGTTCTCGGGGTGCCGGGAGGAGAAGGTGCGGCCGGTGCTCAGGCCGAACGCGGAGGCGTCGGTCGCGGTGAGGGTGTAGTCACCGGTGAGGGTGTTGACCCGGCCCGGGCCGACCTCGGCGTCCGGCGCGTTGCCGCCGTTGCGGTCGACGGTGAGGGTGTTCGGCTCCGAGGCGTCGGTGCCGGTGCCCACGGTGAAGACCGCGCGGACGTCGACCGGGCCGTCGGTGGCCAGGGTGTCGGTGATGTTCCAGGTCAGCGGCGCGGGCTTGCCGCCGGTGACCGCGAACGGCCAGGCGGTGACGGCGCCGCCGGTGGCGGTGGTGACGTTGGCGACCGGGATGTCGGTCCAGGCGGCCGTCTCGCCGCGGCGGTACTGGTAGCGCACGCCGCTCGCGGTGCTCTGGCCCTCGGCGGCCAGCGTGGTGCGGCGGGCCGCGCGCTCGCCGGCGCCGGGCGAGGTGAGGGCCGCGCCCTTGCCCGCGTTGAACACGTAGCCGGTGTCCGCGGAGACGTTGCCGGCCGCGTCGCGGGTGTGCGCGGTGACGGTGTGCTGGCCGCCCTTGAAGGTGAGCGCCGCGCTCACCGGCGTGCCGGTGGTCGCGACGGTCACCCAGGCGCCGCCGTCCAGCCGGTACTGGATGTCCTTCACGTCGCTGGTGGGCGGGGTGAAGGTGAAGGTGCCGGTGAAGTTGCCGGAGGCGTCCGGGGTGCCGGCCCACTGGCCGGCCGGGAAGTCGCCGGAGGAGACGGCGGTGGTGGCCGGGGCGGTGGTGTCCACCGTGAAGGTGCGGTAGCCGGACCAGGCGCTGTTGACGCTGCCGTCCCAGGACCGGGAGCGCCACTTGTAGGCGCCGGCCGGCAGGGCGGTGCCCGGGGTCCAGGTGAAGGTGGAGCCGGAGGCCGCCATGGCGGTGCGGCCGGACTGCAGCGCGGCGGTGCCGTTGGCCGCCCAGACCTCGAAGTCCAGCGCGATGTTGCCGCCGTCCGGGTCGGTCGCCTTGGCCGACAGGGTCGGCGTGGAGTCGCCGGTGAGCGCGGCGTTCGCCGGGGAGATCAGGGTGGAGACGGCCGGCGCGGTGTTGTAGGTCACCGACAGGTAGGGCGTGTTGGAGGCCGCGTTGCCGGAGTTGAACTTCTTCCAGCCGTACGGGTCGCTCTCGTCGGTGGCCCGGATGCCCAGCGTGTTGTTGGCGTTGCCGTTGCCGGCCCAGGCCTGCACCAGCGAGGTGATGTCGGTGTTGGTCCAGCCGGCGGCGCAGGCGCTGGAGTAGCCCTTGGTCGCGGTGCTGGTGGCCCACTTGCGGTTCCAGCCGGGCTGGGCCGTCCAGCGGGAGGCGGTGGTCGCCGTGCCGGTGTCCCAGACCTCCCAGCTCTTGGCCGTGCAGGACCAGGAGTGGAACTCCCAGAGGTTGAGCTTGGCGGCGGTGACCTGCTTGCCGCTGATGGCGGCCATCGGGAACTGCAGGAAGGAGCGGGCCACCTGGCTGGAGCCGTTGTTGCCCAGCTTCAGCTCGGTCTGGGAGGAGACGTCGGTGCCGTAGCCCTCCTGGACGAAGGTGTCGAAGCCGACGCCGATGTTGACCGCCGGGTCGATGGTGACCGGGTACTGGGTCTTCGGGTCGTTGAGGAACGCCGCGTCCGGGGTCAGCGTGAGGTCGACGGCGTTGCCGTTCTGGGTGACCTTCAGGGCGACCGGGGCGGTGCGGGTGTGGTCCCCGCTGCGCTCGTCGACCTGGGCGTCCCACATCACCGGGGCGGGCAGCTGGCCCTTCTCCTCGCCGGTCTTCGGGTCGAGGAAGGAGACCGAGTTGTCCGCGTTGTGGCGGGCCTGCAGGCCGGCCGCGTCCAGGGTCATCGTGACGGTGCCGTTGGCGCCGACCGCCGAGCGGTTCTTGAGCTCCAGGAACTGCTCGAAGCCGGTCCGGGTGGACTCGATGACGAGGTCGGTCGCGGTGAGCGCGTTCTCGTAGCGGGCCTTGGTGCCGTCCACCTTGGGGGCCGGCAGGGTGCCCCGCCAGGACAGCGACATGGTGGTGCCGTCGCCGTTGTCCAGCGAGACCAGCGGGACGGCCGGAGCCTGCTGGTCGCCGGCCGGGGCGCCGGCCGCCTTGAACTTGGACGCGGCGGCGGCCGGGGTGGCGCCGGCCAGCGAGAGGCCGAGCGGGTGGCCCTTGGCCTTGACGGAACCGTCGGGCTGCTGGGCCAGGGTCACGTCGATCGGCTGGAGCTTGCCGGACTTGTCCTTGTACCGGACCGGGCCGGTGGCCATGTCCAGGGTGGTGGTGCCGTCCGGGTTGATCCAGGTGGTGGTGGACTCGGTGCGCTCGCCGACCACCTCGATCCGGCGGTTCTCCAGCCGGGCCTTGAGGTGGGCGGAGGCGATGTCGGCGGCCTCGGCGGCGCCGAGCGCGGGGGCGGTCCTGGCGGCGGCGGTCCGGTCGGAGCCGACGGCGAAGGACTGGCCGCTCGTCAGGGCGACGACGGCGGCTTCGGCGGCGAGCACCACGGTGAGGGCGACCGCGGTGTTGCGCAGCACGCCGTTGCGGCGGCGTGGGGCGGGGACGGCTGGCACGGTGTCCCCGGCGCGGGGCCGGGGCGGTGTGCCGGTCGGGTGGGACATGGAACTCCTCGACGGTCTTGATGGAGGTGGTTCTGTTCGACGGCGACGCGCGCGGGCCCGTGCGGGCAGGCCGCGTCGGCCCGGGGGGACCGGGCTCGGCGGGGCCTGCTTATGGACATGCGCATGTCAGTAAAGCGGCCGGTCCAAGCCATGGGCATGAATCGGCCAAATTTGCGAGAGAAAGCAACCGTCCGAAAACCGGACGGAAGATCAGGAAGTGTCCGGCACGGGACCCGCGGCCTACGGCGGAGCCGCCACCGCGTAGCGGCGCGCCGGACCCTCCGCCAGCGCCCGGTCGAGCAGGGCGTACGCCCTCAGCTCGGCCGCCTCCCGGTCGGGCGCGCGGACGTACAGCACCAGGCCGACGCCCCCCGGGAGGGCGCAGGCGCGCACGTGTTCCAGGCCGTCGCCCGGAACGGCGCGCGCCCACAGGGTGTCCTGGACGTCGGCGGGTCCGGCCTCGCCCGTCGGCTCGGCCGAGACGTCCAGGAGGGTCAGGTGGACGGCGAACACCGAACGGTCAGTCCCAGCCGATGCCGGGGCCGCCGGCCGGGACGTCCCAGCCGATGATCCGGGCGCCCGGGGCGTCCCAGCCGATGCCGGGCCCGTCCCAGCCGATCCCCGGCCCGGCGGCGGGGGCGGTCGCGGCGAGGGTGACGGCGGCCGGGGCGGCCTGCGGGGCGGAGAGGGCGGGGGCGGCGGCGGTGGCGAGGGCGAGTGCGAGAGCGGCGACGGCGAGCAGCCGGACGGACTTCGGCACGGCGGTTCCTGTTCTGTGCACAGTGGTTCAGGGCGTGGTTCGGGGCGTGCGGCGGAGCGTGGTTCAGGGCGTGGTTCAGGGTGTGGTGAGCGGTGGTGCCGGTGGTGCGTGGCGCGCTGAGTGAATACTCCCGGCGCCGGGCCCGCCGCGGGAGGGCGGACGGGTTGCAGCATCCGGCCAGGCAGCATGCTGCAACCCCTGGACGGCAACCGGGGGCTGGCGCGGGCCGCCCGGAGGCGTCCGCAGAACAGACCGGATGGTCCGGTTCTGCCCGGGTGACCGGATCGCGTCTTGTGGCGGCGGGACGGCCGGAGGAAGGATCGGGGGTCGGCGGACCGGACGGGAATTCATTCGCTCGAAGGCGATGTTGTGACGATCAGGGGTCGTTGACGTGCTGGAACTGCTGGGCCTGGACACCACCGCGGAAGCCGTGTACCGCGAGATGCTCGCGGATCCGGAAGGTGGAGTGGCCGAACTCTGTGAACGGCTGGCCCTCCCCGAACCCGCCGTCCGGGCGGCCCTGGACCGCCTCGCCGACCTCACCCTGCTGCGTGCCTCGCGGGAGCGCCCGGGTGCCCTGTGGCCGGTCAGCCCGGAGCGCGGCCTCGAACTGCTGCTGCGCCGCCAGGAGGAGGAGCTGGCGCGCCGTCAGCAGGAGCTGGCCGTCTCCAAGGCCGCCGTGGCGCGCGCCGTCGCGGAGTACGCCGCGCTCCGCTCGGCCACCCTGGTCGACGGCGGCGAGCGGCTGGTCGGCCTCGACGCCATCCAGTCCAAGCTGGAGGTGCTGACCGCCCGGCTGACCACCGAGTGCCTGGGCGTGATGCCCGGCGGCGCGCAGTCCGCGGCCAGCCTGGCCGCCTCCCGCCCGCTCGACGAGGACGCCCTGCGGCGCGGCATCAGCCTGCGCACCATCTACCAGGACAGCGTCCGCAACGACCCGGAGACCTTCGCCTACACGCAGTGGATGACCTCGCTGGGCGGCCGGGTGCGCACCTCCCCGGTGCTGCCGCCGCGGATGCTGGTCTTCGACGGCACCACCGCCGTGGTGCCGATCGACCCGGAGAACACCCGGGCCGGCGCGCTGTGCACCGAGGAGCCCGGGATCGTCGCCTCGCTGGTCGCGCTGTTCGAGCGGACCTGGGAGACGGCCGTCCCGCTCGGCGGGGACCCCCGCCCCGAGGACACCGCCACCGGCCTCAGCCCCGGCGAGCGGGAGCTGCTGCGGCTGCTGTCCACCGGGCTGACCGACGACGCGGCGGCCAAGCGGCTGGGCGTCTCGGTGCGCACCGTGCGGCGGCAGATGGCCGCGCTGATGGAGCGTCTGGAGGCGGCGAGCCGCTTCGAGGCGGGCCTGAAGGCGGCTCAGCGGGGCTGGCTGTAGCGGCCGTCACGGCCTCGGGGCGGCGATCGCCGGACGTAACGGAGAAGTTCACTTCCGGACTCTTGTCCGGTCATTTTCTACGCGCGTATCTTTGGGCGCTGCGGGGGGCCTTCCCGGGCTTCCGCACGGCTTTCTACGCGGGTAGCGGGGCGGGGCGCGCGGTGCGCCCGGCCGGCCGACCCCCACCCACAGCTAGGAGTCCCGTTCCGGTGACCACCCCCACTGCTCCCTGTCTGCGCTCCCGTCGCGCCCTGCTGCGCGCTGCGGTCCTCCCGGCCGGTCTCGCCGTCTCCCTGGTGCTGGCCCCGCTGCCGGCCGCCGTGGCCGCGCCCTCCGCCGACGCGCTGATCGCCGAGGTCTACGGCGGCGGCGGCAACGCGGGCGCCACCCTGAAGAACGACTTCGTCGAGCTGGCCAACAAGGGCGGCGCCGCCTTCGGCCTGGACGGCTGGAGCATCCAGTACATATCCGCGGCCCCCGGCCCCGCCTCCCAGTGGGGCGTCACCCCGCTGACCGGGTCGATCGCCCCCGGCGGGCGCTACCTGGTCGCCGAGTCGGCCGGCGCCGCGGGCACCGTCGAGCTGCCCGCCCCGGACGCGGCCGGCTCGCTCGCGCTCTCCGGGACCAGCGGCACCGTCGCGCTGGTCCGCGGCACCGACCCGCTGACCTGCAAGACCGCCGCCGACTGCGCCGCCGACGCGCGGGTGCGCGACCTCGTCGGCTTCGGCACCGCCGTGGTCCACGAGGGCTCGGCCTCGGTGCCCGGCGCCTCCAACACCGCCTCGGTGGCCCGCAGGGCCGGCCTGCCCGACACCGACGACAACGCGGCCGACCTCGCGGCCAGCGCCCCGACGCCGACCAACAGCCGCGGCGAGGTCGCCGAGGGCTCCACCCCGACCGGCCCGACCGAGCCGGGCACCGTGCGGATCCACGACATCCAGGGCACCACCCGGGTGTCGGAGCGCACCGGCAGGACCGTCGCGGGCGTGCCCGGCGTCGTCACCGGCGTGCGCGCCTACGGCTCCAAGGGCTTCTGGATCCAGGACCCGGACCCGGACGCCGACCCGGCCACCAGCGAGGGCGTCTTCGTCTACACCGGCTCCGCCACCCCGGCCGTCAAGGTCGGCGACTCGGTGCTGGTCACCGGCAAGGTGACGGAGTACTACCCGAACTTCAACAACGGCTCGCAGTCGCTCACCCAGCTGAGCAACCCGGCCGTCACCGTGGTCTCCTCCGGCAACCCGCTGCCGGCCCCGGTGGTCGTCGACACCCGCAACATCCCGGGCACCTACAGCCCGCAGGCCGGTGCCGACGGCACCATCAACGGCGTCACCCTGGACCCGGAGAAGTACGCCCTCGACTTCTACGAGTCGCTGGAGGGCATGCTGGTCGAGGTCCGCGACGCGCGGGTCGCCCAGGCCACCGACAAGTACAACGAGCTGTGGGTCGCCGCCGACAAGCAGGACCAGAAGAGCAAGCGCGGCGGCCTGCTCTACGAGTCCTACGCCGAGCCGAACGTCGGCCGGCTGATGGTCCAGCAGCAGGCCCCGGTCTCGGAGCAGCCCTTCCCGGTCGCCAACGTGGGCGACGTCCTGACCGGCACCACCTCCGGCCCGCTGGACTACAACCAGTTCGGCGGCTACACGCTGGTCGCCGGAACCCTCGGCGCGCTGCAGGACAACCACCTGCAGCGCGAGGTCACCGCCCAGGCCGGCGAGCGTGAACTCACCGTCGCCACCTACAACGTGGAGAACCTGGCCGCCACCAACCCGGACGCCAAGTTCGCCGAGCTGGCCGCCGGCATCGTCACCCACCTGCGCTCGCCCGACATCGTCGCCCTGGAGGAGATCCAGGACAACAACGGCGCCAAGAACGACGGCACGGTGGACGCGAGCCGGACCGTCGCCACGTTCATCGCCGCGATCAAGGCGGCCGGCGGCCCGGCGTACGACTGGCGCTCGGTGGACCCGGAGGACGGCAAGGACGGCGGCGAGCCCGGCGGCAACATCCGCCAGGTGTTCCTGTTCAACCCGCAGCGGGTCTCCTTCACCGACATCCCGGGCGGCACCGCCACCGCCGCCGTGGACGTCGCCGGCACCGGCGCGGCCGCCTCGCTGACCGCCTCGCCCGGCCGGATCGCCCCCGCCGACGCGGCGTGGGCCAACAGCCGCAAGCCGCTGGTGGGCCAGTTCTCCTTCCGCGGCAAGAAGGTCTTCGTCATCGCCAACCACTTCAACAGCAAGGGCGGCGACCAGGGCATCGACAGCCGCTTCCAGGCCCCGACCCGCTCCTCCGAGGTCCAGCGGACCGCCCAGGCCACCGTGGAGCAGGCCTTCGTCGCCAAGCTGCTGGCCGCCGACAAGGAGGCCAAGGTGGTCTCGGTCGGCGACTTCAACGACTACCAGTTCTCGCCCGCGCTGGCCGCGCTCACCAAGGACGGCGTGCTGCGCGACCTGGTGAACGAGCTGCCGGAGAAGGAGCAGTACTCGTACGTCTACCAGGGCAACTCGCAGGTCCTGGACCACATCCTGGTCAGCCCGGAGGTCGGGTACGCCAAGTACGACGTGGTGCACATCAACGCCGAGTTCGCCCGGCAGGCGAGCGACCACGACCCGCAGGTGGTCCGCATCAAGCCGTGAGGCCGCTGGGCGCGCACGACCGAGGGGGCGGTGACCGGGGTCCGGTCACCGCCCCCTCGGGGCTCGGCGGAGCTACGGGCGCAGCGCGGCCAGCACGGCGTCCGCCATGACCCGCTCGCCGGTCGCGTTGGGGTGGAAGGGGACGGCCGGGGAGCCGGGCAGCGCGCCCTCGATCCAGCGGTCGTCCGAGCAGACGTCGTGCCCGCGGGTCGGGGTGGCGGTGTCCACGTAGGTGGCGCCGACCGCCGCGGCGGTGGAGCGCAGCATGCCGTTCAGCCGGTCGAGCACGCCGTGCAGGTACGGGACGTCGCCCGGGGCGAGCGGCTGGCGCAGCACGCAGGAGGCGCCGTCGGCGGGCAGCACCGAGGGGTAGCCGACCAGCAGGATCCGGGCGTTCGGGGCCTTGGCGCGCAGCGTGCGCACGGTGTCCGCAAGCCGCGGCCCGGTGGCGTCGATCCGGTCGGCGAGGTCGTCCCCGCCGTACTGCCAGGACCAGCTGGACCAGTCCCAGTGGCCGTGGCGGTAGACGTCGGTGCACGGGGTGCCGAGCGGGTTGACCACCGCGCCCGCGATGCAGGTGGCGATCACGTCGCCGATCCCGATGTCGCTGTCGCCGAGGTCGTTGCCGCCGATCCCGAGGGTGATGAGGTCGGTGTCGGCGGTCACCGCGTCGATCTGCGGGTCGTTGACCCGGATGAAGGCGTCGTACTGGGCCCGGGTCACGGCCGCGACCTTGGCGGCGGCGCAGGTGACGTCGCGGTAGGCGGCGGGGCCGAGCGCGGCGGCGACCAGGTGGCCGTAGTTGCGGTCGGAGCGCAGGCACAGGCCGGCCGACTGGCTCGGGACGCCGGCGCCGGACGCGTAGGAGTCGCCGAGGGCCACGTAGCGGTGGGGGGCGGGGGTGGCGGCCTGGGCGCCGGTGGCGGTCGTCGCCAGGGCGGCGCCGAGCGCGACGGACGCGAGCAGCAGGGACTTCCGGGCACGGCGGAGCACGGTTCCTCCTGGGGGAGAGAAACGGGTGGGGACGGACAGCCGGGCCACAGCTACTACCGACAGGTAAGTTACTGGCAGGTTTCTTCGGCGTCCATGCCACGCGCGGACATTTCCGGAAATCCTTCGAAGGTTTCACCGGCCGGTCCGACGGGAATTTCGAATTTCGCTCCACGGTGTATCGACGACAATTCCGAAACGGGGCGGAGCGAAATGCGCGCGACCTCCGCCCCCGGCCTGGAGGAGCTGCCCGAATGGCCCTGGACGCCGACGTCATCGTCATCGGAGCCGGACTCGCGGGCCTGGTCGCGGCCGTCGAACTCGCCGACGCCGGACGGAAGGTGATCCTGCTCGACCAGGAACCCGAGGCCTCCCTCGGCGGCCAGGCACGCTGGTCCCCCGGCGGCCTCTTCCTGGTCGGTTCGCCCGAGCAGCGCCGGCTGCGGATTCGCGATTCGCCCGCCCTCGCCCGGCAGGACTGGCTCGGCAGCGCCGGTTTCGACCGGCCCGAGGACGCCTGGCCGCGCCGCTGGGCCGAGGCCCACGTCGCATTCGCCGCAGGGGAGGAGCGGGCCTGGCTGCGCGCGCTGGGCGTGCGGTTCCTGCCGGTCGTCGGCTGGGCCGAGCGCGGCGGGTCGCTCGCCGACGGTCCCGGCAACTCCGTGCCGCGCCTCCACCTCACCCGGGGCGCCGGCCCGGGCCTGCTCGCACCCTTCGTCCGCGGGGTCCGCGCGGCCGCCGCCCGGGGGCTGGTCGACCTGCGCTTCCGGCACCGGGTCACCGGCCTGGTGGCGAACGGGGGTGCGGTCGACACGGTCACGGGCGAGGTGCTGGTGCCGGGCGGCACGGCGCGCGGCGGGGCCGGCGCCCGCGAGGTGACCGGCGGCTTCGAGCTGCGGGCCCGGGCGGTGGTCGTCGCCTCCGGCGGCATCGGCGGCAACCACGACCTCGTCCGCGCGGCCTGGCCCGCCCGGCTCGGCTCCCCGCCCCGGCGGATGCTCTCCGGCGTGCCCGCGCACGTCGACGGACTGATGCTCGGCATCGCCGCCGAGGCCGGGGCCGCCCTGGTCAACGGCGACCGGACGGCGCACTGCGCCGAGGGGTTCGCCACCTGGGACCCGCTCTGGGCCCGCCACGGCGTCCGCGTCCTGCCCGGCCCCTCGGCGCTCCGGCTCGACGCCCGCGGCCGCCGGCTGCCCGTCCCGCTCTTCCCCGGCTTCGACACCCTCGGCACCCTGGAACACCTCGCGGCCACCGGGTACGACCACAGCTGGTTCGTGCTCAACCGGAGGATCGCCGACCGGGAATTCGTCCTCGCCGGATCCGAACGGCACCCCGGCCCCACCGGCGGCCCGCTGCGCGGGATGCTGCGGCGCGCCCTGCCCGGCGCCCCCGGTCCGCTGCGCACCCACCTCGCCCACGGCCCCGACGTCGTGGTCGCGGGCACCCTGTACGACCTCGCCCGCGCGATGAACGCCAAGACGCGGGCCCCGCTGATCGACGGCGCCGAACTGCGCCGCGTCGTCGAGGCCAGGGACCGTCAGCTCGCCAACCCCTTCGCCAAGGACCTCCAGGTGATCGCCGCCCGTGGCGCCCGCCGCTACCCCGGCGACCGGCTGATCGGCGTCGCGGCGCCGCACCGCATCCTCGACCCGGCCGCCGCGCCGCTGATCGCGGTGCGGCTGTCCGTCCTCACCCGCGGCTCGCTCGGCGGCCTGCACACCGACCTCTCGGCGCGGGTGCTGCGCCCCGACGGCTCCGTCCTCGACGGCCTCTACGCCGCGGGCGAGGCCGCCGGCTTCGGCGGCGGCGGTGTCCACGGGTACCGCTCCCTGGAGGGGACGTTCCTCGGCGGCTGCCTCTTCTCCGGCCGGGCCGCCGGCCGCGCGGCGGCGCGGGACGTGGCCTGAGGGGGTGCGGCGACGGACCCTAGTGGACGGTGAGGGCGATGAAGACGAAGAAGACGGTCATCACCGCGAACAGGGCGCAGACGTACGCCAGCAGCGGGACGCCGTCGGCGGTGCGGTACCCCAGGACGACCACCTTCCGGGGGTGGCGCCGCAGGTGGGCGACCTCGACCTCGTCGCCCGGTTCGAGCCCCGTCGGGCCGCGCAGCGCGAGCGAGGTGGCGGCCTCCACCGGGGGGCCGTCCGGGACCTCGAAGCGCACCCGGACGTCGTCCTCGACCCCGGTGCCCTCGCCCACCGGCGTGCTGCGGACCTCGGTCACCCGGGCCCGGAAACGCGTTCCGTGGCGGCGGATCCGGTACGTCATCGAGGCGCGCGACCCGGCGTAGTAGGAACCGCCGCCGAGGATCGTCGCGAGCGCGAGCGCGAGGAGGTTCACGGTCCGCACGCTACTCGCCGGCGCACCGGCGCGCCCAGCGCTGTGGCGGTCAACCACCGTTCTTTGGCGCGGAGTTCGCCCTTCCGTCGTCGGTGATGCCGAGGCGCAGGTGGTCGACGTGGTAGACCGCCTGGTCGAGGAGGGCGGCGACGTGGTCGTCGTGCAGGGAGTAGACGACCGAGCGGCCGCGGCGCTCGCCGACCACCAGGCCGAGGTTGCGCAGCAGCCGCAGCTGGTGGGAGCACGCGGACTGCTCCATGCCGACGGCGTCGGCGAGTTCGGTGGCGGCCCGCGGCCCTTCGCGCAGCTGGGCGAGGATCAGCAGCCGGGAGGGGGTGGCGAGGGCCTGGAGCGTGCTCGCCACCTTGGCGGCGTTGGACGCGTCCAGGCGCATCCGCGGCACGGCGTCTTCGGCGGCTGCGTGTCCCATGGGGGAATCCTACGGGGGGCGCGAACGGGGGAGGGAAGGCCCGACGGGTCATATGAACACATGAAGGTGTGTTCATGTATTCCTGTAAGGTGGCGCCCATGTCCGCCACCACGCTCACCCGGCCGACCGCCCCCGCCCCGTCCGCCCGGCCGCCGCGCCCCCGCCGCACCCGGGCGCTCGCGCTGCCCGAGGCCCGCTGGGCCGCCGCCGCCCTGGTCGCCTTCCTGGCCGCGCTCGCCCTCCGGCTCTGCGGCGCCCCCGGCTGGGCGTCCGGCACGCTGTACGCCGCCGCGTACGCCGCCGGCGGCTGGGAACCCGCCCTCGCCGGACTGCGCGCCCTGCGCGAGCGGACCCTCGACGTGGACCTGCTGATGGTCGTCGCCGCCCTCGGCGCCGCCGCCATCGGCCAGCCGCTGGACGGTGCGCTGCTGATCGTCATCTTCGCGACCAGCGGAGCCCTGGAGGCGCTGGCCACCGCCCGCACCGCCGACTCCGTCCGCGGCCTGCTCGACCTCGCCCCCGCCACCGCCACCCGGCTGCGCGCCGCTGCGGCCAGCGCGGGCGCCGGGGGCGCCGAGGAGACCGAGGAGACCGTCCCCGCCGCCGAGCTGGCCGTCGGTGACACCGTGCTGGTCCGCCCCGGCGAGCGGATCGGCGCCGACGGCCGCGTCCTGGACGGCGCCGGCGAGGTCGACCAGGCCACCATCACCGGCGAACCGCTGCCCGTCGCCAAGCGCCCCGGCGACCAGGTGTACGCGGGCACCCTCAACGGCGCCGGCGTGCTGCGCGTGCGCGTCGAGCGGGACCCGGCCGACACCGTGATCGCCCGGATCGTCGCCATGGTCGAGGAGGCCTCCGAGACCAAGGCCCCCACCCAGCTGTTCGTCGAGAGGATCGAACAGCGCTACGCCGCCGTCCTGGTGGCCGCCACCCTGCTGCTGTTCGCCGTCCCGCTCGCCCTCGGCGCCGACCTGACCGGCGCCCTGCTGCGCGCCATGACCTTCATGATCGTCGCCTCGCCCTGCGCCGTGGTGCTCGCCACCATGCCGCCGCTGCTCTCCGCGATCGCCAACGCGGGCCGGCACGGCGTCCTGGTCAAGTCGGCCGTGGTGATGGAACGCCTCGGCCAGGCCGACGCCGTCGCCCTCGACAAGACCGGCACCCTCACCGAGGGCACCCCCCGGGTGACCGAGGTCCACCCGCTCGACGGCATCACCGCCGACGACCTGCTGACGCTCGCGGCCGCCGCCGAGCACCCCAGCGAGCACCCGCTGGCCCGCGCCGTGGTCGCCGCCGCCCGTGAACGCGGCCGGCCCGTCCTGCCCGCCACCGACTTCACCGCCACCCCGGGCGTCGGCGTGCGGGCCGTGGTGGGCGCCGCGGTGGTCGCCGTCGGCGCCCCCGGTCCCCACCGCGACCACCCCGCCGTCACCGCCCTGGAGGCCGCCGGCCGCACCGCCGTCCTGGTGCTGCGCGACGGCGAGCCGGCCGGCGTGCTCGGCCTCGCCGACCGCCCGCGCGCCCAGGCCCCCGGCGCCGTCCGGGCCCTGACCGCGCTCACCGGCCGCCCGCCGGTGCTGCTCACCGGCGACAACCCGCGTGCCGCCGCCCGGCTGGCCGCCGAGGTCGGCCTCACCGACGTCCGCGGCGGGCTGCTGCCGCACGAGAAGGCCGCCGCCGTGCACGACCTCGCCGCCGCCGGCCGACGGGTGCTGATGATCGGCGACGGCGTCAACGACGCCCCGGCGCTGGCCGCCGCGCACACCGGCGTGGCGATGGGCCGGGCCGGCTCGGACCTCGCCCTGGAGACCGCCGACGCCGTCCTCGTCCGCGACGACCTCGCCGCCGTCCCGGCCGTGGTCGCCCTCTCCCGGCGGGCCCGCCGGCTGGTGGTGCAGAACCTGGTGATCGCGGGCACGGCCATCACCCTCCTGGTCGTCTGGGACCTGGCGGGTACGCTGCCCCTGCCGCTCGGCGTCGCCGGGCACGAGGGCTCCACCGTGATCGTCGGCCTCAACGGCCTGCGGCTGCTGCGCGAACGGGCGTGGCGGCGGGCCCTGGGGAACGAGGAGGGCTGAGGGAGCATGAGCCGTCGCGAACGCGAGCGGACGGGCGGGAGCGCCAAGGGCGCGGCCGGCGCGAAGGGCGGCGGCAAGGGCGCCGGGCGCGGCCCGGGGTCCCCGGTGACCGTCACCGTCTGCCGGGGCTGCTGCTGCGGCACCCGCGAGAAGCACCCCGGCGTCGACCACGCCGGCCAGTACGAGCGGCTGCGCACGGCGGTCGGCGAGGCGGGCCGGGTCCGCGCGGTCCAGTGCCTGGACACCTGCGCCCACTCCAACGTGGTCGTGGTCGGCCCCTCCAGCGAGGGCCGCGCGGCCGGCGGCCGGCCGGTCTGGCTGGGCTGGGTGCTGGCCGACGACATGATCGAGGAGATCGCCGCCTGGGTGCACGCCGGCGGCCCCGGCCTCGCCGACCCGCCGGGGATGCTCGACCTCCAGCAGATCTCCGTCTCCCGCCGCGTCAGCGCGGGCCTGCCGGGCTGAGCGGAGCCCGCTCGGGAAGGGCCGGACAGCGCCTACGATGACCTGGGGCGCGCCCTGGCGTCGCGGACCCGGCCTGATCCACGAGACACGCCCCTAGGTCCGACCCGGGAGGAAGACGATGACCACGGTCTGCCGCATCTGCGCGGGCACCGGCCGCACCGCCGGCCTCAGCTGCCGGACCTGCCAGGGCACCGGCACCACCGAGGTCGGCGGCGGCGGGGGGAACTGCTTCCTCTGCGACGGCACCGGCGTCTACGTCCGCTACCGGGTCGACGCGACCGGCGCCAAGCACGCCTACCGCGACGAGATCTGCCGCACCTGCGACGGCACCGGCAACCGGGCGGCCTCCCCCTGGGACGAAGCGTCCTGACCCCCCGTCGACCGGGTCGCGGGAGCTGACGGTTGGTCTGAGCGGGTGCGCCCGAGCACCATTCAGCGTACCCCGGCGCCCCGTCACGGACCTTGTTCGCGCGGGCTGCCGGACGCTACGACTATGGCTCGTTTCAACCGCATGTTCGCCCGCGTCCGCCGGAAGGCCGCCGCCCTGGCACTGCCGTGCACGATCGTGTCGGCCCTCGTCCCCGTCCTCGCACTCGGTCCGGGCGCCGTGTCCGCCGAGGCCGCGACACTCCCCGGCGGCCTGGGTCCCTGTGTACCCGGCAGCTGTCCCGACCCCTTCCCCCCGATCAGCAACGGGCCGATCGCCGGGCGGGACAACGGGATCAACATCTTCGTCGGCTCCGACTTCCTGGTCCGCGGCCGCGCCGCCGAGGCCGAGGGCCGGATCGTCGTCCTCCACGACTTCGACCAGTCCAAGGACGTCGGCGCCAGCTCCATCTACAACATCGGCATCGTCGGCGCAGGCTCCCGGGTCCCCCCGCCGGACGGGGCCGACTTCCTCACCACCGGGGACGACGTCGTCGTCACCGCCGGCCAGACCCTGGTGGCCGAGGGCGGGGTCGTCCGCTACGCCAGCACCGTCACCGGCAACGTGACCGGCACCCTCGTCCACGACCCCAACGCCATCCAGCCCTACGCCGCCCTGCGCGACCAGCTCTCCGACGCGTCGGACTGCTACGCCCGGGTCAACGGAGTGCCACGCACCCCGACCGGCGTCGCCGTGAACGCGGGCTACGAGACCTTGTTCACCGGTGACGGTGTGTCGCCGCTCCAGGTCTTCAACGTCGACTTCGACCTGGCCGGTCCGGGCGGCGGCCAGCAGGGCATCGCCTTCGCCAACATCCCGCCGGGCGCGACCATCCTGGTCAACCTGACCGGCGCCGCCCGGACCATCAACACCTACAGCGGCGACATCGCCGACACCGACCCGCTCAACGCCTACCGCGAGCGCCTGCTGTGGAACTTCCCCGACGCCACCGCGGTCAACCTGGTGGGCACCGGCCAGTTCCAGGGCAGCATCCTGGTCGGCGAGCGGACCTCGCAGACCACGGTCACCCTGCCCGGCATCAACGGCCGCGTCTTCGTCACCGGCGACCTCATCCACACCAGCTCGCCCACCGGAGGCGGCGGCCAGGAGTTCCACGCCTACCCCTTCAACGGCGACCTGCCCGACTGCGCCGCCGTGGTGACGGGCTCGGTGCGGGTGCTGAAGACGGACGCGGTGACGGGCGCCCCGCTCGCGGGCGCGGTCTTCGAGCTGTGGGAGGAGACCAACGGCGTTCCCGGTCTCCAGACCACCGGCGCCAACCCCGACACCCAGCAGGGCGGGACCTGCACCACCGGTGCGGACGGTCTGTGCAGCCGGACGGTTCCGGTCGGCACCTACTACTGGCGGGAGACCGCGGCTCCGCCGGGCTACCTGTTGCCGGCGGATCCGGTGTTCGGTCCGTTGGTGCTGACTCCGGCGAACGCCGCCCAGGGCGTCCAGGTGACGGCCCCGGACGTCGCACAGCCGCCGCTGACCGGTGAGGTCCGTGTCCTGAAGACGGATGCGGTGACGGGTGCGCCGCTCGCGGGTGGTGTGTTCGAGCTGTGGGAGGAGACCAATGGGATTCCCGGTCTCCAGACCACCGGGGTCACCCCCGACACCCAGGTGGGTACGTCCTGCACCACCGGTGCTGATGGTTTGTGCACGCGGACGGTTCCGGTTGGTGCGTACTACTGGCGGGAGATCGCCGCACCGCCGGGTTACGACCTTCCGGCGGATCCGGTGTTCGGTCCGCTGGAGCTGACTCCGGCCAATGCGGCCGAGGGTGTGCAGGTCACCGCTCCCGATGCCCCGCAGCAGCCCGTGACGGGTGAGGTGCGGGTGCTGAAGACGGACGCGGTGACGGGTCTGCCGCTCGCGGGTGGTGTGTTCGAGCTGTGGGAGGAGACCAACGGGGTTCCCGGTCTCCAGACCTCCGGCGCGAACCCGGACACCCAGGTGGGGTCGGCGTGCACCACCGGTGCGGACGGTCTGTGCAGCCGGACGGTTCCGGTCGGCACCTACTACTGGCAGGAGATCGCTGCGCCTCCCGGGTATGTGCTGCCTGCGGATCCGGTGTTCGGTCCGTTGGTGTTGACTCCGGCCAATGCGGCCGAGGGTGTGCAGGTGACGGCTCCCGATGTGCTGCAGCCCGCTGTGACGGGTGAGGTGCGGGTGCTGAAGACGGATGCGGTGACGGGTGCGCCGCTCGCGGGTGGTGTGTTCGAGCTGTGGGAGGAGACCAATGGGATTCCCGGTCTCCAGACCACCGGGGTCACCCCCGACACCCAGGTGGGTACGTCCTGCACCACCGGTGCTGATGGTTTGTGCACGCGGACGGTTCCGGTTGGTGCGTACTACTGGCGGGAGATCGCCGCACCGCCGGGTTACGACCTTCCGGCGGATCCGGTGTTCGGTCCGCTGGAGCTGACTCCGGCCAATGCGGCCGAGGGTGTGCAGGTCACCGCTCCCGATGCCCCGCAGCAGCCCGTGACGGGTGAGGTGCGGGTGCTGAAGACGGACGCGGTGACGGGTCTGCCGCTCGCGGGTGGTGTGTTCGAGCTGTGGGAGGAGACCAACGGGGTTCCCGGTCTCCAGACCTCCGGCGCGAACCCGGACACCCAGGTGGGGTCGGCGTGCACCACCGGTGCGGACGGTCTGTGCACCCGGACGGTTCCGGTCGGCACCTACTACTGGCAGGAGATCGCTGCGCCTCCCGGGTATGTGCTGCCTGCGGATCCGGTGTTCGGTCCGTTGGTGCTGACTCCGGCCAATGCGGCCGAGGGTGTGCAGGTGACGGCTCCCGATGTGCTGCAGCCCGCTGTGACGGGTGAGGTCCGTGTCCTGAAGACGGATGCGGTGACGGGTCTGCCGCTCGCGGGTGGTGTGTTCCAGCTGTGGGAGGAGACCAACGGGATCCCCGGTCTCCAGACCACCGGCATCAACCCCGACACCCAGGTCGGTGCGGCCTGCACCACCGGCGCGGACGGCATCTGCCGCCGCACCGTGGACCTGGGCACCTACTACTGGCTGGAGACCGCTGCACCTCCCGGCTACACGCTGCCCGTCGACCCGGTGTTCGGTCCGTTGGTGCTGACGGCGGCCAATGCGGCCGAGGGTGTGCAGGTGACGGCTCCCGATGTGCTGCAGCCCGCTGTGACGGGTGAGGTGCGGGTGCTGAAGACCGACGCGGTGACGGGTGCTCCGCTCGCGGGCGGTGTGTTCCAGCTGTGGGAGGAGACCAACGGGGTTCCCGGTCTCCAGACCACGGGTGTCAACCCCGACACCCAGGTCGGTGCGGCCTGCACCACCGGCACGGACGGCTTCTGCCGCCGCACGGTGGACCTGGGCACCTACTACTGGCTGGAGACCGCTGCACCTCCCGGGTACGTGCTGCCGGCCCAGCCGGTGTTCGGCCCGCTGGTCCTGACGGCGGCCAACGCCGCCCAGGGTGTGCAGGTCACCGCTCCCGACGCCCCGCAGCAGCCCGTGACGGGTGAGGTGCGGGTGCTGAAGACGGACGCGGTGACGGGTGCTCCGCTCGCGGGCGGTGTGTTCGAGCTGTGGGAGGAGACCAATGGGATTCCCGGTCTCCAGACCACCGGCGTGAACCCGGACACCCAGGTCGGTGCGGCGTGCACCACCGGTGCGGACGGCCTGTGCCGCCGCACGGTGGACGTCGGGACGTACTACTGGCTGGAGACCGCTGCACCTCCCGGGTACATGCTGCCGGCCCAGCCGGTGTTCGGCCCGCTGGTGCTGACCCCGGAGAACGCCCAGGCCGGTGTCCAGGTGACGGCCCCCGATGTGCCGCAGGGCCCCGTGACCACCGGTGAGGTGCGGGTGCTGAAGACCGACGCCGAGACCGGTGCTCCGCTCGCGGGCGGTGTGTTCGAGCTGTGGGAGGAGACCAACGGGATTCCCGGTCTCCAGACCACCGGCATCAACCCCGACACCCAGGTCGGTGCGCCCTGCACCACCGGCACGGACGGCTTCTGCCGTCGCACGGTGGAGCTGGGCACCTACTACTGGCGGGAGATCGCGGCGCCCCCCGGGTACGACCTGCCGGCCGACCCGGTGTTCGGCCCGCTGGTCCTGACGGCGGCCAACGCCGCGCAGGGCGTCCAGGTCACCGCCGGTGACTGCCCGTCGCCGAAGCCGCCGGGCAAGGGCTCGATCCACCTGAACAAGAAGGACAAGTGGTCGGGCGAGCCGCTGGCCGGTGCGGTGTTCGAGCTGTGGCGCGAGAGCAACGGCGTCCCCGGCCTGCAGACCGGGGGTGCCAACCCGGACACCCCGGCGGGCGGCTGCACCACCGATGCCGACGGTGCCTGCGAGTTCGACCACCTGGCGGTCGGGCAGTACTACCTGAAGGAGACCGCCGCGCCCGACGGCTACCAGCTCCCGCGTGACCCGGTCACGGGTCCCATCCAGGTGAACGACGACGACTGCGTCCCGATCTGCCTCACCAACAAGAAGGAGAAGGAAGAGGAGGAGTGCTGGTGACCGGTTGAACGAGCGGACCGCCCGGAGCAGATCGTCTGCTCCGGGCGGTCCGCTGTTGCGGCGGCGCGGCCCCCGGCCGCTCAGCCGAGCACGTGCCGCAGGCCGCCCAGCAGGTGACCGCGGAAGGCCCGGTCCGCGTAGGCCTCGGGCGCGTGGCCGAGCGCGGTGTAGAAGGTCGGCGCACCGTCGTGCTCCCCGCACCAGGCGAGCGGATGGCGGTCGCCCAGGCCCATCGCGGCCCCGGTGTAATCGGCCTCGTCCACGGTGAGCAGCACCCGGGCGCCGCGCTCGCGCGGGTCGGAGCGGAAGTCGTACCACTCGTCGGTCCACTCCCAGCGCGCCGGCAGGTGGGCGGTGGCCGGATGGGCGGGGTCGGCGACCCGGACCGGCGCGGTCTGGATCGCCGGGTGACGGTCGAACCGGGCGCCGACCAGCCCCTCGAACCACGGCCACTCGTACGCCGTGCTGGACGCCGCGTGCACGCCGACCCAGCCGTGGCCGGCGCTCAGGTGGGCGCGGAGCGCGTCCTGTCCGGCCTCGTCGAGGACCGGGCCGCCGGTGGAGAGGAACATCACGGCGGCGTAGCGGCGCAGCGCGGCGGGCCGGAAGACGGCCGGGTCCTCGGTGGCGTCGACGGTGAAGCCGTGCCGTTCGCCCAGCTCGCCCAGGGCGCGGGTGCCGTCGACGACGGAGGCGTGCGGGAAGCGGAGGTTGCGACGGTAGATCAGGATCCGGGCCATGGTGGACGATCCTGCCAGCCCCGCCCGCGTCCCCCGCGGCCGGGGCCGACCGCGTTCCTGACCCGCCTCCGTCCGGGCCCTGACGGCGCGTTTCGCCTGCGTACGGCTTTGCCGAGGCATGGTCGAACATTGGCGTTCGACTGACCGGCGCGCCCGGGCCCGTTCACCGCGCGTCCGCGTCCGGTCAACGCGTGGCTGGAAGAGTCCGGGCCATGGAAACTCCGAACATGGGCGTGCCGGTGAAGCTCGCCGAACGCATGAGCATGGCCGAGCAGCACGAGTACCTGCGGGCCCGTCACTCCCGCCGCCGGATGCTGCGCGCCGGCGCCGTCTCGGTGGGCGCGCTGGCGGTGGGCGGCGTCCTGGGCGGCGGCACCGCCTCGGCCACCCCGCTCTCGCCGCAGCTGCTGACCGGAGGGGCCGCCGCGGGCGTCGACGGCTCGCTGGTCGCCCCGATCGGGCGCCACCTGTCCTTCGGTCCCGAGCCGGACACCCAGTTCCGGGTCTCCTGGCAGGTGCCGGCCCCGGTGAAGCGGCCGTTCCTGCGCTACGGCAAGAACCCGTGGGACCTCGGCCACCGGATCGAGGCGGAGGTGCGCACCCTGCACACCCCGGCGCTCACGCCCACCAGCCAGCCGGTGGACCAGTACTACCTGCACGTGGCGCTGGAGGACCTGCACCCCGACACCACCTACTACTACGGTGTCGGCCACCAGGGCTTCGACCCGGCCTCGCAGCAGGCCATCTCCACCCTCGGCACCTTCCGCACCGCGCCTTCGCGCGAGCACCGCTGGGGCAAGGTGTACGAGCCGTTCACCTTCACCGCCTTCGGTGACCAGGGCGTCAGCGACCACGCCAAGGGCAACGACCACATCATCCTGGCGCAGAACCCGGCCTTCCACCTGCACGCCGGCGACATCTGCTACGCCGACCCGGCCGGCTCCGGCCAGGACTCCGACAAGTCGGTGTTCAACGCGGCCACCTGGGACGCCTTTCTGGTGCAGACCGAGACGGTCGCCTCGAAGGTGCCGTGGATGGTCGCCTACGGCAACCACGACATGGAGGCCTGGTACTCGCCGAACGGCTACGGCGGCGAGAACGCCCGCTTCTACCTGCCGGACAACGGCCCGGACCGGCGCAGCGTCCCGGGCGTCTACTCGTTCCGCTACAAGAACGTGGGCGTCATCTCGCTGGATGCCAACGACGTCTCCTACGAGATCCCGGCCAACCTGGGCGTCTCGGCGGGCAAGCAGACCCGCTGGCTGGAGCGCACCCTGAAGGACCTGCGGGGCGACGAGACCGTCGACTTCGTCGTGGTCTTCTTCCACCACTGCGCCTTCTCCACCACCCACCAGCACGCCTCCGAGGGCGGGGTGCGCGAGGCCTGGGTGCCGCTGTTCGAGAAGTACCGGGTCGACCTGGTGATCAACGGTCACAACCACGTGTACGAGCGCACCGACGCGATCCTCGGCAACAAGGTCTCCCGGGCGGTGCCGAGCGGCGCCACCGTCGAGCCCGCCAAGGACGGCGTGGTGTACGTGACGGCGGGTGCGGCCGGCCGCAGCCTCTACCGCTTCGACGCCCCGGACACCTACGAGGGCCACGAGAACCGGCTCGACTCGGTGGACACCTACTACTTCGCCAAGGGCGGCGGCAAGGTCACCGAGAAGGTCGAGTGGTCGCGGGTCCGCTACACCGGCTACTCCTTCATCAAGGTCGACGTGAAGCCCGCCCACCTGGGCGGGAAGTCGGAGATGACCGTCACCGCCCTGGCCGAGGACGGCACCCGGGTCGACCACTACACGATCCTGCGCACGGTCGGCGAGGGCTGGGACAGCGACCACGACGACGACGGCCACGGCGGCGGCTGGGGCTGGTAACCCCCCCGGCGCCCCCGCCACCCGCCCCTCCGCACCGGCCGGCCCCCGCAGAGCGCGCTCTGCGGGGGCCTTCCGGGGTGCCGGGGGCGGTCAGGTCTGGCGGTAGGTGGCGAGGAAGCGGCCGATGCGGTTGATGGCCGTCTCCAGGTCGTCGGCGCGGGGGAGGGTGACGAAGCGGAAGTGGTCGGGGCGGGGCCAGTTGAAGCCGGTGCCCTGGACGACGTGGATCTTCTCGCGGAGCAGGAGGTCCAGGACGAAGCGCTCGTCGTCGACGATCCGGTGGACGGCCGGGTCGAGCTTGGCGAAGGCGTAGAGCGCGCCGCGGGGCTTGACGCAGCTGACGCCGGGGATCTCGTTGAGGGCCCGGAAGGCGACGTCGCGCTGTTCGGCGAGGCGGCCGCCGGGCAGGACGAGGTCGTTGATGGACTGGTGGCCGCCGAGTGCGGCCTGGACGGCGTACTGGGAGGGCACGTTGGGGCACAGCCGCATGCCGGAGAGCATGGTGAGGCCCTCCAGGTAGTCGCTCGCGTGCTGCTTGGGGCCGGAGACGACCAGCCAGCCGCTGCGGAAGCCGGCCACCCGGTAGGACTTGGAGAGGCCGTTGAAGGTGAGGGTGAGCACGTCGTCGGCCAGGGCGGCCAGGCAGTGGTGCTCCACGCCGTCGTAGAGGATCTTGTCGTAGATCTCGTCGGCCAGCACCATCAGCTGGTGGCGGCGGGCGAGGTCGAGGATGCCCTCCAGCAGTTCCTTCGGGTAGACCGCGCCGGTGGGGTTGTTGGGGTTGATGACCACGATCGCCTTGGTGCGGGCGGTGATCTTCGCGGCGATGTCGTCGAGGTCGGGGAACCAGTCCGCCCCCTCGTCGCAGGCGTAGTGCACCGCCTTGCCGCCGGCCAGCCGGACCACCGCCGTCCACAGCGGGTAGTCGGGCATCGGGACGAGCACCTCGTCGCCGTCGTCGACGAGGGCGGTGACGGCCATCTGGATCAGCTCGGAGACGCCGTTGCCGAGGTAGACGTCGTTGACGGTCACGCCCTCGACGCCGCGCTGCTGGTAGTACTGCACGACCGCGCGGCGGGCCGGCAGGATGCCGCGCGAGTCGCTGTAGCCGTGCGCCCGGGGGAGGTTGCGGATGATGTCCTGGAGGATCTCCTCCGGCGCCTCGAAGCCGAACGTGGCCGGGTTGCCGGTGTTCAGCCGGAGCACGCTGTGCCCGGCCTCCTCCAGCGCGTTGGCCTGGTCGACCACCGGGCCGCGGATCTCGTAGCACACGTCATTCAGCTTGCTGGACTGCCGAAACTCCATCTGCGGCCTCCCGACCGTCACCCCGCGTCGATCCTGGTCGCTTTGTTCTACCAAGTAGGCACTTGGAAAGTCCAACCTCTTGGCTATGCTGATCCACATGTCACGCCGAAGCTACGACCAGTACTGCGCCGTCGCCCGCGCCCTGGACGCGGTGGGGGAGCGCTGGAGCCTCCTGATCGTCCGTGAACTCCTGGCCGGTCCGCGCCGTTACACCGACCTGCACGCCGACCTGCCCGGCGTCTCCACCGACATCCTCGCCGCGCGGCTCAAGCAGCTGGAGAGCGAGGGCGTCGTCGAGCGCCGCCGCCTCGAACGGCCGGCCAACGCCACCGTCTACGCGCTGACCGCGCGCGGCGCCGAGCTGCGGCCGGTCGTGGCGGCGCTCGGCGTCTGGGGGCTGGACGCGCTGGGGGAGCAGCGGCCGACCGACGCCGTGCGCACGCACTGGGTCACCGGCGGCGTGGAGGAGCCGGTGGGGGTCTGACCGGAGCGGAACGCGGCCGGGCCGCGGCGGGGCGCCCGTGTGGGAGGCGCCGTGCCGCGGCCCGGGGTCCTGGGGGTGTCAGGGGATCAGACACCCCACGCCGAGAAGTCGACGGTGGCGTTGTTGCCCGCGCCGCCGGCCTTGCTGACGTGGAACTTCAGGTCGCTGCCGGCCCAGTCGTAGCTGTTCGAGCCGACGTACGGGTTGTTCCAGTGCACCCGCACCAGACGCCCGTTGAGGACGGGGTTCGCGCAGTTCTCCGCGTAGAACTGCGCGAACCCCTCGGTGCCGGTCGCGAATCCCTCGGACTCCGAGGACCAGCTCCCCCGCTGCTGGTCGGCGATCCGCTCCGGCGGCTCGTGGCTCCAGATCCCGTGGCTCAGCTCCCAGGACTCCCGGGTGAGCGTGCAGCCGGTCCAGTTGGAGAGCCGGACGGTGGTGCTGCGGGCGGCGGTGGTGGCCGTGGCGGTGGTGGCCGTGGTGGTGCGGTCGGTGGTCGGGGCGGCCGAGGCCGTCCCCGCCAGGCCGGCCGTCAGCGCGGCCGCGGCGGCCAGGGTGACCGCGGTGGCGCGCGGGCGGCTGGTGCTGTTCATGTGGTTCCCCCGATGTGGCTGTGGTGTCGTGCTGCTCGGGCCGGGCCTCGTGTCCTCCCGACGGGTCCCACTCTGCCCGGCGCCGATAAACGGTGGATCGGCGTCTGCTTGCCGTGGCCGTTGATCCCCGTGGTGCCGGTGGGGCCGGAGCCGGATGGCGAGGCCGCCGGACCGCGTCGCCGTCCGCGCGCGTACGATCGTCGGGCCATGGAGAACACCGAGAACACGCCCACCGCCGTCCGCGGTTGCGCCAGTTTCGCCAGCTACGTCGCCGTCGGGGACTCCTTCACCGAGGGCATGTGCGACGACCTGCTGCCCGACGGCCAGTTCCGGGGCTGGGCCGACCGCGTGGCCGCCCGGCTCGCCGCCGACCACCCCGCCGGCGGCTTCCGGTACGCCAACCTCGCCGTCCGCGGCAAGCTCATCGGCCAGATCCACGACGAGCAGGTGGAGGACGCCGCCGCCATGGGCGCCGAGCTGGTCACCCTGGCCGGCGGGCTCAACGACGTGCTGCGGCCGCGCTGCGACATCGCCCGGGTCGAGGAGCTCCTCGGCGCCTCCGCCGCCCGGCTGCGCGCCACCGGCGCCACCGTCGTCATGTTCACCAGTACCGACCCGACCCGGCGGATGGCCGGTTCGGCCCGGCTGCTCCCGGCGATCCTGCGGATGAAGGCCTTCGTGCACGAGCTCGCCCAGGACCCGGGCATCGCCGTGGTGGACCTCTTCTCCGCGCCCTGCTTCGACGACCGCCGGCTCTGGGCGGAGGACCGGCTGCACCTCTCGCCCGAGGGACACCGCCGGGTCGCCGAGGCCGTCCTGGAGGCGCTCGGCCGCCCCGCCGGCTTCGACTGGCGCGCGCCGCTGCCGGCCGCCGCCCCGCCGACCCGCGGCGAGAAGCTGGCCGCCGACGCCCGCTGGGCCCGCACCCACCTCGGCCCCTGGATCGGCCGCCGCCTCACCGGCCGCTCCTCCGGCGACGGCCGGGCGCCCAAGCGCGTGGACCTGCTGCCGTACGAGGGCTGAGACGAGGGCCGGGACCGGACCCTGGCCGGGACGAGGGCCGGGACGGGGCCCGCGGCCGGCACCCGCCCCGGCGGCGGGCGTCAGCCGCGGAACAGGTTGTGGCCGACGTCCGACGGCACCTCGTCCTGGTACGGGGTGGAGTCCGGGCCGGGCACCCGCTCGCCCGGGACCGGCTCGGTGCCCTCCCGGTGCAGCAGGTACACGCCGTCCTGCGACCAGACCGTCCGGTACCCGTGCGCCAGCAGCAGTTCGATCCGGGCCGCCTGCTCCCGGTCGGTCCGGAACGGGAAGGACCGCTTGTCCGCCCGGATCAGCACGTACGCGCGTCCGCGCGGCGTCTCGTCGACCAGCACCACGTCGGCGCGGGCGGTCAGCCGGGGCGCCGCCTGGTTGTCCGCCTCGACGGAGGCGCCGTCCGGGACCAGCGCCGCGCCGCGCAGCAGCGCCGCCTCGCTCGTCTTCGGCTGCCAGTAGGCCGGCACGAACAGGTTGGCCACCCCGAGCGGCAGCGCGGCCGCGACGGTCACGGCGGCCGCCGCCACGCCGAGCCGGCGGGTCAGCGCGCGGTCGTGGCAGCGGCCCAGCACCTCCACCGCGGCGACCAGCAGGATCGGCCAGAGGAAGGCGTCGTAGTGGCGGGCGACCGACCAGTGGTTCGGGTTGCTGGAGAGCACCCGCTCGGCGAGCAGCGGCACGGCGAGCAGCACGGTGGCGGAGCGCAGCGGCAGGAGGAACAGGGTGCCGAAGATCCAGAGCAGCAGCAGCGGCTTCAGCGGGGCGTCGAAGGACGCCGAGACCAGGAGGGTCGGGTCGGCGAGCACATGGGCGACCGCCGAGCCGCCGTCCTCGCCCAGCGCCTTGTAGTTCCAGTAGTAGCCGGGCGCCCCGCCCATCGCCGGGACCAGCTTCGCGATCGCCACCGCCGCGGCGAGCGGGCCGCCCAGCAGCAGGCCCAGGCCCCAGCGGACGGCCGGCCGGCGACGGCCGGGGTCCGGCTCCCGGCGCGCCCGCAGCAGCAGCACCAGGCCGTACGCGCCGACCGTCAGGCCCATGTCCTCCTTGGTGCAGCACAGCAGCAGACCGGCCAGCGCGGACGCCCAGTACTGCCGGGCCATGCCGCGCTCCAGCATCAGCAGGGTGAGCGGGACGGCGAACGCCACCTCGTGGAACCCGCCGCGCGAGGCCACCAGCAGCGGCCAGCCCAGCCCGTGGGCGAGGGCGGCGAGGTCCGCGGCACGGCGCGCGGTGCGGGGGTCGGCGTCGGCGAAGCAGCGGTCGGTGATCCGGCGGATCAGCGGCACGCCGGCGGCGAAGCAGAGCGCCTGGCCGAGGAGCAGCGAGCGCGGGTCGTCCCAGAGCCAGTAGAGCGGTGCCATCAGTGCGATCACCGGCGAGAAGTGGTCGCCGAGGAGCGAGAAGCCGGGCGGGAACGCGTGGTGGTAGCTCTTCAGCGTGGAGACCGGCAGACCGAAGTGCGCGTAGCCGCGCACGCCCTGGTCGAAGATCCCGAGGTCGAAGCCGCCGAGCTGGAGGGTGGTCCACTGCTGGGCGGCGATCGCCAGGCAGACCGCGAAGCAGAGCAGGGTGAAGGCGACGGTGCGGGCGCGGGGCGGGAGGCGGAGGGCGGCCGGCTGCCCGGCGGCGGGCCGCTCGGTGCCCTCGGTGTCCGGGTACGGCGCCACGTCGTGCCGGGACATGCCTTGGTTCCTCCACTGGTGCGCCGGGTCTGCTCGTGCTCGGCCGACCACACTAACCGACGGCTGCGCGGGGGCTTGTCGGTACGCTCTACAGCTGCACCACCGCACTGGACCGTCGTACCGGAGGAACAACAGCATCGTGAGCGTCCCGGGCCTCAACCTCGTCTCCGACTGCGGGAACTGCTTCGGGCTGTGCTGCGTCGCGCTGCCCTTCGCGGCCGGCGCCGACTTCGCCGTGAACAAGGCCGCGGGCAGCGCCTGCCGCAATCTGCGGACCGACTTCACCTGCGGCATCCACGAGCGGCTGCGGGACAGCGGCTTCCCCGGCTGCACGGTGTACGACTGCTTCGGGGCCGGTCAGCACGTCTCCCAGGTCACCTTCGGCGGGCGCAGCTGGCGCGAGGCCCCGGAGAACGCGGGCGCGATGGCCGAGGTGTTCCCGGTGGTGCGGCAGCTGCACGAACTGCTCTGGTACCTCACCGAGGCGCTCACCTTCGCCCCGGCCCGCTCCGTGCACGGGGAGCTGCGCCGGGCGCTGGAGGAGACCGAGCGGCTGGCCGGCGGGACCGCGGAGGAGATCCTGGCGATCGACGTGCCCGCCCACCGGCAGGCGGTGGCCGAGCTGCTGCTCAGGGCGAGCGAGCTGGTCCGGGCCGCCGTGCCGCGCCGGCGGGAGCACCGGGGCGCGGACCTGTTCGGCGCCCGGCTGCGCGGGGCGGACCTGCGCGGGGCCAATCTGCGCGGCGCGCTGCTGGTCGCGGCGGACCTGGCCGGCGCCGATCTGCGGCTCGCCGACCTGGTCGGCGCGGACCTGCGGGACGCCAACCTGGCGGGCGCCGACCTCACCGAGGCGCTGTTCCTCACCCAGGCGCAGCTCAACGCGGCCCGCGGCGACGCCGCCACCCGCCTCCCGGCGGGCCTGCGGCGCCCGGCGCACTGGCCCGAGACCGCCGACGCGGCCGCCCCCGGCGGCGGCAGCGCGCGCGGGCCGCGCAAGCCGCAGGGCGGCGCCCGCGGTGGCGGCCGCCCCGGCAGGCCCCGGCGCCGCTGAGCCGCCGCGGCGCGGAGGGCGCGGGGGCCGCAGCTTGACCGGGCGGGTGCCGGGCGGGCCGGGGTGCGTTCAACCGGCCCGCAGGTGCGGCGTGGTGGGCGGAGGCCGGCGGAGCAGGGTGCAGGCGGTGCCGGCGAGCAGCAGCAGGGTGACGGCGGCGAGTGCCGTCGGGGAGCCGGCCGGATGGAGCGGCCAGGCCCACGGCTGCGGGCGGCCGTCCGGGTACCAGCCCGCCGCCGAGCAGAGCAGCGGGACGGCGGCGAGCGCGGCGGCGGCCGGGCGGTGGCCGACCAGCGGGTGGAACAGCAGCGCGAGGCCGAGGTAGCCGGCGATGTTGCGGGCCAGGACGAGGGCGAGCGCCCCGCAGCCGGCCGCACGGGCCAGGCCGCCGCAGGCCGTCCCGCCGGTCGCGAGGGCGAGCGCCAGCCCGGCATCGAGGCCGCGCAGGAACCGCCCGGCGACCGATTCGGTGCGCAGGTCGCCCCGGCCCAGCCCGTGGAGCAGGAACACCGCCGGGAGCAGGGTGAGCACGTGGGCGAGCAGGAAGTGCCCGGCCTGTCCGTGCAGGGCGGGCACCGGCAGCTCGCCGTCCCCGCACAGCAGGCCGACGGCGAAGGTCCCGGCGAGCACGGCCGCGAGCAGCGGGACGGCGCGCGCCTTGCACCACCAGGTCACCGCTCACCCCCGTCGGAGGCCGTCCCGGTGCGCGGGAGCGGCGGGGGCAGGGTGCCGCAGTCGGCCAGGGCCGCCACGGTGGCGCGGTACCAGGCGAGCTGGCTCCCGTCGGGCAGCCGGAGCAGCCGGGCGGCGCGGGCGGCGTCGTCCTCGGTGAAGCGGCCACCGACGCCGGCCGGGGGCACGGTGGTCCCGCCCGGCCCGGCCCGGGCGGTGAGCCAGGCGGTGGCCGTGCCCGCGGCGACCGCCGCCGGGTAGGGGTCGCCGCGGAGCGCGCAGTCCGGGGCGCGCGGGAGCAGGCCGCCGGCCACGGCGGGGGCGACGTCCTGCGCCCGGGCGTCGGTCGGGACGCCGAGCTTGGCCTCGCCCGGTCCGGGCCGGGCGGCCATGGTGAACGCCTCCGGAACGGCGACGCCGTACCAGGCCAGGTTGCCGGTGATCCGCCGGACCTCGCCGCGGACCACGGCCGACCGGGTGCCGCCCAGCTCGGGCCAGAGGCAGACGCGCGGTCGCCCGCCGTCGCAGACCAGCGCGGCGGCGGACCGGGCCCGCACCGGTTCGGGGCCGAGGTCGCGGGCCGTCCAGCCGCCCGCCGCGATGCCGCCCGCGGTGACGGCCAGCGCGGCGGCGACGGCGAGCGGGGTGCCGCGCCGGCGGATCAGCAGCACGGCGGCCGCGCAGACCGCGCCGGAGAAGACCAGTGAGCCCGTCACCGCCCGTCCGTCCAGCACCTGGTCCACGGCGCAGCAGTCGGACAGCCCGCCGCCGACCAGGTGCCGGGGCCAGTAGGTGTCGAACGCGGCCGGGTAGGCGTTCAGCACGAAGCTTCCCGCCAGCGCGAGCGGGACGGCGACCACCGGCGCCAGCACCCGTCCGACGACCGAGCCGACCAGGGTGTTGGCGAGCAGCAGCCCGGCCCAGACGGCGAGCGGGCCGGGCTGCGGGACGCCGTCCACGGTGCCGCCCGCCAGTGCGGCGGTGCCGAGCGCGGCGGCCATGCCGAGCCCGCCCATCGCGGCGACGGGCAGCAGCACCGGTGTGGTGATGGCCGGCGCGGAGCGGACCGGCGAGCGGCTGAACACCCGGCCCCGGTGCAGCCGCGCGCCCTCCCACGCGCCGCAGGCCGCACAGGCGGCGCAGGCGAACGGCAGCGCCAGGCTGGCGTGTCCGGCGGCGGCGAGCCCGTAGGCCGGGGTGACCCAGGCGGTCAGCTCGTCGCCGAGCGCGACCAGGACGAAGCCGAGCAGGAACGGCAGCGTCCGGGTACCGGCCGAGACCCGCAGTACGGTGCGCAGCAGCATGGTCAGGTCTCCCGTTCGATCAGGCTCGCGTAGGCGGCCTCGGCACTGCGCGTGCCGGAGCCGCCGCCGGAGCCGCCGCCGGAGCCGCCGTCGGAGCCGCCGTCGGAGCCGGGGAGCCGGCCGCCGGGCGCCAGGGCGTGGAACTCCTCGGTGGCGCCCTGGAAACGGACCCGGCCGCGGTCGAGCACCACCACCTGCCGGTAGGTCCCGGCGAGGTCCTCGGTCTGGTGGGTGGAGACCAGCACGCTCACCTCGCTGGTCAACTCCTCGACCAGGGAGCGGAACACCGCGCGCTGGGTGGGGTCGAGCCCGGCGGTGGGCTCGTCCATCAGGATCAGTTCGCTGTGGTGCGCGAGGCAGCCGGCAATGCCCATCCGGCGCAGCTGGCCGCCGGAGAGCTGGTGGCCGGCCCGGTCGGCGAGCCCGGAGAGGCCGACCCGGGCGAGCGCGGCGGCCGAGGCCTGCCAGGCGGCGGTGCGCGACATGCCCTTCAACCACCCGCAGTACGCCACCTGTTCGCGCACGGTGAGCCCGGGGACGGGGGTGATCTGCTGGGGCAGCCAGGCCACCGCGCGCCGGTAGGCGGCCCGGTCGCCGCCGCCCGCCGCCGGGTTGACGCCGCGCCAGGTGACCAGCCCCCGGCGCGGGCTCAGCTGGGAGGCGGCGAGCGCCATGAGGGTGGACTTGCCGGCGCCGTTGGGGCCGAGCAGGACGGTGGCCGGGTGGTCGATCCGCAGATCGAGGCCGGTGAACAGGAGGGTCTTCCGGCTGTACTGGAAGTCGATGCGGTGGAACTCAAGGGCCATGGCGGGGTCGACGCATTTCGCTCGGAAGGGGGGTGCGGCTGGGGCCGGCGGGCGGGGGCGGACGGGCCGGATCGGCACCGGGCGGGGTCGGCACCGGGCGGGGTCGGTCACGGGCGGGGTCAGTACCGGGTGGTGACGGTGTCCACCCAGAGCTTGGCGCCGCTGCGCACGCCCTCCAGCGTGAAGTAGTAGTCGCCGGAACTCTGGTCGCCCCAGCCGGAGGTGTCGCAGTGGTTGGACCGGTGGCCGTAGGCCTTGTCGGGGCCGAAGACGTCCTTGTAGAGCTGGAGGTCGGCGTCCTTGAAGTCGTTGTTGCCGGTCACGCAGCCCTGGAAGGTCACGGTGGTGGCGACGTCGTCGCGGTCGCTGTCGGCCCAGCGCCGTGACTCCGATCCGGGGCCCCAGCCGCTGATGTGGGACGTCCAGGAGCCCTCGGCGAGGGCGGGGCCGGCGCCGGTGACGCCGATGAGTGCGGCGGCGACCAGGATTCCCCGTACGAGCGTGCGGCGGGGGCGGCGGGGGCGGCGGGGGCGGCGGGGGCGGCCGGTGCGGTTCTCTGCGTGCATGTTCCGTCCGATCGTTTCGGTGACACCGCCGTGCGGGGCGGGGTCATGCAGGCGAAAGGAAACGAGCGGAGGTCCGACCGGAACGGTCGCGGTCACCCGATCGGACGAGCCGTCGCGGAAATGACCTTAGCGTGCACGAACAGGCGCTCAGCACCATTTTTTCCGGCCATTCGGCAGGTCGAGGCCGAGGTGTCGGGGCTTGGCAAGGGGCTGATCGGAATTCGCCGGGCATTGTCTTTCCCTGGAATTTTCCGCCGAATTCCGATCAGCCCTGTCCATTGGCGGTCTGCCGGCCGATCGGTTTCTTTTTCGTGCGATTGTCGTTCCGGTATGGTGCTGGCCGGTTCTCGACGCCCCCGGCTAGGCCGTCAGCAGCCGGTCCCGCAGCCGGCCGACCAGTGCCGCGTCGAGGCCGACCTTGCCGGTGACGTAGGCGTGCACCGAGCCGTGGGCGGCGGTCAGATCCGCGAGCGCGAGCTGGATCACCTCCTCCGGCGCGCGCCCGAAGGCGGGCCAGCGCAGTGTGCGCCCCGGGTTGGCGGCGCGCCAGTCGGTCACCAGCCGGGCCGTCACGAGCTCGGTGAGCGCGAAGTCCGCGGCCACGTCGTCCTCGCCCACGCCGAGCAGGGTGAGCACCAGGGCGGCGATCAGCCCGGTGCGGTCCTTGCCGGCGGCGCAGTGGAAGACCACCGGCCGCTCGGCCTCCGCGATCAGCTCCAGGACGGCGCGGATCTCCGCGACGCCGTCCTCGGCCACCTCGCCGAACCGGTCCGCCAGGTACCGCCACGGGTCGAGCCCCGGGTCGATCTCGGCCTGGTCGTACGGCCGGTGCTCGATCGAGAGGTTGTGGTACGCGACGCCGTCCAGCTGCGGTATCCGCCCCCGGCGTTCGACCTCCCAGGGGTGGCGCAGGTCGATCACGGTGCCGATGTCCAGCGCCCGGAACCGTTCGAGGTCGGCCGCCGAGGCGAGCCTGCCGAGCGAGGACGAGCGGTACAGCAGGCCCCAGCGGACCGCCCGCCCGTCGGCGGCCGGGTAGCCGCCCAGGTCGCGGAAGTTGTGCGGGCCCTCGAATTCGATGTGCCGTGTCATGTTCGCACCCTACTGGGAGCGTTGACGGAGCAAGGGGGGTTCCCCGGCACGCCCCGGCAAGGGGCGGCCTGGGTGATGATGGAACCGTTGTGACGGGACGCCGGGACGGTTCGTCCGGCGCGGCCCGTGCACGTCCGACCGCACGGAGGCCCCATGGAGCACAGCCCCGACCGCGCCCTCGACCGCAACCTCGCCACGTCCGCGGACCGGGCGGACTACCTGGTGGAGCTCTCCAACGTCGTCCGGCGGACCGACTTCGGCGGCACGGCGCCGCGCTCGCTGCACCGGCTGGGGCTGGTGGTGGACGCGCTGGTGCGGCTGACCGGGGACCGGCGCGTGGCGGTCTACTGCGTCGCCGACCGCAGCCTGCTGGGCGGGCGGCGGGAGTTCGCCGAGGAGGCGGACGCCCGGACGCTGGCGCGCTGGGTGGCCGAGGGGCTGGTGGAGGAGGTGCCCGACGCCGACGAGCGGGTGCTGGAGATCGCCGGCATGACCGGGATCCAGGTGATCACCGCCGACCACTACGACGACCACCGGATCGAGTACCCGTGGATCCAGGGCAACACCTGGCAGTTCCTGCGCCCGGAGGCGGCCGGGCGGGGCACCGTGCGGCTGGTGCCGCTGGACATGGGCTACCGCACCGGCGCCGAGATCTCCAAGAAGATGGAGCTGTCGGCGCTGAAGAAGCAGGGCCTGCTGACGGCCGGCCGCAAGCCGCTGGTCGAGGTGGTCGGACGGGCCTGGCGCTGCCCCGACGCCCGGTGCACCCTGTACAGCGTGCACCGCGGCGGGCGGGTGATGCTGCCGCGGATGCGCCGCGGCGTGCCCACCTGCGAGTTGCACGGGGTTCCGCTGCTCGACGACGGCCCCCGGCCCGGCGCCGCACAGGTCAAAGTGGTGCTGGACGGACAGTGCGTGGCCCGGTGCACCCTGGACGAGGGCACCCGCACGGCGGTCGGCCGGGCGCCCGGGACGGCGGAGGGCGGCATCGCGCTGCTCGGCCTGCTCCCGGCCGAACGGGCGGCCCTGGTCAGCCGCCGGCACCTGGAGGTGTCGGTGCGCGGCGGCGCGGTGACGGTGCGGGACACCAGCACGTACGGCAGCCGGCTGCGGGTGGCGGGGCGGCGCGGCCACCTGGGCCCGTGGGAACGGCTGCCGCCGGGCACCGACCGGCCGTTCCGCCCGGGCGACGAGGTCGAGTTGACGCCCGGGCTGGTGCTGACCCGCAGCGGCCGCCGCTTCCCGGCCGAGCTGGCCGGCGCCTGGCAGGCGGAGGCGGCTCGCCCCCCGCTGCCGGGCGCCGCCGAACCGACCCGCTTCGTCTGACGCTCAGACGCTGCGGTCCGCCAGGACCTCCCGGACGATGTGCCGGGCGTTGGCGGCCAGCGGCGGGTTGGTGGTGCGGTAGTAGGGCAGTTGGACGAGGGCGAGGGAGAGCGCCCAGGCCCGGCCGCGTTCCCAGGTGGCGTCGTCGACGGCCAGGGCGGAGCGGAAGGCCTGGCGGGCGGAGGGCGGCAGCAGGCTCCAGGCGGGCAGCAGGTCGACGGTCGGGTCACCGGTTCCCAGCAGGCCGAAGTCCAGGACGGCGGAGAGGCGTTGGCCGGTGACCAGGAGGTTGCCGGGGCTCAGGTCGCCGTGCACCCAGACGGCCGGTCCGGTGGGTTCGGGCAGGCGCAGCGCCTTGTCCCACAGGGCGGTCGTCGTCTCGGTGTCGATCACCCCGCGCAGCCGGCCGATGGCCGCGCGGGTGGCGGCGTCGCGACCGGCCAGCGGTCCGGAGCGCAGCGCGGCCGGGGCCCGCGGGCCCACGTCGGCGGAGCGCAGGGCGGTGAGGAAGCCGGCGAGGTCGTGGGCGAGTTGGACGGGGTTGGGGATCGATCCGGGGACGGGGTTGGCGCCGTCCAGCCAGCGCAGCACCGACCAGCTCCAGGGATAGCCGACGGTCGGCCGGCCCTGGCCGACCGGCGTCGGGACGGGAACCGGAAGCTGCCGGGCCAGGCGGGGGAGCCAGTACTGCTCGCGCCCGAGGTTCCCGGCGGCCCAGGCGGCCCGGGGGAGGCGGACGGCGAGTTCGGGGCCGAGCCGGAACATCGCGTTGTCCGTGGTCGCGAACCCGACCGGGGTGAGCGGAAGGCCCTTCCACTGCGGGAACTGGGCGGCGATCAGCCGCCTCACCAGACCGGTGTCGATGGCCGGTTCTTCGTCGTGCAGACGGTCGTGCAGGGGGTCGTGCAGAGGGCCGGGCAACTGGTCGTACGGATGGTCGTCGTCGTGCAGGTGGTCGGGCGTCCGAGCGGCTGCGCACATGCCCGGCACTGTACGCCGCGACGGGGCCCGCGCTCAGGCGGATTTCGAACACCAGGGTGGGAAAGGGAGGATTTCACGGGGGCGTTGGGTTTCGCGGGGGGCGCTCGGGATCGCGCCGGCGCCGGCCGGAGCCGCCGCCGGGCGACGGATCCGGGCCGGTCGTGCACCGGCGCCGGACCCTCGCCGGGCCCGCCGCGGCCGCCCGGCGCGCCACGCCCGGGGTGGTGGGGGCGGGGTGCGGTGTCGGGGGTTGCTGCGAGAATGCGGGGGTACGGACAGCAACTCTGAAGAAGGTGACCGGCTTCGTGACCACGCCAGTCGAACAGGCGGCCCAGCAGGCCCAGCAGGCGATCGAGCGGAAGATCGCCGAGGAACTGGGCGTCCGCGAGGGACAGGTGAAGTCGGCGGTCGAGCTGCTGGACGGCGGCGCGACGGTGCCGTTCGTGGCCCGCTACCGCAAGGAGGTCACCGGCTCGCTGGACGACGCGCAGCTGCGCACCCTGGAGGAGCGGCTGCGCTACCTGCGGGAGCTGGAGGAGCGGCGCACCGCCGTCCTGGAGTCGATCGAGGCGCAGGGCAAGCTGGACGACGCGCTGCGCGGGCGGATCCTGGCCGCCGACTCCAAGGCGCGGCTGGAGGACATCTACCTGCCGTTCAAGCCGAAGCGGCGCACCAAGGCGCAGATCGCCCGCGAGGCCGGGCTGGAGCCGCTGGCCGACACCCTGCTCGCCGACCCGGCGCAGGACCCGGCGGCGCTGGCGGCGGGCTACCTCAACGAGTCGGTGGCCGACGCTGCGGCCGCGCTGGAGGGGGCGCGGGCGATCCTGGTCGAGCGGTTCGGCGAGGACGCCGACCTGGTCGGCTCGCTGCGCGAGCGGATGTGGACCCGCGGCCGGATGGTCGCCACCGTCCGCGAGGGCAAGGAGCAGGAGGGCGCGAAGTTCGCCGACTACTTCGACTTCGCCGAGCCGTTCACCAAGCTCCCCTCGCACCGCATCCTGGCGATGCTGCGCGGCGAGAAGGAGGAGGTGCTGGACCTCGACCTGTCCCCGTACGACGGCGAGGAGGCCGGTGACCTGCCCGGCGCCAACGACTACGAGCAGCGGATCGCCGCCCGCTTCGGCATCGCCGACCACGGCCGCCCGGCCGACAAGTGGCTCGGCGACACCGTCCGCTGGGCCTGGCGCACCCGCATCCTGGTCCGGCTCGGCATCGACCTGCGCGGCCGGCTGCGCGCCGAGGCCGAGGACGAGGCGGTGCGCGTCTTCGCCGCCAACCTGCGGGACCTGCTGCTCGCCGCCCCGGCCGGCACCCGCGCCACCATGGGCCTGGACCCGGGCTTCCGCACCGGTGTGAAGGTCGCGGTGGTGGACGCCACCGGCAAGGTGGTCGCCCACGACACGATCTACCCGCACCAGCCCGCCAACAAGTGGGACGCCGCGCTGGCGACCCTGGCCGCGCTGGCGAGGAAGCACGGCGTCGACCTGGTGGCGATCGGCAACGGCACCGCCTCCCGGGAGACCGACAAGCTCGCCGAGGACCTCCTCAAGCGCCACCCGGAGCTGAAGCTCACCAAGGCGATGGTCAGCGAGGCCGGCGCCTCCGTCTACTCGGCGTCCGCCTTCGCCTCGCAGGAGCTGCCGGACCTCGACGTGTCGATCCGCGGTGCGGTCTCGATCGCCCGCCGGCTGCAGGACCCGCTGGCCGAGCTGGTCAAGATCGACCCCAAGTCGATCGGGGTCGGCCAGTACCAGCACGACCTGAGCGAGGTGAAGCTCTCCCGTTCGCTGGACGCCGTCGTCGAGGACTGCGTCAACGCGGTCGGCGTGGACGTCAACACCGCCTCCGCCCCGCTGCTCACCCGGGTCTCCGGCATCACCGGCACGCTCGCGGACAACATCGTCGCCCACCGTGACGCCAACGGCCCGTTCCGCACCCGCAAGGCGCTGAAGGACGTGTCCCGGCTCGGTCCGAAGGCCTTCGAGCAGTGTGCGGGCTTCCTGCGCATCCCGGACGGCGACGACCCGCTGGACGCCTCCAGCGTGCACCCGGAGGCGTACCCGGTGGTGCGTCGGATCCTCGCCGCGACCGGCGGGGAGCTGCGCGAGCTGATCGGCAACAGCGGGAAGCTGCGCACCCTGCGCCCGGGCGACTTCGCCGACGACACCTTCGGCGTCCCGACCGTCACCGACATCCTCGGCGAGCTGGACAAGCCGGGCCGCGACCCGCGCCCGGCGTTCCGCACCGCGACCTTCAAGGAGGGCGTCGACAAGATCGGCGACCTGGAGGTCGGCATGGTGCTGGAGGGCGTGGTCACCAACGTGGCCGCGTTCGGCGCCTTCGTCGACGTGGGCGTCCACCAGGACGGCCTGGTGCACGTGTCGGCGCTGTCGAAGAACTTCGTCAAGGACCCGCGCGAGGTGGTCAAGCCGGGCGACATCGTGACCGTCCGGGTGACCTCGGTGGACGTGCCGCGCAAGCGGATCGGGCTCACCCTGCGGCTGGACGACGAGGTGGGCCGCGGCGGCGAGGGCGGCGGCCGCGGTGGCGACCGGCAGGCCCGCCCGCCGCGCCAGGAGCGCCGCGGCGGCCAGGGCGGCCAGGGCGGTCAGGGCGGCGGGCGCGGCCAGGACCGCCGCGACCGTGACCGGGGCGGCTCCGGCGGCTCGGCGCCGCTGGGCAACAGCGCCATGGCGGACGCGCTGCGCCGGGCCGGACTGGCCGGCGGCGGGCCGTCGGACGACCGCCGCTCCGCGGACCGCCGGTCCGGACGGCGCTGAGCAGCCGCGGGGGGGGCGGGGGGGCCCCCCCCCCCCCCCCCCCCCCCCCCCCCCCCCCCCCCCCCCCCGCGGGGGGGGGGGGGGGGGGGGGCGCCCCCCCCGGCCCCCCCCCCGCCCCCCCCCCCCCCCCCCGCCCCCCTCCCCCCTCCCCCTCCCCTCCCTCCGCCCTTCCCGCTCCCACCCGCTCCCGTTCCCGCTGCCCCGCTGTCCAGTTGTCCCACGGCACCGACGCGCCACGACCGCGTCGGGTGGTGGGCAGTGCCCCTGTGCCCCAGTGCCCCAATGCCCCTGTGCCCTGGTTGAGTGCAGTGGTGGGGCCGCGTCCGGCTGCCACCACTGCGGAGAGAGGCCACTGGACGGCGGCGCCGACCGTCCAGGAACCACTCGCCGCCCCTCACGCCACCGGCGTCGGAACCACCTCCTCCGTCGGCGGGTCGAGCTGGAACACCAGCAGCCCGTCCTCCGCCTCCTCCGGGCGCTCGCCCGCGATCCGCCGCACGGCGTCCCGCAGTTCGCCGACCAGCTGGGTGCACTCCGCCCCGGCGTCGACGCCGTCGATGCACGCCCAGTAGAGGCTCTCGGTGTCCGCCCCGCAGGCCAGCACGACCAGGGTCTCCCCGATGTCCCTCAGCAGCCCGCCGAGTTCGTCCAGCATCGGCCCGAGCTCGCCGAGGTCACCGAGCCTTCGGGCCCGGCTGCCGGGCCCGAAGGCCGACGCCCCCGCCACATCCCCGGTCGCATGGTCCAGGCAGCACACGGCGTGCAGCGCCGCCTCGGACAACTGCTGCCCGAGACCGGCGAGTTCACCGTCCTCGTCCCGCACGAGCCGGGCGCCCACCGCCTCGGCGAGCAGGGCCGCCTGCCGGGCCTCGGCCAGCACATCCGGGATGTTCCTGGTCTCCGCCAGGGCGTGCCGGGCGGTCTTGATCAGTCGCAGCGCCTCCATGCCGCGCCCTCCTTCCGTCACTCGCGCGGCGCCCTGCCGTGCGGTCACGGTGAGAGAGTGCGCCGGGACGGAAGGGCCCGCACGCGGGGACGGGAAACCTGTGGACAACCCGGGGGGTGTGGACAGGTCCTGTCCCTCACAAGGCCTAGGAGACGCCCTCCGGGTTGACGCCGCCGTCCCCGGCGGCCGGAGCGCCGGGGACCGGGAAGCGCAGTTCGTTCCGCTCGATCTTGGCCGCGAGGGCCGGCAGCGGATCGACCCCCACCGCCGTGCAGAACTGCAGCAGGTAGGCGAGCACGTCGGCCACCTCGTCCCGCACCCGGTGGGCGCGGTCGGGGTCGGCCATCACCGCGGACGCCTGCTCGGGCGTGAGCCACTGGAAGATCTCCAGCAGCTCACCCGCCTCCACGGTCAGCGCCGCGGCGAGGTTCTTGGGCGTGTGGAAGGGCTCCCAGCGGCGGGCGGCGGCGAAGTCCACCAGCCGCTGCCGCAGCTCTTCCAGGGTGGGGGCGAGGTCTTCCGTCTCTCGTTCGTTCACCCGTCCAGGTCTACCGCATCATCGGCCACCGGACGGACCGCCGACGACGGCGACGGCGGCGGCGACGAGGCCGCGGAAACGTCCCGCACCGCCTGGGCCGGCACCCGCGCCGTCTCCGGCCGCAGCACCGTCAGCCCCGAACCGGGATCGCGCCGGCACTCCACCACCGCCGCCCCCGCGGGCAACTCGCCCGCAGCGCCCAGCGCGTCCCGCGCCGCGGCCGGCTCCTGGAGCGTGGCCAGCACCCGCAGCTGGTTGCGCCCCGCCATGTCCCGGGCGAGCCGCAGCAGCGACGCGGTCTGGTCGGTGCCGAGCCCCGCCCCGAGGTCGTCGGCGAGCACGGTGAGCTGCCGCTGCGCCCACGGCACCTCGGCGGCCACGTCGAGGTCCAGCACCCCGGCGCCGGTGAGCAGCACCGCGGCGAACGCCAGGTGGCGCAGCATCCCGTCGGAGGCCTGGTCGGCGCCGGTGCGCCCGAGGAGTCCCTCGTCGAACACGGCGAGCACCCGCTGCTCGGCTCCGCTGCCGCGGTGGGCGAGGTCGAGGCCGAGCAGCGGGTGCGGGGCGGCGGACTGGACGACGCGCAGCAGCTGCCCGTAGCGGCGGGTGCACTCGTTGCTGAGCCGGGCGATGACGGCGGAGATGTTGGCGGCGGTGCTGAGCAGCCGGGCCTGCGGGTCGGGGCGGGCCCAGCCGCGCATCAGGGCGGGCACGGGGTGGACGGGGAAGACCTCGCGCAGCGCGGTGAGGAGTTGTTCGGCGGCGGCGAGGACCTTGCGCTCGCCCGGCGAGGAGCCGGCGACCCGCAGCGGGATCTGGGCGGTGATCAGCGTGCCGCTGGGGAAGGGGGCGCGGATGTCGCCCTGGCGCGTGTCGTTGTGCCAGCTGACGTTGACGCGGCCCTTGCGCACGTCCTGCTCGCCGGTCTCGACGAGGGTCTGCCCGTCGAGGGTGAGCTTCTCCCGGGCGATGCGGACCGGCCCGTCGGTGCGGATGACGAGTTCGAGGCCGATCGGCCCGTCCGGGGAGCGGACGGTGCAGCCGAGGATGAGGGCGTTGCGGCCGTGCGGCACGCAGCCGTCGAGGCCGCCGCGCACGGGTTTGGCGAGGGGGCCGGTGGTGCCGGGCCGTCCGTCGAGGGAGGCGCCGATCTCCTCGCCGAGGGCGAGCCGGGAGAGGACGGCGAGGGCGTCGAGGGCATTCGACTTGCCGACGCCGGCGGGGCCGTGCAGCACGGTGAGGGGCGCGAGCGACAGGCTCGCGCGCCGGTAGGACTTGAACGAGGTGAGGCGGATCTCCTCGACGATCGGGCGCCGGACGGTCGGCACGCCGGGGTCCGGACTGCGCTGCTGCGGGTGGGCCGGCACGGCGGGCCGGGTGGCGTCGCGGTTCACCCGTGGGACGTTAGCGGCCGGTCGGGGGGCAGAAACGTGCCTGCCCGGCAGATTCATCCCATCGGGGTGGCGACGGCGCACGGGGCCGGGCACGCGCCGCCCACCGGAGCGCGGGCCCGGCTCGGCGCCGCGCGGGCCCGCTCCGGTGCCGGTCGGAGCCCCGGTCCACGGCCGGCGGGCGCCCCGGTCGACGGCCGGGGCGCGCCTCGGTCCGGGCCGGCCGGAGCCCCGGGGAGGCCCTGGTCGGAGCCCCGGCCGGGCGCCCCGGTTCAGCGCCGGTAGGCCGCCACGGTGACGGACGCCGTCACCTCGACCGGCTCCGGCAGCGCGGCGAGCCGTTCCGCCAGCCGGACCGGATCGGTGTGCCAGGCACTCGGCCCCATCCCGACCACGGTCCGCACGTCCTCGGCGGACAGCCGCAGCGTGAACTCGACCTCGCGCTGCCCGGCCGGTGTCAGGTAGGGGCCGAGCTTCTCGTCGATGCGCCGCTGCTTCTCCTCGTCGACCGACAGGAGCCCCAGCCCGGCGACGAGTTCGCGCAGGTGGCGCGAGGTCGGCGCGACCAGCAGCAGGGTGCCGCCGGGCCGCAGCACGCGGCGCAGCTCGGGGCCGTTGCGCGGCGCGAACACGTTGAGGACGAGCCCGGCAGAGGCGTCGAGCAGCGGCAGCGGGCGCCAGGCGTCGCAGACCACGGCGCCGATCCGGGGGTGGGCCCTGGCGGCGCGGCGCAGCGCGTACTTGGAGATGTCGAGGGCGGCGCCGGGCCGGCCGGGCAGGGCGTCGAGGACGTGGGCGAGGTAGTGGCCGGTGCCGGCGCCGAGGTCGGCGACGAGCCCTTCGGGGTGGGCGGCCGCGGCGGCCTCGGCGAGGGCGTCGGCGATCGGCCGGTAGTGGCCGGCGGCGAGGAAGTCGCTGCGGGCGGCGACCATCTCGGCGGTGTCGCCGGTGCCGGTGTGGGCGTCGCCGGCGAGCAGGCTGACGTAGCCCTGTCGGGCGACGTCGTGGCTGTGGCCGGCGGGGCAGCGCAGGGTGCGCCCGTCGAGGGTGAGCGGCTGCGCGCAGTGCGGGCAGGCCAGGTAGGGCTCGATGTCCTGCAGCAAGGGTCCGTCTTCTTTCGCGGCCCGGTCGTGGGCTCCGGCCGGGGGTGCCAGCCTAACGAGCGGCGGCGTCCGGTTCCGCATCCGCCGGGTCGCCCTCGCGCGGGCCGGGGAGGGCGGGCGGGGCAGGCGGGGACGGCCGGCCCGCCTCGGCGGCCCGCAGGGCGAGCGCGGCCAGTGCCTCGGGCGCGCCGGCCTGCCCCCGGATGCCGGGGAAGGCGTTGACGTCGACGACGACCGGTTCGTGCGGGCCGTCCAGCAGGTCGACGCCGTAGACGTCGAGGCCGAAGACCTCGCCGACGCGCAGCGCGAGCCGGGCCCGCTCGGCGGGCAGGTCGTGCGGCCCGAACGCGTCCGCGCCGTGCGGCGGCAGGGTGGGGCCGGGGTCGGCGAGTTCGGAGCGCCGCCGGGTGCAGAACAGCTGCCCGGCGACGACCCAGAGCTTCTGGTCCCAGCCGGTGCTCGGCAGGTAGGGCTGGGCGACGACGGCCTCGCCGGGCCACTGGTCGGCGAGGGCACGCAGCCGGGCGAGGTCGTCGGCGCGGGCGACGAGGTCGCCGCGGCGGCTGTGCCGGCTCTTGACGACCAGGGGGAGGACGAGGTCGCCCGCCTCGGCGGCGGCGAGCAGGGCGGCGGGGCTGCCGGCGGTGCGGGTGGGGGCGAAGGGCAGGCCGGCCCGCCGGGCGAGGCCGGCCATGGCGGTGCGGTCCTGGCACAGGGCGGTGGCGGCGGCCGGGTTGACGACGGGGGCGCCGCGTTCCTCCAGTGACCGGGCGAGTGCGAGGGCCGCCGGGGTGCGGGCCTTGAGCAGGTAGACGTCGGCGGGCGGCGCGTCGTCCGCGGCGGGCGGGTGCGCCGGGTCGAGCGCCTCGACGCGGTGGCCGCGCGCGGTCAGCAGCGCGCCGGCCGCGGCGAGCAGCGGATGGTCCGGGGCGGAGGTGATCAGGCCGATCCTCACAGCGCGCCGCCGACGCCCACGCCGCCGACGCCGAGCCCGGCGGCCGCGCCGCCGCCCTGGGCGGGCATCCGCACGGCCCGTGCGCCGAGCCCGACCGCGTCCAGTCCGGAGGCGTCCAGCGCCACGGGCGGTGCGGTGACCGCGGTGCCGGTGCGGGCCAGCCGCAGGACCGCCCGGGAGACCCGTGCGACGGCGTCCGGGACCTTCCGGAAGCTCGGGAAGTCGTTGATGTCGACGACCACCGGCCCGTCCGGGCCGAGCAGCACGTCGACGCCGTACAGGTCGAGTCCGAACACCTCGCCGACCTGCGCGGCGATCCGCGCTACCTCGGCCGGCAGCGGCACCTGCCGTTCCCTCACCCCCTGGCCGGGGTTGAGCGGCGAGCAGCGCTCGGTGGCGTACAGCTCGCCGTCGACGCAGTACACCTTGAGGTCGGTGCCGGAGTTGGGCACGTAGGGCTGGGCGATGAGCAATCCCTCGCCGGCGAGCAGCGGGCCGACTTCGGCGAGGTGCCCGGGGTCGCGGACGAGCCGCACGGCCCGCCCGGAGCTGCCGTCGGCGGGCTTGACGACCAGGGGGTACTCGGCCGCCGGGATCTCGGCGAGCCGTTCCCAGCGGGCGGCGGCGTAGGTGACGGGGACGGGCAGGCCGCGGGTGCGGGCGATGACCGAGGCGAGTGCCTTGTCGCGGACGCCGCGGATCGAGCGGACGTCGTTGACGGTGGTGAGGCCGACGGCGGCGGCGGCCTCCAGCAGGGTGAGGCCGGGCCCGCCGGAGACGGTCTTGAGCACCCAGGCGTCGTGGCTTCCGGCGCGGACCGCCTCGGAGATCGCCATCAGCGAGTCGCCGGGGCGCAGCACGTCCACCCGGTGCCCCCACGCGGTGAGTTGGCGTACGACGTCGAGCGGCATGCCGTCGTGCCGGTAGTGCTCCTCCACCAGAAAGCAGAGCCTCATGACCCAGTCATCCCCCTCGCTTCGCCCAGCGCGGACGTCCGCCGTTCCCGTCCGGCAGAGCTGTAAAGGCCCCAGGATGTCATGGGGTCCGCACACAAGATCGCCCGGCCTGTAAGCGTTCGGCAACAATCGCACGGAAATGCCCGGGCCCGGCGGGTGCCCGCCGGATGCCCCGGGCCTGGCAGGAGGGGGCCGGGCCTGCTTGGATGCACGGCGTGACCTCTGACGATCTTGCCGCCGACGACCTCTCCGCCGCCGGGCCCGACCCGGATCTCCTCCAGGAGATCGAGCGCTACTACGACGCGGTCCCGCGGGCCGCCGCGCGCGTCGAGGACTTCGGCCCGCTCAGCCTGTTCGTGCGCGAGGGCGCCGGCTGGCCGTACTACGCGCGCCCGGCGCTGGGCCACCGGGGCCCGGCCGCCACCGCCGGGGACGTCCGCCGGGTGCTGGCACGCCAGCGCGAGCTGGGGCTGCCGGAGGCCTTCGAGTGGGTGGCGGAGCACGATCCGCTGCTGCGCGCGGCGGTGGAGGAGGCGGGGCTGGCGGTGCACGAGCACCCGCTCCTGGTGCTGGACGCCCGGCAGGACGTCACGCGGGCCCCGGGCGCCGTGCCGCAGGGGGTGTCGGTGCGGGTGCTGGCCGCCGACGATCCGGCGCTCGCGCACGCGGTGGCCGTCCCGCACCTGGCGTTCGAGGAGCCGGGCACCGGGGTGGGCGGCGCCGGGGCGGCGGAACTCGCGGCGAAGGCCCAGGTGCTGGGGTCCGACGGCACCGCGGAGCGGATCGCGGAACGGATCGCCTCGGGGCACACGGTGCTCGCCGCGGCCTTCGAGGGCGGCACGCCGCTCTGCGCGGGGCAGCACAACCCGGTCGGCGCGGTCACCGAGGTGGCGGGCGTGGGCACGCTGCCCGCGGCGCGGCGGCGCGGGCTCGGGCAGGCGGTCACGGCGGCGCTGGTCGCGCACGCCCGGGCGCACGGGGTGCGCACGGTGTTCCTGTCCGCGGCCGACGAGGACGTGGCCCGGATCTACCGCCGGGCGGGGTTCCGTCCGTTCGCGACCGCGCTGATCGCCGAGCCGGCCGGGACCGGCTGAGCGGCGTCCCCTCATTCCGTGTCGTCGTCGTCCTCGCCGCTGACCTCCTCGTCCTCGGCCTCGTCCACCACCCAGGCGGCCAGCCGGTCCGCCACTCCGGAGACGGTCAGCCGCCCCTCGCGGATGGCCCGGGCGAGGCTGCGCACCTCGCGGGCCGTGGTCGCCACCGTGCAGCCGCTGGCCACCAGGTAGGCGTAGGCGACGGCGGTGGCGAACAGTTCGTTGGTCTTCTCCAGCGCCGGCACCCGAATCAGCTGGTGCATGAGCGCGGCGGCGCGGTCCTGCGGTTCGGGGTAGACGGAGATGTCGAAGATCTCGGCCTGGTGCCGGGCGACGGCGGCCAGCAGCGATCCGTAGTCGGTGACCTGCGGGTCACCGGGCGTGTACTGCTCGGCGGTCATGAGCAGCCACGAGAGGTCGACCTCCAGCTTCAACGACGCACGTCCTGGAGGTCGGCCCCGCCCCGCTGCTCGCCGAACTCGGCCAGGAACGCCGTCTCGTACTCCTTCATGAACTGCGCGGCCGCGTCGACGAAGACCCGCCCGGCCTCGCCCATGTCCTGCTGGACCAGGCGCTCGATGTACTGGTTCATGCTGATCCCCTGCTGCTCCGCCCGTTCCCGGGCCATCTCCGCGGTGGTGGCGTCCACCCGGACGTTCAGCTGCTTCTTACCCATGAACCTCAAGCTAGCGCCGAAGTGCTAGCACAACAAGGGCGCGCGGGACCTCCGCGCGCGACCCCCACGCACGCCCGCCGCTGCGCCCGGCACCCGCCGGGAGGGAGACTTGAAGAGTTCTTCACCTTCGGAGACCCTGAAGTGCCCCGGCAATCCCCGGAGCGGCACCGACCGGTGTGGAGGCCGGCCATGACAGCCATGTTCGACCAGGAGCTGCGCGAGCAGCTCGCCCGGGCCCGCGAGGAACTCGCGGCCGCCCGGGCCGAAGGGGACGCCGACGGCGTCCAGGCGTACGAGGGCCGGATCGCCGCACTGGTCCGCCTCGCCGCCCAGCACGGCATCACCCTGCCGCACGAGCCCAGGGAACAGGAACACCCCCTGCCCTGAGGCCGCCCGCGGCATCCGGCGACGAGAGGCGACCGGCAGCGCGCGACGGACGGAGGCGGGGCCCCGGCGTACCGGGCGCCGCCCCCCGACCGGCGCGGGGGGGCCCACCCCGCCCGCCCGCGCCCGGCTAGCCACCCCCACGCACGGGTGGGTGAACGG
>NZ_JBIBVJ010000001.1:0-10829 GCF_043080305.1 Kitasatospora sp. NPDC015120 | reverse complement strand
GGCCCCCGGACCCCCCCGGGCCGGGGGGCCGCCCGGGGCTCCGGCGGCCGCGGGGCGCCGGGCGGCGCGGGCCGGCGGGGGGGGGCCCGGGGTAGGCCGGGGCGCCGCCTCCGTCCGTCGTCGGGGGGTCACTCGCCTCCGGCCGGCTCCAGGATCGCCACGCACTCGAAGTGGTGGGTCATCGGGAACAGGTCGAAGGCCCGCAGCGAGACCGGCCGGTAGCCGCCCTCGCGGAAGAAGCCGAGGTCCCGGGCGAGGGCCGCCGGGTCGCAGGCGACGTAGGCGATGCGGCGGGCGCCGAGCCCGGCCAGGTGGGCGACGGTCTCGCGTCCGGCCCCCGCGCGCGGCGGGTCGAGCACGATGAGGTCGGTCTCGGTGATGCCGGTGCGCGGCAGCAGCGACTCCACCCGGTCGCACTCGATCCGGACGTTCTCCACCGCGGCCAGGTTGTGCCGGGCGTCGGCCACCGCCTGCTTGCCGGACTCGATGCCGAGCACCGCGCCGTCCTCGCCGACCCGGTCGGCCAGCGCGCCCGCGAACAGGCCCACTCCGCAGTACAGGTCGAGCGCGTTCTCGCCCCACTGCGGGTCCAGGCCGTCGAGGACGGCGTCGACCAGGGTGTCCGGCGCCTCCGGGTGGATCTGCCAGAAGCCGCCGTTGCTGACCCGCCAGGTCCGCCCGGCGGCGCGCTCGCGCACGAAGCCGCGCCCGTGCACCTTGTGGGTGTTGCCCTGCTCGTCGATGCGGGCGATGGAGACCGGGCGGTCCAGCTCGACCAGCGGCAGCTGGGCGCCCGGCGCCGGGGTGAGCACCACCTGGCGGTCCGAGGAGCCGGAGGCGGCGATCGCCTCGACCGAGACGACGCCCGGCCAGTCGCGGGCCTCCACGCCCAGCTCGGTGACGCCCTCGGCGGCGATCAGGCAGCGGTCGACCGGCTGGACGTCGTGCGAGCGGTGCTTGCGCAGCCCGGCCCTGCCGCTGGCCGGGTCGACCGCGTACTGGACGCGGGTGCGCCAGGCCGGCACCCGGCCGGCCGGCAGCTTGCCGCCGACCGGCTCGACGCTGCCGTCCCAGCCGGCCTCGGCCGGGGTCAGGCCGGCCAGCTTGGCCAGCTGCTCGGTCAGCACCTGCACCTTGAGCTTGCGCTGGCCGCCCGGCGTCACGTGCTGCCAGTCGCAGCCGCCGCACTTGCCGGGCCCGGCGAACGGGCACGGCGGGGTGATCCGCTCCTTGGCGGGCTCCAGCACCTCCACCGCGTCGGCCCGCAGGAAGCGGGAGGTGGTGGTGCCCTCGGTGACCTGCGCGATCACCTTCTCGCCCGGCAGCGCGTGCCGGACGAACAGCACCCGGCCCTCGTGCCGGGCCACGCAGTGTCCGCCGCCGTGCGCGACGGGGCCGACCTCCACCTCGTAGCGCTCGCCGACCAGCGGGTCACCGGTGGGGGCCTTCGGCGCCCTGGGCGCGTTGGCGGCCTTGGGGGCGGCCTCGGCCCGGGCGGCGCGGGTGGCGTTGCGCAGCGCCCGCGGCGGACGCACGGCCTGCTTGCGCGGGCGCGCGCCGCCCTCCGGCCGCGCACCACCCTCCGAGCGCTCGGCACGCTCGGCACGTGCGCCGCGCTCCGGGCGCGACGGCTGCTCCGCACGCTCCGAGGTGCGCTCCGGGGCACGCTCCTCCGGCGCGAGCGGCGCCGTCCGCGCGGTGAACCCGTCGCGGTCGGTCGCCTCAGGGCGCGACGGCTTGCCCCAGCGCGGCCGGGCGACCTGCCCGGGCTTGGCGGCGGCACCGCCCTTGCGGGCACCCTTGCCCGAGGAGCCATGGGAACGAGACGGGGTGTTGCGGGTCACTGGGAGGAGTCCTTCGCGCTGCGATCGGCCGGGCCGGCGGGCTTCGCCGAGACTTCCGACTTTACGGCCTTGGGCGCCCGGGGCTCACCACGCCGGACGGAACCCGGCGCCGACCAGGCCTTCTGCGGCTTGCGCCGCTCCGAGGACTCCAGCTGCCAGGGCACCGAGGTCACCATCACGCCCGGCTTGAACAGCAGCCGGCCCTTCAGGCGCAGCGCGCTCTGGTTGTGCAGCAGGTGCTCGTACCAGTGGCCGACCACGTACTCGGGGATGTAGACCGACACCACGTCGCGCGGACTGCTGCGGCGCAGGTTCTTCACGTAGTCCAGCACCGGCCCGGTGATCTCCCGGTACGGGGAATCGAGCACCTTCAGCGGCACCTCGATCCCGCGCTCGTCCCACTCCGCGCGCAGCGCCGCCGTGTCCGCCGGGTCGACGTTCACGGTCACCGCCTCCAGGGTGTGCGCCCGCGCGAGCCGCGCGTACGCCAGCGCCCGCAGCGCCGGCTTGTGCAGCTTGGAGACCAGCACGATCGCGTGCACCCGGGTGGGCAGCACCACGTCGTCCGGCTCCTCCGCGGCGACCAGTTCCGCGGAGACCCGGTCGTAGTGCCGGCGGATCGCCTTCATCATCACGAACAGCACGACCATCGCCGCGATGGCGATCCAGGCGTGGCTGATCTTGGTGGCGAGCACGACGATCAGCACCGCCATGGTCATCACCAGGCCGAAGGTGTTGATCGCCCGGCTGCGCTGCATGTGGCGGCGCCGGGCCGGGTCGGTCTCGGTGCGCAGGTTCCTGGTCCAGTGCCGGATCATGCCGGACTGGCTCATGTTGAACGACACGAAGACGCCGACGATGTACAGCTGGATCAGCCGGGTCGGGTCCGCGTCGAAGGCGATGATGAACAGGATCGCGGCCAGCGCCAGCAGGATGATGCCGTTGGAGAAGGCCAGCCGGTCGCCGCGGGTGTGCAGCTGGCGCGGCAGGTAGCGGTCCTGGGCCAGGATCGAGCCCAGCACCGGGAAGCCGTTGAACGCGGTGTTGGCGGCCAGCACCAGGATCAGCCCGGTGACGGCGGCGACGAAGTAGAAGCCCGGCGTGAAGTTCGAGAACACCGCCTCGCTGATCTGGGCCAGCGCGGTCTTCTGGTGGTAGTCGCCGGGCGCGCCGACCAACTGGTGGGACTCCTCGGCCATCTGGACGCCGGTCAGCCGGGCCAGCCAGATGATGCCCATGAACATCACGACCGCGATGGTCGCCATCATCAGCAGGGTGGTCGCCGCGTTCTTGCTCTTCGGCTTGCGGAACGCCGGGACGCCGTTGGAGATCGCCTCCACGCCGGTCAGCGCCGCACAGCCCGAGGAGAACGCCTTGAGCAGCAGGAACACCATGGCGAACCCGGCCAGGTTCTCGTTGCCCGGGGTCGCCTCCAGGTGGAAGCCCGAGCTCTCCGAGGGCATGTCCTGCCCCATCCCGAAGTGCCGGACCACGCCGTAGACCACCATGCCGAGCACGCCGATCATGAAGGCGTAGGTCGGCACGGCGAAGGCCGTGCCGGACTCCCGCACGCCGCGCAGGTTCATCCCCATCAGCAGGATGACCACGACGACCGACAGGGTCAGCTCGTGGCCGCGCAGCGCGGGCACCGCCGACACCACGTTGGCCACGCCCGAGGTGGTGGAGACCGCCACGGTGAGGATGTAGTCGACCATCAGCGCGCTCGCGACCACCAGGCCCGAGTTCGGGCCGTGGTTCACGGTGGCGACCTCGTAGTCGCCGCCGCCGCTCGGGTAGGCGTGCACGTTCTGCCGGTACGAGGCCACCACCGCGAGCATGACGATGGCGACCACGACGCCGATCTGCCACGAGAAGTGGATGGCGGAGGCACCCGCCAGGGAGAGGGTCAGCAGGATCTCCTCGGGCGCGTACGCGACCGAGGAGAGCGCGTCCGAGGCGAAGACGGGCAGCGCGATGCGCTTGGGGAGCAGCGTCTCCCCCAGCTTGTCGCTGCGCAACGCACGCCCGATGAGGATGCGTTTCGGAAGGTCAGTCGGCATAGGCACGTTAAGGAATCGTAGGGGCAGTGCGGCGTCCGGTCCGACGGACGCCCCCCGTTCGTGCCCCCCTTCGTCGCGACTGTGTTCGGCGGACCGGCTAGCGTGTCGGGTACGAGCAGGCGGGCAACACTGTGGTTGTCGTGCCGAGCCCCACGAGGAGGCCCGCCCCGGACAGCGGGGCGGGGAAACGGAGATCGAACGGTGTTTGCGCAGGTCATGGCCCCAATAGGACGGGTGAGGTAGCGCCGGTGCACATCGTTATCATGGGCTGCGGCCGGGTGGGCTCCGCACTCGCCCGCGCACTGGAGAAACAGGGCCACTCGGTGGCCGTGGTCGACCAGGACCCGACGGCCTTCCGCCGGCTGGGCGCCGGGTTCAACGGGCGCCGGGTGACCGGGGTCGGTTTCGACCAGGACACCCTGAAGGAGGCGGGCATCGAGGAGGCGGGTGCCTTCGCCGCCGTCTCCAGCGGTGACAACTCCAACATCATCGCCGCCCGGGTGGCCCGGGAGAACTTCGGCGTGGAGAACGTCGCGGCCCGGATCTACGACCCCCGGCGCGCCGAGGTCTACCAGCGCCTGGGCATCCCCACCGTCGCCACCGTCCGCTGGACGGCCGACCAGATGCTGCGCCGGCTGCTGCCGAGCGGCGCCGAGCCGCTCTGGCAGGACCCGAGCGGTGCCGTCCAGCTCGCCGAGGTCGCCTACGCCCCGGAGTGGGTGGGCCACCGGGTGAGCGAGCTGGAGGCCGCCTCCGGCTCCCGGGTGTCGTTCGTCACCCGGCTCGGCGAGGGCGTGCTGCCCTCGCCCCAGATGGTGGTGCAGGAGGGCGACCTGGTGCACGTGATGCTGCGCCGGGCCGACCTGACGGCGGTCGAGGCCGCGTTCGCGCAGGGCCCGCAGAAGGAAGGTCACTGATGCGAGTCGCCATTGCCGGGGCCGGTGCCGTCGGCCGCTCGATCGCGGGCGAGCTGCTGGAGAACGGCCACGAGGTCCTGCTGATCGACAAGAACCCGAACTCCATCTCGGTGGAGCGGGTGCCCATGGCGGAGTGGCTGCTGGCCGACGCCTGCGAGATCACCTCGCTGGACGAGGCCGCGCTGCAGCGCTGCCACGTGGTGATCGCCGCCACCGGTGACGACAAGGTCAACCTCGTCGTCTCGCTGCTCGCGAAGACCGAGTACGGCGTGCCGCGGGTGGTCGCCCGGGTGAACAACCCGAAGAACGAGTGGCTCTTCAACGAGTCCTGGGGCGTGGACGTGGCCGTCTCCACCCCGCGCCTGATGTCCGCCCTGGTCGAGGAGGCGGTCAGCGTCGGCGACCTGGTCCGGCTGATGCGCTTCAGCCAGGGCAACGCCAACCTCGTCGAGCTGACCCTCGCCGAGGACACCGAGCTGGTCGGCACCCGGGTCGGCGACGTGCCGTGGCCGCCGGACACCGCGCTGGTGACCATCCTCCGCGAGGGCCGGGTCCTGGTGCCCGGCAAGGACGACACCCTGGAGGGCGGCGACGAGCTGCTCTTCGTGGCCGCCCAGGAGCGCGAGGAGGAGCTGGAGGACCTGCTGTCCAGCTCCGCCGGCGCGCAGTAGCGCGGGGAACGGCGGCCCGGGAACACCAGCCCGGGAACGGAAACGGCCGGGGGTCCGCACTCGCTCGGAGTGCGGACCCCCGGCCGTTCGCCGGTCCTGACGCCTACCGGTCGGCGGGCGGCTCGCCGGCGGAGTGCTCCGGCGCCGGCTCGTCGTCCAGCTGCGCCTTGATCGGCGGCGGCGCCTTCAGCAGGATCTGCCAGGTCACGTACATCGCCAGCAGCAGCGGCGGGATGCCCAGCGCGACCTTCAGCCAGCCCAGCAGGTTGACGTTGTGGGTGAAGTACAGCGGGAAGAGGATCACCGGCTTGATGCCCATGATCAGCACCCACGCCCAGGTGGCCTTGGTGTAGGCGGCCAGCCGGCCCGGGTTCTGCTTGCGCCAGGTGAACATCTCCCCGGTCACCGGGCCGAGCATGATGCCGATCAGCGGCCAGCGGACCAGCGCCGAGACGGCGAGGCCCACGCAGTAGCCGACGTTCCAGAGCAGGCCCGGCAGGTAGAAGTTCTCCGCCTTGCCGGTCTTCATCGAGATCCAGGCGCCGATGGCGACCCCGAACACCCCGCTGAAGGCGTGCTGGACGGTCTCCCGCTTCAGCAGCCGCGCCACCACGAACAGCGCGCTCAGGCCCAGCGCCGCCCAGGCCGCGGCGGGCACCTGGTGGGTGATGTTGTAGGTGACGATGAAGACCAGGCCGGGCAGGGTCATGTCGACCATGCCGCGGACCCCGCCGAACGCCTTCATCACGGTGTCGGCGGCCTCGCGGGAGGCCTGCCGCTCCGCCTCCTCGTCCCGGACGGTGTCCACCAGGCCGAGCTGGGCGGCGGGCTCGCCGCCGGGCTGGTTGCTCACGCTCATTCGCTCCCGTGTCCGACCGGACGCAGCTCGTAGCGGGGGTTGAACAGCACCCGGCGGCCGCGCGCATGGCTGATCCGGCCGCTGGCGACCAGACGGCGCCCCGGCTCGATGCCCGCGATGGAGCGGCGCCCGAGCCAGACCACGTCCAGCGCCTCGGTGCCGTCGAAGAGCTCCGCCTCCAGCGCGGGCACCCCGGCCCGCGGGCGGAGCGTCACGGTGCGCAGGGTGCCGGCGACGGTGACCAGTTGCCGGTCCCCGCAGCTGGCGATCGGCGTGCAGCCCGACTCCGCGGCGCTCTCCTGGCGCAGCTCCTCGGCCTCCAACTCCTCGGTGGAGGAGGTCAGCCGGCTGAGCATGCGGCGGAAGCGCCCCTGCGGCGGCCCGCTGCTGTTGTCACCACTCATGCCGGAAGGGTACCGGTTCCGGGGGCCCCGACGGCAGGCCGTGCGGGACGCCCGGGCTCCCCGGGGGCGCGCCGCGACGGCCGCCCGGCTCCCGCGAGCGGCCGCCCGCTCACCCCTCGAAGCGGTAGCCCATGCCGGGCTCGGTGATGAAGTGCCGCGGGTGCGAGGGGTCGCGTTCGAGCTTGCGCCGCAGCTGGGCGAGGTAGACCCGCAGGTAGTTCGTCTCGGTCCGGTAGGCCGGGCCCCAGACCTCCTGGAGCAACTGGGTCTGGCTGACCAGCCGGCCCGCGTTGCGGACCAGGACCTCCAGCAGATGCCACTCGGTCGGGGTAAGGCGGATGTCGGTGCCGTCGCGGTTCACCTTCTTCGCCGCCAGGTCGACGGTGAAGCTGTCGGTGACCACCACCGAGCCGTCCTCCCCGGCGACCGGCTCGGCGCGGCGCACGGCGGCGCGCATCCGGGCCAGCAGTTCGTCCATCCCGAAGGGCTTGGTGACGTAGTCGTCGGCGCCGGCGTCCAGCGCCTCGACCTTCTCGTCGGAGGCGTGCCGGGCGGAGAGCACGATGATCGGCACCCTGGTCCAGCCGCGCAGCCCCTTGATCACCTCGACCCCGTCCATGTCGGGCAGGCCGAGGTCGAGGACGACGACGTCGGGGTGGCGGGCGGCGGCGAGTTCCAGGGCGCTCGCGCCGTCGTGTGCGGCGTCGACCTCGTACTTGCGGGCCTTGAGGTTGATCACCAGCGCGCGGACGATCTGCGGTTCGTCGTCCACGACGAGGACCCGGGTCATGCGGGCTCCGCCTTTCGGGCTGTCGGTCTGATCAGAAGTGGTCGTGAAGTGATGATGAAGCGGTCACCGGAGAACAGGGATGGTCATACCGGGGGCGGGGCCGGTGCCGGCTCCTCGGCCCCCGGTCCGCCGGGGTCCGGTCCGCCGGGGCCCTCCGGCCGCGGCCCGTCGGGCTCCGGGACACGCTCGACGGCGGGCAGGGTGACGACCATGGTCAGCCCGCCGCCCGGGGTGTCCTCGGCGGACACCGTGCCGTCCATCGCCTCGACGAAGCCGCGCGCCACCGCGAGCCCCAGCCCCACCCCGGCACCGCGCGGAGCGTCCCCGTACCGCTGGAACGGCGCGAAGATCCGCTCCTTGGCGTCCTCCGGCACCCCCGGACCCCGGTCCACGATCCGCAGCTCCACCCGGCCCGGCCCGTCCGCCGGGTGCAGGGCGTCGGCCTTGACCAGCACCTTCACCCCGGCGGGGCTGTACTTCACGGCGTTCTCGACCAGATTGGCCAGCGACCGCTCCAGCAGCCCGCCGTCGGCCCGGATCATCGGCAGGGTCTCCGGCACGTCCAGCCGGACCGCCCCCGGCGGCACCCCGCCCAGCGCGAACGGCACCACCTCGTCCAGGTCGGTCTCCTGGATCAGCGGCGTGACCGTTCCGGTCTGCAGCCGGCTCATGTCGAGCAAGTTGTTGATCAGATGGTCGAGCCGGTCGGCGCCGTCCTCGATCCCCGCCAGCAGCTCCGCCTCGTCCTCCTCGTCCCACTCCACGTCCGCCGAACGGAGCGAGCTCACCGAGGCCTTGATCCCCGCGAGCGGTGTGCGCAGATCGTGCGAGACGGCCGCCAGCAGCGCGGTCCGGATCCGGTTCCCCTCGGCCTCCCGCCGGGCGGCCGCCGCCTCCCCCGCCAGCCGGCGGCGCTCCAGCACCACCGCCGCCTGCGCGGCGAACGCCCCCAGCAGCCGGCGGTCCTCCCCCGGCAGCACCCGGCCGCGCAGCACCAGCGCCAGCGTCTCCCCGACCGGCACGTCCACGTCGGCCGTCTCCGGACGCTCCGGCGGACGCGGACCCGCCGTCGCCACCGCCTGCCACGCCCCGACCCGGTCGGGCCGCTCCAACAGGGCCACCGACTCCTGCTGGAAGGTCTCCCGGACCTGCTCCAGCAACGCGGTCAGCACCCCGTCCCCGTCCCCGCTCGGCGACCCGCGCAGCACCGTGCCGGCCAGCGCGCTCAGCGTCTGGGCCTCGGTCTGGCTGCGCGCCGCCTGGTGGGTGCGCCGGGCCGCCAGGTCGACCACCGAGGCCACGGCCATGCCGACCGTGGTGAATATCGCCACCGCCATGATGTTCTGCGGCTCGTCGATCGTGAACGTGCGGATCGGCGGCGCGAAGTAGTAGTTCAGCGCGGTGGACCCGACCAGCGCCGAGGCGATCGCCGGGAACAGCCCGCCCACCAGCGCCGCGCACACCGTCAGCGACAGGAACAGCAGCATGTCCGTGGTGAGGCCCAGGCCGTGGACGTTGATGAGCACCAGCGCCAGCAACGGCGGCCCCGCCACCCCGATCAGCCAGCCCGCCACCGTGCGCGTGCGGCCCAGATCCGTCACCTTGCGGATCGGGATCCGCCCGCGCCCCTTCGCCGCGTGCTCGTGCGTGACGATGTGCACGTCGATGTCACCCGACTCACGCGTCACCGTGCCGCTCACACCCGGCCCGTAGACGTACTGCCAGGCCGGCCGCCGACTGGTGCCCAGCACGATCTGCGTCGCGTTCACGCCCCGTGCGAACTCCAGCAGCCCGGCGGCCGGGTCGTCGCCCAGCACCGCGTGGTACGAACCGCCCAGGCTCTCCACCAGCGCCCGCTGCTCGATCAGCGTCTGCGACGAGCCCGAGCCCGAAGGGGCGAGGCCGTCCGAGCGGGAGATGTGCACCGCCAGCAGCTCGCCGCCCGATCCGCGGGCCGCGATCCGGGCGGCCCGGCGGATCAGCGTCGCGCCCTCCGGGCCGCCCGTCAGACCCACCACGATCCGCTCGCGTGCCTGCCAGGTCCCCTTGATGCCCTGTTCGGCCCGGTACTTCTGCAGGTACTCGTCGACCCGGTCGGCCGTCCACAGCAGCGCCAGCTCGCGCAGCGCCGTCAGGTTCCCCGGCCGGAAGTAGTGGGCGAGCGCCGCGTCGATCTTCTCCGGCGCGTACACATTGCCGTGCGCCAGCCGGCGCCGCAGCGCCTGCGGCGACATGTCGACGAGCTCGATCTGGTCGGCCCGGCGGACCACCTCGTCCGGCACCGTCTCCCGCTGCCGCACCCCCGTGATGCCCTCGACGACGTCGCCGAGGGACTCCAGGTGCTGGATGTTCACCGTCGAGACGACGTCGATCCCGGCCGCGAGCAGTTCCTCGACGTCCTGCCACCGCTTCTCGTTGCGGCACCCCGGCACATTGGTGTGCGCCAGCTCGTCCACCAGCACCACCTGGGGCCGGCGCGCCAGCACCGCGTCCAGGTCCATCTCCGTGAACACGGCCCCGCGGTGCGTCAGCTCCCGCCGCGGCACCACGTCGAGACCGGAGACCTGCTCGGCCGTGTGCCGGCGCCCGTGGTCCTCGACGAACGCCACCGCGACGTCCGTTCCCCGCTCCGACCGCCGGTGCGCCTCCGCGAGCATGGCGTACGTCTTACCGACCCCGGGTGCCGCCCCGAGGTAGATCCGCAGCCTGCCGCGTCCCATGTGCACCATTCTTGATCCGGCCGAGCCTGGCGGCCATCCCGGACACCAGTTCCCTTCGCCTTCGAGACTACGGCGCAGGCGCCGCTTTGCCAGCGATCTGGGCGCTGAGCTGGGAGTCTTAGCGCCATATTGATGGGCTCGGGGGCCGGAGCGGCGGGCCGGGCGCTGCCATGGGGCGGCGAGGGCCCCGGTCCGGTCCTGGTCCTGGTCCCGGCATATCCGGACATGCGAAAAGCCCCTGCCGGTATCCCCGGCAGGGGCTTCTCAGAAGAATTGTTCGGCGGCGTCCTACTCTCCCACAGGGTCCCCCCTGCAGTACCATCGGCGCTGTGAGGCTTAGCTTCCGGGTTCGGAATGTAACCGGGCGTTTCCCTCACGCTATGACCACCGAAACACTATGAAACTGTCGGCCGCCCGCCCGTATACGGCGGGGGTCGTTGTTTCAGAACAACACAGTGGACGCGAGCAACTGAGGACAAGCCCTCGGCCTATTAGTACCGGTCAACTCCACCCCTCACAGGGCTTCCATATCCGGCCTATCAACCCAGTCGTCTACTGGGAGCC